>JBGAWP010000031.1:0-42248 GCA_044227505.1 Chitinophagales bacterium | reverse complement strand
GAGGCAATGCGCAAAATTATGACCTGAACCGGGATTTTATTAAATGTGAAACCTTAAATGCACAATCATTTACTCAAATTTTCAGAGCCTGGGATCCTGATGTGTTTGTAGACACCCATGTTAGCAATGGAGCCGATTATCAATATGTGATGACTTTGATTGCAACACAACATTCAAAATTAACAGCTCCATTAGGAAAATATCTAAAAGAAAAAATGTTGCCGGAGTTATATACATCCATGAATAAGGTTGGATTTCCGATGTGTCCTTATGTAAATGAAATTAATAAAATACCTGATGAAGGGATAAGTGGTTTTTTAGATCTTGGAAGATATTCAACCGGTTATACCGCTTTATTTAATACATTGGGATTTATGCCTGAAACACATATGTTAAAACCTTATCCAGAGCGTGTTGAATCAACTTACGAATTATTAAAAATATATATTGATTACACAAATTTACATACACAGGAAATAATTAAAATCCGAAATGAATCAAAGATCAATTGCAAAACTGCTACTGAATTTGTAATTAATTGGAGTCTTGATATGAATGCCAAGGAATTATTTTTATTTAAAGGATATGAGGCGAAATATAAACCAAGTGAAGTGAGTGGCTTGCCCAGATTATATTACGACCGGAACCAACCCTTTGAAAAGAATATTCCTTTTTACGATACTTACACGCAGGAGCAGATTGTTTCAGCTCCAAAGGCATATGTAATTCCTTTGGCCTGGCGCAAGGTAGTGGAAAGATTACACTTAAATAATATTGAGATAACCACCTTAACAAATGATACCATACTGGAGGTGGAGGTTTATTATATTGAAGATTTCACAAATACTTCACATGCCTTTGAAGGACATTATTTACACAGTGATATTAAGGTTCGTAAAGAAGTTCAAAAAATACAATATCATAAAGGTGATGTGCTGGTTTATGTAAATCAGGAAAGTAACAATTATATTGTACAGACACTTGAGCCTCAAGCTCCGGATTCATTTTTTGCGTGGGGATTCTTTGATGCCATTTTAATGCAAAAAGAATGGTTCAGCGATTATGTTTTTGAAGATATTGCCGCCGAATTACTTAAAACAGATCCTGCATTAAAAGCCAAACTTACAGAGAAACAAAAAGCCGATCCAGAATTTGCAGCAAGCGGCTGGTCTCAATTGCGATTTGTTTATGAAAATTCCATCTACCATGAAAAATCCCAAAACCGATACCCTGTGGGAAGATTAATGTCAAATTAACAACTCATCTTTAAACTCCGGGTCGACTTATCTAACTTCTAAATACTAACTACCAAATAATCACCTTGCAACGTTCAATCCTACATATGGACCTCGATTCTTTTTTTGTCTCGGTGGAGGTAATTAAGGATCCCTCGCTAAAAGGGAAACCGGTAATTGTGGGAGGAACTGCAGAAAGAGGCATTGTTGCAAGTTGCAGTTATGAAGCCAGAAAATTTGGTGTGCGCAGTGCAATGTCGTCAATGACAGCCAAGAAATTATGTCCTGATGCAATATTTATTCCGGGCAGTTATTATGATTATGCTGATTATTCAAAGAGAGTTACAGATATAATTGCCGACAGGGTTCCTGTATTAGAAAAAGCTTCCATTGATGAATTTTATATTGATCTCACGGGTATGGATACTTTTTTTGGCAGTTTTGCACTCGCAAAAGAATTGCGCGAACTTATAAAATCAGAGACCGGATTACCAATTTCTTTTGGTTTATCAACCAATAAAACGGTCGCGAAAATAGCAACCGGTGAAGCTAAACCAGATGGTTATTTATATATAGAAGCAGGAAAGGAAAAAGATTTTTTAGCTAAATTACACATCACTAAAATTCCCGGTGTTGGAGATAAAACATATCCGAAACTCAAGGCTATGGGAATTGAAATGGTGAAAGATATTCAGGATTTTGATATTATAAAATTACAGGAAGAATTTGGAGAAATGGGAATCGCATTGTGGAACAAGGCAAATGGTATAGATAATAATCCGGTTGTTCCTTATACTGACAGAAAATCTATTTCTTCTGAAAACACATTCGAAAAGGATATAACTGATGCTGAATATTTGGAAACCTATGTAATTTCTCTGGTAGAACAATTGAGTTTTAAATTGCGCAAAGAAAATTTTCTCACGAGTTGCGTTGCAATAAAAATGCGTTATTCCAATTTTGAGACCTTTATGCAACAAACATCATTTAATGCAACATCATCCGACAATATTCTCATTCCGAAAACAAAGGAATTATTACATAAAATGTTTGACGAAAAACGCGCAGTTCGTTTAATTGGTGTGCGCTTCAGCAATTTAATGCATGGCCAACAACAAATTGATATGTTTAACGACACAGAGGAAAATATCAATCTTTACAAGGCGCTTGATGCAATAAATAAAAAATACGGCAATAAAACAGTGCACAGGGCAAAAACGATAAATACGGGGGATAGGGCGTTTAATCCGTTTAATGGTAAATCTGTCGATTAGAAGGTCTCAGCGTTTATTAACTTCGTGCAATTAAAAAATAAAGCAATTCTGCAGATCTTGAATAATAGATCAGTCAATTTAAATCATAAATTGCCAATTATTGTCATGGTGAAAATTGACAAATATCACTCCTTCAAGTGGCATCGGTTGCTAACTTTAGAGAAAATGAAACTATATGAAAGTGAAATTTCTTTACCCAATATTAGGGATAACTTTATTGGGATTGATGACAACCTGTGATGATATACCATTTGATGATGACCAATATGGTGATGTATGTAATGTTGTAAAGGTGGAAATATTAAATACGGAAACAACCACTTTAGAATATGATCAGTATGATATGCTGACTGAAATAAGCACATTCGGTTCAAATATTCCGACAACAAGAATGGTAGTCGTATATAATAATAATACTGCTTTTGCAGATTTTTATTTAAATGGTCAATTTTATGGATCTGCAGAGGCTCCTATTGATGAAAATGGAAATTTATTAAGTTGTATATGGACAGATTCAACCGGCGTTGATGTTGCAGAAGAAACCTTTTTTTATGATGCCGAAGGTCATTTAATTCAAGTAAACGGCACTAATTATTTTACAGGCTCATCTGAATCGCTGTTCATTGAATGGACAAACGGAAATCCTACCAAATTTTTACGAACAATGGGCCCAACCATAGCTTGCGAATATTTCACCGGGCAATTTTCGTCGCTCAGAATGGGACAGGAAAACGTTGTTTTACTTTTTCAGGAAGTGGATGCAAATGTAGCGATGATGTTTTCGCAAGATCTTCTTAAGGTGTACGATAGAGAGGGCATAATTATCGGAGAACCCATGTACCTTGAATACGAGATCGACAGTGATGGGAAGGCTCGGATACTATATTGGAGCACCGAATCAAACGGGAATTTCGGAACAACCAATATTGATTATGATTGTCATGGTAATTAAACTTAAGGCATTGATAAATTACGATGCCTGCAAAATATCAGCAATAGCACTTAGAGATTCTCCATTACAAAATCCGTCATCATAGTATAAAGATGTAACCTTGCACCTCCTCCGGATATCCCGTGGTTGCGATCTGGGTATGCCATCATATCGAATTGGATATTGTTTTTTATCAGACTATTTATTAATTCAACTGAATTTTGAAAATGCACATTATCATCTCCGGTGCCGTGCACCAATAAATATTTTCCTTTTAATTGGTTTACATAAAACATCGGAGCATTGGAATCATAACCGGTTGGATTTGACTCAAGTGTACCCATATATCGTTCTGAATAAATATTATCATAATATTTCCAATTTGTAACCGGTGCAACGGCAATTGCCATTTTGAAAACATCGGCACCTTTTGTTATACATAAACTAGACATGTATCCACCATAACTCCAACCCCAGATCCCAATACGCGAACCGTCCACATATTTCTGTTTCGCAAGCCATTTAGCGGCTTCGATCTGATCATCTGTTTCGTATTTACCTAGTTGACCATATGTTATGGTTCTAAAAGCTGTTCCTCTTGCACCGGTGCCGCGATTGTCAACGCAAACAATAATATAACCCTTCTGTGCAAGCATCTGATGCCACATCATATTAAATCCGTCATATCCTTCGATTACCTCCTGCGAACCAGGTCCTCCATAAAGTGTCATAAATACCGGATATTTTTTATTTGCATCAAAATCGTAGGGTTTTATCATGTAACCATTTAAGGTGACACCATCGGTTGTTGTGAATGTAAAATATTCCGGTTTTTTTACTTTTAGTGTAGATAAATATTCTGTAAGCTGTTTATTATCCTCCAAGACCCTGATCTCTTTTCCTGAATTATCGCATAAAGTAATATGATCAGGAACCATCATACTGCTATTCGTTTTAATAAAATATTTATATCCGGTACTGAAATCAACAGAGTTCATTCCTGATTTATCCGTTAATTTTTTTGATTTTTTCCCGTCTAAAGAAACTGCATATAAATGACGTTGAAAAATTGAACCTTCCGTGCTCATATAATAAATGGTATTATTTGATTCGTCAAAGCCTTTAAAAGCAGTGACATCCCACTCACCCTTAGTAATTTGGTTGATTAATTTACCTGCCATATCGTAATGATAAAGATGATACCAACCATCCTTTTCACTTCGCCATATAAATGATTTATTATCAGGTAAAAAGGTTAGATCATCATTTATTTCAAGATAATATTGTGCCGTTTCTCTGAACATGCTAGTAGTATTGCCTGTTGAAGGGTTTGCAAGAAATAATTCAAGATCGTTTTGAAGTCTGTTCATTGTAAAAACACAAAGTGCTGAACCATCATTGGTCCACTTAATTCTCGGAATATATTCATAACTCTTTGTAATATTTACCTTCTGTGTTTTTTTAGAGGCAATATCATAGATATATATTTCTACGATACTATTCTTCTCCCCTACCTTGGGATACTTGAATTCATAATTTTCAGGATATAATTTTCCCTTGTATGTCATCATATCAAATTGCGGAACCTGCTCTTCATTAAATTTATAAAAAGCGATCTTACTTCCATCAGGGCTCCATTCAAACGAACGCACTAATACGAACTCCTCTTCATACACCCAATCGCTTCCACCATTAATAATATAATTCCATTTCCCATCCGTGGTCACCTGAAATTCTGTATTTGTATTAAGATCTTTGTAATATAAATTATTATCAATCACATAGGCAATTTTATTCCCAGCAGGAGCAAAATCAGCATACATCTGTAATCCCTTGTCTGAAAGTTTCGTGGTTTTTCTGGTTTTAAGATCATACACAAAATTTTCATCATATGTTGCATGACGATATCTTTTTTTCATGCTTGTGGTTAGCAACAATGCAGTTTCGTCATCATTAAAGGCATAATTTGCAAAACTGGTAACTGCACCTCCTGTTTGATTTACATTAAATACATCGCCATTCTTATTACCGGTAGCATATTCATATTTAACCACCGCTGAATCATTTTCATGGAGTGTATAGTGCAAACCGTCATTCATGCTGCGCAGGTCATCAATACCCGCAGGATAAAAGGCATAATTGGTCCAGATATCGCTTACACTTATCATTCCGTTCTGTGTAATTGCCAGCCCGGATAACAATAAAACCAAAGTTGAAAGTATGATCCTTTTCATTTCTAAAATTTTTGCGAAAGATAGTAAAAAATGAGTCAACAGTGGGCAGTTTTTAACAGTGGAGATTTTTGCTTCGAATTGGAAAAGTCAACAGTAAACAGTGGGCAGTAGCAGTGGGCAGTGGGCAGTTTGTAACATTGGAGATTATTGCTTCGAATTGGAAAAGTCAACAGTAAACAGTGGGCAGTAGCAGTGGGCAGTTTGTAACATTGGAGATTATTGCTTCGAATTAAAAAGTAAACAGTCGCAGTCGCAGTCACAGTTTGTTACATTGGAGATTTTTGCTTCGAATTGAAGTGTTATTTCTTTTTAAAGCTTTGGAGAGTTTACAATAAAAAACTTGAATTTTCAATCCAAATTCAACTTGAATCCTATATCCTATGTCGTATGTCCTATATCCTATGTCCTCAGTCATATTTTACAGTTTGCTGACATATGGTATTTAGAGGACGGGTAATTTGCATTCATTATTACACCTTTAACCACAGACGTATGAAAACCCGTTTCGAATTAAATATAATACAGCCACAAATTACTGAATGCAGTGAAAATTGGGACAATATGTTACCACATGAAAAGGGTGCATTTTGCAATAGTTGTAATAAAGTTGTGCATGATCTTTCCAAATTAAATGGGGATCAGCTTGCAGCATTTTTAATAAAAAATGAAGAGCAGTCGGTTTGCGGAAAAGTAAATGCCGGTCTCCTTAATAAACCGGTAAGTTTAATTTACAAAAGGCCTGAAAAATACAGTTACAATTTTCTATTTACAATTACATTATTTATTGTATTCGGAACAACCTTATTTTCCTGTGATGAAAAGGAACATGATATCATAAAAACAAATATAGAAAACACCTTTTTCGAAAATATAAATATTACCAGAGAAACCAATTCACCGGAATTGGAATATAATGTGAGTTCAAGTTGCGAATGTGTAAATGAGGAAGCACCTATAATTGACGTGATTGATAGAGATTCCTCTGCAATAGACTTAAATGAAATTGTAATAACAAGCAAAACTATGGGCAAATTAGGTTGTTATCGATCCGGAGGTATGGGATATACAATAAAAACAATTTACCACGAAATAGATACCACACCAATTACACCTTTATTATTGGAAGCACCTGTTGAATTACCTTTGTTAGTCTACCCAAATCCCGCTCGTGATCATATTAATATAAAATATACCATTGCAGAGGAAGGGCTTACTTTATTGACCTTTTTTAATATTAACGGGCAAAAAATTGCGGATATTTTTAATTCAAACGAATCTACTCCCGGAATTTACACAAAACAATTTGACGTGAGCGAACTGCCTTCAGGAATGTATATTTTAATTTTATTGAATAATGACCATAAGGAGGTTTTCAGAGTGAGTGTAACACATTAAATATTAACCTGTGTATTAAACGGGGAAATTTCTCCCCAGAAACATAATAAACTTTCAACCATGAGCCCTCTCAAGTAGAACGGTGGAAATTTATTCCACAAATCTTCATACCATTCTCCTTTCAGACAATGATTCCTATTGACATTCAAGGATATATAATGCTAACCGCACAAAATTTACGTATGTATTGGTACAATTTTGCATAGTTTAATGTAAGACATGTACCCTATAAATTATGATATTGTAGTTATCGGCTCTGGCCCTGGCGGATCAACCACTGCCCGTTACGCCGCCAAAAATGGGCTGCGTGTGCTTCTTATAGATAAACGACAAGAATTGGGAGCACCAATTCAATGTTCCGGTGCAATTAGTGCGAATGCTTTGGAAAATGTAGAAATTTCTGCCGATGATGAATTTATTCAGGAAAAGATCTATGGTTTTGGGATTTACGATGAACAAGGCAATAAAGTGACTATTGATTATCGCGAATTAAAACCTGAAGAGTATGGAGAATCGAAAAAACCTTTGGGTTTTGTTGTGGATAGAAGGCGTTTTGATCGGTATTTAATGACCATAGCAGAACGCGAACATGTAGATGTATGGTTAAAATCAGAGGGTCTGAATTATGTTGTGGAAAAAAATGGAACCTGCACTTTAACTATCAGGCGATTTAATGAAGAAATAAAAATAAATACTAAAGTAATTGTTGGTGCAGATGGCCTGCAATCTCAGGTTGGAAAATGGGCAGGATTGCATACTCATATTAAATTGACAGAATTAGCAAGCTGTTTACAATTTGTTGTTGATGGTGTAAATACTGACGGTTTATTGGAAATTATAACAGGTGATAAATGGGCACCGGGTGGTTATGCATGGGTATTTCCAAAAGGAAACGGATATGCGGAGATCGGCTTAGGTGTTACAAGAACACTAGCCAAACAAAATGCACAATGGTATCTCGATCAATTTATGAAAGAATCATTTTTTAGAGCGCGTTTTAAAAATGCAAGGATATTGGAAATTCAGGGCGGCGGAGTCCCATTAGCAGCTCCTTTAAATATTCAGTATGCCGATAATTTAATATTGGTTGGTGATGCTGCACGGCATGTAAACCCGATAACCGGCGGTGGAATACACACAGCAATGGCATCCGGGAAAATAGCGGGAGAATTTCTCGCAGAATTAATAAATTCAGATAAACAGGCTTCTAAAGAAAATTTAAAAGAATATCAGGATAGATGGTTATCTGCCATGGGAAATAAAATGTGGCAACTATATGATGTGAAACAGACTATTTTTAATACCAAAGAAGTATTAAAAAGAGATAAAATGTTATACGATACCATGTCGAATTATTTCAGTCCGGAATCGGAATATAAAAAAATATAATTATGAGTCATGAATCTGTGATTTTTCAAATTGGATGGAACGCATGTATCAATTGCGGGGCCTGTATTGCTGTTTGCCCGCATGCGCCGGGATTTGTAACCTCCTTTAATACGATCGCTGTAAATACACCTTGTGATATAGCATGTATGGCCTGTGAAATAATTTGTCCTGTAAGTACAATTATTCATTTACCGCAATCGCAGCTCAGCAATGACCCATCATTTATTCAATTAAATCCAAGGCGATAATAATTCTATGAAGTATAATATTCAAAACCATGAATTCCATTTATATCATAGATTCTTATCAATCTTATTTAATAAGTTAGTTAGCCACTCAATACAGGTGGAAAATATTGCAGAATTAAATCTGGAAAAAACTACGTAATGATGTTACCATTAAACGAAAGGATTCGTCAATTTTACAACAGCTCCACACCGCTTTGGCTGGATACCTGGGGTGAACATATGCACCATGGTTTTTACGGTATTGATGGCAATATTAAAAAAGAAAACAAACAAGCACAGATTGACCTGATAAATGAAGTAATAAATTGGGCAAATATTAAAAATGCACATAGCATTTTAGATGCCGGTTGTGGTGTTGGAGGAAGTTCGAGATACCTCTCCAAAAAATTTGATGCAGATGTTGTAGGATTAACTTTGAGCAATGTTCAGGCTGCTGCTGCTGATAAATATAACAAGGCGCAGGGTTTGGAAAATAAAGTCAGTATCATCGTTAAAGATATGCTCACACTTGATAAAAACGATGGTCAATTTGATTTGATATGGTCGCTGGAAAGCGCAGAACATATTCCCGATAAAAAAGCATTATTACAATTATTTAATTCACTTCTTGAAACGAAGGGGAAATGTGTAATAGTAACATGGTGTATTAGTTCATCATATGGAAACCTCACAAAAAAACAACAGACCCTGATACAAAAGATTGAAAAATTATACCATTTACCTCCAATGATATCATTACATGAATATTCTATACTCATGAAAGAATGCGGATTCACGAATGTGCACTCTGCTGACTGGAGTGCTGCTGTTGCACCCTTTTGGAATGCTGTGATACGCACTGCCTTTCATTGGAAAAGTATATTAGGATTGTTGCGGGCCGGAAGTGCGACCATAAAAGGAGCCTGGGCAATGCAATACATGAAAAAAGGTTTTCAGGAAGGCACCATAAAATTTATTGTGATACATGGCCAGAAAATATGAATATTATTAAAAATTTTATACTCTATTCCAGGTTACATACCATAATTGGTACATCTATAAGTGTATCAACTTTATATATTATCACCCTTGCAATTTCACCTAAACCATTGGAATATCATTTGGTTGGATTTCTTTTAACACTTATAAGTTGTTTAGGTGCAAATATTTATATTGTTGGTTTAAATCAGATCACTGATATAGAAATTGATAAAATTAACAAACCCTACCTGCCTTTAGCCTCCGGAGCATACACAGTTAAAACAGCACATATTATTAATACGATCGCACTGTTAATTTCAATAAGTATTGCATTTTATTTCGGAAAGTTTTTATTAATTACCGTTTTATCCAGTTTATTTCTCGGCACAATTTATTCTTTACCTCCTTTTCGGTTAAAGAGATATTATTTCTGGGCTGCTTTTTGTATTATAGCAGTAAGAGGAATACTAGTTAATATATTTCTATTTTTGCACCTCCATACCATGGTGTTGGGTTACTATCGTTTACCAGATAGCATCCGAATTCTCACAATTGCTATTTTTATTTATAGCATTGTAATTGCTTGGTTTAAAGATATTCCTGATATGACCGGTGATCAGAAATTTGATATTCAAACATTATCGTTGCGGATTGGCTCAAAAACTGTTTTCATTTTTGGCAATACATTGCTGGCATTGGTATTTGTGTTCATCATCACGGTTTCCCTATTTTATAGGTTAGAGCTAAATACAACTCTTTTTATCGTGTTGCACATTCTAATGTTACTTGTATTAATATACAAAGCAGTTTATACAGACGTCAGCAATAAAACTGCCATTTCGAAATATTACCAGTTTATTTGGGTGCTATTTTTTACCGAATACATTGTGTTCGCCCTTGCATCAATCGTTGCTTAAGCTCACCTACCATTGAATTGCAAGATTTGGAGGGAATGTATATCTTTGAGAAAAAAAAGATGCGCAATATCCTTTTCATTTTCATGATTACATTAATTCCTGTCTATGCTTCAGGACAAAGCTCCTTTTCTACCGCCGTTGAGTACAATGATTTTATTGTTGCTCAGCAAGAAAATGTGGGCACTGCCATAAACAATTTAATGGGCAATTTAAGCCTTGACTCTGCAACAGTTTGGGCGTACTATAATTTAGGACTTGCCACAACACAGGTAAGTCGCGATAATATTAAGAACATGCCTGATTTCAATAATGCCAGTTATTTTAAGAATGCAAGTCTGGAGCTGTTCCAATATTATGTTGATGTTTTTACCTTGGAATTTAAAGAAGTAGTAACTATTTATCTGGATGTTAATGTTCCATTCGAAAATAAATTGGATAAAATGAATCCAATTTTTGATGTTATAGCAGCGAAAGAAATGAAGTTTGATGAAAATTTTGCAAAGGCGCAGCAACAATTTGCTACAGAAAATAATTTTGAACTTATAATACCGGAGCCTATTGAGGAATGAAAGAATGAAGGAATGAATGTATAAAAAAAAGGGGGAACGCTGATGACGCGGATTTGGCGGATTTAAGGGGATAAAAAGAGGGAATGAAGGGATGGAAAATGAAAGAATGAAAGGATGAAAGAATGAAGGAATGAAGAAAATGAAATTAAAATTGTAATGCGACGTAGAAAATTTGTAAAAACAATTGGCACTTTAATTCCAGGTGCATTAATGATACCTTCTTTTTTATCTGCCAAACCAATACCAAAAATTACCAGTGGAACTGTAATTATTGTAGGCGCAGGAACAGCTGGTTTATATGCCGCGAAAACACTTAAAGATGCGGGAATCACTGTTATTATTTTAGAAGCCTCTTCTGTGCATGGTGGGAGGATTCGACCGTTGACCGGGTTTGGCGATTTTAATGTTGAAGCTGGTGCCGAATTTGTTCATGGAAAAGGCAATGTTGCCGGTGATCCAGCTTCGTTTTTGTGGAGCAGCATTAATTCCTATGATCCGACTTTATTGTTAGAATACGGTGGCAATAAAGAATTATATCAGATAGGTGACGGATACGAAACTTCTCCCCCATATTGGGATGCTGAACTCGAAAATGCGTGGCAGTTCTATTTAAATATGTACAGTTATACCGGCGATGATATCCTTATGAGTGATCATTTATCAACGGAGTATGGAATTGATGAATCACACCCCTATTGGCATATTTATGAAGCCTGGATAGGCTCTGAATTTGGCACTACCATCAAACGCATAGGCATGAAAAGTATTGCGATAAGCGAAAACCTATGGCTTACCGGTGACAAGGATTTTTTATTGGATGACTCTTATTTATCTATTCTAGATACCCTGTTTTTCGAACCTGTTTTAGCGGATATTCAATACAACAAGATCGCGAATTCTATTGTGTATGGAGCAACCGGAGTTAGCGTGTTTTGTGATGACGGTACAATAATTACAGGCGACAAGGTTCTTGTTACTGTTCCTCTTACTATTTTAAAAGAAAACAGTATTGTTTTTGATCCTGTGTTACCTACAGAAAAAATAAATGCAATCGATACAATTGGAATGGGTGCAGGAATGAAACTTATTCTCAAATTTTCTCAAACCTTCTGGACCGATGAAATTCAGGATATGACAATTGATGGTTACAGCACTTTTATCTGGAGCCCCGGATTAGGAAAAACTGATGCAACAAATAATATTCTCATATGTTTTATCATGGGTCAAAATGCTGAATACATGAGCAGCATTGATGCCGGAGCCGTTGATGTTGCAATTGCGGAATTAGACTTTTTATTTGGAGGAGCAGCGAGTTTATATTTTTTGGAAAGCAGTATTCAGGACTGGAGTCTGGAGCCATTTATTAAAGGGGCGTATTCATTTCCTTCCCCGGGAACATATACAACGGAAACAGAAAGCTGTCGTCTGGAACTGGCTGAGCCGGTGGATTGTGTTTTATTTTTTGCGGGAGAAGCTACTAATAATTATCATCCTGCAACAGTACATGGTGCTTTGGAAAGTGGCGCACGGGCCGCTGCGGAAATACTGGAATGTTTTTTAGTTAATAACGAAACAAATGTTGTTGAAAATGAAATTCAAATTTATTTGAATAACAGTATAGTATACTTTACATTGACCATACCTCGAATAGCCACAGCGCGTTTTTCTGTTTATTCAGTAAATGGAAGTAAAGTTGTGCAATTATTTTATGATAAAATTCCTTCGGGAAAAAATACATGGTCGTTTTCCGTGGCTAATTTAGCTTCAGGCAATTACATATTGGAGGCAGTAATTGATGGAAAAAGATATGCGGAAAATGTGTCTATATGAATTAAAAACAATGTTGCACCAATAAACAGCTTTACAAATGGACGATTACGGTCAAAAATATATCGATTCACGAAAAGAAATAGATCCACGTGAAGTTTTACTTTTTAAAGTAGAAAATAAAGTAAAAAATGCCAAAATGTGGCTCTTTATCGTGGGTGGATTTTCTATTGCATTAGCATTATTTAATTTTTTCTTCCGATACGATCAGCTAAACGTGTTATCAATTGTAATTGATTGTGCTATCGGGCTCGTTTACATTGGCCTGGCATTTTTGGTGAATCAGAAACCATATACTGCTGTATTAACAGGACTAATTTTATATATCTCTACCATACTCCTTTTAGGCGTTCTGGATCCAATCACTTTAGCTTCTGGTTGGTTATTTAAAATAATAATAATAGCCGCACTAGTAAGCGGACTTAAGGCTGCAAAACAAGCATTGCAACTCAGGCAGGAATTAGGAATACTTGATATTGATAAAGATAAAGATGTTCCTATTGACCTGTTAAATTAAAGTCCAGACCTTAATATTGATTCTTAATATTTTGCAATTACAAATGTTCCCGAATATATTTCATTTTCCATTACGACCTTTACAATATATAAACCCGGAATAAAATTCTTTACATCAAGAGCCTTATAATAATTTTGTGTTATTGTGAAACTTTCCCGGTAAACGATTTTATTACACGCATCAACAATTTCAATAAAAGCATTTCCGGTCATCTCATTTAATGAAATCGTTAAATTATTGGTTGCCGGGTTTGGAAATAACTTTAATTCTGCATTGGAATTGAGATTCGCAGACCTGCACGCAAGTGTAGTAAAAAAGTGAGAATCAGAATATGCAGAGTACGCACTCCCGTCATCAGCACAAATCGACATTACCTGCCACTCATAATCAGCATTGCAAGTAAGATCTTTTATTATAACATACTCTTTGTCGTCGTTTGTAAATTTATATGACCAGGTATCATAACCTTCCGAACGGTACCGAACGCGATACCTCACTGCACCATCACCAATCCAGGATAATTTTGCTGTATTTACCAGAGCCTCTGAATAAAGGTCTGCAGGAATTGAACACTCCACATCAAATGCATCGAGTTTTACTATCCAATAATCCTCAAGACCCTGTGAATTTACAGTTTTATTTCCTGTGTTTCCCGAATTGGAATATCCTGCTACAATAAAACCATTGTCTTCGGTTTGTTCTACTCTTATGCTAATATCATTTTGATTTCCTCCAATAGATCTTTGCCAGACAATATTTCCTGTTTCATCTAAACCCATAACCCAATAATCATATTTACCATACGCTTCATTTTTATCCCCGGAAACTCCTGAAGAAGAACCTGCGCTCAGAATAAATCCATTATCTGCGTTTTGTTTAATATCCGGTAATAATTCGCTGCCATTACCACCTATATTTCTTTGCCAAATTATGTTGCCATACATATCCGTCTTAACCACCCAAAAATCTGCTGACCCATAAATAGGTTCAGTTTTATCTCCGGAAATACCTGAAGAAGATTGACCGGCAATTATAAATCCTCCCTCGTTGGTTTGCACAATGGATCCTAAATTATCATTGGAAGCTCCACCAATTGTATTTTGCCAGATGATATTTCCGCTTATGTCCAATTTAATTATCCAATAATCAAAAAGTCCGTTGCTGGCTTCTGTTTTATCCCCTGATAACCCGGAATCGGAATACCCACCTACTATAAAATTCCCATCTGAAGTTGTATTTAATGAAGTTAATGCCTCGTTTCCATTTCCACCTATTGTATTTTGCCATACAATATTTCCCATATTATCAGTTTTTACAAGCCAATAATCATCAAAACCTAAAACTGCTTCTGTTTTATCTCCTGAAATACCGGAATGAGAACTTCCTCCGAGTAAAAAACCACCATCAGGTGTTTGAACTATTGAAGTTAAATAATCATCACTTGAACCTCCTATTGTATTTTGCCATTCCTGCAAACCGAATGAATTGATTTTAATTATCCAATAATCGTTCCCCCCGGATGACGATTCAGTTTTATCACCGGATATTCCAGAATTCGAAAAACCTGCTAAAATATATCCTCCATCACTTGTTTGTTTAATTGCCAACAACTGATCACCGGCAGATCCACCAAAGGTTTTATCCCATGCTATATTACCGGATGCATCAATTTTAACCACCCAATAATCATTATCACCCCTGTTGATCTCACTTTTATCTCCGGATATTCCCGAGTCGGAATATCCTCCTAAAATATATCCGCCATCATCGGTATTTTCTAAACTCGTAAGAATGTCGCCTCCAAGACCTCCAATCGCATTTTGCCATTGAATTTCAGGTAACTGTGAAAAACTATTATTTATATTGATAAATAATGAAAAAAGTAAATAACACAACAATTGTATTACTTTGTGAATATTTGATTTCATAATATTTATTTTAATGGATTAAATTATTTAACTATTAAAATTTTATCGGTAATTTGATCTTCTTTAAACAAAATCTGTAATTGATAAATACCGGCACTGATGTTTTCTGTATTCCAAACCATTTGATAATCTTCATCTATAATCACATTTTGTTTTAATACGATTTGCCCCTTCATATCCATGATATAAATCCACGCTTCTCCTTTAATATTGGACAGTGAAATATTTATAAAATCTGATGCAGGATTAGGAAATAACAACAATTCCGGTTCTTCCATATCTTTTCCCAAACGACAATCATTGGTTGTAAAATAATTCGGGGAAGAATAATAGGAATAAGAACTTCCGTCGTCAGCACAAATAGACATAACCTGCCATTCGTAGGTTGTGTTACATGCTAAACTTTTTAAAATGACAAAATCTTTCGCATGCGCAAATCTTGTCATCCAGATTTCAGTATCAATGATCCGGTATCTTATTTTATATCCCAATGCATCAGGAATTACATTCCATGTCACTTTTGCTTTATCTGTTGAAACTATACTTTCTGTTACAGAGGGCGCAATACATAATTGTTCAGGATCAAGTTGTAACAACCAATAATCTGATGCACCAAAACCAGAAATTGTTTTATCTCCGGAAACTCCGGAAAACGACCAACTGCCAATCACAAACGACAGATCATTTAATTGGCAAATTCCCGCAAGTACCTCTCCTTCGGTTCCACCAATAGTATTTTGCCAGAGTATGTTACCATTTTGGTCAAGTCTGATGATCCAAAGGTCATCCATTCCGATAACCGCTTCTGTTTTATCTCTTGAGATGTCTGAAATAGATTTGCCACCAACCAGATAACCACCATCAGCTACTTGTATTACAGTTTTCAATTCTTCATAAGAATTACCACCAATTGTATTTTGCCATAAGATATTTCCGTTTGAATCTAATTTTATAATCCAGTAATCTCCACCTGTGTTCAACTCTGTTTTATCACCTGAAATTCCGGACTCAGAATTACCGCCTAATATATATCCTCCATCTGCAGTTATAGCCATATCGTATAAATTATCATCACCATCCCCTCCTATGGAATTTTGCCAGATAATATCTCCGGTGGAATTTAATTTAATAATCCAAAAATCTCGTGTCCCAACATTTGTTTCTGTTTTATCTCCGGAAATTCCCGAGGAAGAATAACCACCGAGTATATATCCTCCATCAGCAGTTTGCAGCACTTTATACAAATAATCTTCAGCATCACCCCCGATAGTGTTTTGCCATTCAATATTTCCTGCATTATCGAGTTTAATTACCCAGTAATCATAGGAACCATTCGACATTTCGGTTTTATCGCCTGAGATATCAGAACTTGACCATCCGCCTAAAATATATCCTCCATCCATGGTTTGTACCGCCGATCTTAAATTATTAAATTCAGAACCGCCGATAGTATTTTGCCACATGATATTGCCATTTTCATCAAGCTTGATCACCCAGTAATCAGTATACCCTATATTTGCTTCTGATTTATCCCCAGATATACCGGAAGAAGATTCACCCGCAAGGATATATCCATTATCGGAAGTTTGCTCTACGGAATAAAGTCTTTCGCTTGCACTTCCACCGATATCATTCTGCCATACAATATTGCCTAAAGCATCAGTTTTAATTACCCAATAATCATCTGAACCATATGTATTTTCTGTTTTGTCACCGGAAACCGGCGACCAGGATTCCCCGCCGAGAATAAATCCCCCATCGGTGGTAGCATCAATACAACGCAAATAATCATAGGATGATCCTCCAAAAGCATTCTGCCATTGGATGTTCGGAGCCTGGGCATGCATATGACCAATTGTGACAAGTATCACAGCAAGCATTCCGATACTGGATAATAAATAAGCATACTTTTTCATAATAATAAGTTTTATTAATGCTGCGAAAGTATTTTACATAGTTTTTTATAACACTGATATTAATCAATTTAATCAATGACAATTCCGATAATTTAGCACGATAAAAAAGAATAATTATGCATCATAAAATATACAGTTATGAAAACAAAATTTCTTTTCATTATTATCGCCTCCCTTTTAACAATTAATATGTTCGGTCAGGCGATTCCAACCATAGATTGGAAAAAATGTTTTGGCGGATCCGGAAACGAACGCTTCCACGATATTGAACAAACGGCCGATGGTGGTTATATCGCAACCGGATCTCTGGAACCCGAATATTTCGATTCTATACCTTATACCTCTACACAGGTTTGGGTGGTTAAAATAGATGTGAATTCCAACATAGAATGGGAGCGCACATTTGGTGGTTTCAGTTATGAGGGCGGAAATGCAATTACCCCAACGAGTGATGGCGGTTATATTGTTGCCGGATTTACATTTTCCAACGATGGCGATGTAACAGGATTTCACGGAGTTGTTGATTACTGGATCTTAAAATTGGATTTTAACGGTAACCTGGTTTGGGAAAAAACTTTAGGTGGTTCTGATGGTGAGGTTGCATTCGACATTATAGAAACCACCGACGGCAATTTTGTAGTCGCAGGAAAAACGAGTTCTACAGATGGTGATGTTACAGGATTTCATATTCCTTATTATGCAGGTGATGATTACTGGATAGTTAAACTCAACGTGAATGGTGATATTATTTGGCAAAAATGTTTCGGAGGATATGCATATGATATTCCGGGTTCAATAATCGAAACAAATGATGGTAATTATGTTATTGCGGGATATACCAACTCGGTGGATGGTGATGTAACAGTTCAACACGGTTCTTATGATGCCTGGATCATTAAAATTCAACCTGATGGAGATTTAATTTGGCAAAAAAGTTATGGAATAGGACCTGAAGACTATGCGTTTTCCATTTTGGAAGATGAAAATAATGATCTTGTATTTGCAGGACACAGCAGATCAAACTATACAGGATTTCATGGAGGATTTGACTATTGGATGGTAAAACTGAATAAAAATGGAAAATTAAAATGGTCGCGTGTTTTTGGCGGAAGTAAACAGGATCACGGCACCGAACTTGCAATATTGAATGATGGCACTTATGTAATGGGAGGCTGGTCGCATTCACTCGATGGTGATGTAAGTGGCTCACACAAACATGTTGATTATTGGATTACAGGCGTGGATGCCTTTGGAAATTTATTATGGACAGATGCCCTAGGTGGCAAGGAGGCAGATTATATGTACTGCATTGCACCAACAAACGATAACGGCTTTATAATTTCGGGTTCTGCTTATTCAACAAATGGTGATATTACCGATAATTTTACCAATACCGGTGAAGCATGGACCGTGAAAATGAATTATTCCGGAGTGGAATACAAAGAAGGTCCGAATACTTCAAAAGACAATGTCAGCTTGTATCCTAACCCATTTACAAAGGTGTTGAATATTACATGTAACCAAACGGTTACATATCCAATTTACATCCGAATTTGTAATATAACCGGGCAGGTAATTCAGGAGGAAATTATTTACTCTGATGTTGTTCAAATAAATACCGAAAATTTAATTCCAGGAATTTATTTCGTAGAAATACAAAATGGAAGTGAAAAAATTGTGGAGAGGAGGGTAAAGGAGTAATTGATAATTGACAATTGATAATTGAGACACCTTTATGCAACAATGGATTAATTGATGACGAATAGTTGTTGTTAAGAGAGATGCAGCAAGTTGTATCTCTCTTTTTTTATTGTATTATAATATTTTGTGATAAGGAATTATTTCCTGAATAAATGATGATGAAATATACTCCGCTGGATGGATTTTGGATTGATATTGTTTCATTGATGTTTCCGTTTGAGGTGTTTATTTGTTGGGTGAAAATAATTTGACCAAGGGAGTTGAAGATTTCCAAAACGCATGACTGATTTGCTTCACGAAGAGATCGCAGAGGAGCAGAGAGTACAGAGATATAAAATGTCCCATTGTTTGGATTTGGGAATATGGTGAAATTGCTTTGATCAGTTGACTCTTCAATAGATACCAGACCTTCATCAATTAATTGATTGCAATTATCATCCAAGCCGTTTAATATCTCTTCCATTCCCGGATTGATCAATGGATCTTCATCGTTACAATCTGTATCGTCTGCAACATAACCGATTATTATGGAACACCATGATGAATCTATCAGGGGATCACCATAATTATCACCGTCAGCATCTATGTAATAAATATCGAAAAAAAGTGTTTCATCAATTTCGACATTACAATTATCATCCAAAGCATTACATATTTCCAGGGCATCGGGATTTATTAAAAATTCGGAATCATCACAATCTGAATCATCGAGTACAAATCCATCAGGAAAAGAACATGCTAGTGAATCCACCAGAGCATTTCCAAAATTGTCTCCATCGGCATCTGCGAAAAATACTGTAAATAAAAGTCCGTCATCAATAAATGAGTTGCAATCATCATCAATTAAATTACAGGATTCCACCGCGTCCGGATTAATATTATCATCAGCATCATTACAATCCATACTATTTAATAAATATCCATCAGGTATAAAACAGGAAAGGGAATCATTTAATAGATCTCCAAAACCATCCTCGTCCACATCAGCATAAAAAGTAATTAACACAACTCCCTCATCGATCAATAAATTACAATTATCATCCATGTAATTACATAATTCCAATACATCCGGATTAATAGCAGCGTCATCGTCGTTACAATCCAAACCATTGGTTACCATTCCTGTTATTGGATTACATGCTAAAATTGCTGTTAACGGGTCGCCAAATCCGTCCATGTCGGTATCCTCAAAGTAATTAAGATAAATAATTCCATCATCAATAAAACCATTACAATTGTCATCAATTACATTACAAATTTCAAGTTGAGCAGGATTGATCAAGGGATCGCTATCATTACAATCGGATGAGTCTCCGATATAACCTGATGGAGCAAAACAAGCTTCTGTAAAATTATCTATATCACCAAAACCATCTTCATCTGTATCGGCATAAAATAAATTACCGGCACATTGTAATTTTACGATCCAATAATCATAATTGCCGTTATTTGCGGTAATATCACCATCTGTAGATTCAGAACTACCGGCAACAATTATTCCCCCGTCCTCAGTTAAGGCAATATCCAATCCACTGTCGTTCAAACTTCCTCCTAACGACTTCTCCCACTCCAATTCTCCGAGTGCATTTATTTTCACCAACCAATAATCGTTTCCATATAAAATTCCGTGGTGTCCTGTTACATCACCATCACTCGATGCAGAATAACCAATTAATAAATATCCTTTATCGGGTGTTTCCAGTGCATTTTGACAATAATCGCCATAGGTTCCGCCATAACATTTTTGCCAGATAATATCTCCTGACTGATTTATTTTAAATACCCAATAATCGTGAAAAGTATCAGGCGCATGATTTCCGGAAACATCACCATCGTTAGAAATGGAAGAACTGCAAACAAGATAATCACCATCACCATTTTGGATTACGGATGCGTTAAATTCATAATTAGAACCTCCATATGATCGTTCCCATTCCAATTCCCCGAGCTCATCAATTTTAATTATCCAGGTATCATAATTTCCATGATTATCAGAAATATCTCCATCGGTGGAAATAGAATATCCCGTCATTAAATAACCACCTTCCATAGATTCAATTATCGACGTGCCATAGTCATAACTACTTCCGCCGTAGGTTTTTTCCCAAATTAAATTACCTGAAACATCCAGTTTAACAACCCAATAATCACCTGCAAAATCATAATCTGTAACATCGCCATCTGATGAATAAGTATAACCCGAAATGATATAACCCAAATCAGAGGTTTGATCAATATCAAAAGCAAAATCACCACCTGTACCACCAAGATTATTTTTCCATTCAATAATTCCGGCGCTATTCATTTTTATGATCCAGTAATCGAACCATCCGATATTTTCGGTTACATTTCCATTTGTTGATTCCGCATAACCACAGGTAATAAACCCGCCATCCGCAGTCTGAAGTATTTGTGTGCCCACATCATTTAAAGTTCCGCCATAACTTTTTTGCCAGTTGATAATACCATCTTCATTCGTATTTACTATCCAATAATCGGAAGTTGTTATAGCGCCATGATGCCCCGTTATGTCACCATTTGATGATTTCGAATCTCCGGTTATGATGAAGTCGCCACTAGTTGCAGTTCCAATGGCATGTCCAATATCATCGTACGAACCTCCATAATTTTTTTGCCATTCAATATCCGGTGATTGAGAAAATAAACATGGGGTACAGGCAACAAAGACAATTAATAATAAAGATTTCATAGTGCCAGGGGGTTAAATTTTTGGAAATAAATCACACTAAATCATGCGGCAGGTTTCTGCCACTCAATTAATCCTCAATGATAAGTAATTTTCCCGAAAAAATTTCTCCTGAAATAATTTTAATACTATAAACGCCATTTGGGACACCTTTAAGAATAATGGTCTCTATTTTTCCTCCAACATTCAATTTAATGCTATTTGAGTAGACTAATTGTTTTGTTGCACTAAATATTTCAATGATGTATTCGGTATTGGCAATTTCAGATGTAGTAATGGTAAATACACCATTATTGGGATTTGGGAAAATAGCAAATTCAAATGCATTGTTCATATCAACAATTCCCACCAGACCTTCATCAATAAAATCATCACAATTGTCGTCAACACCATTTAATATTTCGGGAGCTCCGGGAAAAATCAGGGAATTATCGTCATCACAATCCCCATCGTTAAATACATAACCGCTTACTTCGTCATAACAAGAATACAGGCTGTTAAACGGATCTCCGAAACCATCATCGTCAAAATCTAAATATAAAAAATTAAATGCAAGGTCGTCATCAGCAATTGTATTACAATCATCATCAATACCATTGCAAATTTCAAGTTGTGCGGGATTAATTAAATAATCCCCGTCATTGCAATCTGTATTGTTATTTGCATATCCAAAAGGAATGATTCCGGTACAATTTGTTTCAGAGAATAGCACATTACCAAATCCATCCATATCAGTATCTTCAAAATAAGTATAATAAGGTATATCCTCATCTATAAAACCATCACAATCATCATCCAGATCATTACATATCTCAATAATGGATGGATTTATTAATGCATCAAGGTCGTTGCAATCCGTCGAATCAAACACATATCCGGAAAGCATAAAACAAGAAAGGGAGTCGGTAAATATATCTCCGAAACCATCAAGATCCAAATCCAAAAACCAATGCATTATTATCGGGTCATCATCTACTAAAAAATTACAATTATCATCAATACCATTACAAATTTCTGTTGCTGCAGGATTCACAAATGCATTAATATCATCACAATCTGTGGAATCCATCACAAAACCGGTTAATAACAAACAGGAAAGAGAATCCTGCAATATATTTCCAAAACCATCTTCATCAAAATCGGCAAACCAATGAATAAATATCGTGTCCTCATCTATTAAAAAATCACAATCATCATCAATGCCATTACAGAATTCAAAAGCATAAGGATGCAACAAATTATCGGTATCATCACAATCACTATTATTATTCACATATCCGACAGGCATATTGCATAACAGGGTATCGTTTTCACTATCTCCATAACCATCGTTATCTAAATCCGCATAAAACAAAACAGGATAACAAATTGCCAGTTTTACGATCCAATAATCGTAGTTTCCGTGGTTTCCAATTACATCACCGTAATTGGAGGTTGTTTCCCCTGCGAGAATATATGTACCATCTGTGGTTTCTTTAATTGCATAACATTTTTCCCAGAGGTTTGCTCCAAGAGATTTTTGCCATTCTAATATACCATCAGCGGAAATTTTTACTATCCAATAATCATAGCTACCAAAATATTCGGTTATATCACCATCAATAGAAAACGTGTATCCGACAATTACATATCCCCCATCAGAGGTAAGTTCAATGGAATTTGCCCCATCTGATCCAGTGCCGCCAAAACATTTTTTCCACTGCACCAAACCTAAGGGATCCAATTTTAAAATCCACATATCAGATGATCCGTGATTTCCGACAACATCCCCATTAATAGATGATGTGGTCCCTGCAATTATGCATCCACCATCAGCAGTTGTTTTAATACTGTAAGCATAATCCTCAGCAGTCCCGCCAAAATCTTTTTGCCAAACAATTTCACCGGTTTCTGATAGTTTTAATAACCAGATATTTCCGTTATCAATTGGTTCAATTCCAATAACATCACCATCATCAGAAAAGGAATGACCACATACAAAATATCCACCATCAATGCTTTGTGATATTGCATAAGCATATTCATAATCGGTACCACCCAAACAACTTTGCCATTCTATTTCACCTAAACTATCAATTTTAACGATCCAATAATCTTTAAACCCATGGTAACCCGTAACATCACCATTATTAGAACCGGTATAACCACATATTACAAATCCGGAATCCAAGGTTTGCTGAATGGAATATGCAAAATCAGATTGAGACCCACCATAACAACGTTCCCATAATAATTCACCATCTTCTGAAATTTTTACGAGCCACCAATCATAACTACCGTGATTAAAACTTACATCACCATCTTCCGACCATGTATTGGCAGCAACGATAAAGTTTCCATCATAACAATTTATAATTGAAATCCCTTCATCCCAACTCGATCCACCAAAGGCATTCTGCCAGATTATATTCCCTATAGAATCGAACCTGATTACCCAATTATCGTAAGAACCGTGATTATCCGTTACATCCCCATCGTCTGATGCTGTGGAGCCTGCAGCGATAAATCCTCCATCTGATGTTTCAATTATACACCTGGCTCTATCTGTTGAGGTTCCTCCAAAACATTTTGCCCATTGTATTTCAGGTATCTGACCATGCACACATGCTGTCGTAAATAAAAATATCAGGTATAAATATATCTTCATGTGAAATATTATTCGATAAATATTTTTTGTGAGATGTTAAAAGATGCAGATTCCAATTCGACAATGTAAATTCCCGAACTAATGCCATCCAAAGTTATCCTGTTTTGTGGCGGAATTAGATCAAAGTAGTTCACTAATTGTCCGTTATTATTAAATATTTTTATAATACCCTTTTCCAGGGCGTTTTCGAAATAAATATCCTTGCCTGAACTATAAATATTTATTGTTGATAATAATTCCTGTTCTATGTCAACAATTATGGTTGTATCACCTATTTTATCGCCAGCCGATATCCCAACATCACATTTATTTTCAAATGCCCAATCTTTTATAGTAAGTTTTCCTTCATCCTCCGTAATTGCACAACGCAGCCATCCATAATGTATACACGCTGCTTCATCCGTAAATCTTAATCCCAAAAACCGATCAGGAAATTCAGGAATATTTCTCCAGGGGCCTTCTGCATTCCAATCACCAATTGGATAACCATATAATGAACTCACCTCTCTCCTTCTGCTCACCATAACAGAGTCATGAGTTTCAAAATAATTATCTTCATTAATGATGTCCCCTGATTCGAGAACATTCATAATTAACCATGTACCGGATGTGCTTGAAAATTCCTCAGCATGTAATCCATTTTCCCCAGGCACTAAAACACGAATAAACTGCCACTCATAATATCCATAAGTACCTCCATAATAAGAAGAAATATAACCCGCATTGCTTGATTTATAAAATCCGAAATCGGAAACTCCATTATTATCCAGATCAATGTAGGTAACGTCATTTATATCATAATCAATAATAATATCAGGTACTGCGTCAACATACACTGCCTGTGCATTTAACGATATTGCAGGAATCAATACTGCTGCAGAAAATGCTGAATAGGATTGAAGTGTGAATTTTTTCATATACTATTGTTTAAGGAATTTGTAATTTTCAAAGGTGTAAGGTGATTCCATTTTTAATATATATAATCCCGATTCAAGAGTTGATATATTTATTGTATTGTTGTTTTGCAATTTTTGAAAATATAACATTAATTTACCTTCCAAATTATAAACAGTGATATCAAAAAGATCTGTGAACATCGGCTCAATAAATAATAATTCCTCTGCAGGATTTGGAAATATTTTAATGTCTGCAAAAAATTCTGTAGTTATAGAAACCCCTTCATCAATATTTTCATCACAGTTGTCGTCCACTCCATTTACAATTTCTTCTGCACCAGGATTGATCATATCATTGGTATCATCACAATCTGTTGAGTCTGCAACATATCCAATTGGCATTTCACAGGAAAAAATATGCATACTTAGGTTCCCATAACCATCTTCATCTGCGTCGGCATAATATAACTCTGAGGTACAAGGTCCCATTTTCCCAACCCAAAAATCCCATCCTCCGTTATTCCCCGAAACATCCAGATCATCTGAATAAGAAAATCCGGAAAACACAAAACTGCTATCATTAATAATATCGATATTACCCCGATAATCGGATGATGAACCTCCAAAACATTTTTGCCATAATAATTCTCCAACGCTGCTTATTTTCACCATCCAAATATCAGAACTCCCAAGATTGCCGAAGACATCTCCATCTACAGAGGAGGTTTCCCCGGAAATAATATAATGCATATCAGTAGTTTGTTTAATAGTAAAACCCCTATCATAACTATCACCACCAATTATCTTCTGCCATTCTATTTCACCTGAATTTGTAATTTTTACGACCCACAGGTCAGGGTAAAATGTATCTCCGTGATGCATATCAAGATCAAAATCCTCAGATTGCGCATCAGCGATAAAAACATATCCCCCATCTGCTGTTTGAATAATATCTTCCGTATACTCACTATAGGTGCCACCGTAAATTTTTTGCCATTCGATTTCACCAATTGAATTCAATTTTACGATCCATGTATCAGCAGACATATAAGAACCGTAATGAAGATCTATATCGCCATTATTAGAATAGGCAAATGCGGAGAAAATATATCCACCATCAACGGTTTGTGCAATCGAACTTGCATATTCATTTTCACTTCCACCATACGAATTTTGCCATTCAATATCCCCTGTGGAATTTAATTTCACAACCCAAATATCAGATTTCCCATGGTTTCCCGAAACGTCATAATCATTGGAATAGGAATCGCCAATAAAAATATATCCGCCATCGGGAGTTTCCAGTATTGTATGAACATAATCTGTACTAGTTCCACCTAATGATCTTTGCCATTCCATAATTCCATCAGCGCTTAATTTTACCACCCAACAATCATTATATCCTATCTCTCCAATATGACCTGTAACATCTCCAGAGTTTGATTGCGAAAAACCTGCAACCAAATATCCTCCCTCTGATGTTTGCAAAACAGAATGTGCGCCATCATCTTCAAGCCCGCCCAACGATCTTTGCCAAATTAAATTACCAATTGCATCCAATTTTGCTACCCACAGATCAGTAAAGTATTGTGTTCCATGATGTCCGCTAACGTCTCCTTCATTAGAAAAAGAAATTCCGGCCGCAATTAATCCTGAATCAGTGGTAACATCAATTGCATAGGCATAATCATCTTTTACACCGCCGATAGATTTTTGCCATACGATATCAGGCGCCTGAGAATACAAACATGCTGATATTGTGCAAAAGAAAATGGCTAACAGGATTTTCATATACTATTTTGAAATAAAAATACGCTCAAAATAATATTTATTAAACCTGAAATATGCGAAATGTCAGAATTCAGGGGTGAAATGCAGGGATAACTTAGGGAAGGGATAAAAATGAAGGAATGGAGGAATGAAGGAATGGAGGAATGAAGGAATAGAGGAATGAAGGAATAAAGGAATAAAGGAATGAAGGAATGAAAAAATAATTATGAATGAACGTTCATTCATTGATTGGAATGATAAACTCATCAAGAAATTTATTGCTGATCAAATTACTCTATTCAACAACAAATTTTTGTTCGGAATAAAAATTTTCCTGGGTGATTCTTATAAAATATAATCCCGAAGTTAAATTATTCAGGGTTATCATTTCATTTATTTTTCCATTTAATGTGCTGAGATGTTGGGTATAAATTTGTTGACCGAGTGAGTTGAAGATTTCCAGAACACAGGGTCGGTCAGTTTCACGCAGAGGAAGCAGAGAAGCAGAGAGCGCAGAGATATAAAATGTCCCATTATTGGGATTTGGGAAAATGTTGAAGGTATTATTCTGAATTAATTCTTCTCCTTCCTTACAAGGAACAGTAACGGTAATTACATTTGAGTTTTTAAACCATCCACTTGCAGTTTTTGTAACGCGGCATTTATAATTTCCTGCTATTGTTGCAATATAATTTGTAGTTGTTGCACCTGCAATTGCAGTTGCTCCTTTATACCATTGGTAGGTACTTCCTGTAACAGGAGTTTCGGTTAATGTTACGGAACCACCGGCACAAAATGTTGTTGCGCCACCTGCTGTTATGGATGCCGTTGGATTTGTATTCACCACAACACTAATTATTGCAGATTCTGCCGAAGCACATGCATTATAAGTATAAGCTGTATAATTACCTGAAGTAGTTGCTATATAACTTGCTGTAGTAGCGCCCGGAATATTTGCTCCATTTTTTTTCCATCGAATGTAAGGTCCTGTATAAGTTGCATTCAGCGTTACCGAACCACCCTGGCAAAACGTTGTGGAACCTGCGGCAGATGCTGTGGCAGAAAAATTAAAGTCATCAATAAAACCATTGCAATCGTCATCCAGTCCATTACATGTTTCTGCATAACATCCTTCAGGTGCAATTTTTAAACACCAGAATCCCGATCCATTTTCACTTTTATCAGGGCTAATATTTGAATCGGAATCGCCGCCATAAAAATACCCTCCATCTAAAGTTGATAGCACCTTTCTGCATTGATCAGGTCCACTTCCTCCCAAAGTATTTTGCCAATCAATATTACCGAATTGGTCCAGCTTTACTACCCAATAGTCATCCTGGGAACTTGATTCTGATTTCAAGCCGCTCACCGGTGAAATACTGTACCCCCCAATCAGAAAACCGTTATCTGCAGCCACCGCAATTGAGTAAGCATAATCCCACATGGAACCTCCGATGGTTTTTTGCCATTGTATATTTCCGGCACTGTTGCATTTTATCACCCAATAATCATCATCGCCAAAACAATTTTCAGTTTTAACTCCAGTGGTATTTGATTCACTTGAACCACTTATGACAAATTCGCCATCGGAGGTAAGAGCCATTTTTGGATAAGTATCTCCCAGACTACCGCCATACGTTTTTTGCCAGAGTAGGGCGCCATCAGCAGGATTGATCTTCACCAACCAATAATCGTAACTGCCATATTTCTTTACAGTTTTATTTCCTGAAATACCTGACGCAGATTGTCCGACTAACATGCAATTTCCATCGGTTAAAACCTGGATGTCGCTTAATAATTCCTGGTCAGCGCCACCAATTGTTTTTTCCCACTCCACATTACTGGCGGAATCCAATTTTACCACCCAAAAATCATTGGTAAGAAAAAATGCATTTTCTGATTTATCACCTGAAGCCGGCGACATGGATGTGCCACCAAGTAAATAACCACCATCAGGTGTTAGTCTCACCGACCGGAGTTCGTCATTCAAACTCCCTCCAACATCCTTTTGCCACAAAATATTCCCGGACGCATCGATCTTGACAACCCAATAATCAAGGCTGCCTTGCGAGATGGAAGTTTTAACACCTGAAATTCCGGAGGATGATGAGCCAACCAAAATAAATCCACCATCAGGTGTCGCTACAATTTCATATAGTTCTTCAATGTAACTGCCGCCATAACAATTTTGCCATTCGATAGCGCCTGTTGTGCTTAATTTAATTATCCAATAATCATAGTTCCCGTAACCTTCGACAGTTTTATCTCCTTCAATTCCAAAATATGCTTTTCCACCAACAAGAAATCCCCCATCGGAAGTTTGAATACAACTTGAAAACACAGCACTAACTGTTGTATTTATAGTATTTTGCCATTGCACTACGGGTTGTTGTGCAAAGGTTAACGGAACCGATAAAAATGCAAAAGAGATAACAGTGCAGAAATAGCAAAAGTATGTTGAAATTTTCATAGTGTTAATTTATTGGATGATTAATTTTTGTTCGAAATAAATATCATTATTGATCAATCTTACGAAATAAATTCCCTTTGATAAATTATTTATGGAAATTGTTTGATTAATATTTCCATCGGCGGAATTTATTTGTTGGGAATTGATTTGTTGTCCGAGGGAGTTGAAGATCTCTAGCGAGATTATCACCCCCCTTGGTCCCCCCATTATGGGGGAAAGTGCTCCGAGTGAAGAGTTACAGACCAAATTGAAGGTTCCATTGTTTGGATTTGGGAAGATGGTGAAATTATTATTTTCTGATAATAATTCATCACCTTCCTTACAAGGTACAGAAACAGAAATTGTATTCGAATTTTTAAAACAACCACTCGCTGTTTTTGTAACGCGACATTTATAATTACCTGCAGTTGTTGCGATATAATTTGTGGATGTTGCACCGGCAATTGCACTTGCACCTTTATACCATTGATATGTACTTCCAGCAACAGGTGCTTCGGTTAATGTTACACTTCCACCGGCACAGAATGTAGTAGCACCGCCAGCAGTGATTGATGCAGTGGGATTTTTATTTACGATCACATGTATTATTGCAGATGTTGCCGTTCCGCATGGACTTGTTGTTACGCAGGTATAATCGCCGGTTTTATTTACTGAATAAGTGGGTGATGTTGCACCTACGATATTTATTCCGTTCTTTTTCCATTGGACTGTTGCACCGGAATAAGTTGCTGTTAATAAAACGGAACCTCCTTGACAGAAAATTATTGGGCCTCCGGCGGAGATGGAAATTGTTTCGACAACAGCATCATCGATTAACCCGTTGCAATTGTCGTCTATTGTATTACAAATTTCCGTCATCGGAATGCATCCTTCTGGTTCAAGTTGCAATATCCAAAAATCTGTGTTGGGATAATAATTTGTCCATTGATCTTCATAATATTCGTCAATTTCTATCACTTCCTGAATTATTCCAAAACATTCGCCGGATTTATCTCCTGAGTCTCCCGATTTTGAATAACCACCTAACATAATTTTTTCATCATCACCAATAGCAATTGACATTAAATAATCGCCCATATTTCCACCCATCGTATTTTGCCAAATTATATTTCCTTCATTATCCAGTTTCAATATCCAATAATCACTTTTTTCCTCAAAGGATAATCCATATGGACTAAACATTGTTAAATGGTAACTCTCCTTCTTATCAGAGGTTATTACAGATACAGAATACCCTCCTACCAAGTAGCCTCCATCAGGACAAATAGCTACCGTTCTGCAATAATCAAATCCAACACCTGAAATGGTATTATCCCAATCAATACTTCCATCGGAATTCAATTTTACTATCCAATAATCATAATCTGCACTTGGTTCAGTTTTATCGAAAGAAATACCTGAATTAGAATTTCCTACAAGAATCATATTGCCTGCATCATCCACATCAACAGAAAATATATCTTCTGTTAACAATCCCCCGATTGTATTTTGCCATATTATTGCACCAAATACATTGAGTTTCAAAGCCCAAAAATCATAACTACCTAAATTTGCTTCGGTTTTGTCTCCTGAAATACCAGAAAGTGATTTGCCACCGATATAAAAATTGCCTGATGAATCTACCCCAACATAAGGATCATAATCATTACTTGCTCCACCAATTCCATTTTGCCATTCTATTTCTCCTGATGCATTTAATTTTAAAATCCAAAAGTCATATACTCCGTTCGTGGTTTCCGTTTTATTCCCCGAAATTCCTGAATTGGAGTAACCAGAAATAACAACCCCTCCATCGGATGTAATTTCCATATCAATAAGATTGTCATAATTGGAGCCCCCAAAAACTTTTTGCCATTCAATATCACCCAAACTATTTAATTTAATTACCCAATAATCGGAACTCCCAAAACCTGCTTCAGATTTATCTCCTGAAATTCCAGAAAAAGACGTTGCACCAATTATAAATCCATCATCCGGCATTTGTTTAACACTTATTCCTTTATCATCCTGATCTGCAGTAATTATTTTTTGCCATTGAATGTTTCCTCCGGCATCTAATTTATTAATTTCAATATTATAATTAAATTCAGGGTCATAATAGGAATCAGTTTCCGGAGAAACTTCAGTTTTACTTCCAATTGAGATTGTTCCACCATCATTAGTTGAGGTTATTTCACTTAATTGATTATAAGCAGCATCACCTAATGTTTTATCCCACAAAATAATTGGTCCGCTGTTGCAATCAACAAGCCCTTCATCTATAGTTCCATTACAATCATTATCAAGGCCATCGCAGATCTCAACTGCCATGGTATTGACACTTGAATATAAATCATTGCAATCGTTTGAATTTGAAACCCATGGACCGTAAGTTAATTCACAAGCATTTGAAATAAATTCAGAGCCTTCTCCATCTCTATCATAATCAGAATATACAGGGAATGGCGTGCAAGTATCAGGGCCGAGTTTTAATACCCAATAATCTTGATTATAGCCACCCAAGACGGATTCAGATTTATCATTTCCAGCCATTCCATTAGAAGAGCCGGCAACAAAAAATCCTCCATCTGTAGTAACAAAACAGGAACCTAAATAACAATCACCATTTTCCACTTCCCAGTCATACTCATCATATTCCCAGGTTATTTCTCCCCCTAATACCTCTTGCCAAATTATATAACCATTTGTATCAATTGCCAAGAGCCAATAATCATTGCCTCCATCGGTTTCAAGATTATCACCATTTCCTTCTGAGTTACCTGCGATCATAATTTTGTTATCGTCGTATTGAAATACTTCATCTACTTCTGCTGAGGACCATTCACTTCCAGTTAGAAAAGAATTTTCCCATATCAAATTACCTACATTATCAATTCTTACGATCCAATAATCATTTCCATTTCCGGAAGTAAAATATCCGCATCCCCAACAATAATCTAAATAATTTAAACTATTTTCTGATTTATCACCTGAAATATTAGAAGAGGAATGTCCTCCCAGAATAAATCCACCAGTATTTAATTCGCAGATGCTATTGAGATAATCGTATCCGGTCCCACCAATAGTATTTTGCCATACCACTGTTCCTGAACCATCTATTGCAAGAACCCAATAATCATTTCCACCAATATTCGCTTCTGTTTTATCACCTGAAATTCCTGAGATCGAATATCCTGCCAGTACATAATTACCATCTGATGCTCGTATAGTTTCTTTTAAATAATCGTTATTGTTGCCGCCTATTGTAAATTGCCATTGAATTACTCCTACAGAATTAATTTTCATAATCCAATAATCAAAACCTCCGATGCATGCATCAGTTTTGTTCCCTGATATACCTGAATTGGAATACCCACTTAAAATAAAACCTCCTCCGGCAATTGCAATCATATCTGTTAAATAATCATCAGCAGAACCACCGATTGTTTTTTGCCAAACGATCTCTCCTGTTGGTGCTAGTTTTAATATCCAATAGTCTTTTCCACCAATAGCAGCATCAGTTTTATCACCGGAAATTCCACCGGTAGTATATCCACCAACCAAGTATCCACCATCAGGTGTGGCTAGTATAGAGGTAAGATAATCAGCAATGGTGGTGCCGATTGCATTTTGCCATTCAATGACACCTGCAGCATTAAGTTTTATGATCCAATAATCATAGTTACCTACAAATTCAGTTTTATCATATGATATGGTAGAGTAGGAATAACCTGCAATTACAAACCCTCCATCCAACGTTTCAGCCGATGCTGCGAGAAAATCTGATGATCCACCTCCGATTGTATTATCCCATTGCACGATCGGATCCTGAGAATATGAATTAAACGGATTTAATAAGAAACTTGTAATAATTAATAGAAAAATATTAATTGATCGGGCGTTGTGGGTTTTCATTTTAAGTAATTTAGTTTACAGATTATTAAATCATTCAATTATTAATTTTTGTTGAGAATAATTATTTCCCGTTTTTAATTTCACGAAATAAATACCGGAGGATAAATTAGGAATTGAAATTGTTTCATTGATATTTCCATTGGGGGAAATTATTTGTTGAGAATGGATTTGTTGGTTGAGGGAGTTGAAGATCTCTAGCGAGATTATCACCCCCCTTGGTCCCCCCTGGAGGGGGGAAAGTGCTCCGTGTGGGGAGTTACAGACCAATTTGAAGGTTCCATTGTTTGGATTTGGGAAGATGGTGAAGTTGGAATTTGATGATAATTCTTCCCCTTCTTTACATGGAACAGTTACCATAATTCCATTCGAATTTTTATTGCAACCGGTTGCAGTTTTTGTGACGTTGCATTTATAAATTCCGGCGGTTGTAGCTGTATAATTTATTGATGTTGCACCGGGAATTAATACGGCGTCTTTATACCATTTATAACTTAAACCTGCTCCGGTGTTTGCGGTTAATACTACAGACCCTCCTTCGCAGAATGTTGTTGCACCGCCTGCGGTAATTGAAGCAGGTGGATTTTTTTGAACGTTGACGAAAATGCCGGTGGATATTTCTGTATCACATGCACTTGATGTTTCACATGTGTAAGTTCCTTTTGTTGTAACTGTATAAGATGATAATATTGCACCTGGAATGTTTACTCCGTTCTTTTTCCATTGATAATTGGGGCCGGATGTTGTTGCGTTTAAAATGACTGAATTGCCTTGACAAAATGTTGTTGGACCTGCAGGGGAGATTGAAATTGTTTCGATTACATCGTCATCGATTAAACCGTTGCAGTTGTCGTCTATCATATTGCAGGCTTCTAAAGCAGGGGTACAAGAATAATTTAATCGAACCAACCAATAATCTGCAGGTGAATAAATTGTTTCATCAAAGGGAGTGTCGTCATAAAATATTTCATAAAATGGGCCTTTATTATCTTCTGATTTATCCCCTGAAATAAACGATTCGGAATTTCCAACAAGAACAATATCCCCATCTACAGAAAATGCTATTTCTCTTAATTCATCATCCATGTTTCCACCAATTGTATTCTGCCATAGAATTTCTCCATCCTCATTAATTTTTAATATCCAAAAATCATTTTCACCTTCTTCATACCAATCGAACGGGTAATAAGGATTTAATTGAGATGCCTCTGTTTTATCATATCCAATATATGAATCCGAACTTCCTGCAATCAAGTAGCCACCTTCCGGATCCTGCAAAAAATAACAATTTCCTTCATCGCCGGCTGCCTGAATCGTATTTTCCCAAATAATATTTCCTAATGCATTAAGTTTAATCACCCAAAAATCAGATGATATTGAAACTTCACTTTTTGTTGCAGAAATTCCTGAGTTTGAATAGCCTGAACATAAATATCCACCATCCATTGTTTGTTCAATTTTATATGCCAGCTCATATTCGGTTCCTCCAAATGATTTTTGCCACAGTATGGAGCCAACATTAGATAATTTTAAAATCCAAATATCGCTAATACCTAAATTTGGAGAAGTTTTATCTCCGGAGATTCCGCCGGCGGTAGATACTGTTAATACATATCCTCCATCCGTACTTAGTCCAACACTTACAGCTCCTTCGCTTACTGAGGTGCCAATGGTATTCTGCCATTCGATAATTCCTGTTGCTGATAATTTTATCACCCAAAGATCATAACTGCCTAAACTATTTTCAGTTTTATCGCCCGAAATATTTGAACTGGAGCGACAAGCAATGATGTAACCTCCATCAGGTGTTTGAAGAATACTTCCACCATAATCAGTGCCGGAACCTCCAATAGAATTTTGCCATAAGATATTACCTAATGAATCCAATTTGAGTATCCACAAATCATCACCACCCATATTCGCCTCTGTTTTATCACCACTAATTCCGGATTCGGAGTTTCCTATGATCACAAATCCATTATCAGTTGTAGTTATCAAATCTGTCAAATTATCTTCCGCATCACCACCATAATATTTTGTCCATAAATGTTCACCAGTAATGGCTACTTTGGTAAGGATATAATCACCTAAAATATCCATTGCTACTATTTCACCTGTTGTGGAAAAAGTGCGTCCACCAAATAAATATCCTGAAGATGTTGTTACAACCGCAGCGATAAAATCATTCATATTTCCGCCTATGGTAATTTCCAGATCTATTTGAGGACCGGTGTTACAATCTACAATTCCTTCGTCAATGATTCCATCGCAATTATTGTCAATGCCATCACAAATTTCAATAGCTCCAGGATAAACATTTGAGTTTCTGTCATTGCAATCATTAGAATTATTTATTGTATAACCATCAATGGGTTGACAGGCAGAAGTTAAATATTCTGCTCCGTTTCCATCCTGATCATAATCAGCATAAATTGGAAATGTTGTGCAGGTATCAGGAGCTAATTTTAAAATCCAATAGTCATCATATTCAGTTCCTCCCACTGTGCCCTCCGTTTTGTCAAATCCAATTATCGCATCGCTGTAACCTGCAATTAATAATGTATTATCTGGCAGCTTCAAAGCATCTTTGAGAGTGCTATATCCATGCTCATAATAATAATCACCCCAGTCATAAACCAATTCATACCCTCCTCTATAAATATCTTGCCACACCGGATAACCCAACGAATCGATAGCAATGGAATAATAATCGCTGGGATAATCAAGATTGGTTGAAGTGCCTAATGCAACAAATCTATTATCATTTGTTTGAATAAATTGATATGAAATTTCAGAATCAGTTTCTCCAATGGTATTTTCCCACAACACTTCACCGGTCTCATTAATTTTTACAATCCAGAAATCGTAACTATTCACCCACCAACCCTCTCCGAAATCCTCACAACAATCAACAAAATAATTTAAACTCATTTCCGTTTTATCTCCTGAAATATTTGATGTTGAATTACAACCAATTAAATATCCTCCTGTATTAAGCTCAATAATTTGTGCCGGCTCATCGGAACCCAATCCCCCTATTGTATTCTGCCACAAAATGTTACCTGCACCATCAATACTTAAAACCCAGATATCTGAGAAATTAATATTTGCTTCTGTTTTATCACCTGAAATTCCAGAATAGGAATGACCGCACATAACATATTGACCGGTTGTAGTTCTTATCGACTGCACCAACTGATCATTTAAAGTTCCACCGTATGTAAATTGCCAGACTAGCGTTCCACCATTATTAATTTTTAACAACCAATAATCATCTCCTCCGATATTTGCTTCTGTTTTATCACCTCCAATTCCTGAAGCGGAGTATCCACTCAATACATATCCGCCCGGAACTTTTAAAATTTCGGAGATCTGATCATTTGCTGTGCCACCAATAGTATTTTGCCACACGATATTTCCAAAATCATCCAATTTAATTATCCAGTAATCAATACCTCCAATTGCAGCCTCCGTTTTATCACCCGATATTCCACCGGATGTATAACCTGCTATAATATATCCACCATCATTTGCTGTTTCAACATCAACTACATAATCATGTGCAATAGTGCCTAAGGTTTTATCCCAAACAACATCCCCAATAGAATTCACCTTCACGATCCAATAGTCATATCCTCCAACAACAGCTGCGGTTTTATGTCCGGAAATTCCTGAGGTAGAATGTCCTGCAAGTATAAACCCACCATCAGGTGTTGTGCATACTGCAATTAATCTATCAGTTTCATTTCCACCAATGGTGGCATCCCATTCCACAAAAGGCACTTGTGAGTGAAGTAATCCATTAAAAAGTAAAAACAAGAAAATTACATTTCGGGGAAAATTGAAGTGGAGCATAGTGTATGTTTATTTAAATCTAACTATAAAGTGCGTTTTAATCAAATGATCTTGTGTGAAATGACAGGTTTTTAGGGTGAAATGACCTTTTGAGTTAGTAAAGTGAAGATTTGAAGGGGGAAGGCTCAAAGGGCCAAGAAAAGGTTAGAAAAAGGAGGAATAGAGGAATGAAAGAATGAAGGAATGAAAAACATATTTATGAATGAACGTTCATTCATGATTTATAATGTTAAACTCAATCAGGAATATATTAATGCTCTAAATACGCTATTCTACAACAAATTTTTGCTCGGAATAAAAATTTTCCTGGGTGATCCTTATAAAATATAATCCCAAAGATAAATTATTCAGGGTGATCAATTCATTGATTTTTCCATTTAAAGTGTTGAGTTGTTGGGTATAAATTTGTTGACCGAGTGAGTTGAAAATTTGAACAGAGGCTTCACTTGTGATGAGAGGAGCGGTAATTGTAAAAATTCCGGAATTAGGATTTGGGTAAATTACTATTTCAACATTTTTAATATCAATTGCTGTTCTCAACGGTAAAGTAGTAAAATTCTGTATCGCAGAAAACTCGCTGAAGAAAAAATTATCGCATTTTGTGCGCACTTTGTATTGGTAGGTTGTTTCGGGTGTTAAGGATTTTAATATTTTTGAATGTGTAGTTGAAGATTTTTTTATCCATGTTGCAACACCTTCCGCACGATACCAGATCTGATAGGAATCAGCGCCGGGAATTAAATTCCAGTTTATAGTTGCTTTTACAGGAGTGATATTATCAGCGTAAACATCTGTTGGAATAACACATATCTCCGGATATAATTTTACGATCCAATAATCCGTAGAAAGAAAATTTCCTACATTTTCTTCTGTTTTATCTGCTGATGTTTCTGAGGAGGAATAACCACCGATAATAAATCCATTGTCTGCAGTTTGTTCAATGGCACCCACCTGATCATTATCATCACCACCGATGGAATTCTCCCATTCAATTGCTCCGGAATTATCCAATTTTATTATCCAAAAATCAGGACCGAGTCCTATTCTGTTTTCGGATTTATCGCCTGATATATTTGAATCCGAATGTCCGCCTAACACATAACCACCATCATACGTTAAATCAATAGAAAATAAACGATCATAATTATCTCCTCCAATTGTATTTTGCCATTCAATATTTCCTGAAACGTCTACTTTCACTATCCAATAATCGGAGGAGGATGGATAAACGAGTGCAGCTACATTATCCTCTGTTTTATCACCGGAAATTGATGATGATGACCATCCGCCCAATATATATCCGTCATCAGGAGTTTGTTTTACGTCATATAAATAATCATAACTATTTCCTCCGATGGTATTTTGCCATTCCACTATTCCGATAGCATTGAGTTTTATTATCCAATAATCAGCTGTTCCGTTAGAATTTTCAGTTTTATCGCCAGATATATTGGAATCTGAATGACCACTTGCTAAATAACCGCCGTCGGAAGTTTGAATTATAGATCTTAATTCATCATAACCTGAACCGCCAATCGAATTTTGCCAAATAATATTTCCTGTTGCGTCTATTTTAATGATCCAGAAGTCATGACCACCAAATGGGGTTTCATTTTTATCAACGCATAAGCCTGAACTTGAATTAGCGCCAATAATATAACCACCATCCGTTGTTTGTTTTATATCATGCAAAATGTCTTCCCCAAAACAACCGATATTATTTTGCCAAAGAATATTGCCTGCTGCATCGAGTTTTAATATCCATATATCGCTCCCACCCTTATTGTTTTCGGTTTTATCACCTGATATTTCCGAAAGAGATTGTCCACCAATAATATAACCACCATCTGAAGTTTGTTCAACACTTTTTAAATAATCTTCCTTAGTACCACCTATTGTATTTTGCCATTCAATATTTCCAAAAATATCCAATTTAATTATCCAATAATCAGCTTTTCCGATCTTAGATTCTGTTTTATCTCCACTGGCACCAGATTCAGAATAACCTCCAATGATATAACCGCCATCAGTTGTTTGATGTATCTCATTGATAACATCAGAATTAATTCCTCCAATAGTGTTCTGCCATGCTATTTCCGGAATCTGTGTGTATATAGTGACCGATGCCACAATAACAAATAAAAAAAGAGTCAACTTTAGCATTACAGGGAGTTTAGTAACTATAAAATTAAACAAACCTTTGTGAGATTCCCAAATAAAATGCAATGTTTTTGCAGGCTTCATTCGGGAAGGTTAAAAGAAAGGGTAAATTAATAATTTATAAATATTTATGACCCCGCTACATATACCAAGGCTTGTTCTATGGTCATTTTTTCGCCTTCCTCTTTCCACTTAGCAATATCGGTTTCATTTGTATAGTTTGATAAGGCTGATTGCGCATTTGCATAATAGAGCTCTCCATTTCCGAATATTGGGTAATTGGTCGCTTTTATAAAATTATCTACCGCACCCATCACAGTAAATGCTACCTGTGGGCAATTTTTTAACATAAATAAATTAATTGCAGTAAGCAGACTATAAAATACAGGTTCTTTTTCACCGCATCCTCGAATATAATCCAAAGCTAAAAAATAATATTTTTCTGCTTCTTCTAATAATCCCAAACCTAATTGGGCATCCGCATAAGCGGCTAAAAAAGCACCTTTAAATCCGCGATATCCTTTCTCAGGCAAATTTTTAAATGTCTCCATTGCTTCATCAGCCAACTCTTTGAATTTTTTATCTACAAATAAATAACTGCTTCTTTGAATTATTAAAATAGGCAGTTGGGTAATGATCTGATTTTCCATTAAATACTTATAACCCTTGTCGAGTTTTTCGTTCATAAAGTCAAGCTGCCCTGTAGATCTGTAAAATTCTGCCGGCCAGATCCATGTGATGCATTTAGCCATAACAGAGTCTACTTTTTCTGCAAGTAATTCCGCTTCTTTTATTTTAGCGGGTGCATCTTCATAACCCATATAGATTCCATAACCTCCATCCATCGCCAAAGCAATGCAATAATTATCATCATCTTCTACTTCTTTTAATAATTGTTCTGCCAAATGCAAGAATTTATATCCCGTTTCAATTTGTATAAGATAGGTCTTAACATAAGCTGCCCATAAATATGTTTTACCTTTTATATTTGTATTGATTGCAACAATATCAGGGTCATCTAATTCAATGGAAGGATCTATCTTTGCAACGATCATCCATGAATCTGCTTCCCCATAACCTGTGCGAACAGACCAATATGGAACCAACAGGTAAAATAAATGCCAGGCATTTTCGTATAATTTATTTTCGATAAATATATAATATGCAGAACGCAGATTTTGGTATTCATATTCTATTTTATCAAACCATGGTTCAGAATGAATGCCCCAACAATCATCTTCAGATGCAGAAAAAAATTGTAAAAAGTAATTTGCATATTGTAATTGAACATTCTTTAATTCTCCATTTTCGGTCAATTTTTCAGCGGCAAATTCATGAACGGTTTGCAGCATATTAAAACGGGGTTCGGAGGAATGTGAAACAAGCGCGGGTTTAATGAGACTTACATCCAATAATTTCTCGGTAATTTCTTCAATATCAATATTTGTTTTACCATCGGCATTTACAATAGAATCGATTGCTTCCAGGGTCCAGCTGCGTTTAAATACACCGAGCATACGGAACACTTTTTTACTTTCTTCATCCAATAAATTATAACTCCATTCAATGGTGTTTCTCAGCGTTTGTTGTCGTTGAGGGAGATCGCGCTGTCCTTTTGAAACAAGATCGAGCGACTTACCCATTCTATTTAACAAGGCAGTAGGTTGAAATAATTTTGTTCTTGAAGCTGCTAATTCTATTGCGAGCGGTAAACCATCCAAGCGCTGACAAATTTCAACAATTGCATCGGTATTAGATTCATCTAATAATAGATTTTGATTTACTTCCTGTGCCCTGGCAATAAATAAGGCAATGGAAGGAAAATGTTTTAATTCTTCATTCGTTGCATTACTTTCCTGACCGGGAATGGAGAGCGGGGATAAATTGTAAATGTATTCTCCTCTTATATGCAGTGTAGCGCGACTGGTGACAATAATTTTTACATTTTTACAATTGGTAATTATACCGGAAACGATATTGGCTGCTTCAACAATTTGTTCGAAATTATCGAGTACCAGCAACATGTTTTTATCAGTAAGAAATTCTGTTAATAATTGTTGAATGGGTTCCTTACCGGAATCTTGTAAGCCTAATACACCTGCAATTGTAGAAGCAACGAGCGCAGACCATCTGTAAAATTATCTACTATCTGGTGCGCAAGATGAATTGCAATAGTTGTTTTACCCGTTCCTCCTGCTCCAAGAATATTGATAAAACTTACTTCGGGTTTTGAAATAAGTTGTTTTAAATTAGCAAGGTCTTCATCTCTCCCAATAATTTGTGATTTTATTAAGGGAAGTTCAATTAATTTATCAGAATGTATCTTTTCATTATTATTTAAATCGGTCGAAGGAGTTCCAGCTGTATTTAATAAAGAATTTTCGAACGACTCCGACATTAAAACAGACAGATCATTCTCGAGTAATGTTTGTAATTCTTCCGCGGTATTAAATTTTTGATAACATGCGGTATCACTATTCTGAATATCTTGTAAAAGATCATTTAAGCGCGGTTGCCGATCTGAAGAATTTTTTACGTAGATCAATTTTGGTTTTATTCCACACAATCTGTATTCATCTTCCAAACCGGAAATTTCGGCGCCCGGTGCCACCCATCCGTAACTATTCCAGTAAATTCCAACAAAAATATGGCTTTGGTCGAGATAGGCTGAATAAAGATCACGGGGAGGATGTGGCCTTGCTCCTGCCTCGAAAAAAACAGGAATGAGTCGTAGGTTGGAGATAGCCTCGCGCGCTGCCTTTCGTTCGTCGGCAAGTTCATTAATAGTAGAACTTATGAATACCCTGACAC
>JBGAWP010000030.1:0-43087 GCA_044227505.1 Chitinophagales bacterium | reverse complement strand
CAAATTCTTCGGGCCCATCCTGATTTACGCGTGAAGTGGAATTTCTGTTTAAAGCTCCATCTATATTATACACCGGAATAACACATAAAACAACATTTTTTAATTGCTCCTTAATATTGTCAGATTCAGATAGCTCCGTAAGTAATTTTAGACAAGCGTCAATTCCATCGGGCTCTCCGGGATGAATTCCATTGTTAACCATTAAAATACTTTTCCCTCTTTTACGGATGGATGCAGGATTAAAATCCTTATCAGTATCTACCACCAATAAATGAAGTGGTTCGCCAATATCGGTTAACCCATATTCGATTAGTTGTGCATATTCCCACGATTTTACCAGCGATTTATAGTAGGAAATAATTTCATTATAATGTGGTGTTTTATTGGTTTTATAGAGTTCAGTTATTTGTGATGAAGCCATATAGGTTATATTTATAAAAATGATTAGAACAAATGTTGAACGCATGTCACAATTTTAAGCTAAATTAATTAAATCTATCCGGTTTGTATAAAAAAAACCTCCCGGTATTACCGAGAGGTTCAAAACATGTGGTTTGATTAGAATTATTTAACCTGCATTCCGTTATCCACATCAAATAATAATTTGATTTTTGTGCAGCCCTTTGTTATATTCATATTAGCGGAATAAATGAAATCCTGACTGTAATTGTTTGCAATGGTGTGTTCCTCCCAATTTCCTTCATAATAAGCATAATTTACAATTCTGATCTCATGGTTTCCTTTGGTAGTGGTTACTTTAACCGAATTTTTTTTCGACTCTCGTTTTACCGTGGAAGTTCCGACTAGCTTTCCGTCAATATAAACTTCGGTTTTATTATCGTGATCATATCCTTCTTCAATATTATCGAAGCTGAATTTCACAACTATTTTTGCCTTTTTTCCCTCCGGGGCCGGAGAATTTCCTGCAAAACTGTAATTCATTAAAGCTACAATGGCTAACAAAAAAATAAGTGGTTTTTTCATATGATATATTTTAGGTGTAAAAATAAACATTAAATGGTATACCTGTGAATTCCGGGTATATGGTGGTTATCAATTAAGCCTAACATTTTTTCAAAGTCAGCTTCATTTGCAACAAAATCCGCATTACTCACATCAAGTATAAGTGTAGTTTGTTCGCCGATACTTTCAAATTCATTGAGGTAAACATCTTCAATTTTTTTTAGGTATTCTTTTTTTACGCTCAATTCAAATTCTCTCCCCCGTTGATAAATATTTGACACCAATCTATCAAGGTTTGAATGCAAATATATCACCAGGTCGCTCTTTATAACCTTGGGATTGAGTATGTTGAATATTTTTTGATACAAGCCATATTCGGCATCATCCAGATTCACCTTCGCATATAAAAGAGATTTAGTAAAAAGGTAATCAATAACTATTGTCTGATCGAAATTGTTGTCATCAGTTAACTCGGCCTTCAATTGTTCATATCGCTCTGCCATAAAGAACATCTCCATTCCCAGTGCGTAATCCTTTTGTTTTACAAAAAATTTTTGCAAAAAGGGATTGTCAGCAAATGTTTCCAGAATTAATTTAGCATTATAAACATTTGCCAGTTTTTTTGCAAATGAAGTTTTTCCTGATCCAATATTTCCTTCAACCGTAATTATTCTCCTACTCATATATTCATTAAATGTGGAATTGCCAAAAATACGGTAAAAAATTTATACGGGTTTAATGGAATATAGTATCAGATATTCGGCAACTGAAATATACTTCAGGCGAGATTTAAGATCAAAATTTAAAATTGATAGACAACATCAACCGGATTAACTATTAACAGATCCTTACATTCCTGATATAATTGATTTATCGTTTTATTAAGAACAGGATGAATAAAATCACCAGCAATTTCTTTCAAAGGTTCCAAGGTAAATTTTCTTTCTGCGATATGCGCATGCGGGATAGTTAAAACAGGTGATTCGATCGCAAATTGGTCGAAAAATAAAATATCAATGTCTATAACTCTCGGTGCCCATTTCTCGGTATTGTCTCTTCCCAGTAAAAATTCAACCTGTTTGATCAAATGCAAGGTTTCCAAAGGCGAACAGGGCGTTGCAATTTTAACAGCCTGATTATAAAAAAGCGGCTGGTGAGGTTTACCCCAGGGTTCTGTTTCGAAAACATGTGATTGTGCATCAACCCGCCCTATGAACATTCGTATGGCGGCAGTAGCCTTTGAGAGATTCTCCGTCCGGTTACCTAAATTTGTACCTAACAATAAGTAAGCTATATGTTCCGTCATCATTGGCTGTGAGGAGTTGATTACGAAATTAAAACGTTTCAGTTCGAAATATAGTGCTATTTTGATAAAAAAAAATAAAAATACTAAAAATTTATTATGAAAGAGTTCTTCCGTTCCTTCTTTGCGTCACTTTTGGCCTTTTTTGTATTCTGTTTGCTACTATTTTTTATAATAGCAGGGATAATTTCTGGGGTTTCTCAACAATTTGACACACCTAAAACAAGTGTGAAACCCAATACTGTATTGCGTATTAACACAAATTATACTATTGTGGAACAAACGCAAACCGGAATGCCCACAGGTTTAGGGCTTCTTGGTTTGGGTGGCGATCAGGGTATGGGGCTTAACGATATACTTATCAACATTAAGCATGCGGAAACTGATGATAACATTAAAGGGATATATCTGGAATTGGGGTTGAATCCAAATGCCTATGCTACTTTACAGGAGATACGCGATGCTTTGGAGGATTTTAAGAAGAATAGTGGAAAATTTGTTGTAGCCTATGGTGAAGTAATTTCTCAATCAAGTTATTACCTGGGTTCGGTAGCAGATAAAATTTATATGAATCCATCAGGTGCAGTTGACTTTAAAGGGCTGAGTGCGCATCTCAGTTTTTATAAAGGCACTTTAGATAAATTAGGGGTGAAAACACAAATATTTTACGACGGAAAATTCAAAAGTGCAACTGAACCATTTCGCTCCGATAAAATGAGCGAGGAAAACAGATTGCAACTGGAAGAATTTTTAGGCGGATTATTTAATGAGAATTTAAATGAAATAAATTCTTCCAGATCGAAATCAATTGAACAATATAAATTAATTGCCGATAGTTTGCTTGCATGGCATCCTGAAGAGGCAGTTCGTGTGGGTTTAATTGATGCATTAAAATATTTTGACGAAGTGCAAAACGACCTTAAAACAAGGTGTGGATTAAGTGAAGATAAAGAACTTGAATTTGTAACAATGAAAGATTACAATACATCCTTTAAACATAAAAAGAACGACGACTCAGATGGCACAATTGCAATAGTATATGCAGATGGAACAATAGTGGATGGAAAAGCAGATAATGGATTTTTAGGATCGAAGAATTTTGCGGAAATGATGCAGGAGGTGAGAAATGACAAAACAATAAAAGCGGTGGTTTTGCGTGTTAATTCTCCGGGAGGAAGCGCTGTAGCCAGTGATGTAATGTGGCGGGAAATTGAGATCACTAAAAAAATTAAACCTATTATTGTTTCTATGGGCGATTATGCAGCAAGCGGCGGTTATATGATCTCTTGCAATGCAAATAAAATTTATGCACAACCAAATACTTTAACCGGTAGCATTGGTGTATTCCTAATCATACCTGAAATTTCCGGTTTTATGAACGATAAACTCGGAATTACATTTGATACTGCAAGTACTTCCAAGTATGCTGATTTCCCTTCCCTTACCAGGCCATTTTCTGAACGAGAAAGTTTTATTTTACAATCCGGTGTTGATTCAACCTATCTCAATTTTAAACGTATGGTTGCAACTGGTCGCAATATGACCGTTGAGCAGGTGGAAGAAATTGCACAAGGAAGAATTTGGATTGGTGCGAAAGCTAAAGAGATCGGATTGGTTGATGAAATTGGTGGAATTGATGAAGCAATTAAAGGTGCTGCCGAATTGGCCGGATTAAAAGCTTATGAAGTTTCAGAATATCCAAAACAAAAACCGAGCATCCTCGATGGCATTATCACCAATTTAACAGAAGAAACTGCTGCATCCGTAAAAGCAGAACAACTTGGCATTTTGTATCCACATTATATTGCTGTAACCGAATTATTGAACAGACCGGTTATTCAGGCAAAATTGCCTTATGAGGTTGTTATAAAATAGATGTTTTGAGTTCTGTGTTCTGAGTTCTGAGTTTGATCACAGGATGATTTTTGCTTCGAATGAGAAGATGAGTTATGAGTGATGCCCGCCCGGATGACCCGGTCGGACGGGAGTAATGAGTTTTAATCTGAGTATGATTATACTCACCACTCACCATTCACCACTCACTTGGTCAGTAGTGAGTGGTGAATGGTGAGATTGATCGCCTGATACTTTTTGCTTCGAATGAGAAGATGAGTAATGAGTGATGAGTAATGAGTTTAAACTGAGTATGATTATACCTAGAACCCCGAACTAACTAAATCAAACCCCTGGACTTTAATTCGAGATATTTGTTAATTGTATTAATGGAAAGATCTTCCGGTGTGGAGATGATAGTTTGAATCCCGTATTTAGTAAGTTCTTTTCTGATAAGACTTTTTTCCACGGCAAATTTTTGTGCAATGGTGGTGAGATATATATCCTCTAAATTATGCGCATCCTCTTTTGCATAAGTAGTGATCTCCGAATTTTCGAAGAATATCACCACAAGCAAATGCAATTTATTTAATTTTCGAAGTATAGTTACAACTCTCTCAATGGCAAATACACTTTCGAAATTGGTATATAAAAAAATTAAACTTCTGACTCTGATGAAATTACGGATATGTAAATATAATAATTCATAATTTGCCTCATTAAAACGTTCCTTTTCATTGTACAAGGCTTCAAGAATTTTACGCAATTGCACATGATGTTTATCAGGGCCTAAGGTAGTGCCGATCCTGTCGGAAAAGGAAATAAACCCAACCCGGTCTTGTTTTTTTAACGCGATATTACTTATCGTCAAGGTGGAATTGATGGCATAATCCAATAAACTTAAATTATTGAATGGCATTTTCATTGTGCGGCTTTTATCTACAATGCAAAAAACCTGTTGAGATCTTTCGTCTTCATAATGGTTTACCATAAGCTCACCAACACGGCCTGTAGCTTTCCAGTTTATACTTCTGATATCATCTCCGCGTACATATTTTTTAATTTGTTCAAATTCATAACTGTGCCCAATTCTCCGCATTTTTTTTACACCCTGAAAAAAACTGATTCGCGACATCGTTTTTAATTCATAATTTTTCATTTGGAGAATCGAAGGGTAAACTTTGGTGGTTACATCTGCATCAAAAATGAATCTTCTGCTTATAATTCCAATTGCGGATTGAGCAAAAATATTGATCTTTCTAAAAATATATTCTCCTCTTACAACGGGTCGCACCATGTAATCGAGGCGCTTTTTTTCACCGGGGCCAATTTTCAAATCAATTGCAAAATCGCGTTTTTGTAATTGATAAGGTAATTCATCTATAATATGTAAACTAAGCGGAATGGTAGCGCGACTTAAAATTGTGATATGCACAGAATTTTCATCGCTGAGAGAAAATACATTGCTCAGTCTGCGTTCCGCTTTAATTTTTGTAGCTGGATTGAATAAAAGCAGCAGATCAACTATGATAATTGCACCAAGTAAGATCAATGCTGCCTGTGCAAAATAAAATATAAAAGGCAACGAAAAACTTACGGCAAATAATGTTGCAATTATTCCTAAGGCAACAAATAATCTGTTAGTGACAAATATATTACTTATACCGAATTTCATCGAGGCACATCAATAGTTTCAATAATGGATTTAATTACAGATTCGCTGTCGTATCCCTCCAATTCCTTATCCGGTGTTAGAATTATTCTATGATTCAATACTGGATAAGCAACAAAATGAATATCATCCGGAGTTACAAAATTTCTTCCATTCATTGCTGCAATTGCCTTGGATGCTTTCATGATATTTAAGGATGCACGCGGAGAAGCACCAAGAAAAAGATCTCCATGATTCCTGGTTTTGAAAACAATATTTGCGATATAATCCAGCAATTCATCCTTGATATGAATTTTTTCAACTATTTCTCTGCAAGTTTTAAGTTGCGCTGTCGACATAACAGCATTTACCTGATCTTTCTGACGATTGGTAAAATCTTCTTTGAATCGATATAAAATTTGTTTTTCTTCCTCCAATTCAGGATAGGAAATTTTAATACGAAATAAAAAACGATCCAGTTGCGCTTCGGGTAATTTATATGTTCCTTCCTGTTCAATTGGATTTTGTGTTGCTATTACAAAAAATGGAAATTCCATTGCATAAGTTTCGCCATCCATGGTAACTTTTAATTCTTCCATCACCTCCAACAAGGCAGCTTGTGTTTTTGCAGGTGAACGATTGATCTCATCTATCAAAACAATATTGGAAAAAATAGGTCCTTTTTTAAAATTAAACTCTGATGTTTTCTGATTAAATACACTCGTTCCTAAAACATCTGTAGGCATTAGATCGGGTGTAAACTGAATGCGGGAAAAATCTGTTGCAATGGTTTTCGCCAATAATTTAGCAGTAAGTGTTTTGGCAATTCCCGGAACCCCTTCAATTAGAATATGCCCCCCACTGAAGATGCCCGCTATGAGTAGGTCGATCAATTTCGATTGGCCTATAATTACCTTGTGTAATTCGCTCCGAATTGCATTTACCGATAAAGTAATTTGGCGCAGTTCAGGAGAAATTTCAGGATTGAATACATTTTCTTCCATATTATTTTATTTACAATTTTTATAAAAATATTCTAAAAGTTTGTGCAGTTCTATCAGATCGTTGTTGGTGACATCGTCTGTATTGTCAATATATTTTGCGTGTTTGAAAATTGTTTGAATACTACTGGCTCCAATTTCAGATTTCATAACAAGTTTTTGAATAAAATTTTCATCAACAGTATGTGTGGCTAACTGATATTTTTCATTGATAAAATGCAGAAATAATTTCATTTTTTGCTGCGCGAGCTGTTTATGATTTTTTCGTATGTAATACATTCTGCCGATTGTTTGCACGAATTCGAGCGATTTATTTTCATTAGGTTCCAACACAGGGATAGATTGCTGCATTCTTTTAGTTCGAAATCCTATGAACAGGAACAGGGCAAGAAGCATAATATACCACGCCCATCGCAAGGAGGTTTGACTTAATATGAATTTTAACGGTCCTTCTTCCTGTTGATTATTATTAAGAGATTCACTATTGTAAGTTGTTTTAGAATATTCATCCCAGATAATGTCTCCGGGTTTCAAATAGGATAAAACCTTGGAGGTGTATTCAATATTGGTTTTTTCTACTTGAAAATAATTGCTGAAGACAATGGGATTGCAATGGATATAAAAATTCCCGCTGCCATAAGGCACCTTGATCAGGTCACTGAAATTAGAAGAATATATGCTTCCTAGTGCCTGATAGTTTACAATGGATTTCTGGAATTCAGGTAAAAAATAATTCCAGTTATAGGGCACAATTTCCTCTGCTATCACAAGTTGAAATGTATAAGCGGAATCTCTGGTAAATCCTGCATCAAAAAAATTTAACCCTATTTTACTGGTAGAAAAGGTCGAAAATGCATAGGGATCTTCTGCGTAATTTTCTTCGAGATAAAATGCTGAATCGCCAAAATTATCAATATAATAAACGGTATCCTGTGTTAATACACCGCCATCAGTTTGCAATAATATTTCAGATGATAAATTCTCCGGTAATTGATTTAAGGCTAAAAACGCATCGTTGCCATTAGAGACAAAAGATTTTAAGACATCAAAAACGGAATCTGTATAATAAGGATATTGACCAATGAAAACATAATTTTTGTGCACTCCTGTTGTTGCTGATAATTGTTCTGCCAGGTCGTTATTTACTTTTTCAAATTTTTTACCGGGAAAGTAACTCTCAAGTAACTCGCTCATAACGGAAGTACCAAATGGCTGATCGCTTGTTTCAATATATGTTTCACTCCAAATAAATGTGGGAGTGTTAGTGCGAAGAAAAGCCAGATATACGATCAATAACACAACTATCAATCCAACAACTCCAATTAATATGGCAGGTCCTCTTTTCAATTGCCGTTTTTAATTTCTTTGATGAGATCAATATAGGATGTGCTTATTAAATCGAATTGTGATTTTGCTATTGTTTTTTCTCCATACCAGATAAATTCATACATTATGGTATTGTTGCTAAGTCGGGCATAAGAAGGGTGTTTATACACCTCTGCCAGGTAATCCATATTCGTTTTATTTCTTTTCCACTCGATAAAATTTTTATCGTGTAATATTTTTAACAGCATTAAATAATAAATGCGTATGGCAAGTCGGTAGTCCCTGTTTTCCAATGCTTCGCGTAAAAAACGTTCAAGATCGGTTTCCATTGGCCGTTCATCCAGTTCGTTTAATATGGTCTTTTGGATCACATCCACTTTCTTATTACCGAATAATCCTTTCCCAAAAAGTTTTAATAATATAAAGACCAATAAAGCCGCAATGAGTCCAAAACCGATGATCTGTGCCAATTGTTGTGATATAGGTAAGTTAAAAGACCAATCACGCGTTTTTTCTTCTTTTATTTTTTCTTCTTCTTGTTTTTGCTCATTATAAGACAATCCTTCAGTTGCCTTTTCCCACTCAGATCTATCAATTGGGTGATAAGCCGGTGCAGTTTGCCCATTTAATGAAGTAACGGAAATATAAATACAAAGAATAAATATTTTCCACTTCATGCAATACCCGATTTAGTAGGTTTAAAAGCAAGTTTTTGTATGCGTGTTCGTAATTCTTCCGCAGTATCTATCTCATAGAAACTGTAATACAATATACCCATATTGATGGCAACCATACATATCTGGAGGAACACAGTCGCAATTAAAATGAAAGTAACACTAATGTCTTGCACTGCTTCATATATATAGGGATCAAAAGGAATGTTCCATTTTATCAACTCAATATTAAAATAACAAATAATGGAATGGGCCATTAACGATAACATGATACTTAAAAGCAGAAGTGGCAGATACAACAATTGAATAGTTAAAAAATGTCGAAAAAAATAACTCCCGGAACTAAAAACTTTCCCGGAGATTTTGTTTTTATTAACGATATCAGCGAATATGAAAAATAAGACCGGAAGAATTAAAAAGAAACAAAAAATAAAAAATCCCGAATCTATCAAAAGCATAGTGTGCATTATAGTGGATAAGATTAATATGAACCATCCCTTTGTAAAAAGAAATTGTATAAAACCACGAATGCGGAATTGCAAATTTTTGGTTTTGATCAATTGAACGATATAAAAACATACTGCACTTAAGATTGTAAGCGATAAAATGTTGATCGCCATTAGAAAATAATTTCCCTGATGATCCAAAAGATCTCTTACATCACGCACTGCTTCAAAAATTCCGTTGAACTGGTCAAAATGAATTTCATGGTATACCTGTGAAAAATTTGCAACTTTCCAAAAGTAAATCCCTGTATAAAGTGAAGCAGTAGAAAAAATTGTTATCAAAACCGGTTTAATAAACTGTCGTAATATCATAAATCCGTCTGCGAATACAACGCCATTATTTTTGATCTTATTCAAATTAAATTCCGGTGTTTTATCCGCAGGTATTTCATCTGATCTCCGGTTGGTATTAAATCCGCTCCTGGCTTTTCTGGCGGGATAGATCACAAAATAAAACAACATAAATGCGAATTCCACCGCAATTAATATGGCTCTAATATAATCAGGAGTATCGGTATGCCTGGTGAGAAAACTTTCATTTATTCCGGCCAGAACAATAATTGGTGCTATGCCCAAAAATATTTGTACTGCCCGCATACCATTTATACGGAAGGATTGCATTCGGGTAAATGTTCCCGGAAATAATAATCCTCTGCCTAATGTAATTCCCGCTGTACCGGCAATCACAATAGCTGAAATTTCCAACGCTCCATGCACCCAGATCGTAAGAAAAGATTCCCAGAAAAGTCCTTTTTCAATAAAGAAATACTGAAAGGCTCCAACCATTATTCCATTGTAAATAATAAAATAGGCTGTTCCTAATCCAAAAAATATCCCAAAAATTAATGTTAAAAAGGAAACTCTCAGGTTATTAAATGTAATAGCAAAAAACATATCAAATTCATTCATCTCCTTATACACTTTCATAGGATCGCCACTTTCGATATTTTCCTCTGTCATATTTATATAGGAATCGCCTAAAATAAATCTGGAAAATTCTGAATCATGCATACTGCTGAATACTCCGATGAAAAAGGAGATCATGAATAAACAAAATGTAAATAATAATTGCCAGCGTGCTGCATGCATCCGCTGAGGTAATTCATCCTTCCAGAAGGTGACAAGTTTTCTCCTTCTGCGAACCTTGTTTTTATAAATGGAGTGAAAAACTTTTTGAGCGAGGTTGTTGAGGTAAATTTTTACTGATCGGTTAGGGTAATAAGTTCTGGAGTAGGAGAGGTCGTCAGTTATTTGTATGAAGAGATTACTCACTTTTTCAGGATCTTTCTCTGTTTCGAATTTTTTTTCAAACTCGTCCCATTTCTGCTTATTCTGATCTATAAAGCTGGTTTCTCGCATGTGTTTTCCAATATCGCGGTAAATATATACGTTTCTCCGAAAGTTTTCATAAATGTTGAATGAGGCCTGAATTGATACAGCCAAAATGTATTGCAGTGATAAACTGAACTATTGATGTAAAAATTTTATTTTTGGACAATAATTAAATGATCAGCTAAAAGCAAATGCGCACAATAGACATTCTTACCACCCAAAACGTGACCATCAATTACGAATTGGCAGAAGTGCGCGACCGATTATTTGCATTTATTATTGATCTGCTGATACTTACTGTTGGTTTGGTAATACTTACCAGAGTAATTTTTGCAACAGGCCTCGTAGCCAATGAGGATTATGTAATTTACTTTGTTGTATTTCCCATTCTTTTTTTCTACCATTTTGCATTTGAGGTGCTTTTGGACGGACAAAGTCCCGGGAAAAAAATGCTTGGGATAAAGGTGGTAAAACTCACTGGCACGGAACCTTCTCTTAACGATTATCTGATGCGCTGGGCAATGCGTCCGCTTGATATCTTTTTTTCCCTGGGTTCCATAGGTATCATGCTAATCAGTTCTTCAGAAAAAGGACAGCGTTTGGGAGATATCGTTGCAAATACTGCTGTTATTAAAACTATTCCAACTCAAAGGATAGTATTATCCGATATTCTCAATATCCGCTCCATCGAAAATTATGTCCCGGTATATCTTAATGTCAGAGAATTCACTGAACCTGAAATGCTGTTGTTAAAGGAAGTGATGGACAAAAGCTTAAAATATCAGAACGATGCCCATGACGATGCATTGAATGAGGCAGCCGATATTGCAAGAATTCGGCTCAATATGGATAGAGCACCTGCCGACAAGATCGGATTTATCAAAACGCTGATCAAGGATTTTGTAGCCTTAAGCAGGTGAAAATCTTTAATTTACCGTAACTTTATTGTGATATATTCATCCAAATGCAGATGATACTTCTTTTTGGCAAATAAAACAGCTACCTTTGCACCCATTTTATGCAACAGATAAGAAATATAGCAATTATTGCCCACGTTGACCACGGTAAAACTACGCTTGTAGACAAGATCCTTCATCACTGCCAACTGTTTTCAAAAGAACACAGCGAGCTGATACTCGATAATAATGATCTGGAACGTGAACGTGGTATCACCATTACTTCTAAGAACGTTTCTGTTATTTATAAGGACTACAAGATCAATATCATTGATACACCGGGTCACGCGGATTTTGGAGGAGAGGTAGAGAGGGTATTGAATATGGCCGATGGAGCATTGGTTTTAGTGGATGCTTTCGAAGGACCTATGCCTCAAACACGTTATGTATTAAGTAAAGCCATTGCACTTGGTCTGAAACCTTGTGTGGTAATTAATAAGGTGGATAAAGATAATTGTAAGCCGGATGAAGTACATGAGGCCATGTTTGATCTGATGTTCAATCTCGGAGCTACAGAAGAACAGCTGGATTTCCCAACCGTTTATGGTTCTGCTAAATTCGGATGGATGAGCGATGATTTTAAAAAACCTACTACTGATGTTGCTGCTTTATTAGATATGGTAATAAACCATGTTCCGGCACCAAAAATTGTGGAAGGAACCACCCAATTGCAGGTTACCAGTATTGATTATTCCAGTTATATTGGAAGGATCGCTGTTGGAAGGGTTGCAAGAGGAACCGTTAAAGCAGGTCAAAATATTACCCTGATGAAACGCGATGGTAAATTGGTGAAAAGTAAAATAAAAGACCTTTTTGTTTTTTCCGGTTTAGGCAAGATCAAAGCTGAAGTTGTGATGTGTGGTGATATTTGCGCGGTAACTGGTATTGAAGGTTTCGAAATTGGCGATACCATTGCCGATTTTGAAAATCCGGAAGCATTACCCGGAATTTCTATTGACGAGCCTACTATGAGCATGTTGTTCAGAAGCAACGATTCTCCGTTTTTTGGTAAGGAGGGAAAATTTGTGACAAGTCGCCATTTACGCGATAGATTATACAAGGAAATTGAAAAAAATCTCGCACTTCGTATTGAAGAAACCAACAGTGCCGATTCATTTATGGTATTTGGTCGCGGAATTCTCCATTTGGGTATTTTAGTGGAAACCATGCGCAGAGAGGGTTATGAGCTTCAATTGGGCCAACCAAAGGTTATTGTGAAAATGATCGATGGCGTAAAATGTGAACCGGTTGAGATCCTTGCAATTGAAACCACCAGCGAAAGTGCCGGTAAAGTAATTGAAGCAGTTAGTCAAAGAAAAGGGGAGATGATGATGATGACCGCTAAGGGCGACAGAACTCACCTTGAATTCAATATGCCGTCAAGAGGTATTATTGGACTGAGAACCAACATTTTAAACATTACACAAGGCGAGGCTATTATGAGTCATCGCTTTAAAGCATACGAACCTTGGAAAGGTGATATTCCTTCCCGCTTACACGGCGTTTTGATCGTTCATGAATCAGGAACTTCCATCACTTTTGCCCTTAACAAACTTCAGGATCGCGGATTTTTCTTTATCGGATCAGGAGAAGATGTTTATCAGGGACAGGTTATTGGCGAACACAGCAGAGATAATGATCTGGTTGTGAATATCACCAAGACCAAAAAACTTACCAACATGCGCGCCAGTGGTAGCGATGAGAAGGTAACCCTGCCTCCTCCACATAGAATGTCTCTTGAAGAGGCCATGGAATATATCGATGATGATGAATTAGTGGAAGTAACGCCTCTTAATATCCGTCTTCGCAAGATCCATTTACAGGAGCATGAGCGCAAAAAGTCCAGCATGATGGCTGAGGTGGATTGATCCGTTGAACCATTAACTGTATTTAGGGGTTTTTACATAATAAGTGTGCAATTGCGGTACATCTGTGTATAAAAAGCGATGAATATCATCATTTCATCCTTTTTAAAATACGCTCTAACCAGTACCTTTGCACCGAGATTCATAAAAATGAAAGGAAAAATCAAATTTGTAGAAAGGCCGCGTACCGAATTCTTCGCCACCCTTCGCAGCCGCGTTAACAGTTATTTCGAGGAAAATAAGATCGCAAAAACAGGTGATTATCGCATGGTGATCAAAACTGTGGTGATGTTATCGCTATATATAGTTCCCTTTATTATAATACTTACAGGAATTCTTCCCCTTTGGGCTACATTTTTTATGTGGATCATTATGGGGATTGGTGCTTCCGGAACGGGTATGAGTGTAATGCATGATGCCAATCACGGAGCTTATTCCAAATACTCTTTTGTAAATAATATGCTGAGCCGTACCATGTATCTGGTGGGTGGAAGTAAATTCACGTGGAGGGTTCAACACAATATCCTGCACCATACGTATACCAATATTTATGGTATGGATGAAGATATTCACGACAAACCAATTCTTCGTTTATCGCCACATGGCAAATTGAGATTCATTCATAAATACCAACATTTATACGCCTTTGTTATTTATTGCCTCGCTACTTTGGGATGGACATTAAATAAAGATTTCAATCAACTTATTCGCTACAATAAAAATGGTCTTACAAAAGGAAGTGGCGGAAAACCAAAAGGCGAAATGATCAAGTTGATCGTGAGTAAAATATTTTATTTTTCCGTGATATTACTTCTTCCTGCATTGATCTCCGGTTATAGTTTTGGATTTATTTTGTTGGGATTTTTAGTGATGCAATTTGCAACCGGTTTAATAGTTACCACTATTTTCCAACTTGCACACGTAATTGAAGAAACAGATCATCCGGTTCCTACTGAGAACGGTGAAATTGAAAATGCCTGGGCAATTCATCAATTGGAAACTACAGCCAATTTTGCAAAAAAGAACAGAGTGTTAAGCTGGTTTGTAGGTGGATTAAATTATCAGGTTGAGCATCATTTATTTTATAATATTTGTCATATTCATTATAAAAATATTGCACCAATAGTAAAAAAGACAGCGCTCGAATTTGGGATTCCCTATTATGAAAAAACTACTTTTTGGGATGCTCTCGGTTCGCATATCAGAGTATTAAAACAGATCGGAAACAATACAGCAATGGCTAAATAATTTTTAATAAATAACGCCATAATTTTTCTGTAATAATTCCAAACAACATCCAGATCGGAAAATAATCCAATCGGATATATCCGTTCAAATGCAAGCCTTCCGTGTATAACCAGGGGCAATTACCGGTAGTTATATCCAAAATAAATCCGGCAAAATATTCTATGCCCAAACAGATTGTCGCATAAATTATAGCGCGCAATAAAATAGTTACATGCTTTATTTTATTGTATACCATTGGAAAAACAAACGGAACAATTCCATAAATAAAAAACATCCATACATAGGAAGTTCCCGTAAGGTCCCATTTAATACTCTCATGATTAAGAAGAGGTAGGATCAGATTGTACTTTAATCCTGTAAAAAGAATTTCTGCAGATACACCAAAACACGCAAAAATGATTGCTTTTATCAAAGAACCGGAGAGATCACGGTTTCCCTTATCATCATTATTTTTTCTCACACCCCGAATTGGCGTAAATGATGATCTAAATGTTTAACCGTTAGTGCATCCCATTCATCAGGAGATAATTTTCCAAAAAACGGGTGTTTATCTTTTGTAACTCCGCCTGGGCCTGCTGCAGAAAGTTTTTGAATCAGTTCTATTGCCTTTGTTTTTTCGTCTTCGAAATTGCGATCGTTTTCGATCACAAAACTGGCATCTGTTGGCAATCCTTGTTTAAATGGTTTATCGTTAACAAGTCCCTTTTTTGCCATGCCTCCAAATAATATTCCTATAATAGTTCGCTTGGGTTTGTATTCACCCAAAGCAACTCGAATTGGTTGCTGAATATGCGCGAGCATTTGCGCAACGGTCATGGAACCCCAAATATGTTGCGATATCGGGTTTAATTTATTGATTCGTTCAATAAAATTTTGTGCATCCTGTTGATCGTATATGCTCGCCATAAATTGGGTTTAATAACAGTCAACGGAAATTCTAAATTTATTGTTCCGTTAACTCAATAAGATCGAACAATACATATTTACTTGCAGCGGGAGTTTCGGTTGAACCAGCGCTTAAACGAATCACAAGCTGATCGCCTGCAATAAATGTGGTATTAATTTCCAGCGTTTTTAATATCCATGCATTTTCATCCGAAGATTCCGAAGCCAATACCGTAACACCTCCTCCTGAGTCCACCTTTCTCAATGAAACAGAACCCGGCCAACTATCAAAAGAATTGATACATGCAGTAAGTTTATATTTTTTTGATCCTTCCAATCCGTTCATGATAAAGTCAGCATAACCTTCTTCCGGAACAAGATCCGGATCAATGCGCAATGACCAAACTCCTCCGTTTGTTGGGGCATTTGGGTCTGATGAAGTGTTATTGGTTATCCAACCATCAGTGGTAAAAGTTCCTTCCGTTTCGAACGAGCCATGACTTACCAGCACTATAGGATCTGGTTCCTCTTCCACTTTCTCACAGGAAATAAAAATTGTGGTCACCATTAGCAGGGTTAAGATCGATTTCATCATTGTATTCAAGATTTATGCATATAAAGGTACAGGAAAGAACTGAAAGTTGAAAAAAAAGGATGTGCGTATATTTTTTTTTCTGTTTAAATTATTAAAACTGATGTCACTTATTTCTCAAAATAACCCACAGTTCCACCCACCCATGTTTTGTTCTTATTAAAATCCACCCCGATCATTACCCCTTTGCTAAGTCGCGCCAGATTAATAGCCAATGTAGGTCTAGGCTTGTTTTTCTCCCAAATATACATCAGCCTGATTTCACATTTTGCAGGGTCATCAAGCGTTTCTATTACCGGTTTATATGTTGCTTTTCGCTGTAAAATGTAATTTTCTGCATGTAACAATGCAGTTTCCAATGACTCAGGAGTAATATTGAAGATGACTCCATGTCCGGCAAAGGAAAACAGGGGCTTTAAAACATAATTTTCCAGGTCGGTGGGTAGATTTTTTATCGTGTTTAGAAAATGCGTTTCCGGTACATATTTACTATTAATAAAAGGCAAAGTGTATTTGCTTATGCGAAAAAACCAGTTTGGGTGACAAACCCATTCCACATCTGCGGGCTCGGTTAGATTCCAATTATATTTCAGATCCGGTCTAGCTTCCAACTCATCAAATATCAAACGATTGTAAATTCGTTTGATCTGAATTTTTTCCCCTGATAAATGATAATATAATTTATCACCCTCCTTGTGTATATCAGTAATGCTAATCGGTTCAATTCCCAATAATTTTTTAGTGAGATGAAAATCTATCCATGTTTTTTGATTTGTAGGTTCTATTTCTAAAACAATTACATTTTTAGGATCGTGATCACCAATAATATTTGTTTTTAATAATTCAATATACGATTTGTCGTCGAGGTTATTAAACAAATGGGATACATTATCCGGAATTTCAAAATGTTTACGGTAATTAATCCCCAAGGCATGCTGCCATGCATAAAGTGAAGCAAAACCTTGCATCTCAATTAGTTGGGGTAATAATTCTCCGGATTCATTTTCGCATATTCCAAAATCGAGTGCTATAAAAACAGGAGCACCCTCTTCACCGGGAACAAATACATTTGGTGGGATTGCTTTTTTTGTTTGCTTTTCAAAGTCGGGGCTACAGATCATTTCGATGATCTCGTTTCCGGCTGTTATCAATTTATCTCTGAAATCAGCGGGTATAAATACTGGAGTCTCACAAATTTTAAATTCAATTTTGTGATGCACATCGCTGTTTGATTCGGCAATAAAATTTGCATATTTTTCTTCACTAAAAGTATTGTTGTATTTTATTCTTGCACTTTTGATCATAATGAAATGCTTATTTTTCGGAGAAAAAATTAAATGTGTTTTCGCATCAGCCTTATACGGTTTTTTAAATACATTAATTCATATTCAGGGCATTAATTGCTGATCGCAAAAATGAGGGTAAAATTTCTTTATGTGTTAATGGAATTTTTAAAGGATCGCTAAGTGAACGTATCATATCTTCCAATTTCCAGTCTCCATGACTGTTAATAATTTTATTGCGGCGCTCAGGATTAGCAAAATGTCGCAACATACCTTCAGCATCTGCCTCGGGATGGAACTGGGTCATATAAATTTCGTTGCTTAATTTTATTGCCATAACCGCTCTTTCCAACTCCACGTGTTCCCTTTTTTTTTCAATGGCAAGAATACTGGCACCCAATTCTTTCATTTTGTCGTAATTGGGTTCTATCATTTGCCAATCTCTGCTGTCTACAACGTAATAGGGATCAGGTAAACTGTGGAAAAAATGATCCTGTCGGGCAATCTCTGTCCTGTGAACAGGAAAAACTCCGAAGGCATTCGATTTTCGAAGGCACACATTTCCTAATTCAAAATGTCTTCCTAAAAGCTGAAAGGAATGGCAAATTGCAAAAAGGTATTTTTTGCGTTTGGTCCCATTTTGATTATGGTCCCAAATGCTGTCTATCAGATCAAAATATTTTTTTTCCCATACCTTACCCTCTCCGTCAAACGGGCTTCCCGGGCCACCGGAGGAGATATAGATGTCATATTTTTTGTCCGGAATTTCATTCTTATAGCGCACGTCAAAAACCTCCCAATCCACAAAATCGCTTAATTCCTGGGCTATAGCCTGAATGCAACGCATACCCTCATTTGGGGCGTTTTCATACATATCGAGAATTGCAAGTCGGATCTTTTTTTGTTCAGGCATTACGGGACGCTAAGATAAATATTTTAAAAAGGCGGCAGAATCGGTTATCAACGTCTGTATATTTCAATAAAAAAGCTATGTGGATAGTTCATAATCAAGCTTAAAAAAAATAATATCTTTGTGGTTTGTGACATTTATGCTTTTTATACAGAACCAACAACGCGAATTTTAATATTAATGAAGCACACACACTTTATCATCTCATCGGCGGTAATGTTAATACTATCGATGGGATTTATGCATGCTTTTGCACAAATACCTGACCCGGGCAAGCCAAACATCGTTTTTATAATGGTTGATGACGGCAGGTTTGATGAATATAGACCTACCGGAGCTCCCGACTGGTTTGAAGCCCCAAATATCGAACGGATCGCAAATGAAGGGGTCAATTTTACACGGGCATATGCACCAACTTCCATGTGCGGACCAAGCAGAGCGAGTATTTATACAGGTTTATACGCTCATCAACACAAGGCAGAGAATAACAATTACGCATTCACTGATTCTTTGGCAAAAATTGGTCAGATCTTGCATGATCAAGGGTATTATACCGGATTTTTTGGAAAATATGGTCAGGGATTCGGGCAACCACATGAATTCGACTTTTTTATAAACACAACGGAAGATGACTATGAATTAACAACTTACAATCTCAATGGGATACTCACTTTTTATTATTCCCATAATACGGATGTTCTCAGTTATTTTATCAATAGTTTTTTCGATTCCATTGAGGTGCACAGTGATCAACCCTTCGCTATATTCTTTTTTCCGTTTGGTCCGCATCCGCCAAATACTCCACAAGACGAATATCTGCATTTATACGAAGGTTTGGATGTAAATTATCCGATAGCAACGGATGATTTCGCCTCTTTATATCCTGATTATTATTATCAGGCGACGAGTAACTGGACCAAAGATTCTATGGAAACAGTTGAATTTATGATAGATCGTTTCGAGGTATTAAAGGGTATTGATGACGTTGTTGGCGAATTATTCAATTTTACAGATTCCATTGGAGTAACCGACAGCACCATGTATATCTATACAAGCGATAACGGTTATATATCCGGTGAACATGGCATGCGGGCGAAAGTATTTCCAATGGAGGAATCTATTCATGTTCCGATGTTCTTAAGATATAAACCCTGGTTCAATGATCCTCTTGTGGTAAATAATGACCTGGTAGAATTAATTGATATTCCCAGCACTTTTTTAGACCTCATTGGTGTGGATGATACCTTTGGATTTGAAGGACATTCCATGCGTCTTGCGGCTGAAGCGGATACCTTGCGAAAATTCGCACGTTATGAATTCGGTGGAGACGATGATCCTTTGGATACGGGTTTTGATGTGCCTGATATAAGAGGTATCAGGAGTTTTGATCATTTGTTTATAAGAGCTAAGTGTGATTGTTACGAAGAGGAATTCTACGATTTTGCCACAGACCCTTTGCAGCAAATAAATCAAATACTGAATCCTGATTATCAGCAACTCATTAACTTTTATAGAAATGTTTTGGATAGCATGTTGATCGCTGTTGATGATACTTCCATTATTGATGTACGTGAATGTGGGTTGCTCGGTGTTTATGAAATTGAAGATAGCATAGATCAGGATTGTAATGGACTGATAGATGATAGTATTTCATTAAAAAATTGGTACCAGGATCTTGATGGGGACCTTTTTGGAAATATTGATAGCATGATCGTCAATTTATATCCCATTGCAGGATACGTGCTCGATTCAACTGATTGTAACGATACAAATGCATTAGTTAATCCTTCTTTAATTGATTATTGTGATGGAATTGACAATAATTGTGATCTTGTAATTGACGATGTTGTGGTTACACCAATGGTAACTGCAGGTGGCCCTGTTACTTTTTGCCCTGGTGGTTCTGTTGTTTTAACAGCTTCGCCTAATATACCGGGCTTCAGTGTAAAATGGTTTAAGAACGGTGTCGCTATTGCGACTGCCGTAAATTATACCTATACTGCAACCAGCCCTGCAACTTATGTTGCAAAGCTTACTGCTCCGGGGGGATGTATCACAGAATCAGCACCGATAATTGTTTCTGAATATACCGTTACAAAACCTAAGGTTAAAAACTCCTCTCTATCGAACAACCTTACCATAAATAATCCGGTAAAACTGTCCGTAAAAAAAGTGATAGGTCATACCTATCAATGGTATTACAACGATGTAATTATCTGGGGAGCAACAAGCAATAAATTTAATGCCGGTTTACCCGGTAATCATAAATGCACGGTTGTAGATCTAAATGGTTGCTCATCCACTTCTAAAAACTATCTTGTAATTCAAACGTTTAAAGAAGATCAGGAAGAAATACCATATTTAAATGAGACTGAATTATTGTTATTCCCCAATCCCGCAACAGATAATTTTACCTTAGAATTTACAAGTCATTCCGAATTTTTTGGTGAAGGCAGAATAAGCATAAAGAACATGCTTGGTGCGGAAATTTTTACGCAAAATACTACGGTAATGTCGGGTGCAGTTTATCAGGAAGTGAATTTAAATACTAAAATTGCTGCGGGGATATATATTGTGGAATTACAGATCGGGGAGCAGCGATGGAAAGAGCAATTGGTTGTGCAATAAATAAGAATTTATTAAATAAAAAACGCATTTGATTTTTTCAAATGCGTTTTTTTTATTTTCTGAAATTATTTATATCTGCAAATCACAACCCAACATAACTCTCCTCTATCATAAAATCAACCAACTTATTAAAGTCTCTGTTATTGTCGTAAAAGGTCTTTAACTGACGATCGGCACCCGTTCCGTTATTCAGCATCCACTTGATATTTTCGAGTTCTTCCCGGCTTCCTAATTCATCAACAACATCATCCACAAAGTCTAAAAATTCCATTACAAGATCTTTGGTATCCACCTCTTCCTGTTTTCCAAAATCGATGAGTTTGCCTCCGATACCATAACGCGCGGCGCGCCATTTATTTTCCTGAATTAATGCGCGGTCGTAATTGCGCCAGCCTATATTGCTTTTGCTTAATTTGAATAATTTAGCAGTTATTGCCTGCATTAATGCTGCCAGTGCAAGTGTTTCATCCACACGCAACGGAATATCACACATTCTGAATTCGATAGTATTAAAATAGGGATGCACACGCAGGTCCCACCATATTTTTTTGCCGTTGTCGATACAATTTGTTTTTACCAACAAGGCAACAAAATTATCGAAGTGACTAGCATCATTAAATACATCCGGAATACCGGTGCGTGGAAATTTATCAAATACTTTTGTGCGAAACGATTTGAATCCGGTATCTCTTCCTTCCCAAAAAGGAGAGTTGGTTGATAAAGCAAAAATATGCGGTAAAAAATAACGCAGTGAATTCATCATATACACTGCAACATCTCTCGATGGCATTCCGATATGCACGTGTAATCCGAAAATTAAATTACTACGCGCAGCTTCCTGCATTTCATTTACAATTTCCTGATAACGAGGATGATTCGTAATTAATTGTTCTTCCCATGATGCAAAAGGATGTGTTCCCGCAGCTGCAATTTTTAATTTATCATGATCAGCTAACTCCGCAATTATTTTTCGCAATTGAACAACCTGATTGCGTGCATCTTTCATATCCTTGCAAATACTTGTTGCAACTTCCACCACACTCTGATGCATTTCCGCTTTAATATCAACATCATATTTTGATCCGTTCTCAATTATATGATGACGACGATGCGAAAGGTCGCGGGTTTCAGGATCAATTATCTGAAATTCCTCTTCTATCCCTAATGTAAAATCCTTATATAAACTACTCATGAATTATATTTCTTTTTATGACGAAACAGAAGGATTAAAAATTGGTTGAGTTGCCCGATTATGTGCAATTCCATTTACGGAATGATGCACATAGGTTCCCCAACTTAAATTATCCTGACCTTCTTTATGTTCCATCGCTCTTTCAATTGCCATTAATGCAGCATGCTCTACAACCCACTCAAAATTTTCTTCCCCAACAGAAACTTTTTCTGCATCGGGAGCAGGATTACAAAAATCAATTGCATAAGGAATTCCGTCTTTCACGGCCCATTCAACAGTATTAAAATCATAACCCAAAGCTTGATTTAATGCTAAGGTGTAAACTCTAACAGTTTCCAACAATTCTGCAGATGCTTGAGGACCATTCCAGGTATAACGGAGATGTGCAGGATTGCGCGGTTCGTAATACATAATGTGCACATATTTTTGTCCGAGGCAATAACATCTGAAATAATAATCGAAGGTTACTTCACTCTGTAAAATATTTACATCCGTTCCTGTTTCTGCATATTTTTCGAAGAACATTTCCATATTATCCACTTTGTAAACTCCTTTCCATCCACCACCATCATGCGGTTTCATATATGCCGGAAATCCGATGTATTTAAATATTGTTTCCCAGTCGAGGGGATATTTTAAATTGCGAAAGGAATGTGATTTTGTATTCGGTGGTAATTCATGTGAGGGCAATAAAACCGTATTTGGAACCGGAATCCCCAATTTTACTGCAAGCGCATTATTAAAAAACTTTTCATCTGCACTCCACCAAAATGGATTGTTCATCACTGCAGTACCACTGATAGCTAAATTTTTTAAATAACTTCTGTAAAAAGGTGCATCGTGTGAAATGCGGTCTAAAATAACGGCAAATTCTCCGGGTTCACCTTGAATAACTTTATCAATTAATACGCGTTCAGCTACAATGCCATCAATATTTTTACTGTTGATGCGATCGATGAACGCAGTAGGAAAGGAGTCCTCCATTCCATGAATAATTCCTATTTTTTTTATCATCTGATTTTTTTTATACCCCTGCGGGGAAGTCGTATTATTTATAAATTTTATCGAAATCCATCATGGATAAAAATCTTGGCAATTGTTGTCTCCATGCCGGCCAATCGTGTTTTTCTCCCTCCAACACCTCTAAAGTATGCGGAATTTGTTTAAGTCCAAGCACCTGAGCCATTTTATAATTGGAATCCAAACACATATCAAATTCAGCTGAGCCCAAAAATATTTGCATTTTCCAAATATTTTCATCCTCCAGACCCGCAATATAATCTACCGGATTATTAAAATATACTTCGTCGTTATAGTGTCCGTCTAATTGTGTTTTGATATCAAATTTTGCATGTAACGAAAACATAGCCGCAACAATGGATGGATTTCTGAAGGCGAAATTACACGCATGATATCCACCGAAACTGCAGCCACCAACCCCTATTCGGTGATGACCGGTTTGTTCTTTGATGGCAGGATAAACCTCCTCCAACAACATTCTTTCATACAACATTTGGTTTTTAACTCTGTCGGCAGGGTCTGCATCTGTATTATACCAACTGTGTTTGTCGATACTATCAGGACAATATACCTTTATAAGGCCCGACTCTATGAACCAGCCAATTGATTCAACAAGTTTAAAATCGCGATTTTCGTTGTGCATTCCCATGGATGTAGGGAACAATATCAGCGGGAAACCCTTTGTCCCAAAAGTCAGCATATCCACATTAATGCCCAGGGCAGGGGATGTCCAGCTGTGTTTTTCTTCGTTTAGCTCCAAGGTATAGGTTTTTTTATCAAGTGATGTCAGGAGCTGCAAAGGTACGATAAAACAGGCCAACCGACAATCAAATACACATTTAAATGTTGAATTAATCTAAAATTTATATGCTTATTTGCGCTAAATTTGCCTTGTTAAATGAAGCTTAAAGTCGCCTTGAAGGTTAGTGTTGAATTTGAAAAGATAAGGTCCTCTTATTTAAATCGCGATGTTGCGCTTACCATAATCTTACCACCAAATTACCAACAAAAACCGTATCCGGTATTATGGCTTAACGACGGGCAGGATATTCCTTCCATGGGTTTAACAGAGGTTATAAACGATTTACTTAGGGACGATATAATTACTCCTTTTATTGTTATTGGTGTACATGCCAATGAAGATCGGTTGCAGGAATATGGCAGCAGTTCTGCAGTTGATTTTAAAAACAGAGGATCCAAGGCAGGATTGTATTCCGAATTCATAATTAATGAATTGTTGCCCTATATCCGAAATAATTATTCTGTTTCCAGAGATAAAAATAAAAATGTTGTTGCAGGTTGGAGCATGGGTGGATTAAGTGCCATAGATATTGTTTGGAATTTCCCGAATTATTTTGCGAAAGTGGGTGTGTTTTCAGGTAGTTTATGGTGGCGGATGAAAGCATATAACAGAGGTTATAAGGAAGATAAACACAGAATTATTCACCAGATGATCCGCAACTCCGAAAAAAAAGAAGGATTAAAATTTTGGTTTGAATGTGGCACCAATGATGAGATCGCAGATCGCAATAAAAATGGCTTGATAGATTCTATTGATGACACTATCGATTTTATTCAGGAGTTGAAAAAAAAGGGTTACGATGATAAGCGGGATATACAATTTGTTCTTATTAAAGGCGGAGAACACAATCAACAGACCTGGAGTGAAATAATGCCTTACTTTTTGACCTGGGCATTTGGGAAATAACATTTTCCGAATCATAAATATTCTGCACAGATTTATTTATTTTAAGCATGAAAAACCCGAACAATAAAATCCGTAAATGGCAATTGATCATTATTAAAAAATTGCATGTAAACGGGATGACTTTGTTTCCATTTGTTTTGATCAATAACAAGTATTTAACGGAGGATAAGATATTTATTAATCACGAACATATTCATCTTCGTCAGCAGCTGGAGTTGGCGGTATTTCCGTTTTATGTATTATACCTTTTGCATTATCTGATTAATAGAATTAAATATAAAGATCATTACACTGCTTACCGAAATATCTGTTTCGAAAAAGAGGCTTATAACAACGAGAAAGATATTGTATATTTAAAGAAAAGAAAATTATTCAGCTGGCTCCGTTATTTATAACATGGTGCAATAGGCAGCCATATAAAAAGTGTAGGATGTTTTAAGTTTTTCTCTTGATGGAATTTGTTTTTTAAGTCGGTCAAGAATAAGATCCAAAGCATCACTTTCACTCATTTTATTTGCGATGGCCGTTTCCCTGATTTCCATTTGATAGGGCGCAAGAGTGGCCTTCCATGTTTTGGGTAGCGACTCTTTAATTCTTCGGAGTGCTGTCATGCACTGCAGTGCAAATTCCTGAATCCTGATATCTTCGGCGTTAGTGCTCATGCATTAATTGTTGGATGTAAAATTAAGGAACTTCCCTTTGGTTTCCTTATTCACTTCCCCGCCAGGAGGTATTTTAATGCTAAAATATGGTAAAACGGTTTCTTTTCCTGTCGGCTCTCCAGCCAGGAGATCAGGTCGAATCGAATTGACCTTGCATACCAGGTAGGTGATGCTTCCTGTTTATATAATTCCTGCAGCAATAAATTCTCCCATGTTCGTTTTGATCTGGAAGGCTCCTTTTTTGTTGCCGACCGTTTTATAAAATCAAAACATGTTTGTTCAAATTGCGTCAAACCTTTCCTAATTAAAAGTATACGATAAAGTGAGCGAAGTAGTGGCCCCCTTTCTTTCATTTTTCCACTTGAATATGCGATAAGATATTTGAGTAAAAAAAGATCAATAGTTTGTTCACTGCTTTTGATACCGGATATATTAATTTTATGCAATCCTAATATTGCCTCTGCCTTCCTGTGCTCTTGTTTCATAAAAAAATAATACGCAATCAGGATGATCAATTCTATAAGTAGAACATCACTTATTTGTTTTCTCTTTTGTGATATAAATACATCAATTTCCGCAACACAAATTTCTGATTTTTCCATTTCTCCACAGTGGAGATAGGTCCGGAGTTTATTCTGAAGATAATATCCATCTATAAGCGAAAGTATTTTGGTATTTCTTTTTTGGATTTTATCGAAGCGGTTTGGCGCTTGTTTTAGGTCATCATTTCGTTTCAAGGCCTCTTCGAATTGTTTTAATTGAATGCAACAGGTAATCCGATCCTGTAATGCTTTGATATACCTACCGATATTTTCCCGGATAATCAAATTTGAATTTTCAAACACATTTATCAATAGGTCTACATGTAATTTTGCTTCGGTATATTGATGAATTACCATGAAAAATTCCACCTTTACCGTATAGAACTTTCTTTGTAAGGCAGATGACAGAATACGCTCTGAATTGTTTAATTCCGCCAACACTTTCACCAATTCAAAATAATCAGTTTCACTGCAGGTAAATTCAAATTTTTTAAGGAGAAGTCCGGCGGATGATATTTGATAACTTATATGAAATTCGTCGTGTAATTTAGTTAGTATGGCATTTTGATCCTTAAATAATTGATTTAATTTTTTGTTGTTGTGCGGATAGATATCTTTTGCCACCGGAATTTTATATTCCAAATCCAGAAGTGCTAATAATACTGTATTGTTCTCCGATTCCCTGGCAAGTTGTTTTGACCTTTCGATCAATTTACCACATTGTTTAAAAAGACCCTTCTCATATAAAAACCAGGCGTCCTCCAGATTATTTTGCAACACATTGTGCAAATTTCTGTTTTGGTGAAAATTGCGCATGCTTTGTAAAATGCTATCCTTTAAATGCACCTTATAAACATCAAAATGCTTTATGAATGGTTCAGCTGAAAAATAAGCCTTTACCTCCTTGTCGTGATGAAGCCCATTTATGCTGATCGCATCAAACAATCTTATCAGATTGCTTTTCTCTTTGTTCAACCGGGCAAACAGTTTGAAATAGCGTTTCTCCGTTTTTGTGAGCGATAAAACCAGATCATACACTGAACTTGTGTAATTCATAGAAACTTAGTGTTCAATTGGTAAAAATACGGTAATAGTGTATTATATTTATTACAATTACTTATAGAAACTTAATAATTGTTGATCAATGATCTTGCAGCCCTTATTTTTCAGTACGAATTTTGCCGTATATCACACTAGACATGAATATTACACGATACACGACAGAATTATTCAAGACCACATTAGGGTGTTCATTGCTGCTTGTTACCCTGCTAAGCCCTTTAAATACAAAGGCTCAGTTCAGTTTGCTCTCTCGAAACGAGGTGGAAATGAAAACAATTACAGGTTTAAATCCTTCAGGGATCAAAACCGGAGACATGGACAATGATGGGAAAATGGACCTTATTCTGTGTTTTGAAGACAACAATACTGTGCAAATTTTCCTCAATACCTCCGTTGCGGATCCCAAACCTGATATAAGGTTTTCCAACCCTTTTCAATTTATTTTTTCAGGTGGTAATGCGGGGGAATTTATTGTTGGAGATCTGAATCGCGATGGCCTTCCTGAAATACTGATATCAAACACTTCAAACGCTGCCTTCATAGTACTTCAAAACAATTCCACCGCAGGAAAGTTAAGTTTTGCAACTGCTCAATTTGTTGATTCTCCTGATAAAACCGGTGCTCTATCCATTTGCGATCTGGATGCTGATGGATTTGCAGACGTAATTGCAGCTTGCAGAGATCAAGTTGTTATTTACAGAAATACGTGCTCCGCGAAGGCCGGGGCAATAGAATTTGAAAGTTCAATCTCTTCGTCGGTCTTCGGGATCATTCATGACCTGAAATGTGCGGATATAGATGGAGATGGTTCAGCAGATATTATAGCAGGAACTCAGAATGGTATTTCTGTTATCAGAAACCAGACAACATATGGTGCGCACACACTTTCTTTTGCAAAAGCAACAACACAAAACACAGACCGATCAGTTTTGACTTTGGATATTGGTGATATTGACAATGATTTTAAACCGGATATCGTAACTTCAAATTGGCCGAATGGTGATATTTCCATTCTGCCTAACCAATCGCAAAATGGTAACATAGTTTTTAGCCAGGCAATATTTATGGAAGCCGGATCACCCCAAGGTATTGTGCTGGGAGATTTTGATCAGGATGGCAAATTTGATATAGCCTCTTCCTCAGGATCGGGGATGCAAATCACGCAAATTTTCAGAAATATTTCAGCAGGTGAAGGGGATTTTAGTTTTGCAGAGGCGCAAAATTTTGATGCATTCAGCAAAGAAATGATAGTAAATGATTTCGATCGCGATGGAGGCGAGGATATTATAGGATTTAATACGGATCGAAATTCGATAACCCTATTATTACATTCTAAGGTAAACATTTCGGATGTTCAACCTGAACTCAATGTGTATTGTGGGGAGGATGGTAATATCTGGATGGATTGGGAGGTATCGGTTCAAAATAAAGGTTATGTATATGAAATCGAAAAAACATTTGAGGGTAAAAATTTTAATTCGATAACCACACTTACTGATGGGGAAGAGATTGCGGGAAGGTTAAATTTCAGTTATTCGGATACCAATGCATCTGCCAATATATCCTATTATAGGCTGAAGATCTTAAACCCCAATGGAAACCTTAGTTATAGTGATCTGAAATCCACTCAGCCTTGTTTTGATGTGCTAACAGGTTTTGTGTGTTCGTATCCAAACCCGGTAGACAGAGTTATGAATTTTTCCTTCAGTATCACAGGCACGATGGTGATGCACTACGCTATAATGGATATGAATATGAATACACAATTGGAAAAAACGGAAAATGTTACACCAGGAACAAGAACATATTCGTTAGATATCATGCAATTACAAAAAGGTTCATATATCTTTGTGGTAAAATTCGGCAATTTACCTCCCAGGGTATGCCGTTTTGAAAAATTATAATGTGTGAAGTGTTGAAGTCGTGTTCAACGCTTATACCCGTTCACCTTTGGTGGACGGGCTTTTTTTTGCTTGTAAAATCTGTATAACTTGCGGTCAAATTGTTTGATATGGAATTATTAGGTGTAGGCTCAAGAGTTAATCACCCCGATCATGGAGCCGGAGTTGTAGTGTTTGTACACAAACGGGCTTATGATATTTGTTTTATCAATAAAGGGATCAAGGGGGTGCTGAAGGATACGGAAATGGAAATAATAGAAGCGCTCGACAGCGAATATGCTGTCAGTTTTTCAGAAGCAGAGGATGCGCTGATCAAAATTTTACGCGAGTGGAGCGATGTTACCGAAATAATACATATTGCCGACAGATACGACGGAGGCACAATGATTCTGGAACCAGCGGATAAAAAATTGCAATCCAAAGAAATTCCTATTGAAACTTTTTTTCACAAAATAGTTATGTTGCGCGACAGGCTTCGTGTAATGGAACAAAAAATAAATGCACATCCCAAATTATCAGATGCTGAAAAGGTAGAGATGCAACAATATATCACACGCATTTATGGAAGTCTTACTACTTTTAATGTGTTGTTTAAACATAAACTTGATTATTTTACCGGGGACAGCGGTAATTAATTTTATAGATGCTTAATTTGTTAATTTTTGAAAATCAAAAAAAAACAGAACCTTTTCTGATCCTCCCTTTTTTAACTTTGTTAATTGCTTGTAATTATAGGATTATTTTTTTTCGCTTCTACTATTATTGGCATTAATTTAATTATTTTATTTAAAAAGTGCGCCTACTTTTTCTTTACATCATAACATACCCTATATATTTTTTAAGCTGTTTATTGTTCAAAAGGTGATGCACTCATACCGGTGCCACCTTATCCCGACTGTTCATTGGTACATTCGGCTGTTCAATTGGTACATTATTCGTCAATCTTAAATAAAAAAACAGAACCATTTCTGATCCTGTTTTTTTCAATTATGTTAATTGCTTTTAGTTTTGCACAACAAATTGTGTTCTTGTTGATTCAATATTTGTTTTAATAACGATGATATATGATCCCGGCAATAAACTGTTGTTTGAGTATGTCCAGGTATTCATTCCAACATTAGCTACTGCAGTTTCTGAATAAATATTTTGTCCATACGTATTCATAATTTCAATAGTGCATTTTTCAGTTGCATTTGCTATCCATTTAACCTGGAATTGGCCAGTTGAAGGATTTGGAAATAATGTCAAATCAATTTCACTTAGAGTTGCTCCCCATTTTCCACCGGAAGTATCAATGAGTTTATAAATTTCACCACCTGCAATGTCTGCTACATAAAGTTCACCATGCATATCTTCTCCGAAGGTTACATATTCAAAAGGTTCCTCCATTAATAAAGGCACATCAACCCATGTTCCTCCATCATTATAAATTGTGCTAAACCTGCCGCTGCAATAATCATTATAAAAATACTTGCCAAACATATTCGGATAAATTGTTCCACGATAAACAAATCCTCCAACTACTGTACAATCATCACCTGCGTGAGAATATTCAATTATCGGATTAGTTAAAGTTGCTAAAGGTGAGCAGTTACCCGGTTCAAATTTATGTTTCCCTTCTTTGCAATCCCAGCCATAATTTTGTCCGCCTTCTGTTAATCCCGCCTGAAAATTTATTTCTTCATATTTATTTTGACCAACATCTGCTAACCAAAGATCACCGGTTAAACGATCGAAACTAAAACGCCATGGATTGCGCAATCCTATTGCATATATTTCGGGTTTGTAGCCGGCAACATATTTAAAAGGATTAGAATCTGGTATACCATATAATTCTCCGCTATGTACATCAATACGCAATAACTTGCCTAATAATTCACCTGGATTTTGTGCCATCTGGTAAGGGTCACCGGCGTCACCACCATCACCAAGTCCAATGTATAAATAACCATCAGGGCCAAAACGCAATTGTCCTCCATTGTGATTTTCAAAAGGTTGTTTTACTTTTAATAAAACAAGTTCTGTGTTCTTATTAACCCTATTCGGATTTACAGCATTAACAGTAAATCTGCTAATAGATGTATTTCCTTTTGTTTGGGAAGTGTAATTAACATATAAATATCCATTTACACTATAATCCGGATCAAAGGCTAATCCTAATAAACCTTGTTCTCCACCTTCTGTATATACCCTATCAGAAATATCGAGAAAGGCATTTGGCAATTTTGAACCATCAGGTAATGTGATCCAAATTTTTCCGCCTTGTTCCACAATAAATAATCGTTCATCACCACAATTTTCAATACCTAATGGTAATGTAAAACCTTCCATAAAATCTTCTGCTTTTAGAGCAGGAAGGGTAACTTGTGTTCTTGCTGCAAATGCTAGCATTAACACACAACCCAATGTAACTGTCTTTTTCATAAATAAAAATTTTAAGTTTAAAAAATATTTAATTTGAAAAATAAATTCAACATACATGCCCTTAAAGGTTAATTCTTAATTTAGGCATTTGTAATTCAATGGTATTGGAGGTATAAACATATATTAATATATATGAAGAGCTAATAAATGTAAAATAGTGAAATTATTGTGTGTAAAATCTTACCCAATAGCAAGTGTAAAGGAGAATAAGGAGGACAGATGTAGAATTTTGTATTGGGTTAAAATTGTTAATTGTCAATTGTCGGTTTTGATCATCGTCCCATCTTTCATCACTAACTTTCTATCGGCCATACTGGCAAGTTCTTCATTGTGCGTTACAATTATAAAGGTCTGGTCAAATTCCTTTCTTAATCTAAAAAAAAGATCATGTAATTCTTTTGCATTTTGTGTATCGAGATTTCCTGAAGGTTCATCGGCAAGTATTACAAGCGGTTGATTAATTAATGCACGGGCAACTGCAACACGTTGTTGTTCTCCTCCTGATAATTGATTGGGTTTATGTTGCAAGCGATCCTTTAATCCGAGGTAATCCAAAAATTCTTTGGCCTTTTGTTCCACTTCCTTTTCTTTTCGTTTTGCGATAAATCCGGGAATGCAAACATTTTCAAGGGCAGTAAATTCGGGCAATAGATGATGAAATTGAAAAACAAATCCAATATGTTTATTCCTGAAAGCCGCTAATTGTTTGTCGTTTAAACCATTTATCACCAATTCGTTGATGATCAGTTCGCCTGCATCCGGCTTATCTAAAGTGCCAACTATATGTAATAAAGTACTTTTCCCGGCACCCGAAGCTCCAACAATACTTACTAATTCACCCTTTTCGATATGAAGATCTACTCCCTTTAACACTTGCAGAGGGCCATATGATTTATGAATATTTTTTGCTGTTATCATTTTCTTGGTATTATGATGCTTTTCTGACATTTTGCGGATTCACCCCCAAGTGCATCTTTCTTATATTTGCACCAAACTTACAACCATGTTTTCGAACATTAAAAAAATAATTTTTTCGCTGTCCCTTTTTTGCCTGACATTAACCAGTGTTTTTGCCGATCCCGGTGATACCATTAAAGTGCAAACTTTCACCTTCGGTTCTCCGCAGGATGCGTGGTTCGAGTTACCCGGTCTTGATGTTTCCATCGAAAAGATCATCATGAAATATACTCTGAAATGTAATCCGTTGCAAAGTCCGGCATGCGGAGAATGGGACTATTTGACATATAATTATTTATACGAACATACGGGAGAGCTTGACAGCACTTTGTTGTTGCATCCTTTTTTTACAGCCAACGGAGCAGCACCGGATACTTTTTCGTATTCAGCAGAGCAAACATATAATACAAGTCCTTATTGGGAATATTTTATCGTACATGAGGATACAGTTTCCATCAACAATTACGCAGTGGGAACATCAGATCTATCCATTTTTTATCCTTTCTACACTGCATATCCAATTTCAAGATCCCAATTTATATGGCGAGCTTCTGAATTAACAGCTGCAGGAATGATTGCAGGTAATATTACCGGGATGGATTTTGATATTCAATCGGCAGGATATACGATGCAACATCTTAAAATTAAAATGAAAACAACGGCAAGTGATGCTTTTGCCACAAATATTTTTGAAACAGGAGTGGCAACAACAGTATATGATCAAAATACCACTTTTTCAATCGGTGATGGTGGATTGGATTTCTTAACACCTTTTTATTGGGATGGAGTATCTAATATTTTAATTGAAATAACATATCAAAACAGCGACTTTACCGGTTTGTCTTATCTGACAGGTGCGCAGGATGCGGGTTTTGTAAGTGCGTTAACAACATCTTCTTACGATAAGTATATTGAATTTTATAATCCCGATTATGCGGATGTTATTGGCAATCCATTAAGCGATCTGAGCGAACAGGTGACCATTTCTTTTTGGAGTCAGGGGGATGCTGCTTATCAACCACAAAACGGAACCACCTTCGAAGCTGTAACGGCAACAGGTGCGCGGGTTTTAAATAGCCATACTCCCTGGAGTGATGCAAATGTGTATTGGGATGCAGGTAATGATGGAGGATATGACAGAATTTATAAAAATTCAGCTCCCGCCGATTATGAAACAAACTGGACACATTGGGCCTTTACAAAAAATACGGTTACAGGTTCCATGAAAATTTATAAGAATGGAATTTTATGGCATTCCGGTACAGGTACTTTGAAATTAATGGAGGATATTATGAATCTAAGATTGGGAAAAGGTAATTGGGGTGGATCAGAATCTTATGCAGGAAATATGGATGAATTTGCTATCTGGAATGTTGAATTGGATGCAACTACAATAAATGATTATTTATATAAAGATCTTGACGCATTACATCCTTATAATACCAATCTGTTATTGTATTATCATTTTAATGATGGCGATGGATTAACAGAACCCGATGAAGTGGATGGTAATGATCTGGGTATGGTGGGATCTGTTACAAGATATCACAATGCAGAAAAATTATTCCGCGATATTAATTCCAGTAATAATCGTCCTGCGGTTTCCTTTGAACAAGGAGAATTTATTGAACATACAGATTCTGTTTTAATTATAAATGATATTCCAACCGACCCTATCACATTAATTTATTTTGATCCTGCAGATCCGACAGTTGCAACAGATACATTGTTGGTTTATCCTTCCGATTTTTATACTTATACTTATAATGCAGATGGTACTATTGCGGATTCCACTTTTGTTTCTTCCACATCAACAATTTATAACGAAGATCTGGAATATTACAGCACGCCATTTGAAGTAATTAATACAATTGAACTGGGAAGATTTATTACGCCCTATGGAATTGGTCTTGATCTTGGTGATGGATTTACCTGGACTTATGATGTTAGTGATTACCGACCATTGTTGCATGATTCTGTCCATTTAAGTGCGGGTAACTGGCAGGAATTATTGAATATGGAATTATGGTTTATCGAAGGAACTCCTCCGCGAGATCCGATCTCCGTTTCTAATTTATGGTTTGGATTTTATGGTTATGGTTTAACTCCATCATTTAATGATCTTACACCGGTAAAAGAAATAACCATACCCAATGATGCAGTAAACAGTAGGGTGAAAATTCGTGTAACCGGTCATGGATTCGGAGGTACTGCAAATTGTGCAGAATTCTGTTCACGTGAACATACGTTTTCCGTTGATGGTACCAACGTTTGGAATAAAGAGGTGTGGAGAGATAATTGTGATCTCAATCCCGTTTATCCTCAGGGTGGAACATGGGTGTACGACAGAGCAAATTGGTGCCCCGGTGCAGAAGTATGGACCTATGACCATGAATTAACGCCAGATGTTGTTCCCGGTAATACTTACGAATTTGATTATAATGCAGAAGCGTATACCTGGAATGGAGCAGGGTCAGTTCCAACCTATGTTACTTCAGTGCAATTAGTAACTTATGGCGCACCAAATTTTAATTTAGATGCCTCATTGGAAGAAATTATTTCTCCTTCTGATAATGATATGCATTCCAGAAAAAATCCTGTTTGTACCAATCCTGTTATTGTAATAAAAAATACAGGTTCCACTGTTTTAACATCTTTGGATATTACTTTCGGAATTAAGGATCAGGTGCAAACAAATTACACATGGACCGGTGAACTGGCATTTATGGAAAGTGAAGAGGTTACCTTACCAAATTTTGGATGGACAAATTTGGGAACAGAATTTATTGTTACCATCAGTGGTCCAAACGGGGGAGTTGATGAATATGCATTTAATAATTCCATTACTTCTAAAATGGCAATTCCGCCAACCTATCCTGCAGATTTTTATATAGAAACAAAAACGAATACTGCTTCTCATGAAAATGATCTGTTTGTATATGATCATCATGGCAATACTATTTTTGAGAGAACAACATTTGAAGATAATACCATCTATAAAGACACCCTGCATCTTGAAGAAGGATGTTATGAATTATACCTTTGGGACTATGGTGAAGATGGTTTGAGCTGGTGGGCAAATACCGACGGCGGCGGATATTTCCGCACAAGAGATATGGATGGAACATTTATTAAAAATTTTGAAGCAGATTTCGGTGGTTTGATTTATTTGCAATTTACGGTTGGAAATTATAATGATATCAACGATGAATATATTATTCAGGATGAAGTAAATCTTTACCCCAACCCAACCCAAAATGAAATATTTGTTGATCTTGATATGGCACATTTAACTGATATCGATTTAAGTGTAACTGATATTACCGGTAAAATAATTCATACGGAACAGCATAACCGAATTCAAAATGAGACTTTGCGGATTGATATGTCGGCACAACCTTCCGGTATTTATATGGTTTTGATAAGATCAGAAAAAGGACTCATCACAAAACAATTTGTATTGGATAAATAATAAGCGTGTGCGGTAATTTTGAAAAATCAACGATCACTTACAATAACAGTTGCAATTTTAATAGTTGCTCTTGGGTTTAATTGCAAGAAGGAGAGTGGTCAAAAAGTTAAGGAAAAAATAAACAGTGATAGTGTATTTGTGAGTTTATATACTCCTTTACAAGCTCCATTACCAGGGGAATGGAGAGCAGAACATCCCGAACCGGAACAACTTGTTGCACATTATAAAATTGGAGACCCGGCGATACCGGATTCTGTAAGAAAATTTATTTATCTGGTTCCATTAAATGCATTTGATTCCATCGAATTGCATTTATTGAATATTACTGCGGAATATCTTCAAGCAGTTTTTGATCTTCCTGTTAAAATTAGATCTGGAGTTTCCGTAAGCGATATTCCCATTAATAAAAAACGAAATGGTCAGTTGAACAGCGGGTATATTTTGCATGATCTGCTACGTAAGAATTTACCTGCAGATGCTGTTGGTATGATGGCAATTACTTCTGATGATCTTTATCCGGGAGAAGAGTGGAATTTTGTTTTCGGAGAAGCAAATACAAAGGAAAGGGTAGGAGTATCTTCCTTTTACCGATATGGAGATCCTGCAGAAAATGATTCTGCATTTAATTTATGTTTGCGGCGATTGATGGGAACAATTTCTCATGAATTTTTACACATGTTATCGATGCAGCATTGTAAAACATTCGCATGTGTTTTAAATGGAAGTAATTCTCTCCAAGAATCAGACAAAAAACCATTGATACTCTGTCCGCAATGTTTGCAAAAATTAAATTACGCGCTGAATGAAAATTCTTTAGATTATTTAGGACGGTTGCTCCTGTTTTATGACAAATATGGTTTTTTGAAAGAATCGGAATTTTGCAGGTTGGGACTCCATATCTTACGAAGTAATTAGTTTTAGAGAATTGTTCCTTCAGAGGAGGATCTTCAAGTGTAAGTGATAGTAATAGAGAACATTAAAAGCCTGTATTTTTAAAATTATAATTCATCATTCGAAATTCGATTTCTCCCATAACATTTTTACATTTCGTCCCTACAGGACTTGTGCATTCTGTTATACAGAATGGTTACCGATATACCGTCCCTCTGGGACTTATTTAAATTGCGCGTTTAGTTTAAGCGATTTGAAAATAAATTCACTGGTTTTGAAAAATACCAGTCCCGTTAGGGACGAAATGTCGGTAACACAAAACAACGCACTATCACCCAAGTCCCGTAGGGACGGCATGTAAGAAATTTCATGCGAAGCAAAATATTCATAGTTGGAAATGCAGTTATGAGATGCTTGTAATTTTAAACTTTGAGCAATGATAACTGTGGTATTATTTATATTTCACATTACGCTTTGTTATTTTTATTGCAATATTTTTTGCTATTATTTTTTCAACCATTCTCCTGAAAAATAAAGAGGCAATAATTCTCTAACACTATTGATCACATAAACTTTTTCTCCGGGATGTGCGAGAATAATTTTGATGGGTTTATTTTGTTTTAATTCATATTCCGCCATAACCTGCCGGCATGCTCCGCAGGGAGCTATCGGATTTTGTAGTGAAAAGGATGTTGTAATGGCAACAGCGCTTATGGTTTTTCCGGGATGTTGACTTGCAGCGGAAAAAAAAGCTACGCGTTCAGCACACAATCCGGAGGGATATGCGGCATTTTCCTGATTGCTGCCGATAACTATGGTTCCATCCTCCAATTGTAAAGCTGCACCCACCTGAAATTGCGAATAGGGGGCATATGCAGTATCCAATGCCTCTGTTGCCATTTTGATAAGATCTTTATCGTTATCCGGCAATTCATCTGAGGTGGTATATTCTTCCACCGCGCATATCAATTGGAATTTCTTCATGTTGCCTAAAAAATTGATTAAGCACGAAAATACTAATTTTGCAACTGAATTATGAAGAACATCCTGATTTTAGGGGCAGGTAAATCTGCAACCGTATTAATTGAATATTTATTGGAAAATGCATCCCTCAACAATTGGATGATCACATTGGGCGATATTGATGCTGATATTGCAGTGCAAAAATTAAACAAACACCCCAGAGGAAGGGGAATTTATTTTGATTGTGCCGACAAAGAAGTGCGGGAACAATCCATAAGAGAAGCAGATATTATTATTTCGTTATTACCGGCATTTTTACACATAGAAATTGCACGGGACTGCGTAAAATTCAAAAAACATTTTGTTTGTGCATCTTATGTGAGTGATGAGATGAAAACATTGGATGCAGAAGCCAGGTCGGCAGGTATCATATTAATGCACGAAATTGGATTGGATCCCGGAATTGACCACATGAGTGCAAAAAAAATGATTGATGCGGTACAAAAGGCCGGTGGAGAGGTAACAGCATTTGAATCTTACACGGGAGGATTGATAGCACCTGAATCTGATAATAATCCATGGAATTATAAATTTACCTGGAATCCCCGCAATGTTGTTTTGGCAGGGCAGGGGACCGCTAAATTTTTATGGGATCACCAGTATAAATATATTCCATATCATAAATTATTCTCAAGGTATGATATTTTGGAAATTCCCGGATATGGTGAATTTGAAGGATATCCTAATCGCGATTCACTTGCTTATCGAAAAGTGTATGGGCTTGAAAATACCGCAACTATTGTTAGAGGAACTTTGCGCAAACGCGGATTTTGTGATGCATGGAATGTTTTTGTGCAATTGGGAATGACCGATGATAGTTATACAATTGAGGGAATACAAAATTTTAGCTGGAAGGATTTTACCAATTCTTTTTTGCCGGCATCATCTTCCCGAATACAGGATAAATTTTTTGAATATACCGGATTACATAATTCCGTTACAATTCAAAACAAATTCGAATGGCTTGGGTTATTCAGTGAAGAAAAAATTTATAGGGAGGTGGATTCGCCAATTAATGTTTCCCCGGCACAAGTGTTGCAAAAGTTATTAGAAGAGAAATGGCAGCTGGAAGAAAAGGATAAAGATATGTGTGTGATGATGCACCTGATGGATTACCGTTTAAAAGGAAATACTTTTTCAACACAATCATCCATGATCGTTATCGGTGAAGATGGATTGCATACCGCAATGGCTAAAACAGTGGGGCTTCCGGCAGCAATTGTTGTAAAAATGATATTGAATGGCATTATAAAAAATACAGGAATTGTGATTCCGGTATTGCCTGAAATATATGATCCCGTGTTAGAGGAATTAGAACTCGAACACGGGATCAAATTTGAAGAAATTACTTCAATGAAATAATTAAGATCTGCTAATACAAATTGTTTTCGCGATCTTATCGTGTAATGCTTGTTTCTTTTTATCGAAGGCTACAAACAAAACAGATATAAGTAAAAGAATACTGGTAACCATCGCAAAATTACTCTGATGTTCCTGTTGAAATTGACTTGTTTCCATAAATCCGGTAACATCCTCAAATCCTTCTGTTTGAAATAACATGACAGTGGTCCAAATTCCTACCAAAGAATTTATAATATAAAGAGAAGCTCTAACAGCAGAAGTACCCATATTAATAGGTTGATTATCTTCCGTAACTACCTTTATCTTCATGGCGCGTTTTCCGATAGTTGCACCATATTTACCTTCCATGTATATTTTATAAATTAAATATACCAAACTGAGGATAATTGCCAAAGGCAAATTTTTCATCGACATGGAATTATAATAAGTTAATCCATATACTGGAATAAAAATGAGGAAGTCGATAAGCGATGCACCTACTCTTTCCCAAAAGGAGGCATATTTTATTACATCACTGTAAGCTTCTGATTGATCGAGTATTTGATTTTCCATAGTTGTATTTTTTTCAAATATATAAAAAATTCACAAATCGGTTAATCTACAATTTTGTTGGAAAAAAGTTACAATCCCAGTAGCAGTTTGGCTTTCAACAAGGCGACAACTGTGAGTGAATCTTTTATTTCACCTGTTTCTACCATTGCAAACGCTTCGCGGAACGGCATTTTTCTAATTTTTAAATCCTCGTCATCATCGGGAGAAGATAGGCCTTCCGTAATGTTCTCCGCTAAATAGATATATCCAATTTCGTTTGTAACAGAGTTGGAAACCTGAATTTCCTGAATCATGGTCCATTTTTGTGCTGTTAATCCTGCTTCTTCCTGCAATTCCCGTTTTGCATTTTCCAGAGGGTCTTCCTCTTTTTTGCCACCTCCTTCGGGAATTTCCCAGGTATAGCAATTAAATGGATAACGGTGTTGTCCTATCAGCCACGTATTTCCTTCCTCATCAATTGGTAAAATTCCAATTGCATAATTTTTAAATTCGACAATTCCATAAATCGCTTCCTTTCCTGCAGGATTAATTACATCATGTTCTTCAACATGTATCCAGGGATTATCGTATATCACTTTTTTCGTGAGCGTTTTCCAAGGGTGTTTGGGTTTATTTTCCATTTTTTCAATAATTATATTATATCAGAACAACATTTCCACACAGAGTCACGCGCAGCGGACTCTGTGGTTTGAATACTATAATTTTAATATATCATGAATAAATTCCGCAACACCTTCAGTTGCATTCTTTGTAATAAAATGAAAATTACTCTTTTTATGCATATCCGGAATTTCCGGATTAATAATATAAACAGGAATATCGTAAGGCGCATAATGCAATAAAGATGCAGCAGGATAAACCACCATGCTTGTTCCAATAATAACTAAAATATCAGATTTTTCTGTTAACGTTATGGCATTTTCAAGCATAGGCACCTGCTCGCCAAACCATACTATATGCGGTCGAAGTTGTCCTCCATCGGGTGCAAGATCTCCCAAGTTAATATCGCCTTTGCAATCAAAAATAATCTCATCATTTTTCACACTGCGAGATTTGAAAATTTCACCGTGTAAATGCAAAATATTTTTGCTCCCCGCCCTTTCATGCAGGTCGTCGATGTTTTGTGTTATTATTTGTACATGATGATGTTCTTGCAAAGCAGCAAGATCAAAATGTGCTTTATTGGGATTTGCATTTTTAACCGCCCTTCTTCGTTCGTTATAAAACTGCAGCACCATTTTCTGGTCGCGCATCCAACCTTCCGGGGAGGCAACGTCTTCCACTCTGTGTCCTTCCCATAATCCGTCAGCACCTCTGAAGATTGGAATTCCACTTTCTGCGCTTATGCCTGCTCCGGTTAATACTGTTATTTGCATTGTTGATCTTGTTTCTTCAAAGTTCGATTATTTAATTTTAAGATAGCGTGTTTCAAGGGGGGAAAGTTTTATTTTAATATGTTTTCACGCAGAGGTCGTAGAGAATAAATGTTGCATGATTTGAATTAAATAAATAGCTCAAATTATTTTTTAATGGCATTAGATTATTAATTTTTGTTCAAGTGGAAAAAAACTTCCCGTACCTTCCCGCACTTTCCACCTTACCGGCCTGACCATCCACAAAAAAACAATTATTTACATTTCATTCCACCATTAAATTACACCCTCTCACATCGCTGTTATCAAATCTGCCTAGCACTTCAAACGATCCGTCTGCATGTATTTTTCCAAGATCCTGTGTTGCGATAAAGGCGCAGGAATAAATATTTGCGAGATCGATAATATTGATACAACCTGTTTTTTCCTGAGGTAATATTGTAAATGGATCTTCGGTATCGCGGATAATGATCTTCATCCAGCTTGGTGTAAAAAATACACTATTACCTTTGGAATATGCTTGTGATAATAATTCGGTCATTCCGTATTCGGAATAGATATTTTTTGTGTTAAATGCTGTTGTTAATATTTGATGTAATTCTGCCCGGGTAATTTCTTCTCTTCGGCCTTTCATTCCACCGGTCTCCATAATTATGGTATTGGATAGGTGCATTGGAAATTTTTCAGCAAGTTCTATTAGTGCAAATGACACACCAATTAAAATAGTTGGAATCTGATTTGATTCGTTTTGTAAAATGATTTTTTGCAGTCCTTCCAGATCATCTAAATAAAATCCATTTTTATCATTGCCACTCTGAAGCATTAATTCGCGACACATATAAACAAGTGAAGCATTGGGCCTTTCAAGATAGGTAGGAAGTAATGCTAAAAGGCAATAATTTTTAACATCTCCAAAAAAATGATTAAATGAATGGATAATACTTTCTTTATAAATATTTTCATCATAAACATAATGACGGCTGTTTATGGAAGAGGTAGTTCCGCTACTTTCAAAATAGAAGTTGGTATCAATGTCACCACTTAATATTTTTCTGCTTTTAAAAAGTTCAATGGGAAGAAAGGGAATATCCTCCATTTTGGTGATGGAACCGACTGAAATGTCGAGATATTGTAAAAAATCACGGTATACCGCACATGCCTCCGCCTGATAACGAAATAACTCCAATGCTTTGTCAGCAAAGGTTTCCCGCGTAACAGAAAACAACTCTTTTTTGAACTGAACAATATTTTGCATTGTTAAACAGTTATATTTTGTGTATTTTTGGAATGTAAAATTATGATTCGCAGCAACAGCTACCTAATTATTTTGATTTTAATGGTTTTCGCATCCTGTGTGAAACCACCTGATTATCCTATTGAACCACGAATTGAGTTTGTGAGTATCAATCAAAATACCTTCGATGAACTGGATGAAGATAGCCTGAGTATCGTTATTTATTTTGAAGATGGTGATGGTGACCTGGGAAGTGAGGATAGTGTAAATATGTTTTGGGAGGATAGCAGGGTTCCGGGTGCTTATGTGCCTTTTAAGATTCCATTCTTTAATGTGGAGGGTAACAGCAAGGCGATCTCCGGAACAATAACAACATATTATCCGATATCTTTTTGTTATAACGATGACGACCCTATAGATACTTTCTATTTTAAAATCTTCGTAGAAGACAGAGCAGGTCATCAAAGCAATGTGGATTCTACGGATCTGATTTTTATTAATTGCAATTAGGGAAAGGAGAGAGGAGAAAGGAGAGAGGAGTTTAAATTTCTACGAAATTTTATTGGATTCTATTGTTTGTTTTCCTGATATCTGAAAAAGGAGAGAGGAGAAAGGAGAGAGGAGTTTAAATTTCTACGAAATTTTATTGGCTTCTATTGTTTGTTTTCCTGATATCTGAAAAGGAGAGAGGAGAAAGGAGAGAGGAGTTTAAATTTCTACGAAATTTTATTGGATTCTATTGTTTGTTTTCCTGAT
>JBGAWP010000002.1:0-130751 GCA_044227505.1 Chitinophagales bacterium | reverse complement strand
GAGTTTGGATCCTGCTGGGATGGAGCTATAACTATTGATTAGAAACGATTAGTCCTGGTTGACGATAGGAAAACTCACGATTGACGCTTGACGATTCACGAAATGAGTAAGGAGGAAGGAGAAAGGAGTGAGGAGAAAGGAGTTTGGATCCTGCTGGGATGGAGCTATAACTATTGATTAGAAACTATTAGTCCGGTTTGACGATAGGAAAACTCACGATTCGGGCTTAACGATTTACGAAAATGAGAGGAAGGAGTGAGGAGAGAGGAGTTTAGATCCTGCAGGGATGGGGTGGCAACTATTTGCAAAATAGGATTCGACCGGTTGGAGGATAGATAAAACTCACGATTCACGCTTGAGGATTCACGAAATGAGTAAGGGGAAGGAGAAAGGAGTAAGGAGAAAGGAGGGTGGATCCTGATGGGGGCGGTAACTATTTGCCAAAAGGATTCGACAAGTTCGACGATAGGTAAAACTCACGATTCACGCCTTACGATTCACGGAAGTGCATTACCTGGGACTTAAAAATCGTGAATCTGCACGTTAAAATTCAGATTCACGATTTTTTATTTGCCGGATTCATGATTCACGACTGACCATTCATGCCATCAATCACATGTTTCAAGATCTGCATACCAATTACAGGTCCAGTTTGTAGATGAATAAGTATTATCGGTTCCGCCACCGGGAGTATAAATTTTTCCGGGGGTGATCTCATAATATCCAAAATTTGCTGAAGGGGAACAACCATGGTTTTCTTGTGCCGCGGTCCAAACTGCAATACTTACGGGTTCATCAAACATGCTTGGGTCTATTACATATTTTACCGGACCCAGATCCGTTTTTACTGTAACCAGCGGTGCTACATGGTACCACCAATAAACACAACAATCGCCGGCATCAACCGCCAGACTGCCTGTTACATCCTCATAACTGAAAACTTTTTCACAGGACAATTCATATTCCTCAAGCATTATTTGACGCATTTTATGTGCACGGGCATAACATCCATCCACTACATATTGAAATGGAATACAATAATCTATTGTAGCCGTTCCTGTTGCACAGCCTTGAGATGCGCAATAATCAAATATCTCGTTCAGCTTTGCCATATTCGGCACTATTTTTTTAGCCTCTAAAACGTCTTCCGTTGATTGTTCAAATTTTTCAGCCCAATCTCTAATTTCCTGGGCAGAAGCTTCCTCCGAAGAAATGATGGGAATAAAGGAAGCCTTTTCATCGCCAAAAAAGACTCTTAATGGCTTTTTCGCTTCCACACACTCGTCGATCAGATTTTTGATCTGCATATATTGAGCATTGCTCTTTAACACTTCAAAAATGCGAGGCGACTCGAAAAACCTGACTTGAATGGAGGCAGCATCGCTGGCTTCCCTGTAATAAGCAGGTGTCATTAACTTGTATTCAGAAGTGATGGTCAATGGTGTGATCTCTTCCCCCGGGAATTGTGATTTTTTACAACCCGTAACTATGGAACTGAGGAGAACCAAAAGGGTTAATAGTTTAAATAATTTCATAGTTTTTTGTTTAGGTGGTAAATGTAATAATTTTAAAAAGAAGTTGAATACCAGTGAGCATTATCTTAAATAGTATCCATTCAAAATGATAATATTATAAAATCGAAACCTGGGTGAGGGATAGTAGCGGAAACCCTGTCTGCCGGCTGCGCCAGCGCCAGGCAGGCCCACAGCGAGGAACGAGGCGAGGAGTTGCAGCGGATAGCCCGACCCGTCCGCCTCGGCGGGGCACCCCAAAATAATTATATATCCCAATCTGCGGTTGGTGAAAACACATAACAACGGCACACACAATCATTGCGTACTACACGGATTCACGGCTCACGATTCACGATTCACGTCCATCAATCACAAGTAACCAGATCAGCATACCACTGCAAGGTCCAATTGGTGGAAAAATAAAAATTATCGGTTGAACCACCGGGAGCATAAATATAACCCGGAGTTATATCGCTATATCCAAATTCGGCATAAGGAGTGCAGTCTAAATTTTCCTGGGCACCGGTCCAGGTTTCGATGGAAACCGGTTCATCAAACATGCTGGGATCCATCACGAATTTTTTAAGTTGATGATGATCTCTCACTGTCACAAGCGGAGCAACGTGATACCACCAATATACACAACAATCACCTGCATCAACGGCAAGATATCCCGTTGCACCTTCATAACTGAACACCTTTTCGCAGGAATAACCAAATTCATTTTCCATGATCTGGCGCATTTTATGTGCGCGGGCATAACATCCGTCAACCACATATTGAAAGGGTATACAATAATCTATAGTAGCTGTTCCTGTTGCACATCCCTGCTGTTTGCAGAATTCGAATATTTCATTCAAAGTCTCCATATCCGGAACGATCTTTTTAATTGTGCCCGGTTCAGGTATAATAACTTTTGCGTTATTAAAATTTTGAATGTCGGTGGGAGATGGCAATTGAGCCGTAGTAATTGTTACAACCGGAGACCCCTCGTTTTCAGTAAAAATTCTAATTGGCGATTTCGCGGCCTGACTTTCGTCAAGCATCGTTTTTATTGTTTCAAAATCGGCGTTGGTTTTTGGAAGATCGTAAATTCGGGGTGATTCATAAAATCTCACCTGAATTGACTTACCATCCGGTGACTCGCGATAGTAAGCAGGGGTAAAAAGTTTGTATTCCGCAAGCGTATTTAATTGCGGGATTTCTGTATTCAAATCCGTTGAACGCTGACAGCTGCTAGCTAAAAAGGAGGATAAAACAATTAGAATGGAGAGGCGAAAAAGTTTCATTGTATGGTATTTGTCAGGTAAATATACCATGAAAACGGATGTTTTAACCTGATTTTCGTCACAAATTTTGGTTTTAAGGCTTAAAAATCAGAAAATGACCCCAAAAACCCTGAAAAACCACAATTTCCCTCCTCTTTATTTTTCACTACCTTTAAACCCTCAAAAACTTAAGAAGCATGAAGTATTTGCCTATTGACAAACAACTGTTCATTCAAAACAGGAGCAACTATATAAAACACCTGAAACCCAACAGCATAGCCATATTTCACAGCAATGATGAAATGCCGACCAATGCCGATCAATTTCATCCCTACAAACAAAACAGCGATATATTTTATTTGAGCGGGATAGATCAGGAGGATACCATTCTTTTTATTTACCCCGATTGCCCTATTCCAAAATACCGCGAAGCGTTATTTCTAAAAAAAACCAATGCGCATATTGCGGTTTGGGAAGGACATAAATACACAGAAGCAGAAGCAACAGCTGCAAGTGGAATCACTACCATTCAATGGAAGGAAGAATTTCCTGCCATGTTTAATATGTTGATGAACCATGCGGAAAATATTTATCTCAATTCGAATGAAAATGACCGCGCATCAATTTTAGTTCCTTCTCGCGATGCGCGATTTACGCAGGAAACAAAAATTCGTTTTCCATTACATAATTTTTATCGCAGTGCACCAATAATGGCAACTTTGCGCACCAGTAAAAATGCGTTTGAAAAAGAATTAATGCAAACGGCTTGTGATATTACTACCAGTGCATTTAAAAGGGTAATGAAATTTGTAAAACCCGGTGTAATGGAATTTGAAGTGGAAGCAGAAATTTTACATGAATTTATCCGCAACCGCGCCTCGCGACTTGCTTATGGAAGCATAATTGCAAGTGGAGCTAATGCCTGTGTTTTACATTATGTAGATAATAATATGGAGTGTAAGGACGGCGATCTTATATTAATGGATTTTGGTGCGGAATACGCAAATTATTGTGCCGATCTAACGAGAACAATTCCCGTTAACGGACGATTTACTCCGCGTCAAAAAGATGTATATAATGCTGTGCTTCGCGTGCAAAAGGAAGCAATTAAAATGATGCATGTGGGCATGATATTAAAAGAATTTAATAGTGAAGTTGGCAAGGTGATGGAAGGAGAATTATTGGGACTTGGTCTAATAAGTACAAACGACATTAAAAATCAGGATCCTGAAAATCCAGCATATAAAAAATATTTCATGCATGGAACAGGACATCATTTAGGTTTGGATGTACATGATATCGGCGATCATTATGCTCCGCTTCCATCGGGTGCTGTGTTAACCTGTGAACCCGGCATATATATTCCGGAAGAAAATATCGGTATTCGCATTGAAAATGATATTATGATAACGGATAACGGTAAATATGACTTTATGAAAGATTGTCCTGCTGAAGTGGAGGAAATTGAAGAATACATGAATGCAATGCAAATGGCGGATTGATTTTTTGTGAAGGCGCGGAGAAAAGGCCACAAACCTGCCTACCGGCAGGCATGGGCACTTAGACACAAAGGTTTCACGAAGATTATTGTGTAGGAATATAGGGTGAGTTATTGCCCATTTTCAGGAGATGTAAATTATTACCCTAATAATAAAAAAATTATAATTATTGCCCAATATAGCAGATGAAATTTATTAAAAACCTTCCCAATATTCTTACTCTATTTAATTTATTTCTCGGCTGCATGGCTATTGTGTATCTGTTTAACGATCACATGGTAATAATGAGTGGCGAAAGAGAAATGTTTATTGATATGGGTCAAATTGCATTAGCTTGTTATTGTGTTTTTGCTGCCGCTATCATAGATTTTTTTGATGGTTTTGTTGCGCGTTTATTAAAGGCTCAAAGTGAATTCGGAAAACAATTGGATTCTCTTGCAGATATGGTAACCTTCGGTTTAGTACCGGGTTTGATCATGTATGAATTAATTGCCCGTTCCTACTATGCAAATTATAGTTCCTTCGATTATCCTGTTTTATTTTATTCTGCAGGATTTGCTGTTACATTGTTTGCCGCAGTGCGACTTGCAAAATTTAATCTGGACACGCGGCAAACATCTGAATTCAGAGGATTGCCAAGTCCATCGATGGCAATGATAGTAATGTCTCTGCCATTGATAATATTGCGCGACGAAATGCAATTATCGCAGTTGCTCTCCAATAGCTGGATACTTTATGGGATAGTAGCTTTGTTAAGTTATTTAATGGTAAGCGACATACCTATGCTGAGTTTGAAAATAAAGTCGCTTAAATTTGAAGAAAACCAATGGTTATTTGCGCTAATTTTAATTTCAATAGCGATCATATTTATGGGAATATTTATTTTCCATATTATGTTTGCTATTATACCAATAGTATTAATATTATATATTTTAATTTCACTAACTAAAAATATCAACGAAAATGGCATATAAGGCAGAAATTGATGTAATGCCCTTAAAAGAATTATTGGACCCAAAGGGCAAGGCAGTTGCAAGTAATATGAAAAATATTGACTTGAGTTCTATTCAGGATGTACGCATCGGCAAACATATACAGTTACATATTGAAGCTGACACAGATGCGAAAGCTAAAGAAATAGCAGAAGAGGCCTGTAAAAAATTATTGGCAAATCCAATTATGGAGAGTTATACTTTTACCATACACAAAGTATAATTTAATACAAGGGATGAAAACACGTCCTTTTTAATTTGTTTATTATATGCTGTACAACAAATTGAATGGCATTACTAAAAAAAAGCACTTCACTGTTGTATTGTTTTTTATTTACCTGTTCGTTGCGCTTTTTTTATACAGAAGCACTATTGGTTGCAGGTTGGTAACTGACGCTCAAAACTGGTTAACGCTGTATAAGGACCTTGGATGGTCAGGTTTACTGAATTCTTTCGGAGAAAATGCTTTACATCCCGGATACCACTTATTTTTCTTTTTGAGTTATAAGGTATTCGGGACCAATGAGCTGGGTTGGTATTTGTTGTTTACATCAATGCATGCGCTTAATGCATTTTTAATTTATTATGTATTCAACAAATACCTTTCATTAATTGATATTAGCGATTCGAAAATTGTTGCGTTATCCGCTTCCTTTTTATTTCTGGTCTCCCCCTACCAAACAGAAACAGTGGTTTGGGGTGCAACAATTCATTATCTTCTTGTTACCATATCTACTCTTCTTATTATAAATATGGTTGTTTTATATCACCAAAACAAACGGCCTCTCTATTTAATTGTTATACCTATTGTGTTTTGTTTTGCACTGCTATGTTCTGAATTAGCCTTATGCATCCCCTTTGTTCTTGTGATATTATTTTTATTTAGAAAAGGGGATCAGAAACATGCAACAAAACGAACAATATTTTTAAAAATCGTCACCCCGATCATCCTCACCTGTGTCCTTTATTTTTGTGCGAACAAAGTGCTATTAGGCAGTTGGGTTGGGCATTATGGCGCCTCCACACACCTTAAATTTTCCATGGATGAATTAATATCCAACTTTAATAAATACATATTTAAATTTTTATTCTTTGGAAATTTTTTAGTGGGATTCTTAAAAGAGAATACTGTGGGTGGATTAGATTCCAGATCGACCATATATTATGCCATTATTTTATACTTTTCAGTAATCGCTTTTTATGGGGCAAATACAAAGTTCAGAAGGGCAATCAATAAAAGTTTATTATTGTTTTTAAGTTTTGGAGCAGCATTATTGCCCATTCTAAATTTATTTTTTAATACTTTACCTATAGAAGGCGACCGACTGGGTTATTTGGCATCTGCATTTTTTTTCGGGAGCTTTTCCGTTTTTTTGTTTACCCTGAATAAAAACATATCAATAATAATAGTATTGGTATTTTCTGTTATATCACTTTTTTTGTTGAATAAAAATATCACAAGCTGGAAAAATGCTGCTACCGTTCAAATTGCTCTTGAAACCAATTTTCGTTGGGAAATTGCAGATCGTGTTTACCTACTTAATATACCGGATAATTTTAATGGGGCCTATTTATACAGAGATAACGGAACATTAAGCAAATTTAAAACAGCTTTAAATTTAAAACACGAACAAAATATTAAGGGTGATTTTTATGAAGTACTTCAATTCAATATGACGGAATTGGAAAATTCTGTTACGGTGGAAATAATTGACTCCCTTACCTTAAAAGTCACATTCGATCAGTGGGGAAATTGGTGGTGGAGAGGCGGAATTGGGGCCAGTGATTATGAAAACGATCTATATAAGGTGGAGATAGATGAGTGGAGTCATGCATATATAGTTACCTTTAAACAAAAAAGACCGGAAGATGTATTTGTTTATCAAAAAGGAATATCCTGGCAACAAGTAAATGGATTTTAATGAAATGAAGCAAGGGAAATTATATATTATTCCAACACCGATCGGCAATCTTGAAGATATGACACTTCGGGCAATTAGGTTATTGAAAGAAGTGGACCTAATTCTTGCAGAAGACACGAGAACTTCTTCCGTTTTATTGCGTCATTATAAAATTACTACAAAAACAATATCCCATCATAAATTCAACGAACACGAAGCTGTAAAAAAAATTGTGATGGAAATTTCGGAGGGGAAAAATATAGCCTTGATCTCTGATGCCGGTACTCCCGGAATATCTGATCCGGGTTATTTATTGGTGCATTTATGTGTAGAAAATAATATTGTAGTGGAAACTTTACCCGGTGCTACAGCCTTTGTTCCAGCATTAGTAAATTCAGGATTCCCGATCAACGAATTTGTATTTATTGGGTTCATTCCTCAAAAAAAAGGCAGGGAAACAAAACTGCGTGAAATCTCTTCAGAAAAGCGAACTATGATCTTATATGAATCCACTTACAGGATTTTAAAAACATTGGAACAACTCGCAAAAATTTTTCCGGAAAGAAAGGTGAGTGTTTCGCGGGAGATCTCTAAAAAATTTGAAGAAACTGTGCGTGGAACTTTTACGGAAGTTCAGGAGCATTTCAAAAATAAAATAACAAAGGGCGAGTTTGTAATTGTAGTTAAAGGAATTGAAAAAGAAGACAAAGTAAAACCCGATTCACATTTTTAAACAATCTAAAAATTTAACTTTGTTTTCCGGTAATAACCAGTAAGGGTTTAATTTTATTCCCATATACATATTTATTGACGAGTAATCGGATTGTTTCGTAAAGGTTAACAAGTTATCAGACCCAATGGTAAAAAACATAAATCGCGCAGCGGCTCCTATTCTGAACTCTCTGTCTTCATAAAGTTGCATGGGAATACAAAAACTTACATTTCTGGTTTCATAGCGTGGAGTTAAGGAAAAAACATTGGCTCGGGCAATGAGATTAGTATTAAACCTTGGTATTCTGCGCACTATGAGTGCCTGCGCATAAATATTTTTATTAAATGCTTTTTCGGCGCTGATCACAAATGCTGCGGGTAAATACATGGCAAAAGTACTTCCATCCTTTGCTGCAGCACTCAGGTCATAAATAATTCTTGCGCCTGCGCGGTTAAATTCATCAATATCATCAATAGAATCCAATTCCGCATTAGAAACAACTAATGATTCTTCGTTAACCAAATGATAGGTGCCGGAATTTTTGGTGAATTTTATCATGCCCAGATCAACGATAGATAATCCGAACTTCCATATATATTCCTGATTTTTGGAAAATTTGAATTGAGACCTTCTTTTAACTTCATAGATCACACCAACATCCAAACCAACACCTGAACCATTTATTCCAAAATTGCTTTTGTCGTACAGCATATTCGAACCCAGGTTTTTCGTATAATCAAAATCCGAATCAAAATGAGTTGCGGTAGTATTAACGGTATCGCGCACATAGGTAAATTCAGAATTATTTTCAAACCCTAAAGCCTCTAATCCACTGAGATATTTTAAATTTCCACCTAAATGTACTGCGAATACGGAATTTCTTTCCAAGGTAGCCTCTGCATTTAAACCGGCTTCCCCCCAAACCAAAACACCTGCATTAAATGCCGGCATATCGATATTTGTATATAGCGGAACATCTTTAATACCTGCAATTCCATGTACTTCATTTTCACTCAAAGCATATCCGGCAGCTCTTGCGGTGAAAAAAATACCGGCTGCAAAATCATCAAATTTAAAAAATGCAGAAGGCAATTGTGCGAGAACATTCCCATGTCCGTAAATTTTTTTCGGATTAAAATAATTGATATCAATAATACTATCGGAAGTAGTCACATATTTGATCATATTCTCCGGAATGGAAATGTAATTATTGTCCTCATAAACTCCCAATGCAAATACATTGATATCCCAGGGCAATTTGCCGGTAATTGGCATTGCAGGATTTAATAACATACCATTTGAGCCGGCGTAATTATCTGTTCGCAAACCAATAAATTCCTGCGCATTTACACTTGTTATTACACAAAAGCATAATAAACATTTGTAAAATATTGCCACTGAATATTTAAACATATCTATACATAAATCGATTCTAAAAACCTGTGTGCGGTTCCAAAAAATTTAATGCAGTGTGCGCTTTAATACTGTTCAACAATCGCTAATTTATCGAACTAAACGGTTACGGGTTCCGTTTGTTGCGCAAAAATTAGGACAAAATTTTAAACTTTCCAAGAAAACAATCCAAAATAAAAGATTTTGTATATTAAATGTCTACTATTTTACCCGGATTGAGAATGGCCAACGGGTCGAACATCTGTTTGATCTGTCGCAGGATCCTCAGTTGAATTTCATCGAAAGCTATGCCCATAAAGGGTTTCTGAACAAGACCGATGCCGTGTTCGCCGCTGAGCGTGCCTCCCAATTCAATTACAAGCTGGAAAATTTCGCGAATCCCTTCCGGAAGGTTTTTGTTCCACTGTTCATCAGAAAGTGTTCCCTTCAAAATATTTACATGTAGGTTTCCATCCCCGGCATGCCCGTAACAAACTGATTGAAATCCATATTTTGCACCTATACTTTTTACACCTGCCAACAAAACCGGAAGTTCGGCTCTTGGTACAACCGTATCTTCTTCCTTATACACGGAATTTTGTTTTACCGCCTCTCCCACTTTTCTACGCATTTTCCAAAGGTCATTTTTTTCACGTTCGGATTCAGCAAATAAAATTTCATCGCATTCAAATTTTTCCACTATTGCGGAAATTGTTTCGCAATCCTGCATTAATATATCCGGATTATTTCCATCAACTTCTATTAACAAATGAGCATTTATTCCATCCTTGATATTTACATTAATATCATTGTTAAATTTCAAAACAAAATCAATTGCATCGCGCTCCATAAATTCCATTGCACTTGGCGTTAAACCCGCCCTGAATATTTCCGAAACGGCTTCGCAGGCCTTTGTTGCCGAATAAAAAGGAACTAACATCAATAAATTAAATTTTGGGTAAGGAATTAATTTCAAAACAATTTTTGTAATAATTCCAAGTGTGCCCTCACTCCCTACAAATAATTGGGTGAGATTATAACCTGTAGCATTTTTTAAAACATTTGCCCCTGTCCAAATTATTTCCCCTGTGGGTAAAACCACTTCCAGGTTTAAAACATAATCTTTTACAACACCATATTTAACAGCCTTTGGCCCACCTGAATTTTCGGCGACATTCCCACCAATAAAACAGCTTCCTTTACTCGCCGGATCAGGCGGATAAAATAGTCCTTTTTCGATCACTGCATTTTGCAAAACCTCCGTAATTACTCCAGGCTCCGTTGTTACTTGTAAATTGCGTTCATCCAAAAATAAAATTTTATTGAAACGCTCCATACTGAGCGCAATTCCGCCAAAAAGCGGTAAAGCACCTCCGCTTAAACCCGTTCGTGCTCCTTGCGGAGTAACCGGGATATTATATTTGTTTGCCAGCACTAATACCTGAGAAATTTCTTCCGGAGTTATTGGTTTTACTATTACTTCCGGGAAAAACTGCAGATCTTCCGTTTCATCGGATGCATATTTTTCTTTATTTTCTGCGTCGAAAAACACATAATTTTCTCCAACAATAACTTTCAGTTTTTCTAAAATTTCCGGATCTACTTTCTGATACATTTTGCAAAGGTAATTTGTTTCATAATCCATAGCCGTTCACAATCAATTATGTTTCATATTCAGGCCCAACTTGCATGAAGCCCAATTAGAATAGACCTAAACCCAGCCTAAAATGACATATTCGTGTCAGTACAGGTTTTTAGCTTGTTTTTTTCATTTTACCTTTATACCTTTAGAATCTCAAAAAAATATGATGAAAAAAATACTTTACACCTCAATGCTGATGGCAGCGCTCTTTATTTGTAATACAAGTTTTGCGCAAGCCAAAAAATACCCTTTATTTGAGCACTTTACACAGGCATCCTGTGCACCTTGCGCAGATCAAAACCCTTTCTTTCAGGCTGTTTATTATGCAAACGAATCAAATATGCACCATGTTGCTTACCATACCTCATGGCCGGGTGTTGACGAAATGTATGATTTCAATCCAGATGAAAGTGATGAAATGGTGAGTTATTACGGAGTTTCCGGCGTTCCCGATATGATCCAAAACGGAACAAGTATTGGCAGCCCGGCAGCAGTAACCCAAGATGTTGTAAATAATTTAACAACTGAAAACAGTCCGATCAGGATACTGGTTTCTGAGACTACTGCAGGCACTACCAGAAATGTGCATATTGAAATACAAACTGTTGGAACCGTTCCAGCTGGCACTTATAAATTGAAAGCTGCTGTGGTTGAGCATTTGGTTGATTATATTAGTCCTCCGGGCAGTAATGGCGAAACAGAATTCCCTAATGTTTTCCGCGAATCAATAACAGGCACAGGTGGTGTTGCATACACTCCGGCAGGTTTAGGTTCATCCGTGACTTTCGATTATTCTTACGAATTGGATCCGATATATGTAGATGAAGAAATTTATGCTCTTGCCTGGGTACAGAATGTGTCCACTAAAGAAGTTTTAAATTCAGGTGCTTCCGGTGACCCGATAGTAGAAGTTTATAATATCGCACCGATTGTTTTCACAAACGGCACAGTAGGAACTCCTGAAACATTTACAGGAAATGTAGAAAACCTAGGAGATGCAAATGCTAACATCACAATTACATTAACAAAAAGCGAACCTGCTGACTGGAGTTCCTCTTTCGATTATAATGGAATGACTTACACAACAACTGCATCGACTTCTATTAATGCATTAAGTGTATTACCAATTGATCTTGAAGTTGCTGTTGGAGCGAGTGCAGGTATTGGTGAATATACCATTACTGTTGAATTTCCTGACAATCCGGAAATTTTCCCACAGGTGCTTACATATTATACAATATCCGGTGTAACCGATCTTATTGTAAATAATGAGGTGAATTACGGCGATGGTTCTCCTTATGATACTTATGATTTTGAATCTTTATATATTGACGCTTTAGACGCAGCAGGAATCACAACATTTGCGTCTACTTCACACTTTACAATGAAAAAAGGATTTTCAGGAGCTGCATTGGATGGCATTGAAAATATTTATTACAACGTTGCATGGACCTTCCCCGCTTTAGTGGATGATCCATTAAAAATTGAACAGTTGGAAGAATTTCTGGACAACGGAGGTAATTTATTTATCGCAGGTCAGGACATAGGTTGGGAAATTGATTATTATGCAGCATATTACCCGGAAGCGGTGAGTTTTTACGAAGATTATTTACATGCTTCCTTTGTAAATGATATTGCAAGTGGTGCTACATCATTTACTGCAGTTGCCACTGACGAATGGTATGGCGCTGTTGCAGAAAGCAACATATCCGAAGCTTATGGCCCGGTTAATTACTATCCTGAACAAATTGAAGCAATGGGCGTTGACGCAACAGATATTTTTACTTATAATGCTGGAACCAAAGTTGGTGGTGTTCGTTCAGAAACTTCTGATTATAAAACGGTTTATTTAGGAATTGGAATTGAAATGATAGAAGATGATGCTGTGAGAAATGCCATTATGAATGCAACTTATCTTTATTTTAAAGGAGAGTTAAATGGAATTGATTTTGATAATGAGATCCAAAATTTATTGGGATGCGCATATCCAAATCCAGCTATGGATCTAACCAATATCAGCTTTACAAATTTGGATAAAGATTACACAATGAACATTACAGATATTTCAGGTCGCATCGTTATGGAAGTTCCAATTTCAGGTGGAACAACTACATATCCATTAAATGTTTCTGAATTAAATAGTGGTATGTATTTTTATTATCTGACAGACGGTCAATTAAAAACACAAACAGAAAAATTAAATATTGTAAAATAAATCCTTAAAAAGGCCGGATAATATTATTCGGCCTTTTCACTTTAAAATTAATACAATGAAAAGATCATTATTGTTTTTATCCCTTTTAGGCAGTATGAGTTTATATGCTCAATATATCACATTGGATCCTGCTTATGCCGAGGTAGATGGAGATCCTTCTGAATTAGTGGAAGTGCATATCACCCTGCAAAATACAGGAGAAACGCAAGCCATGAATTGGCTGCGCACTGTTAATGATATTCCGGATTTCTGGTCTTCATCCGTGTGCGATTATAATCTTTGTTACGGACCAAATACTGATGAACCTACCTCCTATTTTGAATCAGTTGGCGGAACTTCCGGGACAGTATATGTAAGATTTGATGCCCGCAATTATTACGACGGCGAATATCACCCAATACCTGGTTGTGGAACAGTGGAAATTATTTATTACAGTGTGGAAGATAGTGCAAACTATAATGCCCTAGGTGTATTTCACGCGCGTTTAGGTGTTGCGGAAGAAGATTGTGAAACAGTATTGATATCACCGTCTTTGGATAATAGTTTTACCGTTTATCCGAATCCGGCAATTAATTCATTAAATGTAGTTGCATCTTTCAGCGCACATATTTCGAAGGTGGAAATTGTGAATATTGTTGGGATGTCAGTTCAGGAAGTTAAATGGAATACTTCTTCCGGAAAAATGACCTTTGATATTACCGAATTGCCACAAGGCATTTACTTTGTGCGTTTAATCAACGATAAAAATGTTGCAGTGTATACAGAAAAAATTTCTGTAACCCAATAAAACTATAAAAGGCAACAGCTTTCTAATAAAAAGAAAGTTGTTGCCTTTTTTATATTATGAAACTTCTCCTGAAGTCATTTCCAATTTACACTATATTACTTATTGTTTTTACATTAGTTGAAACGCTTTGCTGCACCTATTTATTAGAGAATGGAAACAGAATAGACATTGTAGCAATTACCTATTTTATAGCCGGATTAGGAATTGCGATAATCCCAATGATTCCTATTAAAGAAAAAATTAAACCACCATCTTCAAATAAATTCACATTTCGTTTTAATCGAATTTTACTTTATTCGTTTTTCGCATTTATTGTAATATACTTTATTTTTTTCATGACAGGCATTATGCAGAATCATGTGTTGGATCACAGATTTTCTGATACCTTACCACAAATTAAAGTAATGTGCAACAGGTTGTTGTCAGGCGAAAAGATATATGCACCTATTCCGGAGATCTGGGATGGCAAACAACCTCCCTATATGCCTCTCATGTGGCTTCCTTTTACGGCCGCCGAATATTTAGGGATTGATATCAGGTGGACCACAACCCTATTTTTGCTTGGCGGAATATTCCTAACCTTTAAAATATTACCGCGCAATTATGCCGGTAATCCATTCATACTTATAAGTGTATTTATTTCCTTGTTTTTTTTACTTAATTTTTTATTGGTGAAAGATCGTGTAACTCTAGGTAACACGGAAGAAGGGATAGTAATTGGTTATTATTTATTACTAGGATTTGCCTTGGCGAAAAAGAAACCGATTTTAATTGGAATTGCAATTGCCTGTTGTTTAATGAGCAGGTTTGCATTGTTTTTTTGGGTGCCTATGTATTTATTATATGTATTTTTTTATGAGTCGAGAAAAAATGCATATATCATAACCAGTGTGGTAGCTGTAATAATATTATTTGTTTTTTTAATTCCATTCGGATTCAAACAACCAGAATATTTTATCAATATACCTGCCGATTATAAAGTTGGTGTTGATCAAGCCTGGAACTATAATTACAATGAAGTAAGTGGCAAATATTATGAAAACAGTTTAGGGTACACAAAGTATTTCGACATCACAGATATACATTTTTTACACAATTTTCAGATCATAGTAGCCGCAATTTTGCCTTTTTTGTGTTTACTTTTGTTTAAATTATTAAAAAATAAACTTAAGCTCAACCAGCATTTTTTTAGTTTATGCAGCTTAAAATTAACATTGGTATTTTTTTACAATATGATAGAAGTTCCTTACTATTATTTGTTTTTTGTTTCTACATTTTTTAGTTATTCAATTTTGTTTGCATACCTGAAAAGTGGCTCTGCAACTATAGACGATATTCCGGTTGCAGCTAAACTAAATGACAATAATTTGTAGTATAGCTCCAATATTTGAATCCATAGCCGTCTACAACCTTTAAAATAGAATGTCGTACGGGTAGTTTAACATTTCTACATTCAAAATCCGGCGAATTTTCTTATTTTTAAATACTTTTAAATTCAGGTACTATGAAACCATTGTATTTATTCTTGTTTTTAACAATTGTATTCCAAGCACTTAGATCCCAGAATATTGCCATCAACTCTGATGGGTCTGCCCCTGATAATTCAGCAATGCTGGAAATTAAAGCCACCAATAAAGGATTATTAGTGCCAAGAATGACCTCTGCGCAAAAACTTTTGATCCCTTCGCCTGCAACAGGTCTGATGATATATCAAACTGATGGAACAGCAGGTTTTTATTATTACACCGGAAGTATATGGACCTTAATGTCAACCAGTTCGAGTGGATGGACCACTCTTGGAAATGCAGGCACTGTAGCCGGCACTAACTTTATCGGAACCACCGACCCTGTTGCGTTCATGGGGAAGGTAAATAATAAAAAAAAAGGCTTTCTGGTTATATGATAACGTTGCAACATCGAATACCTTTTTTGGAGTCGAGGCGGGAAATTCCATTTCATCAGGCTCGTTGAACACTTATTTAGGGTGGCAAAGCGGATATACCACAAATACAGGAACAAACAATACTGCAGTGGGTGTATATGCTTTATATGCAAATTCGTCGGGGGGATTTAATACTTCCGTAGGCTCCTACTCCTTACCTGCGAATTCGACGGGAGTAAATAATACCGCAACAGGATATGCATCGTTGTTTACAAATTTATCAGGAGGAAATAATACTGCTAATGGATATTATTCCGTGTACTCCAATACCACAGGTTCACATAATATTGGAATCGGCTATAATTCTTTATATGCAAATGTGAATGGAGATGGAAATATAGCTATAGGAACATCTTCCGGCGATGTTAATGATGCAACAAGTTATTGTGTGTTTATTGGATATGATGCTGACCAGAATAATACGACTGATTATTTTAATTCTACTGCACTTGGGTCCACATCGCGAATTACTGCAAGCAATCAAGTACGCATTGGCGACGCAACAATGCTGAGTATTGGTGGATTTCAAAATTGGTCTAATATTTCTGATGGCAGCATCAAAAAAAATGTTCAAAGCAATGTTCCGGGATTAGATTTTATCATGCAACTGAATCCTGTTACTTATAATCTTGATATAACTGCTATCAACAATAAATTAAAAATTCCATACGATCAAAAAACTACAGCGTCCATTGAAACTAAATCTGCAATAACCTATACGGGATTTATTGCTCAGGAAGTAGAAGCTGCTGCAAAAAATATAAATTATGCTTTTAGTGGAGTTGATGCTCCTAAAAACGAGAATGACCTGTATGCTTTGCGATATGCCGAATTTGTTGTGCCTTTGGTGCAGGCGGTTAAGGAACAACAAATGATAATTGAAACTCAACAAAGTCAGATAGATAAACTAATTAAAGAAGTGGAATTATTAAAGAATAAATAAATCGGTATGCGTATAATAGTGCTTGCATTATTTAGTATTTTTCATGCAACTGTTTTTTGTCAGGCAAGAATTGTATTAAACAACAATGCCTATATTGTGATGACCAATAGTGCATATCTGGTGGTGGATAATGGCAATTCCAATGCAATAAACAACGCCGGAACCGGTGGAAATATTATCAGCGAAAGCGAATTCAATTTTGTGAAATGGAACATTGGTTCGAATACCGGTAATTATGTGATACCTTTCACTACAGCAACTTCTATTAAGATACCACTAAGCCTGAATATCACTTCAGCAGCAACAGGTAGCGGACATTTTTTATTTTCCACTTATGGAGGGCCCACATGGGATAATAATAATTATAAACCAACGGGAGTCACCAATATGACAAATATGGGTGGAATAAATAATTCGTCTGAAGTGATCGACCGGTTTTGGATAATAGATGCATTAGGGTTTACTGTAAAGCCCACCGGCAATATCCAATTTAACTATAACGATGCTGAACATTTAACAGTGGGCAATACAATTTCGGAAACGCAATTAAAAGCAGAACGTTACGATGAAGTCACCGATAATTGGGAATTATATGCACCGGGAGGATCGGTAAATACTACCTCGAATTATGTTTCAGGGGTTCCATTTACATCGGGCGATCTAACCAGAACGTGGACCTTAATAGATCAAACCTCACATCTGTTACCAATTGTGGTCAATAATATCAGTTCAACATGTGAAGGAAATACCGTTGTTATAAAATGGCAAACTGTTCAAGAAATAAATACCGCCTATTTTATACTGAAAGGAAGTACAGATGGATATAATTTTTACGATGTTACAACCATTGAGGCTGCAGTAAATAGCAATACCATCACTGATTATTCGATTGAAGTAGAAAGCAATGTAAATTCCTATTATCAACTTTGCCTGGTGGAGGAAGGAGGAAAAACTCAAATCCTCAGTACATTTCCTATAAACTGCAATTCCGAGGAAGAGATATATGTTAATGCATTTGTTTCCGGAGCAAACCAAATCACGGTACAAATTTCAGGTCTGAAGGCTGGTGGTTACACATTGAAATTATTCGATATTACAGGCAGATATATAGGGGATCAAGAATTAAATATTGAAGGAAATTTTAATCAATTTATTATTGAGGACATTAATTTTTCTACGGGCATTTATGTTTTATCTCTAAACTCAAAAAACATAAATACAGGTTTTCAGGTCTCAAAAAAAATATTACTTCTTAATTAATATGCACTTTTATTCAGAAAAGGGATAAAAATCAAAAAACCAACGACTACCTCAAGAGATAGTCATTGGTTTTAGATTCATTTTAATTTATTTGATTATACTGAACTGTGTTGCAAACTGCAGAGTGTCAGTTGTTATTTTTACTATATATATTCCTGCATTTAAATCAGAAACAACCATTTCGTGATTTAAAGTACCCCCGGAAATAGAAACTGATTCTGCTTTTAGTATTTGTCCGTTCATATTACTAATCTCCAATATACCTGTGGCAGAACTATTGTCACTATTTGTGATTGACAAGGTAATATTTTCCTTTGCCGGATTAGGATAAACATTAATATTGTTCGAATTGTTTATACCTGCACCAATTTTACAGGAAGCAATTACAGAAAGCGCTGCAGTTGTGCGGGTGCAACCAAAAAATGTAGTTATCACACAATAATATTCGCCTACTTCCGTTGCGAGTATTTTATAATAATTTTCATATAACATCGCTTCACCGTCTTTATACCACTGGTATGTATAATCTCCTCCAAAACTCACTTTTAATTTTATAGAATCATCAAAACAAAGATCAAGGCCTTCAGGGCTATAAATATTTGCAAAGGGATTTTCCAAAACTGCAACAGCCTGAACTTCTGATGTGTCGGTGCATTCGCCATCCACTACAATGATCTGGTAATAACCAGGTTTTTCAGTTGTTACTGAGGATGCAGTCATACCCGGCATAATATATCCATTTTTCAGCCACTGATAACTTGCATAACCTTCAGGACCATAAAGAGTAACGAACTCATGTTTACAAACATAAACATCACCTGTAGGAACTATTGTTGCGGTAACTTCAGATGTTATGCCGTCGCAATTTTCATCTATATCATTACAAAGTTCCAAAGCTCCGGGATGTATATCCGGATTAGTATCATCACAATCAATATAGGCTGCATAACCATCTCCATCTTCATCAATAATGTCCATAGTTCCATAAATATTAATATTAGTAACATTTAGTCTGCCTGTAGAGTCCAATGCGCCAAACCCTGAAATTTTAAAATAGGTTTGATGTTCTGTTGAAAAGTCTGGAATATCCCAGGTTCCTGTAATTGTTTCCACTCCACAATCAGCAATAACCGGTGTAAAATCAAAACCGGCATCAATCCATGTAAGACCTGAATCAATACTATAAGAATAACGAACATATATTGGTCCTAGATCTGTTATACGAAGATCAGCACTAATTGAAGTTATATTCATTGCTGCAAATGGATCCGGAGCTAAATCAACTACTATACAAGGCATTGATGTATCAAAAATTGCTTCAACACTAAAATTTTTAGTATTAAACCCTACAGGACAACCATCGCCGGCGCCATTGGATCCACCACCCCTGCCAACTCTGTGTCCCGTAATATTTGGGTCAATGTAATAATAATCACCTTCAGTGTGATTTTTGTATTCATAAATCTGAGCGTTAATGGTCTGAATGCTGAATGATATTGCAAACAATGTTAGACCTAGTAGAAATTTTTTCATAAATTAATTGTAATTTTAATGATAGTTGAATATTAAATAAATTATTTTGTTTTGTTTACAAGGAAAAACAGTTCTATATCAAATCTTTAAATATTTATAAAATGCTTGATTCTCATATTATTAATGCATCACTTGAAAAACATAGGTTTTTGTATCAAGGTCATTTATTAATGATAAAAAATAAGTGCCATTTGTAAGATTAATTACATCCAATTCAACTTTTGAAATATGCTGACCTGAATTTTCATTTTTCTCATAAACTTTAATGCCGTAACAATTGGTAATACTTATGGAGTTAAATTGTATAACACCTCCGGTATTTTCAACAAAAACAATACCTGCAGCCGGGTTTGGATACAGTGTAATACTTTCCTTAAATATCTCATTTTCAACAAAAACAATATCAGAATAAGTAACTGCATTGTCAAAGTCTACAGCTTTTAATCTGTAATAGGCTCCAGTATAAAATTGTTGATCAGAAAAACTATAACTATTTGCATTTGTAGTTGTTCCTGCAGCTGCAATTATTCCAATGGAATCAAAACTCATTCCGCCATTGGTGCTTTTTTCGATTTGAAAATAATTGGTATTGGTTTCAGATTGAGTTTCCCAATTTAATGACGAAACATTTATAGCATTTTGAGATGCAGTAAAATAACTCAGTTCAATAGGCAACAGCACAACATCAGATATATTTACATTATCAAGCCAGGTAGTTTCTGTTGTAAGTGTGGAATAATCTCCGCGAATTCTTAGACTATTGATCGCTGATAAATAGGAAATAAAATCAACAGAAGAAACAGCTGCACCGCCTAAAGTTGAATATTTCCATCCCGCCTCTGATAATGGAACTGAATAAGTTGTCCATGAAGTTCCTGGATTCGTTGCTGTATTATATACTATTTTTGATCCATCAGCCTTTACAAGCATTACATCAGAGTTACTGGTTTGACCAGCTGATGTATTTTGTTTAAGATTAAAATTGAGGTATGAACCATAATATAGAGAGAGGTCGGTATTGAAGTCGGCAGAACTATAATAATACCATGTTCCGGAATTATTATCCGTGCTTTTATAACAACCTCCGGGATTTCCATTCAATGCAACCCATGCCGCCACAGGCTCAATACAGGCACCTTCGCATATTGCAGTCCATCCATCAGCAAATGTTGTAAAAGTATTTGCAGGCTGAGAAAACAGGTTAAATGGATTAGTAAAAAACAGGATTAAGTATAAATATCTCATTGTGTATGTATAAATGAATTATGACAGTTGAAATATTAGAAACAAATTACATGCTGTCATTTAACAAACGGCTACAATGCAGTAGTATTAAGCTTTGTCAGCGATTCGCAAACTTTTCCATAAAATACAATATGTGTATTATTCTTGTAATGTTACACAGAGTAGCAAGTTATTCCACACTATTTATTCATCATGTGAGCAAAAGGCAGAGAATACATTTTACAATAAAAAAATCCTACTTCATTTAAGAAGCAGGATATTAAAATTAAACCAATAATAGTGTAATTAAGTGGGAACTGAGGTGACTATTCCCCAAACCCGAAATGTAGTAATTCAGTTAAAAACTATATCCGTTAGCTGCTATCATTTTATCCGCAATTCTTCTTCTGGCAGCAGTGGTATTAAAAATTTCATATTTAGAAAAACGTTTTAAGCCCAACAACATCATTTTTTGTTCATCACCTTCCGTAAATGCTGCAATAGCTGTTTTTCCGGCTTTATTCAACCTGTCTACCGAATCGGTAAAAAATACTTTCAAAATATCGCGATAAATGGAAGTTTCACTTTCACCCCTCAATTCTGTGAGTTTCTTCACTCTTAATAAAAGTGATTCGCTTACATAAATTTCATTCATCATATCAGCGGCGCACATTAAAATTTCCTGTTCATCTTTCAATTTCATCATCAATTTTTGCACTGCTGCACCTGCAACCATAAAGAATGCTTTTTTCATATTCTTCAAAGTTTTTTCTTCTGCAGTAAATAGTCCTTCTTCCTCAGAAGCAAAATCTGGAATAGCCATTAATTCTTTTTGAACTGCCATAGCAGGTCCCATCATATCCAATTGTCCTTTCATTACTCTTTTTAAAAGCATATCAACCGTTAATAAACGATTTATTTCATTGGTACCTTCAAAAATTCTGTTGATTCTCGCATCGCGATAACTTCTTGCAGCGGGATATTCTTCGCTATATCCGTTTCCACCATAAATCTGCACACACTCATCCACCACATAATCGAGTACTTCGCTTCCAATTACTTTTAACATTGCACATTCAATGGCATATTCCTCTGCGGCACCTAACAATGCTTTTTCGAATCCGACACCTTGCTCCATCAACTCTTTTTCTTTTTTGTCGATATAATCGCTGGTGCGATATGTTGCGCTTAAGGCTGCAAAAACACGAATTGCTTGCTCTGATAATTTATACTTAATTGCACCAAATGAAGCGATCGGCACATTAAACTGCATCCTTTCATTTGCGTATTTTACAGATATATCGGTTAATTCTTTTGCTCCGCCTAATACACCAACGCATAATTTATATCTTCCTATGTTAAGAATATTAAATGCAATTAAGTGGCCTTTTCCAATTTCGCCCAACACATTTTCAATTGGAATATGCATGTTTTCAAAAAATATCTGACAGGTGGATGAACCTTTTATTCCCATCTTTTTTTCTTCCGCACCAATTGTAAATCCTGGAGTATTCCGCTCTACAATGAAAGCAGTAAATTTATCTCCATCCACTTTCGCAAATACAGTAAAGATATCTGCAAATCCTGCATTAGTGATCCACATTTTCTGTCCATTGAGAATATAATGTTTCCCATCGGCACTTAATTCTGCTTTTGATTTTGCTGCAAGGGCATCACTTCCACTTCCGGGTTCTGTTAAACAATAACTAGCGTGTAATTTTCCGGAGGCAAGCCCGGGAAGATATTTTTGTTTTTGTGCTTCTGTTCCGAAATATAAAATTGGAAGAGTTCCAATTCCGGATTGTGCGCCATAAGCAACTGAAAAAGCATGTGCAGTTCCTGTCATTTCGGTCACAACGGATATTGTGTTAAAGTCTTTATTAAACCCACCGTATTGTTCCGGAATCGGCAATCCGAGAATACCTATTTCTCCTGCCTTAGTTAAAAGAGATGCCATCAATCCTTCTTCATGTGCATCAATACGATCGAGATTTGGCAGCACTTCCGTGTCTACAAAATCCTTCGTCATTTGTTTGATCATGAGTTGCTCCTCATTTAATTCCTCGGGAATAAAAATATCTTGTGGGGTTGCATCTTTGATTAAAAATTCACCTCCTTTGATAACGATTGATTTTTGCATTATTTCTGCCATGATAATATTATTTAATAAGTTGAAAATTATTTTTATTTATTAATTAAGTCGTTCATATATACCTGCAATACCTTGACCTCCACCAACGCAGGCTGTAACCATTCCATATTTTTTATTTAATCGTTTAAGGTCATTTAATATTTGCACTGTTAATTTTGTTCCTGTACAACCAAGGGGATGTCCAAGTGCAACACCTCCTCCATTTATATTTACAATTTCTGGATTCAGGTGTGCCTCTCTGATAACGGCCAGTGCTTGTGCTGCAAATGCTTCATTTAATTCTATAAGATCAATATCTTCTAATTTTAAATTTGCCATTTTCAGTGCTTTGGGAATTGCTGCAACAGGACCAATTCCCATAATACGCGGCTCCACACCTACTGTTGCGCAACTAACCATACGAGCTAATGGTTGCAGATTTAATTCATTCACCATTTTTTCACTCATTACAATAACAAAACTTGCACCATCGGAAGTTTGTGAGGAATTGCCTGCAGTAACCACGCCATTTGCAGCAAAAACAGGTTTTAATTTGCTGAGTGCCTCCAGCGATGTATCTCTGCGGGGACCTTCATCTGTATCAACAGTATATTTTTTTTCCTGGCGTTTATTTTTTTCATTTACAAAAACTTCTGTAACTTCAATTGGAGCAATTCCATCTGCAAATATTTTATTGTCAATTGCATTTACTGCTTTTTTATGGGAGTTATAAGAATAAATATCTGCATCTTCTCTTGAAATATTAAAATCGCGCGCAACATTTTCTGCTGTTAATCCCATTCCGATATAATAATCGGGATGTGTTTTTGCTGTTTCATAATTTAGCGCAACCTTCCATCCCGTAGTTGGTACCAACGACATAGATTCCACTCCACCCGCAATGATACAATCAGCCATTCCGGCTTTTATTTTTGCAACAGCAATAGAAATTGTTTCCACACCACTGGCACAATATCTATTAACTGTCATTCCTCCTGTTGTAATTGGCAATGCTCGCACTGCGATCATTCTTCCGATCTGTAAACCTTGTTCGGCCTCGGGAACGGCATTTCCAACAATCAGGTCATCAATACGCGCAGGATCCAATTGCGGCACCTTTAATAATAATTGCCGAATTAATTCCACCGCCAGATCATCCGGTCTTGTAAATCTGAATAAACCTCTTGGTGCTTTTCCCACTGCGGTCCGGAGACCGGCTACGATATATGCTTCGTTCATAGTTTCAATTTAATAATTGAGAAATATTTTATAAGAACAGTTCTATTGATAAAGTATCGGGACACGGGTATCGGGACGCGGGATTGCTCCTCTACATGTGTTAAATTATATTTATGACTCATGATTTGTTTAAATTTTAATTTTTCAAAAATTATTTATTTATATGAATTAACTTTTTGTTTAAACCGATAAATTTTTTTCTGCAAAACATCCAGTTTTTGTAAAACTGGCGCCATTTTCTCTACTGAAATAAATCTCTGTGATGTCAATCCATAAATTTCTTCTTTAGGAAATTCAAGAGTCATTTGATAAACAATTTTTGCTAATTCAATTCCTTCATTCCAAATTTCAAGTTCTCTGTAATTGTGCATTTTATTATTCGTTTTTAAGGTTAAACAATTAATTTTAATGTCCCACTTTTTAAGTGTCCCGTGTCCCGTGTCCCGTGTCCCGTGTCCCGTGTCCCGTGTCCCGTGTCCCGTGTCCCGTGTCCCGTGTCCCGTGTCCTAGTTCCGCAACGGCTTACCTGTCTTCAAAATAAACTGCATTCTCTCCAGCGTTTTCTTTTCCCCGAGCAGTGATAAAAATGCCTCACGTTCGAGATCTAAAAGATATTGTTCATTAACGGTTGTTGGTTGCGAAAGATCGCCGCCACATAAAATATAACATGCCTTTTGAGCGATCTTTTCATCGTGTTCGGAAATATATCCAGCCATTTTCATAGAAGCTATACCGGTATAAAAACTACCGAGAGCACTTCTTCCCAACACCTTTATATCTGTTCTTTGATTTGGTTGGGTGTATCCTTCATCGGCTAATTCTAAAACTGATTTTTTAGCTTCTGCAATTACGCGATCACTATTAATTATTTCTTTATCGATTCCTTTGCGCAATATTCCGAGTTCAAATGCCTCACGAGCAGAGGTTGCTACTTTAGCCATTGCAATATTTAAACTCATTTCCTGTAAAGTTGGAATTTCGATATCGCCTTTAAAATATTTATCACTTGCACGCAAAGCAAATTCTTTTGTCCCGCCGCCTGAAGGAATTAATCCGGCGCCAACTTCCACCAAACCGATATAAGTTTCGGCAGCAGCTACAGCAATATCGCTGTGCATGGTCATTTCACAACCTCCGCCCAGCGTTAATCCGTGCGGACAAACGGCTACGGGAATTCCAGAATACCGCACGCGCATCATGGTATTTTGAAAATACTTAATCGCCATATTCAGTTCATCATATTCCTGATCAATAGCGAGCATTAACATCATTGCCAAATTTGCACCGGCGGAGAAATTCGCCGCATCATTTCCAATTACCAGTCCACGATAATTATTTTCAGCAATATCAATTGATTTATTAATACCTTCCAGAATCTCACTTCCAATAACATTCATTTTCATGTGAAATTCCAGATTTACAATTCCATCACCGATATCGTGTAAAGTTGCACCAGCATTTTTCCAGACCGGTTTATTGGATCTATAGTTATTCATTATAATAAATGCATCAGATCCGGGAATATCCAAATAGGAATTAGCATTGATATCAAAATATTTTCTTTTTCCGTTCTCCACTTTATAAAAAGAAGTATTGCCATTACTCAACATGGTGTAAACCCAGGGAGCTGCTTTAATACCGGCTGCCTCCATTGCAGATAAAGTTTTTTGAACACCTAAAATATCCCATGTTTCAAAAGGTCCCATCTCCCACCCAAAACCGGCTTTCATTGCATCATCAATTTTATACAACTCTCCTGCGATCTCCGGAATACGATTGCTTACATAAGCATTCACATTATAGGATATGTTGCGATAAAATTCCCCTGCCTTATCTGTGCCGGAATGTAATATTATTATTCGCGCTTTAAGATCATCAATAGGTTTGGCAGCATCAATAGTTGCAAATTTTGCTTTTGCTGTTGGTTTATATTCGAATGTATTTAAATCGATAACCTGGATTTCACTTTTTCCATCAGCACCTTTTACTTTTTTAAAAAAACCTTGTCCTGTTTTATCACCCAGCCATTTATTTTCTATTAATTTATTGATATAGGTAGGAATAATAAACATTTCTCTGCTTTCATCATTAGGACACGCATCATATGTATTTTTTGCCACCTTTATTAAAGTGTCAATACCTACAACATCTGCAGTGCGAAATGTTGCAGATTTCGGGCGACCAGATATCGGACCTGTTAATGCATCCACTTCGTCAATGGAAAGAGATAATTTTTCCATTGTTTTTAAAACTGTCATAATACTGAACACACCAATTCTGTTAGCTATAAATGCAGGTGTATCGTTGCACAAAACGGTGGTCTTACCCAAAAAACGATCTCCGTAATCCATTAAAAAATTAACAACTGCAGGATCAGTTTCCGGTGTCGGGATAATTTCCAATAATTTAAGATATCTCGGAGGATTAAAAAAATGTGTGCCGCAAAAATGTTTCTTGAAATCTTCGCTTCTGCCTTGTATCATTAAATGAATTGGAATACCGGAGGTATTGGAGGTAATCAATGTTCCCGGTTTTCTTATGTTATCTACTTTTTCAAACAGTGTTTGTTTAATTTCCAGATTTTCAATTACAACTTCAATTATCCAATCACAGTCCTTTATTTTATTGAGGTCATCCTCAAAGTTTCCGGTAGTGATCAGTTTCAAAACATTTTGTGCATATATTGGTGAAGGATTTTGTTTAACTGCCATTGTCAAACTATCGTTTACCAATTTATTTCTGGAGTTCATGTCTTTTGCCGGGGCATTTTCAACTTTCGGATCAACAATATCAAGCAATAACGTTTGCACTCCGATATTTGCAAAATGACATGCAATGCGACTTCCCATCACACCACTACCGAGAACTGCTACCTTTTTAATTATTCTGTTCATTGTATTTTATTAATTTATGTATGGGAAAAATTTTATTCTCTTATATATTTAATTAACTTATCAGTGCTTGTTTACTTGCTTTTTCAAATTTTTCCATGATCATTTCATGGGCTTTTATCAAATAAGATTTGTCGTTATAAATTCTCATCATCATAGCTGCACCCTCAATAGCACAAACGGTTTCTTTTGCAAATATTTCTGCAGCATCTTTACTATATCTTTCTTTATAAATATTTGTAAGTGCATTAATCCAATCATCGAAAAATTGTTTAATAGGTTTTCTGAATTCCGGAACAACATCATTTGTTTCCATGGCAATATTTGCCATAAGGCATGCACCTTCTCCGTTTGCAAAAACATCGATACTTTTCTCCCCAAGCAATTTGAGTTTTTGGGTTGCAGTTAACTCGTTATCGTAAGCATAAATAAAAACCTTATCCCGATAATGGTCCTTGAGCACTTCAAGCACTTCCTTCATGAGATCCTCTTTTGAGGAAAAATAATGGTAGATGGAACCTTTAAGTAAACCGCATGCATCACCAATATTGGACATGGTGGTTTTATGATATCCCTGAGTTCTGAAAAGGTTTAAAGCCTCTTTGATGATGGTAAATTTCTCTACTTTTTTAACCGGCATACAACAAAGTTATCCTGATTTTTGAATTTACCAAACGTTTGTTTGAATAAATTTTCAAAAAAATGACCGGCTACATTTGCAGCCGGCCATTCGTTCATGATTAGTTAGTTTAAATTTTAATAAAGTGTATCTCTTCTGCTCCGGTATCGTCCACCAATTGAAGTGTCACATCTGTAACTTCCATTACTTTCCAGGCGTAGTTGAGCATGTCCATTTCAGGGTTTCCGGTAATGGAGATGGAAACCTGTTTATCGAACTGCTCATCAGACACGGTTTGAATAAGCCAAACTCCAGTGAAAGCCTCGTTAGCGTTAGTTGCAGACATGGTTCCATTACTATAAAACTCAAAGGTATATTCACCAAAAGGCCCTGCATCCCCATAGGTATCTCCGTAAAAATTTACTTTATAGGTTCCGGGGATAACACTTTCCGCCTCTGTGATCGACATGTTATCCAATTCTGATTTTGAACAGGCTGTGAACGACATTGCAACTACCAAAGTTGCCATAAACACTCTTAAATTCCTCATACTTACAATTTTTTATGGTTTAATTAATAAAACTGATTTTACTTGTGTTGCGTTGCATGTGAGTGGAAAGTGAGTGCTGTCACATTTTATGGTAAAATTTGAACACTTAACGTCTGAATAACCCATTTTATGATAATTTATTTCAGAATTGTTAAAATTTATTCTTTTATACCCTGTCAGTAATCAACATTCATAGAAAATTTTTGTTAAATATTCCCACAACATACATGCTGCGCGGTTATATTTAAAATTTTTCAAAATGTATCTCTTCGCTTGGAGTATCATCCTTGAGTTTCATAACGGTATCTGATAATTCTGTGATAAGCCAACTTCCATCAAGGTTTTCCATTTGTTTGTCACCGCTAATGGTAAATTCTATCTCCTTATCATATGCAGGATCGTCGTCACTGCTTTTTACCATCCAAACTCCGGTAAAGGTGCTGGCTCCTTTAGTAGCAGTTATGGTTCCATCCTCTGCAATATCAAAGGTGTAGCCATCAAAGTCGTTGCTAACACCATCACCATTATCGTAATAATAGGTCACTTTCCAGCTTCCGCCAGCTAAAGTTTCCACTTCGGTAAGTGTAAGGTCTGATGGAATGTCATCAGAACAGGAGGACAACATTAATACTGTTAATGCTGTGGCGAGAATCAAACTCATTTTTTTCATACGTTCAAATTTGTTGTTATAAATTTTGTTTAATGTTTGCAATTTGAATACACAAACGGGCTTGAAACGAGTATAGTTGCAGTATAGTGCCGACACATAAATGCAGTTTCCGAGATATATTTTTATATCGTAGATCGGTGATTTATATCACAAACAGCGTATTTACTTAAAAAATGTGGGAACAGAATACCTTGAAATTCGATTCTGGCAGTTACATCTTTTTTTAAAAATCAGAGATCCCAGCCTATATCTCTTCTAAAGTATCGGGTATCGTAGTAAATTCTTCCGGCATTTATATAACAAGAGCGCAAAGCTTCAAAAAGATCGGAGCCATAAGCGGAAACGGCTAAAACCCTTCCACCACTGGTTATTAAATTTCCATTTTCATCGAGAGAAGTTCCGGCATGAAATACAAAACAATTCTCTGTGTTTTCCAATCCGCTTATTTGTTTTCCCCTTTCAAATTGACCCGGATATCCATCACTTGCCAATATAACGGTAGCACAGGCTCTTTCATCAATTTCCAATTTATGGAGATTCAAATTTTCATTATGCATTGCCAAAAAAAGTTCGAGAATATCATTTTTGATGCGCGGAAGTATCACCTGAGTTTCCGGATCACCTAAACGCGCATTGTATTCAATGAGGTAGGGTTCATCGTTGCAATTAAAAAGTCCGAAATATAAAAATCCCTTATACTTAATGCCTTCATTTTTCAAGCCGGAAATTGTTGGCTGGATTATTTTTTCCTGCACTTTTAGCATGAAACTTTCAGTAACAAATGGAGGGGGAGAAACAGCACCCATTCCACCTGTATTTAATCCGGTATCACCATCACCAGCTTTCTTATAGTCTTTTGAGGGAGGTAAAATCAGATAGTGTTCACCATCTGTTAAAACAATAACAGTTAATTCTATTCCATGGAGAAATTGCTCCACAACAACCTTATTGCCTGCGTTGCCAAATTTGCCTGACAACATGAGTTGAAGCTCATTATGCGCTTCTTCATGATCATTACAAATTACCACACCTTTTCCTGCAGCTAAACCGTCAGCTTTTAATACAATAGGTAATGCGTGTTCGCTTATATATTTTGAAGCCTCAGCAAAAGAATCATTTGAAAACTCTTTATAAGCAGGTGTTTGCACATTATTGCGCATCATAAATGCTTTGGCAAAAACCTTAGAACCTTCCATTTGGGCAGCAATTTTTGAAGGCCCGATAACAGGTAAATTTTCCAACCCGGGAGAAGTTGCAAAAAAATCAACTACTCCTAATACCAAAGGATCTTCGGGGCCGACCACCAACATATCAATTTTTTGTTCCATGCAAAAAGTGGTGAGAAGCGGAAAATCCGTTGCTTTGATATTTACATTTTGGCCGCACAAGGCAGTGCCGGGATTACCGGGAGCAATAAATAATTGTTCACATTGTGGTGATTGAATTATCTTCCAGGCGAGTGCATGTTCTCTGCCCCCTGAACCAAGCAACAATATCTTCATACAACAAAGGTAAGTCAGTAAGTTGAATTGAAGAATAGCGTTTAAATTTTCACACGATAGTATTTCTTATATCGGATAGTATATTTGCATCTCTTTAGTTAAAGTAATATTGAATTACAATTATATTATTCTATAAGATGAAGGTAACAGAACATATAAACAGGGCTGATAAGACCTTATTATCATTTGAGATCTTACCTCCTTTAAAAGGGAAAAGCATACATAATATTTATGAAGTGTTAGATCAACTCATTGATGTTAATCCGGCATTTATAAATGTTACTTATCACCGAAGTGAATACATTTATAAAAAACGAGGAGATGATAGATTTGACAAGGTATTTATTCGAAAACGCCCAGGCACTGTCGGCATATGTGCGGCAATACAGTTTAAATATAAAATTGATGCAGTAGCGCATATCATTTGCGGTGGATTTACCAAGGAGGATACAGAAGATGCCTTGATCGATCTTAGTTATTTAAATATTGATAATGTATTGTTGTTGCGTGGTGATGCATCAAAAAATGAACGCGACTTTATTCCCGAACCCGGAGGGCATAAATATGCCGATGATCTGGTTTCGCAGGTTGTGAATATGAATAAGGGAATTTATTTAGAGGAAGATTCCATTCAGGGATATAAAACTGATTTTAATATTGGTGTAGCGGGTTATCCTGAAAAACATTTTGAGAGTCCCAATTTAAAAAGCGATCTGAAATATTTGAAACAAAAAGTTGATCGGGGAGCAGATTATATTGTAACCCAAATGTTTTACGACAACAATAAATATTTTGATTTTGTAAAAAAATGCAGAGCAGAGGGAATTACAGTTCCGATAATACCGGGGATAAAACCAATTACCGGCGCTTCGCAGATTCAAACAATTCCAAGAACATTTCATGTAGATATTCCTGAAGAATTAAACGATATGATAGATGCATGCACATCCGTAGAAGAAGTAAAACAAGCAGGGGTTAATTGGTGCATCGACCAATCTAAAGAATTAGTTCGCCATGGAGTTCCATGCATACATTATTACACAATGGGCAATGTTGGAGCGATGCGTAAGATCATTAAGGAGGTTTTTCCGTGATGGTGTGTAATTAAACCAAGGTAAAGGTTTTCAATATCAAAAAAGCAATTTCAATTTTTATTAAATTTCTTTACTTTTTGCAAGTAGATCTATCGAATTAATAATCAATCCATTCAAACAAATTTCGTTCATCAAATTCAATTTCATTAATGTTTAAATATTCGATGAATTCTTGTTTGAAAGTTACTCGTTTGTGAAATTCCTCTTGATTTAATATAGAATTGTACACCGAATTCAAATCAGACTCACCGCAGGAAAACCCGCCAAAGCCTTCCTGCCATTCGAATTTTCCTTTTACAAATTTATTTTCGTTAATAAATTTTGAAGATCCATTTATTATAAATCCGACGAGATCTGCCATTGATAAATTTGGTTTTAAACCAACAAGTACATGTATATGATCAGGCATTCCATTTACAATAATAACCTTTTGTTTTTTTTCAGTAATTATTTCTGAAATACATTTGTAAAGGCAGTCTCGCCAATGAGGCAGTATAATGTTTTCATACCTCTGAACAGCAAATATAAATTCAATATATATTTGAGGGGATTTTTGCAACATAATTTTAGTGTTAGAAATGATCTTAATTGGTCAACCTCCCAATTCATATCGGATTGATGTTGAAATGACAGTTTATAAAAATTATTTTAAAATTTTCAATTTTAAACAAAAAATAACCGGGCAAAGCTCTGATCTTAAATGTTTCAAACATATTTTGGTTTGAAAATACAATAATGTGTTGCATTTTGTTTGTAAAGGATCAAATTTTTTAATGTTATGAAAATTGGAATGCAACGGAATTTAAAAATACATTTAATTAAAAAATGGGTGATGTATTAATAAAACAGCAATTGTTTTGTAAAATCACAAAACAAATAGCAATGAACGAACAAATAATATTTTTATTCGTGATAAAAAAATGCAAAGCCTTTTGCCCGGTTAAAAATTTAATGTAAATCCAATATTTGGATTGAACAGGAATTGATCCCATTCAAGGTATTGTTCAATGCGTTCATTACTTATAGTTATATCTGAATAATCCAAAATTTGTGTGGAATGAATGTCTGCAGTTTCTCTCATAAGGTTAAAATCCAATCCTATCATAGCGTTTTCTCCTATTTTAAATTTAGCGCCTAATCCAATATTGGAAACAAACCCCGAACTCACTTTACTTTCAATTTGAACAGAAGTTAAATAGGAATCGGTGAAATTGAGTTCGTGCTTAGGGAAATAAGTTCGCATACTTCCAGCCTGCACTTTTGCATAAATACTGTTTAAAATTCCGCTCCCTAACGGCAACTCAAAATATAGTCCGCTTAACACTCCGACGGAATAAAATTTCCCTGAGCTAAAACTACTCAGTTCATAAGTATCCAGATAAAAGGATTCATCTGCTCCGCAGGTTCTGCCATACAAAGTAGTGATCAAACCAAACCAATTCTTTTTTATCAAAACATCAGCACCCACCAAAACTCCTGTTGAACTTGCAGTACCGGAATTCAGGTCGTTGTTAAATCCAGGCAGTTCAAAACTGTAACTTTGAAACAAAGGTCCTGCCTTTAAATTAAAGGATACCATAACTTCCTCCTCTGTGGAAGTTTGCGTGAAAACCAAAACCGGAATTAATAAAATTGCGATGACCAATATATTTTTTTTCATAAGTCAATTTTCAAGTTGAAAACACATTAAATAATATCCATCGGATGTATACAATCTATTTAAAATAGGATCAATGGCAACGGTAAAAATAAAAGCAGCATATTCGGATATTGCAAATTTATTATTCGGCGATTCCATTTCCCAAAGTTGCGCTCCGGTTGTTGTATTAATGGCATGTAAATTACCATCCCCTGAACTTCCATAATATAATACGCCATTATAATACACCATATCGGTTGGGGTTGCACCTGCATCCTGATTTTCCCATATTACACTTCCCGTAAGCGGATCAAGTGCATAAATACTCTCATAACTAGTTTTCACAATGATCTTATTTTCCACTTCCATCAAATTACCCATCAATAGATCTTCCCCAGGGCCTGTGAATAATTTCTCCCACAATATTTCTCCTGTTTGTGCATCCAGACAAAATAAGGTATAAGTTCCTTTGAAATAAATTTTATCTTCAAAATATAATGGTGGATAAATTGAACTATTTCCATGTGGGTCGATATCATCCACCATCCAGACGATAGTATCTGCAGACATATTATAAGCGTACAGATCAACTTTCCCATCGTAGGGCAGAGTTCTGTATTGCCGGTTTTGAAAATATAATATCGTATCATTATTTACATCTATCAATGCTGTGGGTGGATAAAGTCCAACAGAATAATCATCTACCATATCAAGAGTAAATATTGTATCCCAAATACCAGTATAAATATCTGTAAATACAATGGATGCTGATGAAAACGGATTGAATCCTGTAAGATGAACATGAAAAAGTATATTATTAAAGTGTGTGATTTTTGGCATTCTTTCACTCGGGCATTCATAATGCCAGAAAACACTTCCGTCATTCAGATCAACCACTCTTGGATCAGAATTGCAGAGTGTGACATAGTAGTGATCATATATATAACTTCCATTACCGGAGCCCGTTGTTGGACTTGAACAATTGACTTCGAAGGCAGCATCTGTTTGCCATAAAATATTTCCAAATTCCGAACCCGCAAATTTTATTAACATAGGATCAATGAGTTCAAGGTCGATTGAACTAAATAAAACTCCGCCATTATAAAATTTAGGTGCAATACTATATTTAATACTTGTGTCTTCAGCCAATGGAATCTGCCAAACGATGGGGACAGGCAAAATATCTTCATTTGAATTTACAACGGAATAATTTTCCAATACTTCTTCTTTACATCCGCAAAGAAGAAGTACCAAACAATTTAATATGATATAAAACATCCTCATATTATCTTTCAGGAGTTGCAAAAAAGAGTCCGTGATTTCCTTCAAAAAGATCATCCAACATCGTTTTTGTATTACTATCATTTCGTATGCTGAAATGATTTGATCCATACATTTTTCTCGAATATTCAGGCGTTTCTGCAATTAATCCTGAACAGGTGCTTGCTGACTCCGTTAATACAACACCATCTGATTCTTTAAATAACCAATCGTAATTCGCAAATGTGTAACAATTTGTATCATCATCTTCTGTGATGCAGGACCCATCGGGGGAAGCAGGATATTCAACAGCATTCAGGTCGCCAAGCGGACCAATATCCATACAATAACACGTTTGCCCGGTTTCAGTTAATTCATATGCCCCAATAAAACCTTTCCAATTTGTATTTGCATCCAAGAACCAATCGTATCCTTTTTTATATTCATCGCGGATAAAAGCAGATTCTTCATAATCATCCGTTATATCCAGTGCGCAAAAAATCGTTAAATAACAGCCTATCGTAGTAAGATCGAAACCATAAATAACATCGGCATATGTTTCGGCCAAATTGTTATAAGAAATATATTTAGTGAAATACAATTCAGTCATCGCATTGGCAAATTCTGTAAGTGTGTTATCACCACCAGCACCAAATGGCATTTCACCATAAGTTATTACATTATTAGGTTCATGACCATCTAACAAATGCACCAGTGTATTCCACATGAGCGGTTCGGTTTCAACTCCGTAGAAACAAACATAAGGAATTTCGGGAACATATGCATTTAATTCCGCTAATTGTTCAGATCCAACTTCATAACTTTCGGTAATTCCCGAAAAATAGTCTTTAAACAAAATTGGTGCGATATTATTTTCTAATGTGTTGCAGAAAAAATCGTTAAAATTTCCCATGGAAGTTGGATTTAAAAGTAGATCCAGAAAAAAATTGCTTTCGACATATTCCGCAACGGGGCCGGCTGTTAACGCGGAACAAGTTGCGCCTGACCATGCCATCAGATCCTCTTTATTATTAAGCACTCTTGCTCCTTGATGAGAAGATCCAAATGTTACGAGTCCGCCAAATGATCGGGGCTCCGGACCCCATTCTTCGGTAAAATAAGAATAATCTATTCTGCGCGAAACAATTCCGCCCTGACTATGGCCAATAATAATTGCATGGTCATCAGCCTCATCAATTGCTTCAAGATCACTGCGCAATTCCAATGCTGCAAAGTCGAGAGAAACATCTGCATAATCAGGACGGCTCGCATTTATTTTATATTCCGATGCAGCATAAAGGGAAGCCTGACTCCAGCTAATTCCTACAGTGCCGTCTTCATCACCTTGTCCCCCAAGCCCGTGAATAAAATACACTTCGCGATCAGGGATCAATAAAGGACTTGCCCATATATCTGCAGTGAACGTTGTTGGAATAAATTCAACTGGAATTATATTAATAGCCTCAATACTGTGATCGGGAACACAATCCAGGTCTAACTGAGCAAAACAATTTATGTATATAAGAACCGATAAAACGGGTAAAATCATCTTTTTCATACAATATTTTTTAAGGGTAAATCAATTTTTTACAAATGTTTCTGAATAATTAACGGCTTCACTTATCAGTTTAAGCACATAAATACCTCTGTCGAAACTATTGATATTTACATTAAATTCAGAAACTCCATCCATGATCACATTTTCCAGTAATTGTTTTCCAGTATTATCAAAAATGTAAATATTTAGACCTGATGAAATTTCGGGAAGCATTACCTTTATAAAATTATAAGCAGGATTTGGATAAATATATATTCTGTTATCAGCCTCAACTTCTGCTTCCTCCTCAGAAAATTTTCCCGGACCGTAATTTGTAATGTTGTAACTTAAATATTCTATAATTTTAAATTCCTGCACACAATTTTCAGGAAATCGGGCATCCCATTTTTTTTCGATGCTATAGGCGGGAACAATTTTACCGGCAGCGTTCAATCGAAATCCTTTTTTGACAGAATAATTAATCGTTCCGTCACCGTGATACATGATCAATTCATTGGATCTTTTGGAATTATTAAATATCAACTCCATTGAATCTTTCACAAATTTCAAATATCCGGAACCAAGATTGGTATAAACAAAACCGGAATCGAGCATTTCCTGCTTCAAAGCAGTTGTTAACTGTAAAAAATCCGGAACCACATCCAAACTGTGAACAGTAAGATAATTTTTAAGGGTGCTGTAATTACTTTTATACATCGTGCTGTGCAACTTGTTTACAATCAAATGACCGAATCTGTCATATACTTTAATTCTCGATTTATCAATGATCGTTTTTGAGGGCTTGGTCATCCATTCTTCATATTGTGAATTATCCTGATGGAAAATTGTTGTCTTCAGGTCATTATTGGTATATACCAAATTAACAATGCTGTCTTTAGTATACTCCGGCAATAAATTTACTTTCCCTGTTATAGAAAAGGCATTCAAGGAATCAGAAATAAGATAAAACACTTTTGTTTCCTTCACATAATTAATGGAGCTTTTCACAGCACCTTGAGCATGCCCAATTTTTACATGCAGCATTAAAAAAGTGATCAACAAAAAAAAGAGTTTAATTATTTCAGGTGGATATCGCAAAATAAATTCCGGATTGCGAAACTCCGAGTGATCTGAATACAGACCAATGGCAAGTAATTTCATGTAATTGAATTTTAGGGTTAAACAATTACTTGCAAGGGTAAAAGTGTTTTTTTAGAAAAACAAATTTTTTTTAAAGTATTTTTTTTATGCAGCAATAGTAGTAGTGTAGTCGATTAAAAAAAGATGAGCCGGGAAAGGAGAAAGGAGAGAGGAGAGAGGAGTTTAAATTTCTGGCGAAATTTTAATAGATCCCATCCTTTGTTTTCTTGATACTTAAAAAGGAGAAAGGAGAGAGGAGAAAGGAGTATAAATTTCTTCGAAATTTTAATAGATCCCATCCTTTGTTTTCCTGATACCTGATACCTGAGACCCGATACCTAATACATCAACGTCCCCTGTCCTTTGTCCATTTTCATTGTCTTATGTCCAGTCCTATGTCTTGTGTCCTATGTCTTATGTCTTTTTACGCTTCTTCATCTAATTCTTTCAATATTTTATTTACATCTTCTTCTGTTGATGTTAATTTTGATTTGCAGATCTTGATCAGAAAGGCTGCGCGTTTTACTTTTTCGGATAATTCGTCAACGGAAATTTCACCATCTTCAATTTCTGAAACTATTGTTTGTAATTCTTCGAATGCTTCGGTATAATTTATTTTATCTTTCATGATGATTCGCCTTCTTTAATTGTTTGAATAGTGCTGTTTATTTCGCCGTTCGAAATTATTGTTTTTATTTCATCTCCCGGTTGGAGTTGTGCAATATTATTGATCGATCTGCCATTGTGCAAAGTTATGCTATAACCCCGTTGCAATACCTTTTCGGGGCTCATATTGGTAATATTTTTTTGAATATGTTCCATTTCCAGATTCTTATTTTTTAGGAAACCGGAGGATGCCATGTTAATTTTTCGCGACAAATTTTCTATATCCAAAACAGAAGCTTTGCAGGAAAGAATTGCATCTTTTTGAATATCCGCGGAAATTTTTAATAATGATGATCGTCCATTTTTAAATATGAAACCGGATTGCTGCACGATGCTTTGAATTTGTTCTTTAATGATGCCTTTATTAAAGAGAAGCTTATTTTCAACCACCGATCTGAACAATTTTGTATAAGACCTCAGATTGGTTTTTTGCTCCGTTAATAATTGCTGGGAAACATCAATAATAATATCCTGAGCTTGCTGAACAGGAACAGCGAAGTTGTGAAACTTTTGCAAAAGATATTCTGCAATTTTTGTAGGTGTAATTGCATTTTCATAAGATATCATTTCTGATACAGTAAGATTTGTTGCGTGTCCGATACCCGTTATAACCGGAAGTGGAAATAATGCAATTTCTTTTGCAAGAACATAATTATTATAACAGGATAATCCTACATCTCCCCCACCACCTCGTATTATGGCAACAACATCAAAATGATGTTGCACTTTTTTAATTCTGGCCAATTGTCTGGTAATGGAAGGTATTGCTTTTTCCCCTTGTAAAACTGAGGGGAAAAGCATGTGAAAAAATGTATAGTTCCAGTTGTTGGTTTCAATCACTTTCGTAAAATCGGCATATCCTTTACTCGATTCCACAGAAATGATTGCAATACGTTTTGGCAACAGCGATAATTTGGTGGTTTTATTTAATCCGAAAATTCCCTCCGATTGCAATCTCTGTATTGTTTCCTGTTTCTCGCGCTCAAGGTCGCCCAAGGTATAAGCAGGATCAATATCTATTATGCGAAGCGACAAACCATGTACAGGATCGAAGGTAATATTTGCAAGAAATAAAATTTTTATCCCGTCCTTTAATGGTTCCTGCAATATTTTTAAAAATGCATTATTAATTCTTACATAATCATCTTTCCATAAAATGGAGCGAATTTGTGCAACCACTTTTTCCCCTTGTTTTTCGACCAGTTCAGGATAACAATGACCAGAATGTCGATATAGGTTGAGTTTATTCATTTCTGCCTTAACCCAAAATGCCGTCTTATATCTATCAGCAAGTGTTTTCTGAATGCTGGTAGTTACTTCCAGAAGTGAGAAAATGGTTTTATCAATTAATTTTTCAGGCATAGAAAACGAAAGGTAATAATTAAACTTTTATTGCAAAAGGAAATTAAATTAATCGAACCTGTTATTTATATATGAACTCGATCTCCTTCAAATCAAATTCCTTATTTATACCATCTATTTCAACATGTATCAAACCATTTTCGCCGACACCTTTAATGATTCCTTTTATCGGAGCGTCATTAACAATAAAATTTCTTACCTCCCCTACCCCAAATAAACAGGAATGGTACTGTTTATCTATTTGCTGAAAATTAAATGCCCTTAACATCAAATAATATTTTTCCAATCTTGTGCAGAGGATGTTCAGTACTTTATTCAGATCAACATCCTCTCCAATAATTTCTTTAATGGAAACCGCATTTAAAGTAGATTGATGTGCAAATATCTGGTTTACATTTAAACCAATTCCAACAACACAATTTTCGATTCGGGAGGTTTTGAGACTGTTTTCGATCAGAATACCGGCAACTTTTTTTTCCCCGATAAAAATATCGTTTGGCCATTTGATTTTTACAGTGCCAATCAGGGCATTCTTTTCCATTATAATTTCAGTAATTGTCTCCTGAACCGCAAGCGCTACTGCTTTATTTAAAAAGTAAATCTGATGTGGTTCAAGAAAAACCGGATATAACAATACACTCGCTATGATATTTTCGCCGGGTTTGCTTATCCAACTATTGCCAAGCTGCCCTTTGCCTGCAAATTGGTCGTCTGCAAATACTAACAAACCCTCATTTGGACGTTTTTCAGCTGTAAGAAGGTTTTTAACATAGTTGTTAGTGCTGTCAACACTGTCAAGATGCATCAGCTCCTTTCCGATAAAGAGTGTATTTTCAAGAGCCCGCAAAAGAATTCGTAACTTTGCCATTCATTACAAAGTAAGTGAGAAAAAAAACAAAGAAAACAGAAGATACACAATATTCGTTGACCGATGCCGTCATTGAAAGTATTCAGGATAAAAAGGGTGAAAATATTGTTCATCTGGACCTAAGCAGCTTAAATGATGCTGCAACAGACCATTTTATCATTTGCCACGCGGATTCAACCACGCAAGTTAGAGCTATAGCAAACCATATTGTAGAAAATGTGTTTGAGTTAACAGGCATGAAACCCTTGGGTAAAGAGGGTTTCGAAAATTGTGAATGGGTATTGGTAGATTATATGAACGTTGTTGTTCATGTTTTTTACCGCGAAACCCGCAATTTTTATCAGTTGGAGGAGCTATGGCACGATGCTTTAGTTAAAAAAGTCAGTTAAAAAGAGTAGAATAATTTCGATGAGTACAGAACAAAACAATCAAAACAAGAACAAACCGACACCGCAAAAGAAGTTTAATTTCTATTGGATATATGCAGTGATAGCTGCTGTTCTGATAGCGTTTATGTATTTCCCTTTTGAGGGTAATCCTGTGGAGTTAAAGGACATTAAAAAGTTCAATACTGAAATGTTGCAGAAAGGCGATGTGAATCGCATTGTTATCGTGAACGATGATTATGCTGAGATATACATAAAGCCCGACCGTTTAACGAACGAACCCTATAAAAAGGACAAGGTTCCCGAAAAAGGAGCTCAGTATAAATATAAGGTGACCACCCCTGATGCCTTTATTAATCAATTAAACGATTGGCAGGCAAGCTGGCCGGAAGAAAATAAAATTCAACCGGAAAGTGATGAACGCACCAATGTGCTCATGAGTCTTTTGAGCTGGATATTGCCTTTCGTGCTGATTTTGGGAATCTGGATCTTCATTATGCGCAGAGTTACCGGTGGTGGTGGCATGGGCGGTGGCGGACAGATATTTAATATCGGTAAGTCTAAAGCGAATCTTTACGATAAGGACACCAAGGTGAATGTAACATTTAACGATGTTGCCGGCCTTGATGAAGCGAAGGAAGAAGTAATGGAGGTAGTGGATTTTCTTAAAAATCCTAAAAAATATACTGCTTTGGGTGGAAAAATTCCTAAAGGAGTGCTTTTGGTTGGTAGTCCGGGAACGGGTAAAACCTTGCTTGCAAAAGCTATGGCGGGTGAAGCGCAGGTTCCTTTCTTCAGTATTTCGGGTTCCGATTTCGTGGAAATGTTTGTGGGAGTAGGTGCGAGCCGTGTTCGTGACCTCTTCCGTCAGGCTCGTGAAAAGGCACCTTGTATCATATTTATAGATGAAATTGACGCAATAGGACGCGCCAGGGGCAAGAATATGATCCAAAGCAACGACGAGCGTGAGAACACCCTCAATCAATTGTTGGTGGAAATGGATGGATTTGGGACCGACAAGGGCGTAATTATTCTCGCCGCCACGAACCGTCCTGATGTTTTGGACCCTGCTTTGCTGCGTCCGGGACGTTTTGACCGCCAGATCTCTATTGATAAACCGGATCTTGCAGGACGTGAACAGATATTTAAGGTGCATTTAAAACCAATAAAAGTTTCTCCGGAAGTGGATCCTCATAAACTTGCCTTACAAACTCCGGGATTTGCCGGGGCTGATATTGCAAACGTATGTAACGAAGCTGCGTTAATAGCAGCAAGAAGAGGAAAGAAATTTGTGGAGATGCAGGATTTTAATGATGCAGTGGATCGTGTGATAGGAGGATTGGAAAAGAAAAACAAATTGATCTCAGAAGACGAGAAAAAAATAGTTGCTTATCACGAGGCTGGTCACGCAATTTGCGGTTGGTATTTGGAACATGCGGATCCATTGGTGAAGGTGAGTATAGTTCCGCGTGGAATTGCTGCTTTGGGATATGCACAATATTTGCCGAAAGAACAGTATCTGTATACCAAAGAGCAATTGATAGACATGATGTGTATGACCTTGGGTGGAAGAGCTGCTGAGGATATCATTTTCGGAAAAATAAGCACGGGAGCACAAAATGACCTTGAGCGTATCACAAAAATGAGTTATGCCATGGTTACCATTTATGGTATGAACGATGTGATAGGAAATATTTCTTATAATGATCAGAGCCAGGATTATCGTTTTGCAAAACCTTATTCTGAGCAAACGGCAACTGTTATTGATGAGGAAGTACGAAAATTAATTGGCGCAGCTTATGTCAGAACAAAAGAATTATTATCCACTAAAAAAGTTCAATTAGAAATAATTGCCAAGGAATTATTGGATAAAGAGATCATATTCAAAGCAGATATGGACAGGCTGATCGGTCAACGCCCATTTGATGAAAAACATCATGAAGCTGTGAAAATAGAGGAAAAAGAAACGATCACAATTTCTGAAAACGGAGCAGATCATGTGGTTCCGGAAGTGGAAAAATTGAAGCCGGAGGATACGGAGGTTAAACCGTTTTGATTTAATTAAATCAATGTTTAACAAATAAAAATAAATACCATAAATAATAAAAGGCTGCTCAAAATTGGGCAACCTTTTATTTAAAATGCAATTTTATTATTTCATCTTCACCAAAATCTCATTTTCCTGTTCAATACCATTTTGAGAAATATTCAATAAATAAACACCTACCGGAAGATCAGAAATATCTACATTTGCTCCTGCATTAATTATAGATGTTTTTTGAAAAGCACCTGCTATGGAATAGATATCAATTTTTACATCATCACCGGTATTAAATTCCTGATCAGTATATAATAATGTAAAAAAGTTGGATGCGGGATTTGGATAAATTGAATAGATGTCTGTATTCATACCCAATTTAGCATAGGTTTCCATATCTATGATAAAATAACCACAGGAATTGGCAGGTACTTTAACACAGACTCCATCTTCAACACCCCAAGCTCCGGAACAGGTTCCGGTATTGGATTCGATGGAGGTGGTAGTTATTTCATACCGATTAACATAACCAGTGCTGCATGCATCATAAAAAGTATTGATATCGAAAAGTGTACTTCTTCCGGAAGTGGAATATAGTTGGTCGGCATCAACTGAAAAAATCCTGATCTCATTTTCATTGAGCGAAACTTCATATCCGGGATAAAAACCGGTTACTTCATCCGGATCCAGATAATAGGTTTGGGTGGTATTTCGTGTGTTGGAATAGGCAACGATCACTTTTTTTGCTGATGGTATAATAAATACGTAGGAGGCAGATTAGGATTACCACTATACATGGTGGTTGTTGTTTTTAAATATTGATAACTACCATTAAACACCTCCTTCATTAAGTTCATAGCGTGATAGGTTATTCTGGGCGCATAATGGTTGGGCACTTCTTCGTCTTCACAATCATCTATTATTCCAAGTTCAAGTTGATCTTGAAGTTCGGTTGGAGTCATCAGATCCGTTGCAACAGCTCCAAGAAAATTTTGCAAGGTTGCATAAGTAAAAAAATTATCGCGTGCAGCTGCAATAAAATTCATTTTGATATTCTTCATCATCCATTCTTGTGTTACATATGCTTGTAAAAAACTATTTGCAACTACTCCGATAAAAGGTGCAGCTTCAGGATCCTTTTCATTCGCACTCACTGCATATTCGGTTGACCAAAGTTCTTTTACTTCAGGACCATCATCCGTTGCAAGAAATTTTAAATAATTTGCATGATCTGCCTGAGCAGCTTCAATTTTGGATTTAATTGCCTGATGAAAATTACCAGGCAGATTTCCTAGCCCTATTAAACCGTAATAGGCACATTCCAGCCTTTCGTCCATATCGGTAAAATCCCAGACTCCGTCATCATAAAATTCAAGATCCGTATCAAAAGTATAATCGCCGTCAAGACAATTATCATCGGGTGGTAAAATAATATCCCTGTAATGAGAATTTAAAAAGGTAGATGATCTTGGTGTTATATAGTTGTGAATGTTTACTGCATCAAAAGAATACAGATAACTATCCGCAGGTCCTGAAAAAACTTCTTCTGCATAGTATGCTGTCATATCAATATTCCATTGGGGGTAAGGACAAGGTTCAGTAAAGGGATCAGGTAATACCTCATCTCTTGGATCTTCATAAATAAAAATAAATTCATCGCATGATCTATGTGGACGTGCAGGTAATCCTATTTTAATATCATACGTATCTTCATTATCTTTTAGCTTAAGTATAAAATCATGATCTGTTTCCACGTCATCCGGCATGGCATCTTCCAACTCCGCATTTGACCATCCGTCCAATCCGGTATAATCATCACCATTAATATACTTCCAATAATGTTCAAAATCATTTGCTTCATAATACTCTTCAAAATCTTCGGGGGTGGTTGTAGTGAACCCAACTGTTTTAGCAAAAAATTCCGCATACACTTCGTTGCCGAGTTCCACGCCAACAACATTTACATTGTGTATTGTATTTGTGCGCAGGTATGTAATTACATTTACCAGATCATCAGCGGTCTGACTTAATATATCAGCACAATAAATTACATCTACAACATGACCCGGGTTTTCATCTTCAATTTTTTCAATTAATCTTATAAAATCATTAATGTACAGTTCATCCATCTCTTCAATATCCAACCCTGTCGGATCAAAATTCACCTGATCGTGCCAAAGGCGATATTTATCTTCAAAATCCTTAATTTGATCTCCATCGATCCAATCTATACAACTTTCACAACTACCGATAGGATCATACATATCATCTTCAATTTGAGCCAATAAATCAACCATGTCCACTATCGGAAATTCAAATGCGTCTATCCCACCATCACTCATATCATAATACCCAATAACACTTTCAATGTCATATCCGTACCCTCCGTTCAAATTTCCATAATTAGCATTTCCTTCATCACTGGTAAAAGGGGAACCCAGTGGTTGCATAAAGGTGGCTGATTGTCCGGCAGGAAAACGCAATACATTTGGTCTCAAAGCACTTAGCAGATCAAAAGGTGTCGGGTCTTCCCCGTATGCTTCTTCAAATTCGGGTTCATAGGCGTGACCGGGTAAAAAAATATTACCGATATTAAAACCAAACATACCCTGTTGAATGGGTGCTGCATTATCGGAAAACTCCACCAAAATATGCGGTTGGTTATCAGTGAATTCCCATAGTAACATTTCCATACTGTCTTGCGCTGCAGAGGTATCCTCATATAAAATATGCACAATACTCACACCGTCCATATAAGTTTCCAGAGTGTCACCTTCAGTAAAAATGGCTGTGGTATCCGGCGGAATGGTATCAGGTGAAGAAACAATTAAATCCGGATTATCTGAATAGAAAATTGAGTTAGTTGAAAACAAACTGCATTTGTTAGTAAATACTAATACAACAAAAAAGGTGCAAATCAATATTTTAGGATACCTGTAATTACCCCTGAAATAAAATGTCGAGTTTTTCATAAGCGGTAGATTTTAAAGATTTAACAAATTATATTTATAAGTTACTTGAAGCCTTAAAAGCAGATGAAATGAGTGTAAGCCCATGCAGATTTAAGCATTTGTTTTTACAAATGCAAATAATTGACTAACTTTATTTAAGATAAACAACATTTTGCCGGGAATGAAAAATTTGTTTTTGTTAATATTATTAGTCCCAAATGCCAGGTTCTCTGCCTTTGGGCAGGCTCCGGATATTATTTGGCAGAAGTGTTTTGGGGGTATATTTGCAGAGGGGGCCTATGAAATAAAACAAACTTCAGATAATGGCTTTATTATTTTTGGGGGCTCTTCAGGGATCGATGGTGATGTAACTGAAGATAATGGATATACGGATTATTGGGTCTTGAAATTAGATTCAAATCGTAATGTTGAATGGCAAAGATCCGTTGGTGGTTCCTCTTTTGAAATTGGGGCTTCCGGTGTAATTACTACAAGTGGTGAATATTTAATGTTAGGACAATCAACTTCAGAGGATGGAGATATATCGGCTCCTAAAGGAGCATCTGATTTTTGGCTGGTAAAATTTTCCAACACCGGTGAATTACTTTGGGATCGCTCCTACGGAGGCAGTGGCGATGAATATGGTTATTGTATTATCAATACGCAAGACGGAGGATTTATGATGTCAGGCTCAACAGGATCTTCATATGATGGTGATGTTACAGGAAACCATGGTAACCACGACTATTGGGTCGTAAAACTTGACGAAAATGCAAATATCGAATGGCAAAAATGTTATGGAGGTTCAGACTATGACTACGCCAATTCGATTGCACAAACACTTGATGGTGGTTATATAATTGCCGGAAGGTCTGAATCCTCTGATGGTGATGTTTCCGATAACTATGGATTTTGGGATTTTTGGGTGGTTAAAATTGATCCGTTGGGAAATATCGAATGGGAAAGAAACTATGGAGGAACAGGATATGAACTTGCCTGTTCTGTTAAACCTACCATGGATGGAGGATTTATTGTTGCCGGGCAAACCGATTCTTATAATGGAGACGTATCCGGTTTTCACGGCGGACCAACTGATTGGTGGGTGTTGAAATTGGATAGTGTTGGAAATATTAACTGGCAATTGCCTTTAGGCGGTACAAGTGCAGAGGAAGCAAATGTGGTAATACAAGTTGTTGATTCAGGTTATATAGTTGCTGGATTCTCTATCTCCGATAATTTAGATTTAACAGAAAATTTCGGGGAAAGTGATTTTTGGGTAGTTAAACTGGATTTAACCGGAGTCTTGGAATGGCAAAAAAATTTAGGGAGTTCTGAGGGGGAAAAAGCATTTGACATAATTTCTGTAAATGATAACGACTTAGTAGTAGCTGGATACACCACCGGAAACGATTTTGATGTTTCGGGTTATCATGGGCCTATAGGGTATGGCGGTGATGTTTGGATCGTAAAACTTGGTTATTGTAATACTGTTTTTTATGCTGATGCCGATGGTGATGGATTCGGAGATATTGATTTGGATTCAATTGCCTGCAATATGCCAATCGGTTTTGTTAACGACAGCACAGATTGTGATGATACAAATAATTTGATCTTCCCAACTGCAACAGATATTTGTAATGCCATTGATGATAACTGTAATGGTTTAACAGATGAAGATGTAACTGCGTTTCATTGGTTTATGGATACAGATAATGATGGATTTGGTGATGTATTAAATGATTCTGTTTCCTGTTTTACATTGGGTGGTTTTGTCTTGGATAGCACCGATTGTAATGATGCAAATATTTTGATACACCCGACTGCAATTGAAATATGCAATGCGTTGGATGATAATTGCAATACGGATATTGATGAAGGATTGGTTTTTTATACTTTTTTTATTGATGCAGATGGGGACGGGTTTGGTGATTCCGATATTTATATAAGCTCCTGTTTTGAAGAAGTTTTAGGGTATGTTTTGGATTCCACCGATTGTAATGATGCAAATAATAACATCTATACCGGTGCTGAAGAAATTTGTAATTATCTGGATGATGATTGTGACGGAATTGCTGATGATAATTTAACCTATATTTTATCTTTTGAAGATGCCGATAGCGATGCTTACGGCAATATTGCTGTGGATTCACTCAGTTGCGAGCTGCCGGAAGGTTTTGTGGAAAATAACAGCGATTGTGATGATGCCAACCCGGACATTTATCCGGGAGCACCTGAAATATTAAACGGAGCAGATGATGATTGTAATGGGCTGACAGATGAAGGTCTGGAAATGAATAATGTACTTTTATCACAACTTAATGTATATCCAAACCCAGCAAGTGAAACGCTCAATATCGAATTTTCGGGTAGTGAAAAATTGGTTATAGAGATATTAAATATTACGGGTAGCATAATTTTCTCAACACAAAACATTCAAGTATTTTACACTGTGAATATCAGCAAATTTGCCCCAGGGGCTTATGTATTAAAACTCAGATCAGTGGATAACGAAGCCGCGATTGTGTTTGTAAAGGAGTGACACAGCGCGAAAGTGTTTATTTTTATTTATTTTTGAAGCACATTAAATAATTTTAAATTCCTTTAAGAAATTAAAAATATAATCTCCAATGGCAAAAATACTATCCGCCAAAGAAAAAATACTCAGTAATGTGCGGAGCGCACTATTGCATCAAACTAAACAACCTTATGCAAATCTGGAGACCAACGATTCATTTTATGCAATAGAGAACGAAGCGTTGGAAATAATTTTTGCAGAGGCCTTTACGGCGGTTTCGGGGCAATTTGTTTTTTGTGAAAATGAAAAAGAATGTGTTGACACACTAAAAGAATTGGTTACGCAAAAAGCCTGGGCACATATTGTATGTCCTGAAAAACAATTACATGAATTATTCGATCGCAATCAATTTATTCAATATGAAAATAATGCATCGGTTTTGGAAGCGGATGCAGGAATTATGTTATGTGAAGCATTAATTGCACGCACGGGTTCTATTTTAATTTCAAGCCGGCAGCAAAGCGGAAGAACTTTACCTATTTTTCCTGAAGTAAATATTGTAATTGCATCTACAAAACAATTAGTATTAGATATTCACGAAGGATTTGCAGCCATCAGAAAAAAATACGATGGCAATTTTCCTTCCATGGTAAATTTGAATACGGGTCCGAGCCGTACAGCAGATATAGAAAAAACTTTAGTATTAGGTGCACACGGACCTAAAGAAGTATATGTTTTTTTAATTGATAACTGGCCGGTATAATCAGCGGATGGAAAGAACAAAAATTTATTTCGCTTCCGATTTTCACCTCGGCATTCCCGATCACGCTTCCAGTCTTATCAGAGAGAAAAAAATTGTGCGCTGGCTGGATGAAATTAAAGCAGATGCCAAACAAATTTTTTTGATAGGTGATCTTTTTGATTTTTGGTTTGAATATAAACATGTAGTACCGAGAGGATTTGTAAGGTTATTAGGAAAACTCGCCGAATTAAAAGATAGTGGAATAGACATACAAATATTTACCGGCAATCACGACTTGTGGATGTTTGGATATTTTGAACAGGAAATAAAAATTCCGGTGCATCACAAACCAATACAATTGGAAGCGAATGGCAAAAAATTTTATATCGGTCACGGTGATGGGATAGGTCCCGGCGACAAGGGTTTCAAATTCATGAAAAAAATTTTCAAAAGCTGGCTGGCACAACGATTGTTCGCGATGTTACACCCTTATCTCGCCTTTAAAATTGCCCGATACTTCTCCTATAACAGCAGAATGTTAAATGTGGAAAGAAAATTTTTAGGGGAGGATAAAGAATGGCAGATCATTTATGCAAAGGAGATATTGAAAAAGGAGCATATCGATTATTTTTTATTCGGACACAGGCATATTGCAATTCAGATACCAATTGGAGAAAACAGTTCGTTCATTAATTTAGGCGACTGGATAGTATTTAATTCGTACGCGGAATTTGATGGCAGCACCTGCACTTTAAAATATTATGAAAAATAGTATTTTCATATTTCTTTTTTGTTTTTCTCTAAATTGTTTTGGAGAAGATTCGCTGATATTAAAAATAAACGTTACAAGTACTTTTTTCACTACGGATAATTTATTTAATATATATTACATCAACGATAAACAAGAGATCATTCAATTTAATTATATTGATTCTACTGAAAGAAGTTATAGCAATAAACAATTCGGAAATCCAACTTTAATTGATGCTTCCAATGCCTTAAAGGTGTTGATCTTTTATAAGGATTATAATACTGTAATATTTTTAGATAATAAATTAGCCGAATTGACTGTAATAAAACTGAGCAATAATATCAATAAAAACAATTATCAACCTACAGCCATTTGCAAGGAAAACGAAAGTGATTTTGTCTGGATGTACGACGACCTGAGCAGGAAATTAATTAAGTTGGATGAAAGTGGGAATGTAAATGCGGAAAGTGAAGCCTTTGATCAATTATTTGAGTTTTCCATACAGGAACCTAAGTTATTCAGTGTAAATAATAAAATATATCTATACACCACAACACGGGGGTTACTGGTTTTTGACAATTACGCAAATTATATTTATATGATCAGCGAGATCCCAAATACCCCTGATCAGGTTAATGAGAAATTTTATTTATGTACTTTAGAAAACGATTTTTCCTTATATATTTTTCAATCACAAATTGAATTATTATATCCTTTGCCTGAAATAAATAGTTTACAAACAAACCTGGTTGGCGATAAAATATTTTTACGAACTGCGGAAGGTATATCTGCTTATCAGATAATTAATCGTTAGCCTTGCATTAATTAACTTTGCAAGGGTTAGCACATCACCCAAAAATTATTCATGGATCTTTTGTCAAAATTAGAAGCAATTAAAGAACGTTGGCTGCACATACAGGAGCAGTTGAGCGATCCTGAGATCATGAGTGATATGAAACGCTATAAATCCCTCAACAAGGATTATCGCGACATGGATCCGGTTGTGGAGGCGTTGGCGGAATACAAAATGGTGTTGGGAAATCTTCAGGATAGCAGGCAAATCCTCAACACTGCAAAGGATGATGAGTTGCGTGATATGGCCAAAGGAGAATTATTGGAATTGGAGGAAAGAAAAGAAAATTTGGAGGAGGAGATCAAACAACTGCTGATACCAAAGGATCCCGAGGATGAAAAAAACGCCATTATTGAAATAAGAGCCGGAACGGGTGGTGATGAAGCTGCCATTTTTGCCGGCGATCTTGCAGAAATGTACACCAGATTTATCGCTAAACAAGGATGGAAGCTGGAAGTAATGAACGAAAATCAGACCGAAAAGGGTGGTTATAAAGAGATCGTTTTTGAGGTGACCGGTGAAAATGTATATGGCAAACTTAAGTATGAAAGCGGTGTACATCGGGTTCAGCGGGTTCCTGAAACGGAGTCGCAGGGTCGTGTGCATACCAGTGCTGCAACGGTAGCAGTTTTACCCGAAGCGGATGAATTTGATATAGAAATAAACCCCGGTGATGTGAAAGTGGATGTATTCAGAGCGAGTGGAGCCGGAGGACAACACGTAAATAAAACGGAAAGTGCCGTGCGGATGACCCATTTACCAACCGGAATTATCGCTGAATGCCAGGATGAGCGCTCTCAGATAAAAAACCGCGCAAAAGCGATGAAAGTACTTCGGACGCGTGTTTACGAAAAATTTTACGCTGAACACATGGATAAAATTTCCAAAGCACGTAAAACTTTGGTCTCCACAGGCGATCGCTCAGCAAAGATCCGAACTTACAATTTTCCGCAAAGCAGAGTAACAGACCATAGAATAAATCTTACCATGTATAATCTTCCGGAGGTGATGAATGGGAATATTGAGGAGATCCTGGATGCGCTGCAAGTGGCGGAGAATGCGGAGAAGATGAGGGAAGGGAGCAGTTGATACAGCTGCGCTGATGTACCGATGGAACAGCCGGATGTACCGATGTACCAATGAACAGCCGGCCCTGACGGGCTATTAGCAAATTAGCAATTGGAACAGCCAAAAAAAAATTGAGAATGGAGAGTTGAGAATTGAGAATGAAACAGCCATCCGTAAATCAATCCGCCGCGGCGGACAAATTACCAGACTTAAAAATTAACAAATGCGAAAGCCGACCTTGAGGTATGAGTCGGAGTAATTACCACCAATTTTACACCAATTATCATTCGGAGCGCCCTCACCACTCACCATTCACCACTCACCCTTCTCAATTCTCAATTCTCCCTTACCTTTGCCGAATGAAACTATCAGTTATAGGAACAGGGTATGTCGGGTTGGTGACGGGGACTTGTTTTGCGGAAACGGGTAATCAGGTTATTTGTGCGGATATAAATGAGGAGAAGGTGCAAAGGATGCAGGCGGGGGAGATTCCGATCTATGAACCTGGATTGGAAACTATTTTTCACAGAAATATCAAACAGGGAAATTTAATATTTACCACAGACCTGAAATATGCGGTTGATAATTCTGACATTATTTTTTTAGCGCTTCCCACCCCTCCTTCTGAGGATGGTTCTGCGGATCTGAAACATGTTTTGGCTGTTGCAGAACAGTTGGGAAATATTATTACTTCTTATAAAATAATTATAGATAAAAGTACTGTTCCGGTTGGTACTGCAGAGAAAGTACATGCATTGATCGCAAAAAATTGTAAATGCGCATTTGATGTGGTTAGCAATCCCGAATTTTTACGCGAAGGAATGGCTGTGGAAGATTTTATGAAACCGGAACGAGTTGTTATCGGAACAGAAAGTGAAAAAGCAAAAGAAATTTTAAATCGTTTATATGCTCCTTTTGTTCGTCAGGGAAATCCCATCATATTTATGGATGAAAAAAGTGCAGAGCTCACAAAATACGCTGCAAATTCATTTTTGGCGACCAAGATCACGTTCATGAATGAAATTGCAAATCTCTGTGAAATTTTGGGGGCAGATGTTGATCTTGTTAGAAAAGGAATTGGAAGTGATTCGCGAATCGGCAATAGATTTTTATTTCCGGGTGTTGGTTATGGGGGAAGTTGTTTTCCGAAAGATGTTAAAGCATTAAATATCATGTCGAACCAATCGGGATATGAATTTAAGATATTAAAATCGGTGATGGAAGTAAATGAAGCGCAGTGGATGATGCTGATAGATAAAATAATTTCGAAATTCGGCAACGATCTGAGCGATAAAAAATTTGCTGTTTGGGGTTTATCCTTTAAACCAAATACCGACGACATTCGTGAAGCACCGGCATTATTTATTATCAATGCATTAAATCAACTTGGTGCACAAATTTCCGCTTTCGATCCGGAGGCAATGGAGAATGTAAAAAAAGAAATCGGAGATCGTATTCAATACGGTGAAAATCAATACGAAATATTAGAAAATGCAGATGCACTCGTGATCATTACCGAATGGAGCGTATTTCGTTCCCCCGATTTTGAACTCATGAAAAAAGCTTTGAAAAATAATATCATATTTGACGGAAGAAATTTATTTGAGTTGGGGGAGATGGAGAAACAGGGGTTTTATTATGCGAGTGTGGGGAGAAAAATTGTTCAGGGATCGGATTTAGCGGGTAAAAATTGATTCATTTGTAGAGACGCAATGCATTGCGTCTCTACAAATGAATCAATTTTTACAAATCACATTTTTGCTATGCATTAGACAGAAACTATATCACTAAAACCGAATTCGAAGAAGGATATAAATTAGTTGACCAAATTAATTCCAAAAACCAAAATCTCATAAAATACTTACAAAAATCCGAATATTCCGGGCTAAACTACATGAACAAAAAAAAAGATCTAAATAACTCACAAACCAATTTTCAAATTGAGAAATATTAAACAATCAGAAAGCAAATATTCATGCAAGCACTAACCCAACCCAGAACTCAGAACCCCGAACCGAAACATGTAGTGATCGACGCAGGAGATCTACTACATGTCAGAACAACTTCAAAGAAGTTCTGCTCAAATCAAACATCAAAACCATGAAAAGAGTATTAATAACCGGAGCAGCAGGATTTCTCGGATCACATTTGTGTGATAGGTTTATAAATGAAGGATATGAAGTTATCGCAATGGATAATTTAATTACCGGCGACAAGGCAAATATTGAACATTTATTTCATCTGGAACAATTTGAATTTTTTCATCACGATGTAAGTAAATATGTGCATGTTCCGGGACCCCTGGATTATATTTTACATTTTGCTTCACCGGCCTCTCCTATCGATTATTTAAAAATTCCCATTCAAACATTAAAAGTTGGTTCTTTGGGAACACATAATTTATTGGGTTTAGCAAAGGCGAAAAATGCAAGAATATTAGTGGCTTCCACAAGCGAAGTTTATGGCGACCCGTTAGTGCATCCTCAAAATGAAGAATATTGGGGAAATGTAAATCCTGTTGGTCCGAGAGGAGTATATGATGAAGCAAAAAGATTTCAGGAGGCTATCACCATGGCCTACCACACTTACCATAATTTAGAAACGCGCATTGCGAGAATATTTAATACCTATGGTCCGAAAATGCGTTTAAATGATGGTCGTGTATTGCCTGCATTTATTGGCCAGGCATTGCGTGGTGAAGACCTTACAATTTTTGGTGATGGTAGTCAGACGAGATCATTTTGTTATGTAGACGACCTTATAGAAGGTATTTATCGTTTATTATTAAGTGATTATGCATTACCTGTCAATATCGGCAATCCCGATGAGATCACGATAAAAGAATTTGCGGAAGAAATAATTGAACTTACAGGAACAGATCAAAAAATTATTTATAAAGATCTTCCCGTAGATGATCCCAAACAAAGGCAACCCGATATCACCCTTGCGAAAAAATTATTACATTGGGAACCGAAAGTTTCCAGAAGTGAAGGATTAAAGATCACTTATGAATATTTTAAAAGTTTGTCCAAAGAACAGCTCTATAAAGATATTGAAGGAAGAAAATTTTAAATTGGGAACTATCAATTAACAAATTATTAAATTAACAAATTACCAAATGAGCAGCCTTGAGATCGCAAAAAACGTATTACTTTTCGAATCGGAACAGATAAAAAAAGCGATGGAAAAATTGAATGAACAATTCAATGGTTCCGTAGATTCGGTGATGCAAAATAAAGGCAAACTTGTTGTATGCGGAATTGGAAAATCGGGTGCTGTTGCTCAAAAAATAACTGCTACTTTATGTAGTACAGGAACACCTGCGGTTTTTTTACACGCAGCAGAAGCAGTGCACGGAGATCTCGGTGTTTATGTGGAGGGCGATCCGGTTTTAATGATCTCCAAAAGTGGAACTACTGAAGAAATGTTGCGTTTGATCCCATTTTTTAAAGAATCGCATTCGAAAGTAATTGCAATAGTTGGAAATATCACTTCACCGATTGCGCGCAATTCCGATTTTGTTTTAGATGCAACGGTAGAAAAAGAAGCAGATGCATTAAATCTCGCACCAACGGCTTCAACAACAGTTGCTCTGGCAATTGGTGATGCATTGGCAGTAGCTTTAATGCATGCGAGGGGATTTACGGAAAATGATTTCGCACGATTTCATCCGGGAGGGCAACTTGGAAAAAATTTATTGCTGAAAGTGGAAGATGTAATGCATGAATTACATGAAGTTGCACAGGTTGCAGAAAATAATTCGTTTCGTGAATTAATAATTGCAATGACAAAATTTAATCTCGGTGCTGCGTGTGTAGTTGATAAAGAAAATAATCTTATTGGTTTAGTTACTGATGGAGATGTAAGAAGAAGTTTAATTCGCGATGCTGATCTTTCCAGTATGTTTGTGAATACTATTATGACAAAAAATCCAATTAGTATTTCACCTCGGGCATCTTTGAAAGAAGCTGTGGAAATGATGGAAAACAGGGCGTCACAGTTATCTGTTTTACCGGTAGTGGAGAATGGAAAATGTTTGGGGTTGATAAGGATTCATGATATTTATATTAATTAGCAAATGAGTGACTGCCGGGAAATACGCTTCTGAATTATACTTTATTTAGGGCTTGAGACAATAGTTTTAATGTACCGATGGAACAGCCGGATGTACCAATGTACCAATGAACAGCCGGATGTACCAATGTACCGATGAACAGCCAAACTGCGATTAACTAAAAAATGTAGAGGGAATGGAAATTATTCCTTTGCAAGATTAATTTTTATGATAACTACAATTAAAAAAATATCAAATTAATAAATGATCTCTCATTCAAAAATTATGAGCACATGATTTTTTTCGACACTAACTCCTTTTTGCACGGAAATTGATTTTACTACTGCATCGCCGGCTGCTTTTAGCACATTTTCCATTTTCATGGCTTCCAATACTAATAAAGCGTCCCCTTTTTTTACGGTATCGCCAACCTGAACCCGAACATCTATCACCAGACCAGGCATAGGCGCTTTGAGCTCGCGCATTTTGTTTTGGTCGCCACTGTTGAAACCCATTTGCTCCATAAGCTGATCAAATTTATCCTTTACCTGCACTTCATAAAGATTACCGTTTATTTTAAGTGTAAAGGTTTTTGCAGCGGAGTCCTGATTAACAATTTCAATATTAAACGACTTTCCATCCTTTAATAAATGATAAAAACGAGCATCCAATTGAATAATATCCGTCAATATATCAGAACCATTAACGTTATTTCCCTCAATTTCGTAGTTCTTTGTCCCGTTAACTGTTACTTTATTCATAGTTTCTATATTAAAAGTTAAGATATGGCCGTTTTAAGCTATCTTGACTACCTTTACACCGCTTAAATCAGCACATATAAAAAACAAAGCTATGAAATTAAAAATGTTTGCAATAGCCACTTTGTCGGTGGTTTTATTTTATCAGTGCGATCCAACTAAGAAACTCTATTCCGGGGAAGAATATTTGGGTGATATCGATACCATCGCGGAAGTCTATGACGAAAATAGTTACGAAGGCGAGGGTGAATACGATTACGAATACGATGATTATAGCTATGATGATTACCTGGATACTGCAGTAAGTAAATACAGTTCCTCAATATATCATGGTTCTGAAACTCGCTTAAACGACCTCATTCATACTAATCTTGAGGTTAAGTTTGATTGGGCCAAAGCCTGGATGTTTGGAAAAGCAACACTCACTTTCAAACCCTATTTTTATCCAACTTCAACATTGACCCTTGATGCAAAAGGATTTGAAATAAAGGAAGTGGCAATGGTAACTGCAAGTGGAAAAACACCCCTAAAATATATTTATAATACAGATTCCATCCCTGATACTTTTAAATTGATCATTGATCTCGGTCGCACATTTACAAGAACAGAGGAATATAAAATTTTTATTGATTATATAGCAAAACCAAATGATCTTCCATTAGGTGGAAGTGCTGCAATAACTTCAGATAAGGGTTTATATTTCATTAATCATGATGGTTCCGATAAAAATAAACCTATGCAGATCTGGACACAGGGAGAAACGGAGGCAACCTCATGTTGGTGTCCTACTATCGACAAACCAAATGAAAGATGTACTAATAATTTCTTTATAACCATTGAAGATAAATATCAAACTCTTTCTAATGGAACTCTCGTTTCCTCAAAAAAGAATCCTGATGGTACACGCACCGATAATTGGAAAATGGACCAACCGCATGCTCCGTATTTATTTATGATGTCGATTGGAGAATATTCCATAGTAAAAGATACCTGGAAAAAAATTCCGGTAAATTATTACGTTGAAAAAGAATACGAAAAAGATGCCAGAGCAATTTTCGGCAACACACCTGAAATGATAGAATTTTATTCTAATAAATTAGGGGTTGATTATGTTTGGCCGAAATACAGTCAGGTTGTGGTAAGGGATTATGTGAGTGGAGCCATGGAAAATACTTCCGCAACAGTGCATGGTGAATTTTTACAACAACACAGTCGCGATCTGTTGGATGAAAACAATGAAGATGTTATTTCACATGAATTATTTCACCAATGGTTTGGCGATCTTGTTACTTGTGAAAGCTGGAGTAATATTCCTTTAAATGAATCGTTTGCAACTTATGGCGAATATTTATGGCGGGAATATAAATATGGAAGAGATGATGCCGATTATACAGGCACAAACGACCTGGGTACTTATTTAGATGAGTCAGATTACAAACAGGTGGATCTTATTCGTTTTAAATATGACACAAGAGAAGATATGTTTGACTCACACTCCTATGCTAAAGGCGGAAGAGTATTACATATGCTTCGCAAATATTTAGGAGATGATGCATTTTTTGCAGGTTTAAATAAATATCTGGTTGACAATAAATACAACTCTGTTGAAATTCACAATTTGCGATTAGCCATGGAGGCTGTTTCCGGTGAAGATCTAAATTGGTTCTTCAATCAATGGTTCCTAAGCAGTGGACACGCAAATATTGATATTTATACCGAGTATATGGAGTATGAAAAACAATTAGTGATAAATATTACACAATATCAGGACACTTTAACAACTCCTATTTATGTGTTGCCTTTGGATGTGGATATATATATGAATGGAAAAGTTGAGCGCAAACGCATTATAGTTGACAAACAAATGCAGGCCTTTACTTTTAATTACGACACGAAACCTGATCTGGTAAATGTGGATGCGGAAAAAATGTTATTGGGAGTTAAAACAGAAAACAAATCGCTCGAAGAATATATTTTTCAATATAAGAATGCGCCCTTGTTTTTAGATAGAAAAGAAGCGATAGAAGTAGTTAGTCAATATCAATATGAAAGCCCCGCATATCGTCAATTAGTAGAATCTGCTTTATACGATAAACATTGGGCAATACGTCAATTTGCTTTGGATACCATATTGCTGGATGAAAATACTTCACAGCAAATCAAGGACAGAATTTTGGAGATGGCTAAAACCGATTCAAGAAGTTATGTAAGGGCAAGTGCAATTTATACATTACCGGAAATTACCGGAATTAATGCGTGGTCGGCATATGAACAGGCTCTGAATGATAGTTCTTATACAGTAATAGCTGCAGGACTTTCTTCCATATATAATAACGATGAAAAAAGAGGATTAGAATTAGCTCGTCAATATAAAAATGAAGATAACTACAGTTTGAATTATACTGTGTTAAATATTTTAGGTTCAAATGGCGATGCCATTGACAATGATTATTTTCTTCAAAAATTTGAAGAGGCATCAGGTTATGATTCCTATTTTGTAATGATAAATTACGAACCCTATTTGCAACGTCAAACAGATTCTTATATTATCATAAAAGGAATTGATGCGTTAAAAGAAATTGCAACTGATGAAAATAATTTCTGGATGTCGTTTACTGCAAGTGGGATTATTTCAGGTTTGAAAGGAACTTATGAAACGGCACTCCAAAACGAAACAAATCCTCAGATTCAAAAATCGTTACAGGCGGCTATTGATCATATCAACAAAACGATGGCAGGATTGGGAACGATAGATTATTAATTGTAATTATATTGGAATAACCTTATTTAAATTATTAAAAAAAGGAGCTAAGTTCCGGAGAAAATCTCCAACACTTAGCTCTTTTTTTTTATATCTTCCCGAGTCGAAGCAATATCACCACTCACTTCTATTCACTACTCACCAATAGTCAAATTTCATTAGTCAGGAGTAGGAAATATAGGCTTACGTGAATCTACTCATAACTCATCACTCATTTCGTGAGGCGTAAATCGTGAGTTTTGAATAAAACTTGTAATTATCCCTAAATCAAAATGCCTGCATTTCCACCAATCTCGCATACAACCCGTTTTTAGCGATCAAAGCATTGTGATTGCCACGCTCCACTATTCTTCCCTCCTGCATTACGATTATTTCATCTGCATATTGTATTGTAGATAATCGATGTGCGATCACTATTGATGTCCTGTTCTTCATTAATTTAAATAATGCATCCTGCACCAATTTTTCGTTTTCTGTATCCAGCGATGAAGTTGCCTCATCTAAAATAAGTATTGGAGGATTTTTATAAATTGCTCTGGCGATCGTAATTCTTTGTCTTTCACCCCCACTTAATTTTGATCCCCTGTCGCCGATCACAGTTTGATAACCGTTTTCTAAACGCATAATAAATTCATGTGCGTTTGCTACCTTAGCAGCTTTGATTACATCTTCTTCAACCGCATAATCAATTCCGAATGCGATATTATTATAAACTGTATCATTAAATAAAATGGATTCCTGTGTTACAATTCCGAGTTGATTGCGCAGGCTTGTAATACGAAGGTCGCGAATATTATAATCATCGATTAAAATTTCACCATCGGTAACATCGTGAAATCTTGCAAGCAGGTCGGCAAAGGTAGATTTACCTGACCCGGAAGGTCCAACAAGTGCAACCATTTTACCCTTGTCAATTTTTATATTGATATTATTTAAAACAAGGTTTTCAGCATATCTGAAACTTACATTTCTGTATTCCACTGCATTTGTGAAAGTTTTAATATTTGTTGCATGTAAACTTTCTTTAATATTAATTTCGGCATCCATTATACTTTCGATACGTTCCAGAGAGGCAATTCCGCGCTGAATATAAAAATAGGAATTTGCAACATTGCGGGCAGGCCCCAACATATTGGCAAAAACCAAAATATAACCTATGAATATATCAGCAGTAAAATTATTTTTTCCATCAATAATGATACTTCCACCGTAATACAATAATGCGGCAACCACACAAATACTTAAAAATTCTATCAATGGACTTGATAATTGCCATCTTCTCAAAGCACTGGTTGCAAAATATTCCAACGATTTATTTTCTCTCAAAAATTTCGCTTTTTGATAACGCTCCGCATTAAAGGCTTTGATGATCCGCAATCCTGATAACGATTCTTCGAAAAGTGACATCAGATAACCTAATTGGTTCTGTTCCCTTTTTGATTTTCTGCGCAATGATTTTCCTATCCTTCCAATTACAAAACCTGCAATAGGCAATAATATAAAAACAAAAACAGTGAGTTCAACACTGATCAACAACATAGCGATAAAAAAACACAGCATGGTAACCGGGTCGCGAAAAGTAGATTCCAGGGTATTCATTATACTTGTTTCCACCTCTTTAACATCCGTACTCATGCGGGCTATGATATCCCCTTTGCGCGTTTCACTAAAATAAGAAAGAGGCAATTGCAAAATCTTATCAAATACACCTTGTCGCAATTCCCGTACAACACCTGTTCTTAACGGAGCTAAAAAATATAATGCCAGGTAACGAAAAATATTTTTGATAAAGAACATAACAACCACAGAAATACATACTATAAGTAAACCTGCTGGTTTTCCATGAACAGCGACATATTCTGCAAATTGATAATTAAAATATCCCATCAACTCCTTCAAATTCCAACTTAATTCCGGTTTTGACGTGGGCGCTTTCACCATATCAAAAATTATCTGGAGAAAGGGAATCACCATTAAAATGGAAAACAAGTTAAAAAAGGCGTAGAATAGATTAAATATAAAATTGAGTATCGCGTAGCGTTTAAACCGCCCGACATATTTTAAAATCCTGAGATAACTTTTCATATGGCGTCACAAATTTACAAAAACTACGGTTCGGGCATCTTTTAGGCATCAGGAGCCGGAATGGAAGAGTATTGGGTATGCCTGGTTTTTTTCCTTATACATCTATGCCATAAACACCGTAACTTAGCATCATTATGGACAGCAGGAGGCAAAAAAAGATGGGACAGCTTATTCAGGAGGAAATGGGCAGCTTTTTACAGCGGGAAGGGGCAAATTATTATGGAAATAAATTTGTTACGGTTACGCAGGCATCCATTACTCCCGATCTTCAGGACTGCAAAATATTTATATCCGTTTTCGGTGACCCGGCAATTGGCGAACAGGTGGTGGAAAGTCTGAATAAAAACGGAGGTGATATCAGAAGGCGATTTGGGCAGATCATGCGGAATTCCCTAAGGATAATTCCACATATTCAATTTTTTCTGGACGACACGCTGGAAAATGTATTCCGCCTTGAGGAAATTTTTAAAAAAACGCAGGAAGATAAAAATAAAGACCCTGAATGAAATTTACTTTCCGGATAGCCTGGCGATATATTTTTTCGAAAAAATCAACCAATGCCATTAATATTATTTCAGGAATATCAATGACCGGAATTATTATTGGATCAACATCATTAATCATTGTTTTATCTGCATTTAACGGTTTCGAAAATCTTGTAGACAGATTATATAGTACTTTTTATCCTGATATTACTATAAGTGCATCAAAAGGAAAAGTATTTGTGCCCGACAGTGCAAAAATTGCGCAAATACAACAAATTGAAGGGGTAGAATATGTTTCAAAAACCCTGGAAGAAAATGTTTTATTAGCGTATAATAAACAGGAGCATATAGCAACAATAAAAGGTGTTGATACTTTTTATAAATATGTAACTGCAGTTGACGACAGTGTTTATTTCGGCGATTATATTCTGGATTATACCTATTTAAACTACACACTCAATTGTGCTGTATTAGGTTCCGGAGTTGCATCTACATTAAATGTCAGTCTCGGGCTTGATTATCCCGCTATACAAATTTTTATGCCGAGAAGGGGCTCAAAACCATCGGCAAATCCGCGCAATACCTTTATTCAGAAAGGGATTCAGCCAATGGGTGTTTTCAGAATTCAACAGGAATTCGACAGTAAATATGTAATAACTTCCCTTGGTTTTATCAGCGAATTACTTGAATATTCAAATGGAGAGATCAGTACACTTGAAATAAAAACATCCGAAAATAGTAATGTTGATGATATCATAAAAAAAATTGAGTTGATCGTGGAAGAAGATTATATCATTAAAAACAGGTTCATGCAGAATGAGTTTTTATACCGGGTAATGAAAACTGAAAAATGGGCTGTTTATTTTATCCTCACTTTTATATTTATAATCGCGGCATTTAATATGATCGGATCTATTGCAATGCTTGTTATTGATAAGAAAAAAGATATCGGGATCTTGCGATCCTTGGGTGCATCAGAAAAAACGATCAGGAATATATTTTTTATTCAAGGGGTTTTGCAAACTTTAGTAAGCATTACCATTGGATTTACCATTGCAACCATCTTGTGTATTTTGCAAATGAAATATGGGTTTATTTCTATACCCGGACAAGGCACATTTGTAGTAACTGCCTATCCTATCGCATTGGAATGGAAAGATTATCTCAATGTATTTTTAACAGTATTTTTTATAGGCAGCCTCGCATCCTATTTTCCAGCCTATATGGCAGCACGGCAAAAGTGGCTTTTTAAACAAGAATAATAATGAAGGAATGAAAAATGAAGTCAACGGCCTAACATTGATCAGACTCCTCTAACTGATAATTACTCCTCTTAGTTGCCAAATTCATTTTCCTCCAGGTCGTGTTTTTCCTTTTTTTTACGGGCATTTGCTTTCATGCGAAGATTTAACATTTCCACCAAAACAGAGAATCCCATAGCAACATAGATATAGCCTTTTTCAACATGTCCTCCCCAGCCTTCAATTAATAAACTTACACCTATCATCACCAAAAATGATAGTGCCAACATTTTAACAGTTGGGTGTTTTTGAACAAAATTGCTGATTGGATCTGCGGCAAACAACATTATAATAACTGCAATTATTACAGAAAGAATCATAACTATAACCATTTCCGGTTCTACCATTCCAACAGCCGTGATAACAGAATCCAGGGAGAAAACTATATCAAGTATTAAAATCTGTACTATTATGGAAATAAATGACGGCCTTTTAATATTGGGGTTATTTTCATGGTCAGAACCCTCAATTTTTTCATGAATTTCAGTAGTAGCTTTATAAATCAGGAATAATCCTCCCAATAACAGTACAATATCCCTTCCCGATATACCATGGTTTAAAATGCTAAAAAGATCCTCCTCTAATCCCAAAATCCAACTTAGTGAAAGTAACAGAAGAATTCTTGTGATCATTGCCAATGCCAAACCTATGCGACGTGCTCTGCGCTGTTGATCCTGTGGTAATTTGGTAGATAAGATCGATATGAATACAATATTATCGATACCAAGCACTATCTCTAACACTGTAAGTGTAAGTAAAGCTATCCAGGCATCGGCTTGAGCAAAAATGGTAAAATCCAGCATTTAATTTAATTTGTGGTGCAAAAATCTATTATAAAATCCGCTTCTGCAAGGGGGATATAGGATATAGGACATAGGAAATATGACTTAGGATAGGATTTGTTTGTCGAAAACTGCTAATTTTTGACTTATTTGGAGGTTCTGACGTGCAGTAGGTCTCCTGCGTCGACCACCGCATGTTTCCGTTCTGGTTGCTGATATATATAGTAGATCTCCTTCGTCGATCACTCTATGTTTGAGGTTGGGGTTCTACACGGGGGAAAACCACTCGGGTGACGAATGTTTGTTGTTCTTTATTGGATATTTTTCCCAACTCGGAATTGTTTACTGTGACTGCGACTGAGACTGCGACTGAGACTGCGATAGCGACTGTAACTAAAACTTGCTTGAAAGACTTGACCCGGGGGAAACTTAAAAATGTAGCATTAAAAATTTGATCCGAGATCAAGTTAAACGCATTACTCATAACTCATTACTCATTAATTTAGTGCAGAATTATGATGCAAAAAATTAAAACTCCGGAAGAATTTAATTCTACCTATCAATTCAGTGTGGAACGTCCGGAAGCGTTTTGGGCCAGTATTGCTGAAGAATTTGTTTGGAAAAAAAAATGGGATACCGTTTTGCAATGGAATTTTAAGGATCCTGATATTAAATGGTTTATAAACGGGAAATTAAATATCACGGAAAATTGTCTCGACAGATGGGCAGCAATTAATCCGGATAAAATTGCAATTCTTTGGGAGCCGAATCAACCGGACGAACCAAGTATTAGGATCACTTATTCCGAATTACTCAAAAGTGTTTGTACATTTTCCAATGCATTAATTAATCAGGGAATACAAAAAGGCGACAGAATCTGTATTTATATGCCCATGATCCCTGAGCTGGTAATTGCAGTTTTGGGATGTGCAAGAGTTGGTGCAATTCACTCCGTAGTTTTTGCGGGATTTTCTGCACAATCACTAAGCGAAAGAATAAACGATTCGCAATGTAAAATGGTAATTTGCAGTGATGGTGCATTTCGGGGAAATAAATTAATTGGTATTAAAGATGTAGTTGATGAAGCAATATCAAATTGTCCTACTATTGAAAAAGTGATCGTAAAAAAAAGAACGAATACTGCAATTGCCTGGAATAATAAAATTGATGTTGTATGGGAGGATCTTTTGGAAAATATGCCTGATAAATTCGCTGCTACTGAAATGGATTCTGAAGATCCCTTGTTTATTTTATATACAAGTGGTTCAACCGGCAAACCAAAAGGTGTGGTGCATACTATTGGTGGTTATATGGTTTATACCGCCTATACTTTTTTAAATGTTTTTCAATATGAAGAAAATGATATTTATTGGTGTACGGCTGATGTTGGGTGGGTAACAGGCCATTCTTATTTAATTTATGGTCCTCTTTTAAATGGAGCCACAACATTATTATTTGAAGGCATTCCAACCTTTCCTGATGCAGGTAGATTCTGGAGCACCATTGATAAATACAAAGTAAATATTTTTTATACAGCGCCTACGGCAATCAGATCATTAATGGTTTATGGAGATCAATTTATTGAACCCTATAATTTAAATTCCCTTAAAACATTAGGCACTGTTGGCGAACCCATCAATGAAGAAGCCTGGCATTGGTATCATGAAAAAATTGGCAGAAATACTTGTCCGATAGTTGACACCTGGTGGCAGACAGAAACAGGCGGTATTTTAATTTCGAGTATTGCGAACGTTACTCCATCCATACCGAGTGTTGCCAGCCTGCCTTTGCCTGGAATACAACCGATAATTGTTGACACTTCGGGAAATGAAATAACCGATACAGTTGCTGAAGGATTATTGTGTATTAAATTTCCCTGGCCTTCCATTATACGCACAACGTATAATGATCATGAGAGATGCAAATTAAATTATTTTTCTCATTTCAAAGATCTTTATTTTACCGGCGATGGATGTAAACGTGATGCCGATGGAAATTATCGAATTATTGGGCGGGTAGATGATGTGATAAATGTTTCCGGTCACCGCATCGGCACAGCTGAAGTGGAAAATGCAATTAATGAACATCCGGATGTAATTGAAAGTGCTGTTGTTGCTTACCCTCATGATATTAAAGGGCAAGGAATTTACGCTTTTGTAATTTGCGATAAAAAAATAATAGAAGAGGACAAATTACGCATCGAAATTAGGAATGTTGTTGTAAAAATGATAGGTGCGATCGCACGACCGGATAAAATTCAAATTGTATCCGGATTGCCAAAAACAAGAAGTGGTAAAATTATGCGCAGAATTTTAAGAAAAATAGCGGAAGGGGAATCACATAATTTAGGCGATATTTCTACTTTACTTGATCCGGCTGTAGTGGAGGAAATTAAAAGCGGATATCAGCAATTTGCAATAGAAAAATAAAAAATAAAAATATGATACAATCATTTAAAGAGGTATATCTCAAAAATCTGAATTCCCTGATGACTGAAATTAGTTTATATGAAAGGGAGGAGGATATCTGGAAAATTGACACCGGGATATTAAATTCGGCAGGTAATCTCACTTTACACCTGATGGGAAATTTAAATTATTTTATTGGCACCTATTTAGGTGACACCGGTTATGTTCGCGATCGCGACAGAGAATTTGCAGATAAGGATATTCCTAAACTTCAACTTATGAGCGATCTGAATGAAACGATCAACATGCTCGATATCACCTTATCCAATTTAACTGATCAGGACCTACTTCAGGTATATCCCACTGATAAATTCGGAGTTGGAAAAACAACGGGATATATCCTCACTTATTTATTGGCGCATTTCAACTATCATCTGGGTCAGATAAATTATCACCGGAGATTGTTGAGTAAATAACTAATTTTAGCCGAAATTTTCAATATGCAGGATGTAGTTTTAGGTGTCGACATTGGTGGAACAGGTATAAAATTCGGTTTAGTGACCCGAAATGGTGAAATTTTAATTTCCGACAAGGTAAAAACAAAAGGATATCCAAATCCGGAAAAACTCCCGAAGGATCTTCTTAAATGGGCAAGCAAGGAGAGCGCACATTTGGATATCAACCTTATCGGAGTGGGCATAGGCACACCAAATGGAAATTATTATACCGGGACAATTGACTTTGCACCTAATCTCCCGTGGACAGGCGTGATACCGCTTAAAAAATATTTCGAAAAAATATTTTCATTACCCGTAGCCCTTACTAACGATGCAAAAGCAGCTGCAATGGGTGAAATGTTTTACGGCGCGGCTGAAGGAATGAAAGATTATTTATTTATCACACTCGGCACCGGATTAGGAAGTGGAATTGTTGTAGATGGGAAAATTGTTTATGGATATGATAGCCTTGCAGGGGAACTTGGCCATACTATTGTTTATAGAAACGGCAGAGAATGTCCATGTGGAAGAAGAGGTTGTTTAGAACAATATGTAAGTGCACCCGGAATAGTTAAAACCTATTACGAATTATTGCGCAATCAGAATCTTGATGAGTTCAGAACGAGTTTGGGAAATATGATCGATAGTGCTGAGGTTTATAAAAAAGCTTTGGAAGGCGATTCCATTGCATTAGAAGCATTTAAAAAAACAGGTGAAATATTAGGTTTTGCTCTGGCAAATTCCGTTTGTTATACCAGACCCGAAAAAATATTTTTATTTGGAGGTCTGGCTCAGGCAGGTGAATTAATATTTAAACCTACCATCGAAAGTTTTGAAAATTATTTATTACCCATCTACAAAAACAAAATTCCTGTTCTTCCTTCCGGATTAAAAGAAAATGAGGCTGCAATTTTAGGAAGTGCTTCTCTTATCTGGAATGAGTTGAAATAAATTATATTTAATGAAAAAAATACCCTGATAAAATGATTAACATTTTATCAGGGTATTTTTTTTCTTTATTTGTATTATTCCGCAACAACAAACGAAGCAGTGGATGCAGCGCTGTCTGAATGCATGGAAATTCTATACAAACCGGAATTAAGATCAGGTAAAAATAATGTCAGGCCGGCAGCGTAATTTTCCTGCAATGAAAAAATCTGTTTACCATCCATGGAAAAAATATTGATATCCACTTTTTCATTTAATTGAAAATTCTCCGCGTTTAAATGAATTTGATCTCCTGAAATCGGATTCGGGAAAATATTTAATGTAGTATTTTCCTTTTCATTGTTATAAATTCCTGAATAAACTTCATCAAAGAACCAATATTTAGCAGTGGTATCTGCAATAAAATAATCGAGCATAAGCTGACCCATCTTAATTTCTCCGGAACCACTTAAATGTAATCCATCGTCTGCTACATCCTCTTCACAAATTAATGATAATCCATCCGACCGTTCAACGGAACCATCTGTCCAATGATAAGAACCCCAGGTAACTAATGGTATTTCTGCCGTTGGACCTTCGTAACTATATCCGAGTTCATGATTAATTACATTTTCAATAAACCATTTTAATCCCCAGCCATTATAATAATCCCGCGGAAATTTTAATCCGTTTGTAAGATCTTCAGCCGAAGGATCTGCATAACCTGCATAGGCTCGTGCGGTCACATAACAAATTTGAGTGTTGGGAAACATAATTTTAATTGCCTGCAATAAAAAATGAAAATCCGTTACTAAAGCTTGTGCAGCGCTTGGGAATGTAGTATCGCCAACCTCTGTATTTTCTTCTTCTATCCATACAACCTGTACTTGTTCGGCAGATAATCCATTATCCTCTAACATTTCAATCACATTGCCCCAATATTCTGCTGCAGTATAATTCATATCCTGTATTCCCATGGAAGGAACGCAACCATTTACAAGTGATAATTTATCATTTCTTGGTTCAAAATAATTTGAAATTTCCATAAACTTATTAAACTCAGCCCCCGGATTAGAAGCGCCAATACCAAGCATTACAATACGACCATCTTCATCAAAATTACCTTCGGTATCAAGCGTTGTAATATTTTGGGCATGTTCAATACATGCTGTAAGATAATCTGCGGGCCTTTCATTGGAGCCATCAGGATATAACCCGCCGGTAAATCCGCGGTAAGTTCCTGCGCCAAGATCAGTTATTGGAATCAATCCTGTATTGTCGTGAGTACAATCTTTTTGTGCAAATACAAAGGTGCTAATGCCAAGGAGGAGAAGCAGAGGAGAAAAATTTCTTGTCATAAAATGCCTGAATAATAAATTAAAATAAAAACTGTGCTTCCTGGTGCTCAAATTCAAATTGCGCAATATGTATGCGACAAATGAGTCAAACCATTTAATGTGAAGCTGTTATGACTTTAACAAATTTCAGACTGCTCTATTTTACTGATATATTATAAATAATGCTATGTATAGACAGGTAAATTGTTAATAAATTGTAAAAGATGACTTTGCAACCGAAATATGTGCTTAAATAATTGCTGGGGCAAAAGTCCACACTTTGGGGAATTTCCCAACAGAAGGTTACAAGGATTCTACATTATCCTTTACCTTCATGACATGAAAAGTATTATTTGTGTTTTTCTCCTATTAAGTCTAAAAGTAAGTACCCAAAACCTTACCAAATTTGTAAACCCGTTTATTGGTACCGGCGGACATGGACATACATACCCCGGAGCTACTCTTCCATTTGGTTTTGTGCAATTAAGTCCCGATACAAGACCCGATGGTTATAACGATTGGGATGGATGCGGCGGATATCATTATAGCGATTCCATTATATATGGATTTTCACATACCCATTTAAGCGGGACAGGTATAGCAGATTATTGCGATATATTATTGATGCCCACTGTTGGGGAACCACAATTAAATAATATTATTAATAATAATCCAAAGAAGGGATATGCATCAGCCTTTTCGCATAAAACGGAGAAGGCTTCACCCGGATATTATTCTGTTTTATTGGAGGATGATAATATTCCTGTTGAATTAACTGCAACTGCTCGTGTTGGAATGCATAAATATATCTATCCTGATACCGGAAAAATAAATATCGTTTTAGATCTGCGGCACAGAGATAAATTATTGGAAGGATCCTATATTGAAATTATTTCCCCGACAAAAATTCAGGGTTTGCGACGATCCTCCAGTTGGGCAAAAGATCAATGGTTATATTTTGCCATTGAATTTTCGGAGCCATTTAATTATGCGGAGATCATCGACAGCACCAACTCAGTTATGGTGAGATCACAACAATTCGGTTCCAAAATATTAAGCGGTACCCATTTAAATAGCTTTTTTCAGTTTTTAGGGGATGGTGGAAAAACTATCATGGTAAAGTGTGCACTTTCGCCTGTAAGCTGCGTTGGTGCATGGAAAAATATGCAGGCGGAAATTCCGCACTGGGATTTTGAAAAGGTGAAAAAAGATGCTGATCTTATCTGGAATAAAGAGCTTTCAAAAATAGAAGTTAAGAGTATTACCGATGAAAAAAAATCATTAACAGATCCCGAAAATAAATTGGTGATATTTTATTCTGCCTTATATCACTGCATGCTTGCGCCGAATATTTATGAAGATGTGGATGGTAAATATCGCGGAAGGGACAATAAAATTCACAGCGCCGATGAATTTGATTATTACACCGTGTTTTCTTTGTGGGATACTTATCGCGCACTACATCCTTTACTCACTATTATTGATCAAAAAAGAACAAATGATTTTATCAATACCTTTTTAAGACAATACGAACAAGGAGGAAGGTTACCCGTTTGGGAATTAAGCAGCAACGAAACTGATTGTATGATAGGTTATCATTCCGTAAGTGTAATTGCCGATGCTGCAGCAAAGGGAATCCGTGGTTATGATATGAACCTCGCCTACGAAGCCATGAAACACAGTGCCAACCTCGATCATTTCGGATTAAAATATTATAAAGAAAAAGGATATATCGAAAGCAACGAAGAACCGGAATCTGTTTCGAAAACTATGGAATATAGTTATGATGATTGGTGTATAGCGAATTATCAAACTCTTATCCAGGAAATTGAATTTGAAAAGGATAGCACAAAAAAAAGTGGTGGTTCTGTCTTCCAGGTTAATGATGAATATAAATTTAATAGCAGGGCGAAAAATTTTGCCAATTTAATAGACTCCAACTTATTTGCCAGACCACGATTTAATGGAGGTTGGTACAAACCTTTTGATCCTAAGGAAGTAAATTTTAATTACACTGAGGCAAATGCATGGCAATATTCTTTTTCCTATCCCCAATATATGAATGAACTCATCTTAATGGAATCATTCAGTAATAAGGTTGGAAGTAAATATGAAAATTTATTAGATTCCTTATTCACTACTTCTGCTAAAACAACGGGCAGAAATCAATCAGATATTACCGGATTGATTGGACAATATGCCCATGGTAATGAACCGAGTCATCATATTGCATATTTATATAATACATTAACGCCTTGGAAAACCCAATATTATGTAAATAAAATTAAAAATGATTTTTATAAAAATGCGCCCGACGGATTAATTGGAAATGAAGATTGTGGACAAATGAGTGCCTGGTATGTATTCAGTGCGATGGGGTTTTATCCTGCAACACCAGGCGGTTACGGAGGCACTTATGAATTGGGAACACCCTCGTTTGATACAATTAAAATACATCTTGAAAATGGTAAAATATTTAATGTATTTACTGCTAAAGAATCAGAAAAAAGTATATTCATTGAAAAAGCAAGAATATTAAATTCAGGAAAACCATTTGATCTATATTTCCCTCAAATCAATCATTCGGATATTTTGGAGGCAGATACATTAACCCTTTTACTTACAGATAAAAGTAATCAGATTCGACTTTCCGCTTATCTTCATCCAAAATTTGGCGTCCGGAAAACTGCACCGATATTTATTTATGAATCATCAACTTTCAAAGATTCCATCACCATTTCTTTTGAATTATTTAAAAACAACGGAAATTATTGGGAAACTGATAATCAAATTTATTACACTATTGATGGTTCCAATCCCGATTATGGATCAATTAAATATGATGGTCCTTTTACCATTTTTAATTCAACAATAATTAAAGCTTTTAGAGGAGGAGAACAGGTGTCCACAGCAGTCTTCACCAAGCTGTCACACAACTACAAAATAAACTACCTCACAAAATACAACTCCCAATACACCGCCGGAGGCGAAACTGCATTAATCGATGGTATGCACGGAGGAGCCGATTTCAGAACAGGTATGTGGCAAGGATGGCAAAAAGAAAATATGGAAGTGGTTTTAGATCTTGGTGAAATAAAAGAAATAACAAAAGCCGGAGCAGGGTTTTTACAGGATGTAAGAAGCTGGATATGGATGCCTGCAAAATTGGAAATTTATACTTCCACAGATGGTAAAAAATATACGCTCAGTAAAACCATTGTCAATAATACTCCTTCTGATAATTATGATTCAAAAGAAATTAAAAATGTAGAAGCAGAATTAAATGCTATAAAAACCCGATACGTAAAATTTGTCGCCTATAATTTCGGCACAGTTCCAAATTGGCATCCGGGAAAAGGTGGAGATACGTGGGTGTTTTGTGATGAGGTTTGGGTTAAATAAAATGAAGGAATGAAAGAATGAAGGAATTAGTCCCTCGACCTCACAGGTTTGGGAAACCTGTGAGGTCTACGGGAGTATAAGATCACTGTTATTTAATAATCATAACAGAGTTAGAGTAAATATTATCACTGGTTACAACATTTAATAAATAAATTCCGGGAACAATTGCATCGGGTAAATTTATTGTGGTATTTAATTGATCGGAATTTAATTCTTCTTTAGATTGCAGGATAATTTGTCCGAGTTCATTTATTAATTGAAGGGTAATGCCTTCATTTATAATATCAATAAACTCCATATCAATTGTAATTTGATCTGTTGCAGGATTTGGATAGATATTAAATTCTGTCGTTGATATTAATACATCACCTTTTTTACAGGAATCGGATACAATTACAGATAAAGAACTTTTGTTACATCCTGCTGCATTAGTTTCCTTCACATAATACGAACCTGCTGCAGTTGCAATATATACATTGGAAGTTGCGCCAACAATTATGCTTCCATTAAAATACCATTGATAAACGGAACCTGTTTTTAAAGCAGTTTTTAATTTAACAGAACCTGTTGCACAAATATCTAAACTTCCCAATGCAGTAATTGCCGGTGCAGGCTTTTGATTTACTGTTACAGTTGTTGCTGCTGACAGTGCATTACATCCGCCGGCAATGGTAACGGATACTGTGTAATTACCTGTTTTTGTTGCAGTATAATTTAAAGAGGTTGCACCTGCAATATTTACTCCGTTCTTTTTCCATTGATAACTTAAAGCAGGTTGAACGGAAAGTATAACGCTGCCCCCCTGACAAAAGGTGAGTGGCCCGGATGCTGATATTGTTGTATTGATATACACATCGTCATTAATCAAATTACAATCATCATCTATCCCATTACAAATTTCTGATGCACCCGGAAATACCAAAGAATTTGCATCATTACAATCAGAATTATTTAAAACAAATCCACTACCTGGAAAAATACAAAATAAAGTCCCGGGGTCTGAAACATTCCCAAAAAGATCGTTATCATTATCCGAATAATAGATTGTATAAATTACATCATCATCTATAAGTCCGTTACAATCCTCGTCAATTGCATCGCAGGTTTCTATGGAGGAAGGATTTATGTTAAAATCCTCATCATTACAATCCAAAATATTATTTGCAAATCCCGGTAACGGGAAACACGAAATAATAGAATCAGTACCTATTCCATACCCATCACCATCCTCATCGGTATAGTATGTTGTTTTAAATTCACATTCATTTATTTTTAAAACAAATCCATCTGCAGGTCCACCTCCGTATGTTTCTTGCATACCTTTATATGCAATATTTGTTGCGCTGAATGTTTTCCCAACAAAATAAATGGTTGAAATTTTATTCGATAAAATTCCTCTTCCATATTCATCTCCTGTACTTCCAAAGTATGTCGACCAATTAAATTCACCATCGTAGGTAAATTTTACAATAAAAGCATCAGCTAATCCATTTATGGAATCCTGAATTCCACCTTCAGCGATAATATTTAAACTGCTTGTATATCCGGTAACATACACAAAATTGTTTTTTACATAGAGTGCTTTACCATAATCATCCTCTGATCCACCAAAATAAGTAGCCCAAATTAAATTACCGTTGTTGGCGAATTTTGCAAAAACCGCATCGTTTTCCCCATTATTTGTCAGATCATATCCGTTACAATCAAATCCTGTTGTTGAATTAGATTGAATTGCAACGTATACATTATTAAATTCATCGCATTGAATTCCGTTTCCGTTATCATCTTGTGTTCCTCCATAATAGGTTCCCCAATCCAATATACCTTCTGAAGTAAATTTTGCAATATATACATCGTTATTGGCGCCAAAAAAATTATCATATCCATCCAAAGCAATATTCGTAGTACTTTTTGTAAGTCCGGTAATAAATATATCGTTGAGTGAATTTACACAAATTGCTCGGGATTCATCATCTTCTGTTCCACCGTAGTAGGTACCCCAAATACGATCTCCTTCCGGTGTAAATTTTACGATAAATGCATCATATAAACCACCGTTCACATTCTGATGTCCCCCGAAAGCAATATTATTTGAACTTGTAGTACTTCCTGTGATACATATATTATTATTTCCATCCACCACAACTCCTTTTGCCGCATCGTAACCACTTCCGCCATAATAAGTTGACCAAATTCGGTTGCCATTGGTATCAAATTTCACCAAAAAAGCATCGTAACTTCCACCATGTGTATCTTGAAATCCTTCAAAAGTTGGAAATATATTACTGTTTGTTGTTCCGATAATATAAATATGTCCCGTTTCGTCATAACATAAACTAGTACCATAATCAGCTTTATTTCCACCGTAATAAGTACACCATAATTTATTTCCCAGGCTGTCAAATTTTGCGAGATAAGCATCAAAGGCCCCTCCTCCGTACGTCATTTGAAATCCTGATTCCGACATTCCTGTTGCACTGCTTGTATATCCGGTTGTATAAATAAATTCATCTGCATCCATTGCAACAGCATTGGCTGCATCTTCTCCTTCCCCACCAACATAGGTTGACCATGTTAACTCCGGATCAATAATTAAAGTGTTGTTTTTATTATAATTATCTAAATTAAATCGCAGAATATTATCTTGTAATTTAAATGAAGAAACAACAGTATTTTTAGATTCCTTTTCATAACAAAATAATTTGTTATCATTTATTTCCCCTAATGCTGTTACTATTTGAAAACTGGTATTAGAGGTAACGGTTGATTGAAATGCATCCTGAATTTGCATTTGTATCAAAGAAGCATCGGCACCGGCAGTCACTTCAAAATCATATTTTAATGCATTATTATTACTGTATAACACCCAGTTAATTCCCGGATAAATATTTTTAATGGTGATTTTTTCAAATGCACGAACATTTGTAATTCCTTCAGGAATTTGCGGGTCATTATAATAATTTTCGAAATAAGCTGCCTGTTGTGATGCAATAACTGTTGCATTAGAATTTGCACCCAGTAATTTTACATTTACGCGATGGGTACTTTTTTGAAATTCGTCGCATAATATTGTTTGCAACAATTCATCATTACTATTTATTCCATTTTGTTGATCAGAGGTATTCGTGAGCTGTTCAAACGTATAACTAATTCCATCCCGATAAATAAAAACGGAAAGATCATTCTGTTTGATCATATATAATACCTCAGAGGAGATATTACCTTCAGGATCTTTTATTTGTCCTTTATTCTCAATAAAATACAAAGGCTTTTTGTTTATCTCAGTTGTTTGCAGGTCGTGATTACCGGCAAAAACAACACATGGGAGCAACAATAGCCAGATGCAGAATTGTGTGTGCAATTGGTGCATGGTTATTACAATTAAAAAAGGTTCGGAAGTAAAGATAGAAAAAATTGTGATATGAATAATGATTTATGTGCCAAAGATCACGCCAGTTACATTTCATTCAGGTGCCCCGGCAGTGTCTCACCATTTTATAAAACCTGAGGCTAAATTCAATCCATGGAGTTAATATCATCCATATTCAATACGTATTTACGGGTGAGGACACTGCCTATTACGACAAAACCCAGATCACTTCGGGTTTTTGTGTCCTGATAGGCAGCGTCTAGCCATCAGTCGCCCCAGTAGTGTCTTCACAAGGAAAAAAGTAATGTATTATGATATGGTAGAACTAAATTGAATGAATACATTTCCGATGCGTGTACGATGGTGAGACGCTGCTGTCCACCTGATCGGCAGCGTCTCATGGCTTAATGATTTTAAAGGAATGAAGACACTGCCTTTGCACTTGCCAACTAAAACAAAAAAAACCCAGAATATCTGGGTTTTTTTTGTTTTAGTTTTAATAACTATTTAAGCTCCTAACGCAACACGCTTAAACGCCGTTACTGTAAGATCTTTATTAACTCCTGTCAATACTTCACGTATTGTTTTAGCATTGTCCTTTACAAATTTCTGATTTAATAAAGTTGCATCTTTAAAATATGCTTCTAATTTACCTGTTGCAATTTTTTCTAAGATAGCTTCCGGTTTTCCTTCTGCACGAGCTTGTTCGCGACCAATTTCCAATTCACGTGTTTGCACATCCATCGGAACATCCGCTTTATCAATTGCAATCGGAGCCATTGCTGCTATTTGCATGGTAATATCCTTTCCGGTAGAAACGATATTTTCTCCTTTTTGATTCAGTGCTACTAACACACCAACTTTACCATTAGAGTGGTTATAACCAACAACAGTATCGCCTGTTATCAAGGCATAATCTGTAATTTCAATTTTCTCTCCGATCTTTCCAACCTGATCTGCAATTTTTCCTGCAACGGTATTACCATCCATTTCCAAAGCAAGTAAAGCATCTTTAGAAGTTGGTTTTTGCGCCATTGCTAAAGCGGAAATGGATCTTGCAAATTCCACATAGTCTGCATTAATTGCAACAAAATCTGTTTCACATCCTAAACCGAAAATTGTTCCGTAAGATGCATCGGCAGATACACTTGCAATTACAATTCCTTCATTGGTTTCGCGGTCGGCGCGTTTTTCACTAACCTTTTGACCTTTTTTTCTTAAAAAATCGATAGCTGCTTCAAAATCGCCATTCATTTCTTCCAGGGCTTTTTTACAGTCCATCATTCCGGCGCCGGTTATCTGGCGCAATTTGTTTACATCGCTTGCACTAATTGTTACTGACATTTTGTTTAATTTTTTTTATTTTAAAAACCCCCTCCGATGTGGAAGGGGTTTAATTATTTGAGTGAATATTAATTATTTATTTCCTTCTCTGTGGCATTGGTTTTCGCGCCGGAGGTCTTTTAGTATCAGCTCCACCTCTTCCTCCTGCACCGCCTCTGCTACCGCGAGAATCTCTTCTTTTCTTTTCTCCACTTTCTTCTTCCATTTTCAAACGCTCTTCTTTATCCATGAATTCATCAGGTTTATCGTTGCGCGATTCTTCCAATTCTTCTTTGTTTTTAGCGCGCTCTTCCAAACCTTCAACAATTGCATCGGTAAGATATTTAACTATGATAGCGATAGATTTTGCTGCATCATCATTGGCAGGAACCGGGAAATCCACTTTATTCGGATCGCAGTTCGTATCCACCATTCCTAAAGTAGTGATATTAAGACGATGAGCTTCAGCGATGGCAATGTGTTCGTGTCCGATATCTACAACCAATAAAGCTGCAGGTAAACGATTTAATTGAACAACACCACCAATTACTCTTTCCAGTTTATCGCGTTCGCGACTCATTACAAGTCTTTCTTTTTTGGTCAGATTTTCTGCTGAGCCATCAGAAAGCATTTTTTCAATGGTTTGCAATTTTTTGATGCTTTTGCGAATTGTAGTGAAGTTTGTAAGCATTCCACCCAACCAACGCTCTGTTGCAAATGGCATCCCAACGCGACGTGCTTGTTCTTCCATTGTTTCCTTTGCTTGTTTTTTGGTGGCTACGAACATGATCTTTTTACCACTGCGTGCTATATTTTTAAGAGCTGCTGCTGCTTCTTCCAGTTTTTCAATGGTTTTATGAAGGTCGATTATATGAATACCTTTCTTTTCCATGAAAATATAAGGGAGCATTTTTGGATTCCATTTTTTGCGTAAGTGACCAAAATGCACACCTGCTTCCAATAACTGATTATAATTAAGTTTTTCCATCTGATTTCGCTTTTTCGATTAACGTTTAGAGAATTGTGTAGCACGACGTGCACCGTGAAGACCGAATTTCTTACGCTCCACCATACGGCTGTCGCGGGTAAGATATCCCTTTAAGCGGAGAGCCGGTTTGAGTTCTTCGTTGTATTTCACGAGCGCTCTGGCAATTCCCATTTTCACTGCTTCGGCCTGGCCTTTAACGCCACCGCCGGTTGCATTTACAACTACATCAAATTCGTTTTCCATTTGCACTGCGTCAAAAGGATCAGTTATGTTGTGCAATAAATGTTTTGCTGCAAAATATTCTTTGTAATCTTTACCGTTAACGGTGATAACACCTTTCCCTTTTTTCAAAAAAACACGGGCAACAGCGTTTTTTCTTCTACCTACTGCATTAATGGTCTCCATGCATTAAAATTTTAAAGTTTTTGGTTTTTGAGCAGCATGCGGATGTTCCGAACCTGCATAAACAAACAGTTTTTTATACATTGCGCTGCCGAGTTTAGTATGCGGAAGCATTCCTTTGATGGTGCGTTCCAACAACTTTTCAGGTGTTTTAGCAAGAACCATTTTAGGATTAACAACGGTACGTCCACCAGGGTGTCCTGAATACCAATCGATCTCTTTATCAAGCATTTTTTTGCCTGTAAGTTTTACCTTTTCGCAATTGATAATGATCACATAGTCGCCACAATCAGTATGCGGAGTAAAATAAGGTTTGTTTTTACCTCTTAATATCGCTGCAATTCTGGCGCTAATACGGCCAAGGGTTTGATCCTCAGCATCTACCAGCCACCAATCATGGGTAACTGTTGCTTTGTTGGCCGATCTTGTTTTGTAACTTAACGTATCCACTTTTATAATTTTGTTTAGTAATACCGTTTTCTAACGGGGACGCAAAGATAGATATACACTTTTTTGATTGCAAGGGATTTGGAAGAAAAATTGCAGGGTAGCTTCGTAACTTGTTGATTTTCAGTGAAATTTTGGCATTAATAAAAATGACCTACGACATAGGACATAGGAAATAGGATTGATTCGTTCTGGGTTCTGAGTTCTGAGTTCTGAGTTCTGGGCCTGCCTGCCGACTGCGTCAGCGTCAGGCAGGTTCTGGGTTCTGAGTTGGAAGACGTTCCAAACGGAGGAAAATCTTCCGGGTTGTCGATCCGATTGAAATTTTTTATTTTTTGATTGTTATTTGTTATTAATCAGGGTTCATTTCGGAGGAAAACGTTTGGGGCCCCCTACCCCATAGGGGAGTAAGCTTTTCGTTTACATTGAAAGTTTACTTCGGAGGAAAATCTTCAGGCAGTCGATCCGATTAATGTTTTTTATTTTTTGATTGTTATTTGTTATTAATCAGGGTTCATTTCGAAGGAAAATCTCCCGGCTTGGACTTACTCACCATTCACCATTCACCACTCACCATTCACCATTCACCACTCACCACTCACCACTCACCATTAACCCCCCCTTTCAACAAAAAAAGCGACCCATTTTCGCGAATCGCTTTTTCAAAATATGTTCGTCCCTCAAATTACCTTCTTCCCATATAGATCATGATGTAATATATAAGTGTTGCCAAAGAACCTAAAGCAGCAGCTACATAAGTGTAACCAGCCCAGTTTAAGGCATCTTTTGCTTTTCCCATTTCCATGGAACCTGCAAGGGATGATCCTTCTAACCATGCGATAGCGCGACGGCTTGCATCAACTTCCACAGGGAGTGTAATGAAACTGAAAAGCGTGGTGATACCAAATAAAATGATACCTGCCAATAATAATGTTGTTCCAAGGGAATTTACTAAAAGTAAACCCGCCAAAATGATCCACATTACATATTTAGAGGAGATCATCATGGCCGGAACCATTTTGCTTCTCATGGTAAGCCAGATGTATGCTCTTGCGTGCTGCACTGCGTGTCCGCATTCGTGCGCTGCAACGGCTGCAGCGGCAATGCTGTTGGAATTATATACTCCTTCACTCAGGTTCACGGTTTTGTTTACCGGATTATAGTGATCGGTAAGCATACCTTCTACAGAAATTACCTGCACATCGGTGATGCCATTTTCCTGCAACATGCGCTCGGCGATATCTTTTCCTGTTAATCCGCCTCTTACGGGGATCTCAGAATATTTTTTGAATTTACGTTTTAAAACGCCGCTGATGATCATACCAGCCACTGCGAATAAAATACCTATAATATAAGCTCCTATCATGGTGTTTGTTGTTGTTTTTTTAGTTATAAGACGCAAAAGTACTTCACGTTATTTTGAATGTAAAAAAATAATTGACAATTGATAATTGATAACGGGGCTAATAGTGTCAATGATGCTTTGAGTTCCTGTTTTTAAGTTTTTTGTATACTGATTGATAACGAATTTCGGTAAAAAAAGTTTATTTCGGCAAAAAAAGTTTCAGGCTGTTAAAATTGTCAATTATCAATTGTCAATTATCAATTAAAAAGCTCTTTCGCCGAAACGTTTTTCCTCTCTGCCTCTTCTATTGTCAAAACTTCCTTCCGCTGATAATTCATCATGCGCGCCATAATGTTGGTCGGGAACATTTCTACAGCGTTATTATAAGCTGTTATAGCTGCATTATACGTTCTGCGGGCGGCGGAAAGTTGTTCTTCTATTTCGGTCCAGGTGGACTGGAGTTGGATAAAACTATTGTTTGCTTTCAGATCAGGGTAATTTTCCACTGCAACGCGGAGTTGGGAAAGTAAACCGGTCATCTGATTTTCGATACCGATGCGCTCCTGCGCCGGCATTGTAGGATTTGCCTGCAATGCACCCCTCAACTCAACGATCTTGGTCAAGGTATCCTTTTCGTAGGTCATATATTGTTTAACCGTCTCCACCAGATTCGGAATCAGGTCAAATCTTTTCTTCAACATCGCATCAATGGAACCAAAAGCGTTTTCCACCTGGTTTTTGCGGTTGATGAGGGAGTTGTAGAGTCCGATTATGATAAGGATGAGGACTACGAGGATGATGAGTGGGATGATATACATGCGTGGTGGTTTTTAGTTGCAACAAAAATAAGGAAAAAGGAGAAAGGAGGTTAATCCTGCGGATTTAGGAGAGAGGAGAAAGGAGAGAGGAGTTCAATCCTGCGGATTGAGGAGTGGAGGAGTTTTAATCATTGGAGTCATGAGGATAGTGTTCTTCGCAATTTACGAACTGCGAAAGTCATTGTTACTTTTTTTTCTGATATGCCTGAAAAATAGATTGAGCATAAGCTGTATACTCCTCCAATAATTCCTTTTTAATATGAAATGAACGCACTGCTGTGAGTTGATAATTGGTCTCTGGGGAAATTTTATATCCGGCCTTTAATCTTTTATAATGAATACACTGAATCTTCTCCGGAGAAACTATAACAAACCATGCATTTTTATAAGGATAGTCGGCATATTTTTCATCGAAATAAAATTCTCCGTTTGCTCGAAATTTTACTTCCAGATAAAACAGGTCTCCATTCTCTCTACTTTGCACCACATAATCGGGCATAAAACGCAAGGATTTGCTTGTGGTTTTATTATTTGTTGTGATTGATTTACTTAAAGAAGGATGAATTCGCTCAAGTCCGTAGTTGAATACATTGTATCCGCAGTTGATGAACAGGTCTTGGATGAGTTGTTCGGCGATGCGGCCTTTGAGGGTGTTGAGGTTGAATGGGGTTGGCATGTTTATATAATTTAAAAATAATTAAAATAAAATAATTGTTAGTTATACCAATATTTATAATTTAATATCAACCAATTGCCATTTTAGCAGCCTCTTTCCAAAGATATGGTGGCATTGGCTCGTGTAATTCCCATTTGATGCTCATTGGTTTTGACCCATAATGCTCAATTAAGCTTCCTTCCCCTAAAAACACAGAAGACATTGTATTGCCAAATTCATCTTCATTTTTTTCTCTAACAAAAAGTAGGATTTTCTTTTCTTCCTTCACATGATTTATGTAAGTCAAGCCCTTTCCCTTATCTGGCCGTGTAGAATTTTGAGTTTGCCAATGAAAAATTGTATTACTTATTGCAAAATCCTCATAAAGAGTTGAAGGAGAAAAATCTTTTTCAGATTTATTAAGTGTTATAAATAATAATTCAGTGTTTAACACTTTTGAATGCGCTGCTCCTTCTCGAATTTCACTTTTCTTTAGAAATGTACTAAATCCAAAGGCGGATAAAATTTGATCGCGAGTATATCTACTATGTATTTTTAATGGTTGTGAATAGGGAAGTTTAATATCACATTCAATAAAATCAATTCTATCAATTAAAAGTTCCAAAACCTCGATAATTTCAGATGTTAATATTTTGTTTCTTCCAATTGCTTTAATACTTTCATCAATTGTTCGAAAACCTCCAGGATTCTGCCAAATATCATAATGAAGCATAATGCACATCGATTTATCTATCTCAGTCAATTTGTTAAAATTTATTATAAAATCATTTTTAGCAAGTCTTAAAATAAAATTGAAATATGAATTTGAATTTCCAGAAAGCCACTTATTACTGATTGCCCTTTGGATTTCGTTTTCATTGATGGTCGGATAATCTTCATATTGTCCAGCTAAAAAACATAATCGCCTCCAATTACCTTTCTTATAAATCATTTGGAGAGGAATATGATAAAAATTTGAAAAGTTTTTAAGTGTTAATGGCAAATTTGTTTGGTGTTTATAGTTACGGATTTTATTAATTAGCTGGTTTTTATTTTGTAATGTAGCATTACGAATATTATTTAAAATTGAATCTTTTGCCTTTTTCTCTAAAACAATTGAACAGCCAAGAGGTAGGTGCGGAAATTCATCTTCAATTTCCTTTTGAATAGAAGTATTTGTTTTTCCAACTAATGCTCTAAACTTTCCTTCAAAATCATATTCAGGTCTTGAATTACCTACAAAATCCAAAACAGTTAGGCACTCTTTGTAATCTGCCAACCGCAATCCCCTTCCAAGTTGTTGAAGAAAAACTGTTAGACTTTCAGTCGGTCGTAGAAATAAAACAGTATCAATTTCTGGAATATCAACTCCTTCATTAAAAATATCTACTACAAAGAGATAATTTATTACCTTGTTTTTAAAATTCAGGCGCAATGTATCTCTCAAGTGATCTCTAGAACTCACTAAATAATCCGCCTTCAATCCTGCCAATATAAATTTTTCAGCCATGTATTGGGCGTGCTCTTGGGTTACACAAAAACATAATGCTCTTACATCATTTATATCCTTTAAATATTTATTGAGGTTGAAAATAATTTCACCAACCCGTTTATCATTTTGCGTATATATTTTAGTCAATTCGCCAGGCAAGTATCTACCATTTTGCCAAGTAACATTTGATAAATCAATACTATCGGTAATGCCGAAATATTGAAATGGACTTAGTAGCTTTCTATTGAGTGCTTCTGGCAATCTAATTTCTGCTGCTATGGTGTCACAAAAATCCTTAACAACATCAACACCATCCATTCTCTCGGGTGTTGCAGTTAACCCTAAAAGAATATTTGGTTTAAATTTAATAATAAAATCTCTGTAACTTGATGCTGGAGTATGATGTGCTTCATCAATAATAATAAAATCATAAAATGACTCCGTGAGATTCATATTTTCAATTCTATTATTCAAAGTTTGGACCGAAGCGAAAACATAATCGTATTTTTCGGGTTCAATTCCATCTACCCATAACTCTCCGAAATTGTTGTCTTTCAAAACACCTTGAAATACTTTTTGGGCTTGTTGAAGTATTTCCTTTCTATGGGCTACAAATAAAAGTCTTGCAGCCGAATTGATCTTTTTAAAATTCCTATAATCAAATGCCGAAATTATTGTCTTTCCAGTCCCAGTTGCTGCTACAATTAAGTTTCTAAATCGACGATGCAATTTCCGCTCAGCTTCTAGTCTCTCCAAAATTTCTTCTTGAAATGGGTAAGGTTTAATATCAAAATAAAAACCAGAGTTGCTTACTCCTTGACTTCTTTCCTTTTTGAGCGCTACTCTAAGTTTCTCGGTATGACTATTTTTTTCAAATATCTCAAATTCTTTATCCTGCCAATAGGTTTCAAAGGTGTTTTGAAATTTTTCAATTATATTGGCAACCTCTTTTGTAGTTATTTTGATATTCCATTCCAAACCACTTGTTAATGCTGAGCGCGAAATATTAGAAGAACCAATATATCCGGTGTGAAATCCTGTATTTCTATGAAAAAGGTAGGCCTTTGCATGCAAACGTTCATTATCTGTATTGTAAGAAATTTTAATTTCGGAGTTCTTTAAAGTAGACAAATATTCTACTGCTTTCAAATCAGTGGCTCCCATGTAAGAGGTAGTAATAATTCTTAATTGTCCTCCCCTTTCAGTAAACTCAAATAGTTCCTTTTCAAAAATCCTAATACCGGTCCACTTAATAAATGAAACAAGAAACCAAATTTTATCTGAAGATAGTATTTCTTTTTTTATTTCACTTTCAAGTGAAATACCAGAATTATTCCCTGTGAATAATTCGCTTTGCGACAATCTTGTATAGGGGGTTATTTCTTTAAGATGCCTTTCTAGATCTGAGAAATTGGGGTCAATCTTAGAAAATATTGCTGCTAGAATTTTCCCCTCAGTAGCAATCAAATCTTCATCAAAATCATTATCCTTTAGCTCATCCCGTAATAGGGAAATTATTTTATTTGAAAGTTCAATCTGTCTTTCAATAATTCTTTCATCACCTGGAATTTGATCAAGCGCATATTTAATTAATTCCACTAAATATCTAGATAAAATACGAGAAGCCTCTCTTTTATCAATTTCAATTTCTTTGATATAATACTTATCTTTATCTAAATCATTTAATTTAGATAAAATTAGTTTATTTATGAGTTGTTCATAGAGACCTTCCTGTGTCATAGTCTAATTTTAGAAATTCTTTCAAAACGGGTTCATCCGCTGATGCCCAATCTAATCCCAATAATTCTGTACGATCTAACCATTTAAACTGCTTGTGTTCAGTCAATAATATTTTAAAGGTCGATAATCTTGCAATAAATGGTAATAGTCTTATACTATAAGTTTCATAATCATGTATGATAGTATCCAATCTCTCCAATAATATAATTTCAATATTAAGCTCTTCTTTTATTTCCCTTAATAAACAGGCTTCTGGCAATTCACCTTCTTCTAGCTTTCCACCGGGGAATTCCCACTTCAATGGTAAACTCATCGTTTCACTTCTTTGAGTTACAAGTATTTTATTTCCCTCCACTATTATTGCGCAGGTTACATCAATCATTTTCAACTAAAAGAAATTATAATTTAAATTGGTTTAAAATTAAATAAAGGCAACCTATTCCTACATTTTTTACAAATCTTTCATCACATTCACTATTTATAGTGAACCCCTTTACAAAAAATGCAACCTTTTCATCCATTCCCTGCATTTTTTGCATGCCAAAATCCCCTTCAAAACAGAAGAATCCTTCCAAACCAATAAATCTCAGTGATTTTTTTAACCAACTATTTCCAATTCCATCTTCGAAATCTCCACCAACACTTCATCCAACTCCTCCAAAGTATCCAGTGTCACAAGCTGATTCCGGTAGTTCCTAATATTAGGAATCCCCTTAAAATAATTCGTATAATGCCTTCTCATCTCCAAAATGCCCAATACCGGACCTTTCCAGGCTATGGATTGGATGAGGTGTTCGCGGCAATAGGATACGCGTTCTTCGAGGGTGGCGGGGGAGAGTTCGGTGCCGGTGGCGAGGAAATGTTTGATTTCGCGGAAGATCCAGGGCTGACCGATGGCGGCACGGCCTATCATTACGCCGTCGACACCGTAGCGGTTTTTCATTTCGAGAGCCTTTTGAGGGGTGTCCACATCGCCGTTGCCGAAAATGGGAATGGTGATGCGGCTGTTGTTTTTTACTGCTCCGATGAGGGTCCAGTCGGCGGCGCCTTTATACATTTGGGCGCGGGTGCGACCGTGTATACTGAGGGCTGCAATGCCAACGTCCTGAAGGCGTTCGGCTACTTCTACTATGTTTTTGGAACTGTCGTCCCAACCAAGACGGGTTTTGACAGTAACAGGGAGTTTTGACCTTTTTACTATGGATTCGGTGAGGCGGATCATGCGGGGAATGTCGCGGAGAATGCCGGCGCCACCGTCTTTACACACTACTTTTTTTACCGGACAACCAAAATTGATGTCGATAAGATCGGGGCCAACTTCGGAGATAATATCCACACAACCCTCCATTACTTCTATATCGGCGCCGAAAATCTGGATGCCGAGCGGACGCTCTTCTTCGTAAAATTCAAGTTTTTTAAGGCTCTTTTCGGCGTTTCGGATGAGTCCTTCAGTGGAAATGAACTCGGTGTACATTACATCTGCCCCCAACCTTTTGCACAAAACGCGAAAAGGCGGGTCACTTACGTCCTCCATGGGTGCGAGCAGGAGGGGAAAGTCGGGGAGTTGTATGTTGGCGATCTTGGTCAAGGTTATTTTCGTTAAAACCTGCTAGGGTGCTTTTTAGTTTCTTGTTGGTGATTTTGAGTGACCGAGGTTTTACTTGGGGAATAAAACCTGTTAGGTCGCTGATAAGTTCTTATTAATATTTTTTGATTGACCTTGAGCTCTAATCCCTTATTGAAAATCGGGAAAAGACCTAACAGGTTGTACAGTCGTTGTATTTTTACGCAAAATTACGAAGTTATAGGATGTGGGGCAGTATTAAATATATTCCATGGGTGGGGCAATTACTGATTCTTGTAGGATTATTTCTTATCGGGGAGTTTGTTTTTTTGATGTTGGCGATGGGACTTATAGATCAAATTTATCCTGATATCAATTTTGTGGAATTCATGACATCCAAGAATAATATCACATCTACCGATCAGGTGAGCGCAGATCAGGCCAATGCATTAAAAATTTATCAGTTCATTACTTCGTTCGGCAGATTTATTTGTGTTGCAATGTTTTTTTTATATCTGATGGGTGAAAATATAATTTCTTATTTACACCTAAATAAAAAATTAAAATTTAGTTCGGCAATTTATATCTTGCTTCTTTTTTTTGCATCTGTTTCGGTGGTGAGTTTAATTAATGAATGGAATCAAAATTTAACTTTTCCGGCAAATATGCAAGATGCAGAAGCCAGTATGCGCGAAATGGAGGAAAGGGGGAAAGTATTTACCGAAGTTTTTTTAAATACAACTAGTATATCAGGATTAATTTTTAATTTATTGCTAATTGGTGTATTGGCAGCAGTAGGAGAAGAAATATTTTTCAGGGGATTGTTGCAAAATCTTTTTTTAAAAGGAACCGGCAATGCCCATGTGGCAATCTGGGTATCGGCATTTTTATTCAGTTTTATACATCTGCAGTTTTTCGGCTTTTTTCCAAGATTGTTATTAGGTGCCATGATAGGATATTTGTTTTATTGGAGCGGAAGTTTGTGGGCAGCTATTCTGGCACATTTTATTAATAATGCCGTTTCAGTTGTAGCATATTATTTAGTGAATATAGAACTCGTGGACGAAAACATGGCGGAAAGATCGAGTGTGGCTGCGGCTTTGGTGTCGGTTCCCTTTGTAGTGTTTTTACTGTATATTTTTAAACGCAACGAAAAGGTTAATTTAGCAGGCAATGGAACAGGATTGGATGATGGTGTACTCGACAACGGATAAATTTCATGCCATGTATATTAAAGAAATACTGGAGAAAGAACTTATTCTTGTTGTGCTTTTTAATAAAACAGAAGGGCCCTATGCACAGGGAATATTACAGGGCGAAATTGAATTATATGTGCATTATAAACAAGCAGAAGCCGCATTGGAATTTATTTATAATTTACCCGAATGAATAATTTAGTTTTAAGAATTATTACTGCATTGATAGGTGCAGGTGTTATTATTGGAAGTATTTTTTTTAGTGCATGGAGTTTTGCTATTCTGTTTATGATAATAGGAGTATTTACGCATTATGAATATATTAAAACCATTCGCCATACAACCAATAAATCTCCAAAATTCGAATTAGTATATTCGTTATTAGTCGGGATTTATTTTTTATTCATAAGAAACAGCATCCATATATTTGACTATAAGATTTTCGGTTTCATTAATGAATTCTGGGTGGTTTTATTGATTGGATTTATTATAGCCGAAATATTTTACAATCGCGAAAATCCTTTTCAGCAGATAGGATTAAATATTTTAGGGATTTATTATATCCCCTTTGCTTTTGCTTCCTTCATTCAAATGGGAATATCAGGAATAAACCATGAATTAAGTGTAAATGTTTGGATTGCAATCGGACTCTTATTCATGGTCTGGTTCAACGATTCCTTTGCCTATTTTGCGGGGCGATTGTTTGGTAAACACAAGTTATTTGAACGCATTTCCCCTAAAAAGACCTGGGAGGGATTTTTTGGCGGGATGTTGATGACGATTGGTTGTTCCATTGGACTCAGCTTCCTATTTTCGGAACTTTCCATGGGTCAATGGGTGATATGGTCGGTAATTGTAGTGTTGTCGGCAACTTTGGGTGATCTGGCAGAATCACTGTTGAAACGCAGCATCCACATCAAAGACAGTGGTTCTATACTGCCCGGTCACGGAGGTTTTCTCGACCGTTTTGATGGTTTTGTGCTGGCTGTGCCCTTCTCAGCCTTGTATCTATCGCTTTTAGCTTACTTTAACTACCTGACTCTCTGAGGGAACAATTTTCGACGCCATTTTGTATTACCTTTGCATTCCTTAAACTTAATAGGAATAAAAAATGCTTAAAATAATACATAGGGAAGGGCGCAAGATCATCATCGCCTTTTTAGTATTTCTGGTTTTACTCAATTTTTCCATTCATTACTTTTTTCCTGAGGAACGCCTGTTACACGCACTACTGCTAATAGCTTCGCTTGGAGGTATTCTCTTTGTTATGATGTTTTTCCGCAACCCAAAACGCCGTTTGTTTATGGAGGAAGGCGCTATTATAGCCCCTGCCGACGGAAAAGTGGTTGTTGTGGAAGAAACCACGGAAGGAGAATATTTTAAAGACCGCCGTTTACAGATCTCCATATTTATGAGCGTTAAAAACGTACATATCAATAGAAATCCGATCAGCGGACAGGTTAAATATTTTAAATATCACCCCGGAAAATACCTTTTAGCGTGGAATCCAAAATCGTCGACCGACAATGAAAGAACCACCTTTGTTATTGAGGATGAGGATGATAATGTTGAGATCATGATGCGCCAGATTGCCGGAACAGTAGCCAGAAGAATTAAGTTCTATGTGGAGGAAGGCGATGAAGTTACCCAGGGAAGTGAAATCGGTTTCATCAAATTTGGTTCGCGGGTTGACCTTTACCTGCCATTGGATTCAAAAGTGGAAGTTAAAATAGGTGAAAAAGTTAAAGGTGGTCAAACAGTGATCGCAAGGGTTGTCAGAAACAAATAAAAAGTGTAATTTTATAGAATAAATAAATATACTACTATGAAAAAAATATTGTCTATCGCAGTTATAATGGCATTTGGAATTAGTTTTTCTTTTGCTCAAACAGCTACTTCTACTACAACAACTTCTGCTCCAAAAGACGAAGTTCAGGTTGCATCTCCAGTTGTAAAGGCTGTTGATGTAAATGTTAATGCAGCTAAATGTTCATCCACTGCAGGAAAATCATGTTGCAATGGTGTGAGCAAAGCATCTGCAATAACAAGTGGAGTTGGAACAGAGGTAAATACAACAGAAACTACCGCAGCCGAAAAAAGTTGTCATTCCGTTTCCGTTGGAATGAGTGCAGCAAAACCGGAAACAACCAGTGTTCCTGTTCCGGAGAAATAAAATCACCCCCCGGTCCCCTCAAGGGGAGGAATTAGGCAAAATGATTTTATTGAGCATTGGGTTCATTTCCTCCTTTTAATCCACGTCTGATTTTTCGTTTCTTTATTGTTAATAGTTCGGGTTTGTTTTTTTCTTGATGTTCGATCCATTCTGTAATTGATTGCATTACTTTTATGGTATCACCTAATATTTCCTTGTCGCTAAAACGGATTACAGTGTAACCCAATTCATTTAATCGTTTTGTTCGTTCTTCATCTCTTTCAAAACTCCCTTCCGATTGATGGGTTATGCCGTCAGCTTCAATTATTAATTTCAAATCTTTACAAAAGAAATCAGCTATATAATTTTCAATTGGTCGCTGACGAAGAAATTGATAATCCATCATTTTTCTATTTCTTAAAACGTAATTCCACAAAGCGTCTTCTGATCTAGTGGAATTATTTCGATTCTCTCGCGAAAATTTTTTAAGATTTTTATTGTAATAATTATTAAGGGCCATAAGTAAAATTATGGAACCAATTTTAAAAATTAATCAGATTATTGAATTATTTAAAAAATAGTCGTGTGAAAATTTTGGGACGGAACCATCACCCCCTAGCCCCCTCCAGGGGGAAATCCCCCTGGAGGGGGCTAGGGGGTGGTTTTACAACAAACCCACTAATTCTTTTAGATTTTGCACTACCCGAAAATCATTTTCATTCACCCTATTTTCCGGATTAAACCATATAAAATCCATTCCTGCATTTAAAGATCCAATTCCATCAGCATCGGGGGAATCGCCGATGTAGAGGCAATGTTCGGGTTTTGTATTAATTAATTGAATGGCGTGATCAAATATTTTTTTATCGGGCTTCAAGGCTTGAGCACTTTCTGCGGTTGTGACCGAAGAAAAATATTTCATTAAACCGGTGTTATTCAATTTAAAAAATTGCACTTCCTCAAATCCATTTGTGATAATATGCAATTGATATTTTAATTGTAAATATTCCAATGTTTCCAATGCATGAGGCAATAGGTCTTTTTGATTACGTGTGTGCAAAATATAATGATCGGCAGCATCACTTGCGAGTTTGTAAGAATTTACTCCAAAATCGTTAAGAGTTATAAAAAAACGATTGAGCCGCACTTCCTCACGGGAAACTTTTCCTAAAGCATAATCCTGCCATAAATATTCGTTGCGGAATTTATATTGTGTGTGGAATTTTTCGAAATCTGTAATACCCCTTTTCTCAAATTCAAATAGGTTAAATATTTCAGCGAGGATTCGTTTTGAATTTCCCGTGAAATCCCAAAGGGTATTGTCGAGATCAAAAATCACATGTTGTATATTATTCATTCATTAAATTTTAAGGGATAAAATTTTCCGGTCAGCATCCGCAATCGCTTTGTTAACAGGAATAAAATTATATCCTAATTGTTCCACGATCTTTTTATTGGCATAATTCACTTTTTTATTCGCGATCATGGCAGTTTGTTTTGTAACAGATGGTTCAGAACCATTAAAAAGCGATTTGAACCATTCCGATCTCCACGCAAGGGATGATAAAAATTTACCGGCCTTTACAGTTGGACCTTTAACATGGAGTTCCTTTGCGATCGTGGTTAAAAAATCATGATAAGTAACATTTTCACTATTTAATATATATCGCTCGTTGGTGATATCACTTTCCATTAAAGCATAAGCAATTTTTACCACATCGCGCACATCCACATACCCTGTTTTTCCTTCGGTGAAATATTTAAATCCATTATGTATAGTAGTAAATAATTTACAAGAACCATTATTCCAGTTTCCGGCTCCAACAATTATGGAAGGGTTTACAATTACGGCATTTAAACCTTCTGCAATACTTCTCCAAACTTCACGTTCCGCTAAAAATTTACTTACAGAATAATCGGAAGTAAGGTTTTTTCTTTCCCAGGGAGTTTGTTCCGTAACCACTTCATTATCTTTTCCCGTTTTACCTAACGCTGCAATGGAACTTATATAAACAAGTTTTTTGATCCCCATATCCAAAGCCGTATTCACAACATTGGCAGTGCCATCCACATTCACCAGCACTAATTGATGATTATTTCTTTTGGAATAAGAAATTATTGCTGCGCAGTGATAAATTTTATCAATTCCGATAAATGCTTCTTCCAAACTAAAAATATCTAAAATATCGCCATCTATCCATTCTATTTTTTCCACTATATCCTCCAGTAATCGCAAATCGCTATTAGGTCTTTTAAGAGCCCGCACTTTTTCACCTTTCGATATTAAATATCTGCAGAGGTAAGATCCAACAAGTCCGTTTGCACCGGTAACCAGTATCATATTTTTTTTTCCATTATTAGGGGAATTATACTATTCATCAATTTACATTTACTATATCGCCGCCACTCACCGCAATTCGTGCACCTGTTACCGAAGGTAAAAAATTAGGTTTATTTTCCCATCTCAACAAGCCCATCAAACATATGGCAACTGCTTCTTTATATTGAATCAAGGTTTTATCAGGAATAGAAATTTTAATTCCGCATAATTGTTCTATCCGCTTAAGTAAATAGGTATTAAAAGCTCCTCCTCCGGTAACTAAAATAGCATAAATATTTTTAGGGATATTCTTATTTTCAATTTGCCGATTAATAATATTGGAAATTTGATATGCAATATGTTCCGTCACCGTTGCAAGTTTATCAGAGGGATAAATTTTACTATTGGCCAATAAGGGAATAAAATTTTCTCTTATAAAATTATTATCCATTGATTTAGGGAATGGAAGATCAAAATAATCGAATCCATTTAATTCTCTCAACAGATCTTCGTTTATTTTTCCTGTTTTTGCCATTCCACCACCATCATCAAATTCCAATCCTATTTGATTGGCACAAAAATTCAACAATTGATTTGCCGCACAAATATCAAATCCGATTCTTTGGCCATTTTCCTCAAATGAAATATTAGCAATACCGCCAATATTTAAACATGCGGAATATTCCGGAAAGAATAAAACATCTGCAATAGGCACAAGTGGTGCACCCTGGCCTCCGGCGTTAATATCAGCTTGTCGGAAATTACAGATAACCGGAATATGTAATTCATTTACCAAGGTTTTTCCATTTCCAATCTGACAGGTAATATTTTTTTCAGGGAAGTGAAAAATGGTATGCCCATGTGAGGCAATGAAGTCAACTTTTTCAATGTTATTATCTTCTATAAATGTTTTTATACCTAAGGAAGATATTTCATCAAATAAAATATGTTCATTTTCGTAGTCTTTTAAAATACTCACTTCAATATTTGCGAGAATATGTTGAATTTCTTTAGGGTATGTAATAGTTTCTGAAGCCAGAATTTTAAAAGAATAATTGGGTTCAGATCGCATTTCACAATATACCACATCCAACCCATCGAGCGAACTTCCCGACATTGTTCCAATTATATGATATACGTAAGGTGGGTTCAAAAAATTTATTTATTTTTCAAGGTGACAACATACTCTGCAACTTGTTGAATTTCTGCCGGAGTAAGCTGACCTTTCCAGGATGGCATTCCTTTCCTTCCTTCCAGAATTACTGCTTTTATCTGCTCAACGTTTAGCATGGTTATTTTAAGATTTGCAGCGCCACTTAATCCCAAACTGCCATCATTTCCATGACATAATCTACAGGATTTTACATATACAACTTTTCCCGGCAATTCGGGTTCTTTTACCGTTTCGGTATTTTCGGCGGGTGCACTTTTTGAGCAATTATAGCTAATAAAAGACGTGCAAATCACAAAAAAAATAAGTAGCCTTTTCATCCTGAATAAATTCAGTGCAAAGCTACTTATTCGTTTATGAATAGTATTCAATATTACCTCACTAAGGTGATATTTCCCTGACGTTGGAAAAATTCACCGCCTAAACCAATTGCTCTAACAAGATAAACATAGGTTCCCATTTCTGCTTCCGTACCTTCAATGGAACCATCCCATCCCCCATTAATATCCTGCGTTGTAAATATGATCTGTCCCCAACGATTAAAAATGGTGTACTCCAATAATTCTCCTACTTCGTGATTCAGCACAAAAATTTCATCGTTAATACCATCCCCATTTGGTGAGAATGCGCTTGGCACTTCCACGATGGTAATCTGATTCACGAAAATGGTTACCGTATCGGTTTCGGAACATCCATCAGGACTTGTAACTGTTAATAGGAAAGTGGTAGTTTCTGCTAATTCAACTGTTGGATCAGCAATGGTTAAGCTGCTGATATTTGCAGGAATAATGATAGGATTTAGCGGAAACCAAAGGAAAGTTCCAACCCCTGCTCCATCTAAAGTAAATGTTTGCAGGTAATCAACAGTTTGATCGGGACCTGCATCGGCAAATGGCAATTCACCTATATAAATTTCTGCAGATAGTGTATCTGAGCAACCATTTGTTGAAAATGCAATAAGTGTAACAGTATATGTTCCTGGAGCATCGTAAAAATGCGAAGGATCATCTTCGGTGCTTGTTTCACCATCACCAAAATCCCACAAATAACTGCTGATTGATCCGGTAGTGATCGTGGTTAAATTTTCAAATATTGCCGGTTCATTCTGACAAACATCATCAAATTCAAAATCTACATCGGGCCCCGGTTCAACCAGGATATCGTAAGAAATAATAGATTCGCATCCTTTGTCGGTAGTAACTGTTAAGACAACAGTATATGTTCCGCCATCTGCATATTCATGTTCCGGATTTTGTTCTGTTGAAGAAAATCCATCTGCAAAATTCCAGGTCCAGCTATCGATAGTACCTGCTTCTGTAGAATTGGAAAGATCGGTAAATACAACCGGAGTTCCAGAACAACCTGCAGAATAATCATATTCCGCAACTAAAGTATTGTATAATTCTATAACGGCGATCGCGGTATCTGCACAAACAAATCCCGGATTGGCAATTAGCATTACATAATAGGTTCCTGTATCGGCATAGGTGTGTGTAGGATCAATTTCTGTAGAGGTTGAACCATCACCAAAATCCCAAAAATATTCGGCAGCACCAATACTGAAATTATCGAAGAAAACGGTAAAATCGGTACAATCGAGGTATACATCATCAGGTACCACATCATCGAAAATAATATCTTCAATAGATAGTTGTGCGACAATAGTAGGGGAACATTCCACAACATTAAATTGGAAATCCCTGATATGATCACCAAGCCAAACTCCGTCGCGATATTCCTTACAAACTACACCAACAACATAACGTCCTTCAGCCGTTGCGGTTCCGGTAAGGATACCTGTTTCCACATCAATAACAAATGCGGGAAGCGCATCAACGGGATATACTTCATCATATCCCCCCACCCAAACAACACCGTCATAAGGAGGTGGAGAGGCAACAGTTGGAGCAGGATCAAAGGGACCTGCACCCTGGTATGGCCAATAAAAATCGTAAGCAAGTGAATCTCCATCAAGATCAGTTGCAGAGTGATCGAAAACGATAGGATCGCTCACACAAATAACAGTTGGCGGAAAATCATTAAATACCGGTGAGATATTACATTCTGCATCTGCTGCAGGTGGAATTTCCTGTGTATAGGTTGCTCCCACATCATCAGGAGTTTCAATATTTACGATACCTGCATTTCTGCAACAGCGCTGATATACAAGAATATATCCCTCATCTCCACTGGGCACTGTGATGGTTGCCGTATAAATTGCCTGTTCAACGCACACATCATCCGGTGCATCGAGACATGGGTTATCAGATTCTGCAGGCACATCGGTGATAATAGGTGACGATAAAGTAAAATTATCGACAAAAATATTATCCTGCGTGTAGATCGACATGTATGCAGGATTATCAAATGGGGTAAAGCTCGTGCAATCGCGATACAGTATCAGTGTTACCAGATATTGGTTAGGTCCGATACAGGCATATGCAATTTCACCGCCAATGATATGCGATGCTTTTGATTGCTGTGCCAAACCGATCATGGAGCTGAGGAGGAGTAATTTTAAATATTTCATTTAGTGTTTATTATGAACTATAAAATTAGGAAAATTAATTATTATCTCAAAAGGGTTACGTTTCCGCTCAAAGATTGTAAAATTTCGTCACATTTTGTCCAAATTTTGTAAATATAAGTTCCTATCTCCTGTGGTTTACCGTTTCCATCGGTTCCATCCCAGCCGTTTACAAGGTTATTTGTTTCATAAACACGTTGCCCCCATCGGTTATAAATTTCCATACTCACAAGTTCATCGTCGCCCGTAGTAATCAATCGGAAATTATCGTTCACACCATCACCATTGGGCGAAAAGGCATTTATATCAACAAAATGAAAGCAGCTTGGAATAACATAAACCAGAGCAGTATCTACATCCGTACAACCTGCTTTATCCGTACCAGTTACAATATATTGCACAGTAGAGGGAGGCATTGCAATTGGATCAGCAATTTCGGCATCATCTAACCCCAATGGTGGTTCCCATAAATAATTTGCCGCTCCTGTAGCCCACATTTGCACAGGATGACCGGAATATACTATTGTATCAACCCCAACTTCTATATCTGGCGCAGCTAAAACATTTACATTTACAATTACAGTGTCGGAGGAGCATTCATCGGAAACAATTACGTAATAAGTTGTAGGAATTACCGGAAAAACAAAAGGATCTGATACGGAGGCATCACTCACATTTTCCGGAGGATACCACTCGTAAAAAGTGCCTCCATCGGCAATTAATTGTATACTATCGCCCTCACAAATGGTTACATCAGAAATCGGTTCTGCAACAATGGGTTCAGGCACAACAATCACATCGGTAATTGAATCAACACATCCATAATTACTTGTTGTAGTGAGCGTTACTGTATAGGTTCCGGCAGTATCAAAATAATATTCGAAAGATTCACCTGAAAAATAATTATCGGGTTCCATTTCCCATTGCCAATCCACTATTTCGTTGCCTATTATTATTACGCTTGTGCTGTAAACTGTGCCCACTTGTTCGAGGCATGCATTCTCCGTATTAAATAAAGAATTGGGAAGTGAATAAATTTTAATGGTATCATATATTTCGGCAACACAGCCAACGCTGTTTTCCACGGTAAAAATCAACATATAATTACCGGGTTCATCGTAGGTATATTCCGGATTTTGTTCAGTACTTCCTCCTCCATCGCCATAATTCCATTGCCACGAAGTTAGGGTTCCGAAATCTGTGACCGAAAGGTCAGTAAATTGTACCGGAGAATTTGCGCAAGTGGGGTCGAAGGAAATATTTGGAATTAAATGGGGATATATGCCAACGGTTGCGAAAGTGGTATCGGAACAAGTTTGTCCGGGAAAGGCAATCAGCGTTACAATATAAGTACCCGTATCAGGATAAGTATAGGTTGGAAATTCCTCCTCACTCACATCGGTAGTTATTCCTTCTACACCGAAATCCCAAAAAAATTCATCGGTTCCATAGCTCCAATTTTCGAAATTGATGGTAAAATCGGTGCAATTATTAATTTCTCCGGGTAATGAAGCAACTAAACTGGGTTCGCAATCCGTTATGTTAAACTGAAAATCGCGATAATGTGTGCCGATCAAAACACCTGCCCTGTATTCCTTTACAGCTATTCCGACAACAAATTGGCCCATTGCTGTAGGTGTTCCTGCAAGATATCCGGTGGTAGGATTAATTGAAAAGGCGGGATCAGATTCAATGGGATAGGTATAACTATAAGGACCATAAAAATTTACTTGATCGAATGGAGGTCCTGGTGCAGGAGAAGGATCAGGATCATCGTAACTGGCGCCATTTAAGGGATGAAACCATTCGTAAACCAAAACATCACCGTCAGGATCAGTTGCAGAATGGTCGAAATTAAATGGGAAATTTGCACAAATAACAATGGGAGGAAAATTACTGAAACGGGCACTTGAATTTATCACCGTCCCCGGGTCGGGAATATGTTCTGTATAAGTAGCTCCTGTGGCAACCGGATCTACGATATTAATGATGGTAGTATTTCTGCAACAACGCTGATAAACAAGGTCGTATCCGCCCACACTTGGCGGAAGATTAATATTTCCGATATAAATAGCTTCCTGAATGCAAAGATCAGGTACATAGGTGATACAAGGATTTGTGAGATCAGGATCCAGGTATTCGGAGCCGGGGAAATACACTACAAGGCTGTCGACAAGCGCTCCTGCAGCATTGTAGACATAAATTTGAAGTGGATCATCAAAGGGTGCGGCTTCTGCAGCAGAGCAATCGCGATAGAGCTTGAGTTTAATTTCAAAATTATTACCGGTAAGGCGGGTGTATATCATTTCACCTCCAATAATATGATAGGCAAATACACTATACCCTGTACACAAAATAAAAAATAATATGACCAATCGCCTGCTCAATACCTGAATTTCAAGTTTTAAAGTTAAATAAGTTAAGGAAGTATAGTGTTAAAGTTTATCATAAAATTGTAAAGAAAGTGACCCGGATGGTCGGGATTATTAAGTTGATTTAACTTTTTATTATGTTTTCAATTTTTATCTTAGCGGTTCATTCCATTGGATAGACGCGACTGAGTAAATACCCGTTGCCTGAATAGCGTTAACCAGGGTCCAAAAAAAATTTATGAAAAAATACCTTTTATTGATCATTGTCGGATTTTTTACCATTTCCGGAATTTCCCAAACCACATTTCCTGTAAACGGAGTTTTTGATGTGCGTGAAAAAACCTATGCGTTTATTAATGCAACACTTATTATTGATCCAAATACAAAAATTGAAAATGGAACACTAGTTATTAAAGAAGGCAAAATTGTGGATGCAGGAATGATAACTGCTCCAAAAGATGCAGTAATAATAGATGCAAAAGGGAAATTTATTTACCCTTCTTTTATTGAATTGGATGCAGACTATGGTATAGCCGCAAAAGTAAATCCTCCGGCAGGTCAGGGTCCACAAATGGATAATAATTTTACAAACGCTTTGAACTGGAATCAGGCAATTACCCCGGAATTTAATGCTTATCAAAATTTTGCTACAGATACCTCTAAAAATAAATTATTCAGAAACAGTGGTATCGGGGCAGTTATCACACATCGCAATGATGGAATTATGCAGGGAACAGGTGCATTGGTTTTAATGGGCAATGATGCATCCGGAAAAATGTTAGTTAAAGAAAAGGTGAGTGATCATTATTCCTTCAGAAAAGGAAGTTCTACACAAAATTATCCTTCTTCCGAAATGGGTAGTATAGCATTATTGCGTCAAACATTTTTAGATGCCGATTGGTATGCAAAAGCCGGAAATGGAATTGAAAAAAATTTTTCACTCGAGTCGCTGAACCAAAATAAAACACTGGTGCATATTTTCGATACCCATGATAAACTTGAAATAATACGTGCTGATAAAATTGGGGATGAATTCAATCTAAAATTTATTATTAATGGAAGCGGAGATGAATATCAACGCATAACTGAAATAAAAAATACAAATACTGCATTAATTATTCCTGTTAATTATCCTAAAACTCCGGATGTAAGCGATCCATTTGACGCTGAATTACTCACATTGGCAGATCTGAAGCACTGGGAAATGGCACCTGCAAATTGCAGTTATTTAGAAAAGGCCGGTATACAATTTTGTTTGACCTCCGCCGGATTGGAAAATAAAAATGATCTGTTAAAAAACGTGCGTAAAGCGGTGCAATACGGATTAACTGAAAAAACAGCTTTGGCTGCATTAACCACCACACCTGCCCTATTAATTAATGCGCAAAATGATTTAGGCACTCTTGCTAAAGGCAAGATCGCAAATTTCATCATCACCTCCGGAAATATATTTGACGAAGAAACCGTGATCTATCAAAATTGGGTAAAAGGGGAACAATATATTGTTCAAAAACCAATGGAAAATGATGTGCGTGGAATATATAAATTTAATGTTGACAACAGGATTTACGGATTAGTAATAAAAGGCAAAAAAGATGCACCTGAATTCGCAGTAATTAAAAATACTGATACGGTTAAGGCTGTTGGAAATATCAATAACGAAAACATTTCGATCTCGTTTACTGATGGCACTGATAATATCCGACTTACAGGATGGGCCAATGAGCGATCTTTTTCCGGAAAGGGTCAATTAAACGAAAAATGGATAAACTGGAGTGCGGAATTCAGCAATGTGTATGCTGATAAAAAACCAGACAAAAAAACAGATAGTTTAATACAAACAGGTGCAGTTGTTTATCCGTTTACTGCATATGGTTGGACAGAAAAACCAAAACAAAAAGAAATTTTAATTACAAATACTACAATCTGGACAAACGAAAGCGAGGGCATCTTAAAGAATTATGACGTATTGATTTCTGGTGGCAAAATATTAAAAATAGGCAAAAATATTTCCGCGAAAAATGCCACTGTAATAGATGGTACAAATAAACATTTAACAGCCGGAATTATTGACGAACACTCACACATAGCAATTTCTGACGGCGTAAATGAAGGTACACAATCGAGCAGTGCAGAGGTTCGGATCGGTGATGTGGTGGATTGTGATGATATAAACATTTATCGCCAGTTAAGTGGCGGCGTTACCAGTTCACATTTATTGCATGGTTCGGCAAATGCTGTGGGAGGTCAAACGCAATTAATAAAATTGCGCTGGGGTCTTTCTCCGGAAGAAATGAAATTTCAGAATTGGGATGGATTTATAAAATTCGCTTTGGGAGAAAATGTAAAACAATCCAATTGGGGTGATTTTAATACAGTTCGCTTTCCGCAAACAAGAATGGGCGTTGAACAAGTGTATGAAGATATTTTTACGCGTGCAGAAGAATATATCATTGCAAAAAATGATGTGAATAAAATAACGCGTAAAGATCTTGAACTGGAAGCCATTGCTGAAATATTGCAGGAAAAAAGATTTATTACCTGCCATAGTTATGTGCAGAGTGAGATCAACATGCTCATGAAAGTTGCCGATAAACACAATTTTACCGTAAATACATTTACGCATATTTTGGAGGGATATAAAGTTGCCGACAAAATGAAAGCACATGGCGCGGGTGCTTCCTCCTTTGCCGATTGGTGGGCATATAAATATGAAGTGATGGAAGCAATTCCACAAAATCCTGCTATCATGCATAATGAAGGAATTGTAACTGCAATTAATTCAGACGATGCGGAAATGGCCAGACGATTAAATCAGGAAGCTGCGAAATCGATAAAATATGCCGGAATGAGTGAAGAGGATGCCTTAAAAATGGTAACATTAAATCCCGCGAAATTATTACATGTTGATGATAGGGTTGGAAGTATTAAGGAAGGAAAAGATGCCGATATTGTTTTATGGAGCGACAATCCACTCAGTATTTATGCAATAGCGGAAAAAACACTGGTTGATGGAATTATTTATTATGACAGATCCGCTGATGATATTTTACAGGAAAATATGAACAAAGAACGTTATCGCATTATAACAAAAATGATAGCAGAAAAAAATGGAGGAGCAGCAACTATTCCGGTTGTGGGAAAAGAACAAAAATAATATGATTGTGAAGACGTGGAAGATCATATGAAAGGAAATTAATGTTATAAATAAAATAAATTCAACATCCATAAATACCGAAAAATGAATATTCAATTAAACAATATAAAAATTATATTTTCTGCTTTACTGATTTTAATTACTGCAGCGCTCTCCGCACAAAAAGTGCCGGTAGTAATTTCCAATGCAACCATACATGTAGGAAATGGCAGTGTTATTGAGAATGGATTAGTGATAATTCAGGATGGAATTTTACAATATGCGGGAGTAAAAAAAGAATCGGGTTACGATGATAATACTGCAACCATGATAGATGCCAGCGGAAAACACATTTATCCGGGAATTATTGCCATGAACAATCAACTGGGATTGAAGGAAATTGAAGCTGTGCGGGCAACACGGGATGCTTATGAGGTGGGACAATTTAATCCGAATATCAGATCCATTATTGCTTACAATACCGATTCGAAAGCAATTTCCACACTCAGAACAAATGGTATTTTATTATCGCAGATCATTCCTGACGGAGGAGTAATTTCAGGACAAAGCAGTGTAGTTAAAATGTCGGGATGGAATTGGGAGGATGCTGCCGTTAAAATGGACAATAACATGCACATGTATTGGCCGGGATATTATGGATATGATTATCTGAAAGGGGAATATAAAAAAAGTGACACCTACGAAAACGAAGTGATCGCCATTAAAAATTTCTTTGATGAGGCAAAAGCGTACTGCAGCGCATCGGAACATGCAGTTAAAAATTTGCGTTTTGAAGCAATGCGGAAAATTTTCAGTGGAGAACAAAAATTATTTATTGATGCCAATGATGCCAAACAAATAATCGGAGTTGTTGATTTTGCAAAACAATATCAGATAAAAATCGTACTTGTTGGTGGAAGACAAAGTTATCGCGTATTGGATCTTTTAAAAGAAAATAATATTCCGGTGTTGTTGGAATGTACACATGAACTTCCCGGATTGGAGGGAGATCCAATTGAATTGCCATATAAGTTACCCTCCATTTTATTAAAAGCAGGAATTGAGTGCGGACTAAGTGTTAGCAATGAAGGAGGAAGTTTCTGGAATATGCGCAATCTTCCATTTGATGCAGGAACAGCTGCTGCATATGGAATATCAAAAGAGGATGCTTTAAAAATGATCACGCTTACAAATGCAAAATTTCTGGGAATTGAAAAAAATTACGGAACACTGGAAACAGGAAAAAGTGCAACTTTATTTATAAGTGAAGGTGATGTTTTAGATATGCGAACAAGCAGGATCACAAATATTTATATCAACGGAGAAAAAACTCCGGTTACAAACTGGCAAACTGATCTGAGTAAGAAGTATGAGCAGAAATATGGTATAGAGATCAAGTAATTGCGTTTCGGGCAGAAATAGGTTAAAAAATTTCCCGCAGAGTTCGCAGAGGTGCAGAGAACGCAGAGAAGAGTTGTTTTACTTCGTAAAACAATTGTCCTTTTAATAGAAGTGAGAAATGTAAGTTGTTGGGTAAAATTCCTTTTCAATAAATAATTCGTAAAATATTATAATATTTCAGTTTGTCCACCCCTCAAATTCTGAACTGATTATATTTAATTTCCCGAATTGGCATTTTAATTGGATTGTAAAATGTTGAAACGTAGTATCTTTACCATAAAACCGCAATAGAGTATCATCAATGAAATACGAATTTTCTATTCTCAATATATTTAGTTCATCAATATTTGGGAAATCATAAACACCCTCTCTTAATATTCCAACTTCCAAATCTTTTACATATTCATAAACCTCGGTCTGCGAACATTTCATAAATGTATTGCATGATGACGTGACAAATATTAAAGCTAATAATAATGTAATAAACCTTCTCTGTATACCAATGAATTTATACAATTTTATTCGATTTTGGATTTCACAAATTTACAATTATTTATTCCCATAATAAGAACCTTTGCAAACTCTGCACCTCCTTAACACTGCGGGAAACACAACATTTGAATCACGGATTTTTAAGGATTACACGGATTTCGCGGATTTAATTATTTTTTCAATTTTATAAATCTCTGCGCCCTCTGCTCCTCTGCGGGCCCTGCGGGAAACAACAACATTTGTATCACGGATTTTAGAGGATTACGCGGATTTCGCGGATTTAAATATTATTTCAATTTTATAAATCTCTGAGCGCTCTGCACCTCTGCGAACCCTGCGGGAAAAAACTTTCAAAAAAAGTGACCGGGATTACTCTGTGATCCCTAAGATGGGGAGTTTCAAACTGCCGGCAGTCATTCGCTGCGCTCATTGATTTTTTGTTTAAAAGAATTATGCTCAAACTTCGTTTGGACATAATTCTTTTAAACAAAAAATCCCGCTATCGCGGGACTGCCTATGTTTGCGGAGAGACAGGGATTCGAACCCTGGATACCCTTTTGGAGTATACACACTTTCCAGGCGTGCTCCTTCAACCACTCGGACATCTCTCCTTCGGGCTGCAAAATTACGTTTTAAACCTTAAATATTCGGGAAACATTTGATTCTGTGGCTGATAAAAGCTCGGATTCTGCTATTAAAAGTATCTCAGCTAGCCTTTTCGACACATATTTCAGGTAGGATGGCTCATTTCTTTTTCCCCGGAACGGAACCGGTGAAAGATAAGGTGAATCGGTTTCCAATACCAGGTTAGGAAGGTGTTCCTTTTTCAATACTTTATCCAAACCCCCATTTTTAAATGTTGCCACACCCCCAATTCCGGCATAAAAACCCAATGAAATAATTTTTTCCAATTGTTCTTCCGTTCCTGAAAAACAGTGAAAAATTCCGTGCAGGTTCTCGTCTTTATGTTTGGCGATCATATCAATACAATCGTCAATGGCTTCACGCGAATGAATAATTATGGGTAATTTATAATTTTTAGCAAATTGAATTTGCATTTCAAAAGCAATTTTTTGCTCTTCGATCATACTTTTATCCCAAAAATAATCGAGACCACATTCTCCTATTCCGTAGAATTTATGTTTACCCTCTTGCAAGTATTTTTCCATGAAGGCGAGCTGAAATGCATAATTATCTTTTACGCTGCAAGGATGTAGTCCCATCATTGGGAAAAAATAATTTTTTTCCTCCAAACACAATTGCAACATCGGAACAATGGTATCTATATCAATATTGGGTAAAAATATTTTTGAAACACCTGCTTCCTTTGCACGCAATATTATTTCCTTTTTATCCAGGTCGAATTCCGGTAAATAAATATGTGCATGTGTATCTGTCATCCAAAATTATTATTACTACTTAAAATTCCATTTTATCAAAAACAAATCCTTCCTTCGAAAAATGTTCCAGTACCAAAGGTAAACTTTTTAATACCCTGTCTTTTGCTTTTAAACTATCGTGAAAAACAATGATACTTCCCTCCACTGAATTATCAACTACATTTTTAGTGCATTTTGCAGCATCGGCATCAACATCAAAATCACCGCTCAAAACATCCCACATGATGATCTTATATTGTTTTTTTAATTCCTGAATTTGATGAAATCCTATTCTTCCATAAGGTGGCCGGAATAAGGGAGTTGAAAATTCATTATCACAGAGTCTTACATCCTCAATATATTTATCCAGATCTGTTTTCCATCCGTTGAGATGATGATAAGTATGATTCCCAATAGCGTGACCATCCTTTTTCAGGTTCTCAAATATATTTTTATTTTGATTTATATTTTCTCCTATACAAAAAAAAGTAGCGGAAGCATTATAGGATCTCAACATATTTAATATTTCCTCCGTTACTACAGGAATAGGTCCATCGTCGAAGGTAAGATACAATGTATTCTTTTTTTTAATATCCCAGATCAGGCTGGGATATACCGTTTTTAAATAAAAAGGTGTTTTAACAAAATACATTGCTGCAAACTTAGCCAAAATCGTGCGGGAATTAACAATTTGATAACCTGAGGCTTAAATTTTTATAGTACTTTATCCGGACACATTTTGATTAAAATCGATAAAAAGATATTTCTTCCTACCATTGAAGATTAACATTTCCCTTTTAAGAAGTTAAATTTGCAGCAGGAATAATGAATATGGACAAAAAAGTAAGATTGAGGTATGCACCAAGTCCAACCGGTGCACAACATTTGGGCGGCATCAGAACTGCATTATATAATTATTTATTCGTAAAAAAAACGGGTGGCACCTTAATTCTGCGGATCGAAGATACTGATCAGGCGAGGTATGTGGAGGGCGCGGAGGAATATGTGATAAACAGCTGTAAATGGGCCGGAATTGAATTTGATGAGGGAGTTCATGTTGGTGGTCCTTATGCTCCCTATCGCCAAAGTGAAAGAAAGGAGATATATAAAAAATATGTATACGAACTGATAGAAAAGGGAAATGCTTATTATGCATTCGATACTCCTGAGGAACTGGAAGAAATGCGCAATCGCATGACGGAACAAGGTAATCCCTCTCCGGCATATGATCATATTACGCGTCAGTATATGAAAAATTCGGTTTCACTTTCCAAAGATGAGGTGGACAGGAGATTGGCAAATGGCGATCCGTTTGTGATCCGCATAAAAATGCCGCGCAATGAAGAAATAAAATTCAACGATCTGATCCGTGGATGGGTCACTTTTAATTCATCACAATTAGACGATAAGGTATTATTTAAAAGCGATGGAATGCCAACATATCATTTGGCAAATGTGGTTGACGACTATTTAATGAAAATAACGCATGTTGTAAGAGGGGAAGAATGGTTGCCAAGCGCACCAACACATGTGATGACCTATAAAATGTTTGGTTGGGAAAATGAAATGCCACATTTTGCACATTTGCCACTCATATTAAAACCGGAAGGCAATGGAAAACTGAGCAAACGCGATGGAGATAAATATGGTTTTCCTTTATACTCATTAGATTGGAAAGAACAAGGCATTTCCGGATTAAAGGAGAAGGGTTTTTTACCGGAAGCGTACATTAATTTTATCGCCTTTTTAGGATGGAATCCAGGAACTGATCAGGAAGTATTTAGTAAGGAGGAATTAATTAATGCGTTTAGTTTTGAAAGGATTGGTAAATCAGGAGCCCGATTCGACCCGGAAAAGGCCAAATGGTTCAACCAACAGCACATGAAATTAAAATCGGGTGCCGAACTGGCAGAACTTATCAAACCCTATCTTGCTGAGAAAAATGTATCTGTGGAATCTGACTATTTAATTAAGGTTTGTGAAGCCATGAAGGAAAGGGCCGTATTTATTCCCGATCTTTATGAATTAGGTACTTTCTTTTTTGAAGATATTACTAATTTTGACGAGGAAACCATAAAAAAGAAATGGAAACCTGAAAAAAAAGAAATATTTGTAAATTTGATCAATAGAATTGATTCAATAGCTAATTTTACAGAACACGAGATCGAAACTTCTATAAAAGATTTTATGAAGGAAAATAATTTAGGAATGGGTGAGGTGATGCCTATTTTTAGAGTAGCTTTGGCGGGCGGATTACAAGGCCCCCCTGTTTTCACCATGATGGATGTTTTAGGGAAAAAAAAATCTGTTGACCGTTTGCATAATTCAATAAAAATATTTGATACCTTTCACTGAAAATTGCTTTAAACCATATGCCAAAGAAAAAACCTTTAGAAGGGAAACCCGAAGTTCATAAAGATCTTGATGGCTTCGAGATGAATATTAATGAATTTGGAGAGATAACCACCAATACGGATATCGACAAACTCAACAAATTCCTTAATAAAAATGTTGACGACAAAAAATTTAAGGGTCTTGATGAATTACCTTATGCCAAACTCGGCGATGATGAGGATGATGCTGATGATGATATCAAAGAAGAAGCAGAAGATCTCACAGAAATAAGCGATGAGTTTGAGGAGTTTCGTCAGTTCAACGACAAAGATTTTAAGGACGAATTCGATTTTGACGACAAAGACGAAAAAGATGCCTATGCTTTCGATGAAGGCAAACATATGTATGAGGATCTTGATGATGATGATACCGGCAAAAAGAAAAAAGGAAAGGATGATGACGATGATGATGATTTTGACGAGGAGGATCTTATAGATGATCTTGCAGATGAATTCGGCGAGGAGGATAATTACAATATTGATGATGGCGACCTCGATGACAAATATTAATCAGCAGGAACCAATACAGTGTTTTCAAATACTTATAAAGCGTCGAATTTCGGCGCTTTTTTTATATTAAAAATTCAGGTAGAAATCGCGGGTAAGCAGTTTATATTCCTCTGTAAAATTATTTAAACCTTCATTTTCAATCACGAGGTCTGTATTTAAAGTAGCTACATCATAGCTGACAAACTCCATCAATAAACGTTTTGCCGGTTGTCCCTTTTTTGTATACACCGCAGTTTTTCGTTTACAGCACAAACCGACATTTTCCATTTGCAACAAAAATTTATTTCCCTCCTCCACAGGCAAGATCAGATTGAAGCTACCTGTTTGTGTTAGACATCCTTTTGCAGATCTGATCAATAGTTCCATTGGCATGAATCCGCCATCTCTTGCCTTTTGCCTCCCTTCGTTTTCAACTTTCCAACCATTTATAAAATAGGGAGGATTGCATACAATTATATCATAACTATTATTGATTGCAGATATAAAATCCTCTAAACCAACATGCTGTATGTGAATTCTATTTTTCCAATTACAGTTATACGCATTTTCCCTTGCCTGCAAAAATGCTGCTTCATCAATATCAATAGCGTCAATACTTGCTGTTGAACACTTTTGTGCTAACATGAGCGCTATTAAACCGGTGCCCGTGCCGATATCTAAAATATTATGGACATTGGAATTGACCGTAATCCATGCTCCAAGCAATACCCCATCGGTGCCAACCTTCATTGGAGTAGTTGTTTGATCAACCGAGAATTGTTTAAAACGAAATTCGCTCATGAAAAGATTTAGCAAAAATCATCAATGATTTGGAGAATTATTGATACCTTTAAGATATAAAACTATAAAATATGAAAAATTTTCTCCTCTTTTTTGCCCTTTCATTGATCATAACCACACAAATAAACGCTCAATTGACGGTTACCGCCGAATTGGATGACGAAACCTTCATCTACTCTCTTGCAGGTCCCGGAATTGTAGTTTCCGGCATTGAACGCAATTGTGCCGAAGGAGCTTCAGGATTTTTTAACAGCATGGACGCCAATGTTGGTATCGAAAATGGCATGCTGCTTACCTCAGGAAGTGCCGATAATGCGATAGGCCCTAACAATACAGGTTCAACCACAATGTATAATGGAACTGATGGCGATGATGACCTCACAGCTGCAGCCGGGTACTTAACTTATGATGCCTGCGTAATAGAATTCGATATGACTGTTGCAGCCGACACCTTAAAATTGAGTTATGTTTTCGGATCTGAAGAATATATGGAATATGCAGTTTCAGGGTTCAACGACATTTTTGCCTTTTGGGTGAGTGGGCCGGATATTTTGGTACCGGTTAATATTGCGCAGGTTCCCGGAACTGATCTTCCGGTGGCAATTAACAATGTGAATGCATTTACCAATGAAGACTATTATGTGCACAATGGTGATGGTATCGAAACTCCGTATAGCACCGACGATATGTATGTTCAATATGATGGTTTAACTACAGTATTACTGGCACATATTCCAGTAACTGCCGGTGAAACATATCATATGAAAATTGCTGTTGCCGATGGTTCTGATGGCGTTCTTGATTCAGGTGTATTTCTTGAAACAGGAAGTTTAGGAAGCTTGCGCATGAATCACGAAACTATGGCCGACAACGACCTTACCTATGCAGTAGAAAAATGTGCAACAGGTTATTTTAAATTTACCAATGAAGTGCCTTGTGCTGAACCATTGGTTTTAGATTATTATATTGCAGGTAGCGCTACAAATGGCGTTGATTATGAAATGATTCCTGAACAATTAATTATTCCTGCATGGGATAGTGTTGGTATTATCGAAATTATTCCTTTGCATGATGCTGTTGCTGAAAGTTTTGAAAGCGTGGAATTATATTTATATAATCCGCAATCAGGATTTGTTTATGATACTGTTACAATTTTAATTGATGACGAATTAGATCTTGATGGATACGAATCAGTTAGCGACGGACTTGTGGTTGAGTTTACTGAAACTGCAGGAGAAGCTGTTAGCTGGTTATGGGAATTTGGTGATGGCAGCATTTCTACTCTACAATCGCCAACACATGTATTTACTGCTCCCGGAACATATGAAGTTTGTTTGACAATTACAGATGCTTTGGGTTGCGATGACCAGTATTGCAAAGAAGTTGAAGTTGGTGCAGTTGGAATTGATAATACTACTCCTTCTGATTTTATTGTTTCACCTAACCCAACACAAAATAATATTACTATTGAAATTCCTGCAATTTTAAGCGGCGATGTTGAAGTAAGCATTAAAAATGTTTTAGGGCAAACAATGATGTCTCAAATTGTAAATGCAAATATGTTATCTGTGGAAATGAATTTGAGTGCTTTGAGTAGCGGTTTGTATTTTGTTGAGTTACACAGTGAAGGAAAAACATTTGTGAAACAGATTGAAAAAGAGTAACACAATATATTTTTGATAAAAAAATCACTCCCATTCGGAGTGATTTTTTTATTTAAGGGAATTTAAAACACACTATAATTTTACTATTGAATTAAATATCCAACATGAAAAGTCAAATTTTATACTGCGCATCCTTAATACTAATTTGTGTAGCACTATTTAGCTGTAAGAAGACAATTGATACAATTAAATTAAGTAATCATGACCCCTTCAAAAATACTATGGTTTCCAGCCAGATCTTTAATATTGATGCCCTACAGGATAATGTTGTTGAGGGAGAAAAAGGAACACTTATCATATGTCCAAAAGGGTGTTTCGTGAATAAAAAAGGGGAAATCGTGGAGGAGAATATTAATATGGAAATTGCCGAAGCCCTTTCTCTTGAAGATATGTTACTGTCAAATCTCACTACCACTTCAGATGGCAAACTGTTGGAAACAGATGGCATGATCTATTTTAATGCAACAGCAAACGGAGAGCAACTATTTATCAATAAAGACATCCCGGTGCATATTGAAATACCTACCTACCAGAAGAAACCGGGAATGATGGCCTATAAAGGAGAACGGGATGCTGATGGCAATATGAATTGGATAGAACCCAAAAAAATTGATGACTTTTTAAAAACCGTCGATATTAATACTTTGGATTTTTTACCCGAAAAATTTGAAACAGAAGTGCATAAAGGAATGCCTTATAAAAATTATAAAATAGGGACCAAAGAATTGGCAGATAGTTTATATTATAGTTTAGCAGTTTGGAAAGAAGGTGTTTTCACCGGCGGATTTTTACCAACAGACTATAATGAACCATATTATAATGAACAAAAAGAAGTGGTGGATGGAAAATATACGGATCGTTCTTTTCTTGTTGATACTAATTACAATAGAAGTGTGGTTGAACAAAACACTTCAGAAACAGGACCATGCGGAATTGATCCGACCCTAATAAAAGTAATAAAAAATCCAAACTATCAAAACACTTTTATTGCTACCAAAGAATTTGAATCGAGGCTTAAAATATTATTTAAAACGTGTAACACAAATTTATTGATCCTTTACCTTGACAACCTTGATAAAAATTTATATGAAGTGGACAGTATGGTAGCGAAGGCATTAGCAGGAAGTGAACATCAAAATGCCTTTTTGCAATTTATGGAACTACGGCAGACCAAAGTTAAAGATGCAGATAAATATGCCGATTTACTTCGCGGATATTATGAAAAACAAATTAAAGAAATAACGGTGCAGTTGAACTCAGACCAGGATAAAGTTTTAAAAAAACTTGAAAAAGAGAATAAAAAAGCGCAGGAATTAGCAGATGATTACAAAAAACTTCTTTTCAAACGTGAAAAATATCGCATGCAAGCCTATGGTTTTGAATGGACAAATACTGGCTGGGTAAATGTAGACATAGGTACGATTCCAAAAACATGGGGGCCTCAACCTTTAGAAATTATTGTTGCAAACGGAAAGGAATTTGACAGAGCCTATACTTATATCATCTATACTTCCATTAAAAGTTTATATCGGTTAAATACGAGCGATAATGTAATATTCACTACTGGTAATAAAAGCGATAATAATGTTAATATGCCGAAAACGATGAGTGTGGCAATAGGAATAGGTTACAAGGATGACATTCCTTATATTGCTATTAAGGAATTTAAACCGGGAACAAACGTCAGAATTTCCATCACCTTGACACAAAGCACTCCCGAAAAAGTTAAAGAAATGATAAGGCCTTATGATAAATATGCCGCTGAAAATAAAATAGCTATTGACCTGGAATTTATGGCTAAATTTTATGAAGAAAAACAGCGGCAATTATTATTGCAAAAGGAAGATGAGTTCATGCAATCTCTTTATGATGTGGCATTTCCTTGTTGCGCAAATAATGGGGAAAAATTATATATGAGCTTTTGCGCACGATGTCATTCTAATTTTGATGAAAATATGACCGGCCCCAGTTTAGTAGGAGTCACTGCAAAATATAGCAGAGAATGGATTTATCAGTGGACAATCGATTCACAAAAATTCATTAAGAGCGGCGATGCGGATGCTGTCAAAATATTTGAACAATATCAATCAATTCAACCTGCTTTTGACCTGACTAGAACAGAAGTTAAAGCTATATTTGATTATATAGATGGATTAGCTGTCAGGATGAATTAATTTATTGCAAAACTAACATTCATTAAAATAGATGTTTCCCTTTAAAGCTATAATAGAAATAATTGGAATTAATCCCTACGTTTTATTACCTGAGAAAGTATTAAACGCAATATTTGAACAAGCGCAAAAAAATAAAGGTCCTATCCCGGTTAAAGGAAAAATTAACGGGGTCGATTTTATTCAACATCTTGTAAAATATAGTGGAAAGTGGAGACTGTATTTAAATACTCCGATGCGCAGCGCAACCAATACAAAAGTTGGCGACAAAGTTTCCATTCTCATTGAATTTGATCCTTTGGAACGAAAAACGGAGATGCATCCCAAATTATTAAAAGCCTTAAAAAACGACCATACAGCTCGGAAAATATTTGATGAATTATCCCCTTCACTAAAAAAAGAGATAGTCAGATACATCCATAATTTAAAGTCAGAGCAGAGCAAAGACCGCAATATTGCAAAAGCAATAGATTTCCTAAAGGGAAAACAGCGTTGGATTGGGAGAGATAGACCCTAAAACCTAAAGACATTGACGGATCTTTGAAGATATAACCACCGGAACAACCATCGGAATATGATCAATACAAAATCGCCATAACCCATTATAACAATGGATTATAACCATCGGAATAACCATCGGAATAATTTGATTTTTTTTTTGTAATTTTGCATTATGCCAAAGAACATAAACCTGTATACAAGCGTGGATAGCATGGAACCCTTGTTTCCTGATGACTCCTCACGTGTATTGGAAACATTGGCAATGGAACTCATTGAAAAAGCCTCGAAACTTTCTGCCGTCCTAAACCCTATTACCCGGGCAGCCCTGGGTGATTTTCTGAGGCCCATGAACAGCTATTATTCCAATTTAATTGAAGGACATGACACGCACCCATTGGATATAGAGAAGGCTTTAAAAAATGATTTTTCGAAGGATAAAATAAATAGAGATTTACAAAGTGAGGCATTTGCCCATATTAAGCTGCACAAATTTATCAGCGACAAATTTTCCACAAAAGGACACGGGACAAACCCGGCCTCAGTTAAATTTTTAAAAGAAATACACAAAAGGTTTTACGATCATCTCCCGGAAGAATTCAAACATGTTGTATCGAAGGACAATGAAAAATTGAGGGTCACCCCTGGAGATTTTAGGACTATTGAAGTTGAAGTAGGAAGACATATTGCTCCACACTCCAAAGTTGTAGAACATTTTGTAAACAGATTTGAAAAATTCTATAACCCTGAAATTGCAGATAACAAATCGAAAATAAAAAGGATAATTTCTATTGCTGCATCACATCACCGCCTAGCATGGATACACCCGTTTTTAGACGGAAATGGCCGAGTGGTTAGGTTGTTTTCAGATGCTTGTTTTATGGTTGAAGATTTAGATGCCTCTGGCCTATGGTCCATTTCAAGAGGATTAGCCCGCACTAATAATGAATATAAGTCGAAACTGGCAAATGCGGATCTTCCGAGATTAAATAATTATGATGGTCGTGGGAATTTATCAAATAAATACCTCATCGAATTTTGCACCTATTTTTTAAAAGTTGCGATTGATCAGATCACTTTTATGTCGAAAGTAATTGACGCGGAAACAATGGCTGATCGCCTTGAAGCATTTGGCGAATTGATGGCTTTAAGAAATTATTTCAAACCAGAAGCAAAATATATCTTAATTGAACTTTTTTTGAAAGGGAAAATTTCAAAATCAGATGCAATGCGAATCACAAACACTTCTGATAAAACTATAAAAATTATTGCTGAAAGTTTGATGGAACTAGAATTGTTATATCAAAAAAAAGAAGGAATTCATATGATGTACTACGTGCACTATCCAATCAAGTTTTCCCCACTATTGTTTCCTGGAATATATCCGGGAGACAAAGAGATCGACATGATGAATATTATTTGAATTTAGAATTTAGGTATCCTTAAAAAGTGTTTTATAGAAAAATATCAGGAAACGATTTACCGTTATTACAAAAACAACTGCATGAAAAATCCTTTACTTACCATTAGTTTAACAATTGTATTATTTGGCTTAAGTTTTACTATGCATTCACAGACGCACGAATTTGTTTCAGAAAAAATACATTGCACATATGAAACAAACGAGGGCAGAATTCATGGAAAATATATCTCTTATTATGCGAATGGGGTAAAAAAAGCAGAAGGTAACTTTGAAAATAATTACAGAAGCGGAAAATGGAAAGTTTGGGATTCCACCGGAGTTTTAAGGATACAACGCGTTTATAGAAATCCCTTCGAGTTTTATATTTTAATGCCCGATGAAAAAGAGGAACACCCTATCGATTTGTTAGCACCGCCAATTTATACCCTGCAATATAACAGCGATAATTATTTGGAAGATTTTACCATAGATGGATCCATGGTAATTTGGGCTAAAAGAATCTGGAGATGGATACCGATGGAAAACAATGTTTTATTATTTGATAATAACTACCTATTTACCACCTTGAACAAAAATGTTTTAAATGGCAACCTAACAGCATACAATAGTGTGAACGATCTTTTTAATAAGGAATTAAATATTGCAACCATTGACACCTCACATCAAAAAATAATTGGTTTTAAAATAAAGGAAGACCACTTCTTTGACAACAAACGTTTTGTGAGTGAAAAAAGGATATTGGGTATTTGTCCGGTTGCAGTCAACATCATTTCGCAAGATACAACAGATCTTTATTGGGTGCGTTTTCCTGCAACAAGAAAATATTTGGCAACAGCTTCAATAACCCAACAGGAATCTTACAAGTCTCTTGACGATCTTTTTTTCTTTCGCAATTTTTACAGCAGCATTTACAAAGAAGACAATATCTATAACCGGCAAATATCAGATTATAAATCAGGATCAGATATCTCAAAAGAGGCTGAAAAAATTGAAATTAATTTAATCGAAACAGAACATGATATTTGGTTGTCCATGTAGGAGCCCGCGTTGATCACTACTTTTAAGGTTCTGGGTTGAAAATGAGTTCATTTGTAGAGACGCAATGCATTGCGTCTCTACAAATGAACTCATTTTCAATACTACCACGAACCACTGCCAACAGTGACTGCGACTAGCCTACACGTTCCTCTACCTTCGTTATTTTTGCATAAACAAAAATCAAATGAAAGCTTTAACAACAATAGTACTCCTTGTTATATCCAACACCTTCATGACCTTTGCATGGTACGGACATCTGAAGTTTAAAGAAATGAGCTGGTTTAATAATTTGGGATTGGTTGGAATAATTTTTATCAGCTGGGGAATTGCATTATTTGAATATTCTTTTCAGGTACCTGCTAACAGAATTGGTTATAGCGAAAATGGCGGACCATTTACATTGTGGCAATTGAAAGTTATTCAGGAAGTAATAACACTTGTCGTGTTTACTTTATTTACCATTGTATTTTTTAAAAGCGAGGTGTTCAGATTAAACCATTTTATTGGTTTCTGTTTTCTGATACTTGCTGTGTATTTTGTTTTTAAGAAATAAGTTTAATCTACAACTACAATTCGTTCCACATATCTCCTTTTGGCAGATCCATTATCGGTGATATTAATAAAATAAATTCCATTTGTTAAACCATTCAAATGGAGATCATAGGCAATATCTTTATTAAATGCAGTCGCCTTTTTTAGAACAACATTACCATTGATATCCATTAATTCAATAGTGGCATCTGGAATGAAACTATTTATTTTGATATGAATAATATCACTTGCCGGATTTGGATACACTGTCAATATATCTTTTTTGTTTAAATCCTGAATTCCTACCGGCTGTTCATACAATTTAAATTCCCATGCACCGCGGCCATAGGTTCCGAATCGGACAGATTTAATTTCTTCAATATAATCAACGCTCCAGTAGGTTTGTAAGGGAGCATCCAAACCTGAAAGGTCGTACCATTTATCTTCTGCCAAAACATATACATAGGGAGCAATTTCTGTTGCCGCAAATAATAAACTATCATCTTCTGAAATTGCCAGATCATAAACCAAAGTAGAAGGCAAATCGTTGTTTAAGGCGGTAAATGTTTCGCCGTTATCTTCTGTTTTATATACTGCCGGATTATCGTAACCGCTGCCGCCAATATATACTACACCTAATTGTGTTTTTGATGGTTCAATTGCAGCCCCATAAAAATATTGCGGTCCGGGACCGGTAAATCCTGACGACAGCGACCAGGTTTCCCCGGCATCCGTTGAGGTGTAAAAAGTTCCGCCACTGGTTAATAAATACCAATAATTATTATCGATGGGAGAATAATTAATTGCAGAAATTGAACCACCTCCGGCCACTGAAAAATTCTTGGTTTGTTTAACTGCATTTATTGTTCCGAAAGTTCTTTCCAAGCGCCATAAATATGCACCACCGGCATCACTTCCCCCTGCCCACCAAGCAACTTCATCATCCCATGGATCTTGCATTACCGGGGCCATCCAGAGATGTCCATATCCCTGAAAATCCCAAAAGAACATATTTTCTCCGGTGGAAGCATCATTGATATACATTGCAAATCCGGGATATACGCACCATAAATTTCCTCCTCCGCTTCTCGAAACAATATGGCCATAATCGCCGCTTATTAATTGATCGAAATAATAATCTCCGTCAATGTCATACACGCTGCGTTGCCAGCCCTGATCCTGCGCACCGGCATACATGATATCCGGCAGATCTCTGTAAGTATATACATCATAATATTGTGCGTTGCGCATTCCTTCATAAGTAATATTCAACCATGTTAATCCGCTGTTCTCCGATTTATATAATCCGCCATCCGTACTTACCATAATTAATTCTTCTCCGGAAATTGTATCCATAAATGATCTGATAAATGGAATATCAGCATGCAAATTCTCCAATTCATTTCCGTTGTAATATTCATACCAATAATTATTGCGAACCCATGTGCTACCACCGGTAAAACTTCTGTAACTATCCACTCCACCGTAATATAAATATCCTTCCATTTTTTGCGAACAATAAAAACTGTTCTTACTGAAATTTCCTTCTTCCACAACTCCTGAACTTGTTAATGTCCAGTTTACACCATTATCATCGGAAGTATAAAAATCTGTCTGCCCGGAAGTATAATTATTATGTGCAGCGTAAAAGTGATTTTCGGTAGCTCCTTCAAATCCGCATAACATAATATCTCCATCATCGGTTATAGGAAGCGTACCTGTTAGTACCGGAATTCCGTCTGCTCCCAAAGTATAAAAATTATTATTCTCGATTAAATAACAGGTTCCATCGCCATTTTGAGAAGCATATAAAACGAAACGATTCATTCCTCCATAAGTGGGCACATCGTAAGAAATAATTTTTTCAAAAGAAGTTCCATGATCTGTTGAGCGATATATGGTGATCAGATCCCACCAATTCACATAATCCCATTCTAATGCAAGCACATAAATAGTTCTGTCAGCATCATTTAACATTTCTGCATCGCCAATATATCCCCATGTTTCCACATTTTCCAAACCTGCTGTTTCAGTCCAGGAAATACCTTCATCCTCAGTATAAAAAACACCTTGAACACCCCATTGATAAGTAGAAACAATTAATCTGTCATCCACCTTTTTCAACATATTTGTCGCAGAAATTTTAAAATTATCATTAATAACACTCCAGTTAGAGCCATCCAGATCTCCTTTCCATAAACTTCCGCCATCGGTGAATGCATACACAATATCATTTTCAAAATCCACTTCTGTTGCCCAAATTCTTCCCGAGGTATTAAAACTTCCCAGCTCATTCCATTTTCCTACTACATTTCCATTTGCGAGAGTATCCCAATCTTCATCTGTGGTTTTCAAATTATAATAACCTGCACGTTCCTTCATTTTTTGATAACGAAGATCCGCGTCCATTTTTTTCCAGTTAGTTTCCGGCGCGGCCCTGTGCATCAAATTAAAAAATGCTTCTCTTTCACTTTGCATTTTTTCATCTTCTTCCTTCAGTTTTGTAAATTCCTTCGGTTCTGGCTTTGGTTGCGATTGATGATAATTTGAGTCGTGTTTTTGTTTGTTAAATACGATCACCATAATGATGAAAGTAGTTAATACTGTAACACCAACGATTATAAGCCCGATCTTTTTTTGCATAACTAGAATTTGAGGATACAAATTTCGGGAAAAAAAGGGAGATTTAACAACCAAGGAGCTTAGGGTTGAAAATGTTGTATTTGTAGAGACGAAATGCATTGCGTCTCTACAAATACCAACATTTTCGATTAGTCATCCAATTAAAAAATATGTATTTTCGGGGTTACATTTATTATGAAATATATTTTCTTTTTCTTTATTGCAGGGATTTTTATTCATTGCAACCCTGAAAAAAATTCCGATTCCGGCATCATCGACTATTTGAAATGGGATGATGTAGACAATTCAAATTACCGTGAATTCCGATCTTATTCTGATAGTACTGTTACCAAAATATTTATTTCTCAGCAATGGGAGCAAATAGACGACAGCACCTGGCAATTTGAATATGCCTGGAAAAATATTGATTCCCTTCCAATAAATAGAAGTATAGAAAGATATACAAAAAATAAAGTGGAATTAGTGGCACAATATATTTATGAAAGGGATGCTGCAGGAAATGCGCATGAAGTATCCTTTAATTTGGAGGGCAATAAATCATGCAGTCTCCATTCGGATGGTTGTTCTTTTGATGCAAAAGCTATTTTTTTAATTGACACAAATTTTATTATGAGCGTTCACACTGATATGAAATATGATTTTAAAATGATAGACTCATTACCGGCTGAAGAACGGGATTGTATGATCGTAAATTCAACAGACAAGATTACCTTTGATTTTTCAGATAACAGAAGAGACACCGTGATAACGAGTATTGGTACAAGAATTTATTCCAAAGGTTTAGGCCTGATCTATTTTTCGGATAACGACCATGGAAATATTACCGAATTCAAACTTAAAAGATAGATCTTTTTCATTTTATTATTTCTGTGATCACATTACCAACACAACCATTGGGTTCTGAAATTCTCAATAAAGCAGAAATTGTTGGTGCAATATCAGTAATACCTATTTTCCTGTGCGTTTCACCGGCTTTTATCTTCCATCCATAAAATATTAATGGAACATGGGTATCATAAGAAAAGTGAGATCCATGTGTTGTACCTAATGGCCTGTATGCTTCAAACCAATACGGATCGTATAATATTTGAATATCGCCGCATCGTTTAGGATATATTCCATTAATTACCAATTCTTTTACACCTGCATTTAATGTGGAACTGCTCAGATCTTCTATTAATAAAAAATAGGAAACTCCGTCAATTTTTAACATATCATTATACATCAGATCATAAATATATTTTTTTGAAAACCCTTTTTTATCCAATAACGAATCGTTCAAATAAATTTGTTGATTGGTATACGCTTTTATCCATGTGCCGTCGCCCAATTTGCTTTTAATGATAGTATTCATTTTTGAAACCATTTCGGTTTCCGTTGTTGTACCTGCAGGAATATTAAGCGACTGCATATATTGCGGAGTTGGAGAAACACCATGATCGGCAGTAAGAAAAACCATATAATTTCCTTTACCCACTGTAGTTTCCAAATAAGTTAAAAAGGTTGCAATATCTCTGTCGAGGCGCAAATAGGCGTCTTCCACTTCCATGGAATGTGGACCATATGCATGCCCAACATAATCGGTGGAAGAATAACTCACACATAAAAAATCGGTGATATTATCTTTTCCCATATTTTCATTTTTAATAGCCGCTTGCGCCATATTGGTGGTCATGGTATTTCCGAATGGGGTTGCTTTAATACTTTCGCTATTGCCATTAAATAACATGTAGTGCGGAAATTCATTGGATTCTTCTCCAATATAAACAGTTTCCCAGGGAACACTATCAGCGGTGGATGCTTTATAAGAGGATGCCGGAAGAAATAAATTCCAATATTTATTCATATAATTCTGGGCCTGTTTTTCTGCATTTATTGTTTGTACCCACTTTGGTAAGCTATCCATATAATAAGAACTTGTTACCCATGCATTTACTCTTCCATCGTACCAATATGCAGCATCTGCAGTATGCCCTGCGGGAAGAATTGCCCCGCGATCTTTAAGCGCAATTCCAATTACTTTTGATTGTTGTTGATTGCTCAATTGCAACATATCTGTTACGGTAGTAGTGAGCATATTTTTCGGCGACATTTGACCACCCGTTGTATCTGCACCAATTATATGCACTTCTTTATCATCCACAACATACGTATAGGTATTTGTATTTTCATCAAACCAATCGTTAGATACTATTCCGTTTATTGCAGGAACAGATCCGGTATATACACTTGCATGTCCGGGACCGGTATAAGTTGGTATATAATTAAAATTAGTGTTTTCGCAACTAAAACCATCGCGCAATAATTTTTTAAACCCATTATCGCTATATACATCAGAATAACGGTATAAAAATTCATAACTCATCTGATCGACTACTATTCCTACAATCAACTTAGGTTGTGGTGGAAGGGCAGTTGTTTGACCTGAGACCAGGATGGTTGAAAAAACAATTAACAACAAAATAATACATCTCATACAATGGGTATTTGGGTGAAAGTTAAGGGTAAAATTTTAATTTGGGTGAAATTTAGCGGCAATATTTTAAGATTTGCTGCATTGGATTATATAAATTTTGATTAAAATTAATCCAAAAATAATCCAACACCATCAATAAAAAAGACCCGAAACGAAAACTTTCAGGTCTTAAGAAATTAGCATCAATTAAATAAATATTAAAACTTTGTATGCTTAAAAATTCAAGCGCAATCCCCCATTAATTTGCCGGAACCCTGCGGGAAAAATACCCCCCGTGGCTCTGTTCAATCTGGACGCTTTATAAATTTCATTTGTAATATTTTTCCCTGCTACAAAGAGTGTAACGGAATTTAAACTATTTTTTATTGGCAAGTTATATTCCATATTTGCATCTAGTACACCATATGCAGGTAATTTACCAATTCCGCCATCGGCAGTTTCATTTTCAAAGTTTAAATATTCGGTATATTGTTCACTTACGAAATTATAATTAACTCCGAAACCGAATTTTTTGATCCTGTAATTCAGGGCAAGGTTTAACAATAAATTCGGCACATAAGGAACTTCATAATTTTCCACCATTCCGTCGCCGAATTCTACTTTTACTTTAGTAATGGATGCAAAATCATCGATTGTGAATGTTTCACTGGTATTAATATCCGCGCCATTAAATACAGTATATGCATCCCTGTTTGCATTTATTTTGTCAATCAATTCCGCTTTTGTTGCATCGGTATGAAATACTGTTCCTGCAAACAGATCGCCATCAACCATTGCTCCACCTGTTATTTCTGAATTCATATACGTTACGGAGATTCCGATAGTAAAATTCTGATTAGTGGATTTAAAGGATTTTGATGGATCAATATTAATTGCGAGTTCAATACCATTCATTGTAACAGTTCCTAACGTTTGAAATGCCTGCGAACGAGCAGGGGAATAATAATTATTTATAAAGGTATTGAATACAGAAAATTGTCCATTAAATATTTGATTTTTTTGATAGAATCGCAATCCCAACTCCTGGTTAAAACTCACTTCGGGTTCAAGATTTGCAATATCAACGGCAGGAACCACTTCTCCATTCGTTACTTCATTAAATGAAATTGCTGTTGTTGGAGATGAAAATCCCTTATAGGCACCACCATAAACTTCTAAAGTTGATTGTTTTATTTTTATATCTCTATAGATCAGATTTATACCGGGAGTAAATTCATCAAAATTATTTTCTATTTTATTAAAATCCGTGGCATTTGTTCCGGGATTAGTTGCATTGGCAAGTTCGTCTATTTTATTGAGATAGATCACTTCGTATCGCACTATCGGGACTACGGAAAATTTTCCAATTTCGAAATTATTTTTTGTATAAAAAGAAAATGCGTTCAATTCGAAAACATCATCACGCGTTAATCTCCCACTTCGCGCCCATCTGCTGGAATCTCCGGAAACAACAACGTCGTTATAATATTCTTTATGCCATTTTACAGCTGCTTCAAATACATTATTTTTCCACTGTTGTACATATTTTTCCTGCAATCCATAAACGCGATATTGCCATCTGCTATCGGTGTTACTTTCAATTCCATTCACAACTTTACCAACACGCACATAATCATCGGGACCAACGGTTAATCCATCAAGAAAACTGTATCTGTCTTCAAATATTTCGGAGCCAACATATTCTTCCACATCAGAAGCAGCAACAACGGTTGAATTTTGTTTCCACCAATCGCGGTAAAAATCGCTGAAATATAATTTTGTCTGCAATTTTTTATGTGTATCTAAATTGTAATTGTACACCGCATCAATTCCATATCTGCGCGAAGTAAATTCATCCGCATCGAAGGGGTTAATTGTAGGATCCAGATCAAAGGTAAAAGGAGTATTTCCGTTCCAGGTGGTGTTTAAAAATTCGTTCTGATAATTTAATTTAACATACAAACTAGATTTATCTCCTAACTCACTGAATATTTTTCCGGAGAGATTAAATAAACGGATAGCACTGTTATCCATATATCCACCAAAATTTTTATACAAGGTTTGGATTTCAGCGCCCGTTTTATTCCAGGTTCCACCATAGGAACCAACAGCTGTAAAATATTCGCGCTGACCACCGGTTAATTTTAATGAAAAATCCGGATTTTGCGGCGGTCTTTTAGTGATGTAATTTACTACGCCATAAATTGTATTTGATCCGTAAGCGAGTACATCGGCTCCTTTAATTACTTGAATTCCTTCCAATCTATCGGCAGGAACATTATAATACGTTCCCGGAGCAAGATAAGGTGCGGGTGAAACGGGAGAACCATCTTCCATTAATAATATTTTATTGGATCTTCTTGGATCGCTGCCCCTGATGCTGATATTGGGTCTGTTACTCTGTTCCATATCAGAAGAAATATTCACACCCGGAAGTGTTCTTAATAATTCTTCGCTGCCTAAGGGTTGTATTTTTTTAATTGTTTTAACAGAAATAACATTGTTAGTACCACTATATCTGGTATCGTAAACCTTTTGTTGTTCCGTGATGGTAACCTCGGCAATTTGAATTGATTTTTCTGACAATTTAATCTCACCCAAATTTTTTGTTGGTGATTGAGTTGTCAATGTTATTGTAGGAATTTCCAATTTTTCGAATCCAATACAGGTAACTACTAAATTATAAGACCCAAGAGGTAAATTTTCTATTTGGAATTCACCATTCTCATCGGTAAATACACCATTTTCATTGCTAAATTTTACAGTAGCAAAGGCAATTGCCTCATTACCGGACTCGGAAACCAATTTCCCTTCAATTTTACCTGTTTGTGCAAAAATTTGAGAGGCACAAGAGGTAAATATTAAGACTAGAACAATGACCTTCTTCATAAAAGCATTTATTATGAAGCAAATCTAAGCGTCAAGGCCCCTTTTTAGAGCCCATTAACAAAAAATTTAAATGATTTTCAGGTATAAAAATTTCAAATTGCAAGATCTTATGTCATGAGAATTTGAAATTAATGTATACTGTGCCATCCATCTTATAAAACCATGTTACGAATACAACAGCAGCAATTTTAAAATTTAGGGCAATGCGTCGATCAGGTCATCATATCTGTCTTCAAAAATACCATCACCATCACAACTTAATTCAGCCGCAGTAGCGTAGATATTTTCAATCCTGTCGTCCGGATTTGGGTGTGTACTTAAAAATTCCGGAATTTCAAATCCTCCCTCTGCTTCAATTTTTTCGAAAAATCCTGCAGAACCTGAAGCAATATAATCGGTTGGACATAAATAGATCACAGAATATTCGTCTGCCTGAGTCTCATCATCCCTGCTGAAAGCCAATTGGGTAAGGGTTGCAGCTATATCGGAAAGTGTATTCTGATCATCGCCCAACAAAATTTCCAATAAAAAGGAAATTCCATAAGCCTGTGTTAATTGATCGGTGGAATGACGTAAGTCTGCATGCGCCATTTCGTGTCCTAACACTCCCGCAAGTTGTGCTTCATTTTCTAAATATCGTATCAAGCCCGTATAAACATAAATGTAACCACCCGGAGTGCAAAAGGCATTCACAACATTATCATCATTAATAATTTTCACCTCCCAAACAAAATCATTTGTGTGGAATAATTGCCCTGCATCGAGAATTCTGTCGCGTATATCATTCACCAATGCATAGGCATCATCATAGGCAACAGGATCCAAAATCGGATAGGTTGCAGGATCAGATGCAATTTCAGCAGCAAGCTGAGCACCGAGTTCCTTATCATCTTCTATGCTGAAAATGTTTATTCCTCCACCTTCAGAGCAAGAGTAGGTGAACAGGAAAGCAGGAATAATAATAGTGGCAATCAGGGTTTTGCTTATCAATTTGGATAATTGCATATAGGTTGATTTTATAATTGATAGATAAGTGTATAAAAATTGTGCCGTTTTGGAAGGAAGTAGGAAGTAGGACATAGGACTGGATATAGGACATTGGAAAATGGAAACAGGACTCGTGCTACGCGCTTATTGTGGGGTCAGGGAAACAAAAGGTGGGAAATGCGTTAATGTCAAGTTAGTGAAGCTTTCGCTCATAGCGAAGGTCTCACTAACGTACCACCCCATAAATTTCGCAAGAAATTTAAACTCCTTTCTCCTCACTCCTTTCTCCTTTACTCCTCTCTCCTCTCTCCTCTTTCCTCTCTCCTCCCTCCTGATTTTTAACCATTATGCCCTAACTTGCGCCTTCATGCCCAAATTATCAGAGATACAGGCACCAATTGCCGGCGAATTAAAGGTTTTTGAAGAAAAATTCAAACTCTCCATGAAGAGCAATGTTGCCTTGTTGGACAGGGTGATGTATTACATTGTAAAACGCAAAGGCAAACAGATGCGACCCATGTTTGTGCTGCTGAGTGCTAAATTATGCGGTGAGATCAGTGAAACTTCCTATACCGCAGCTTCCATGATAGAACTTTTACATACTGCAACGTTAGTGCATGATGATGTTGTGGATGACGCCTATGAACGGCGCGGATTTTTTTCGATAAATGCTTTGTGGAAGAATAAAATAGCGGTATTAATTGGTGATTATTTATTGGCAAAGGGATTATTATTATCGCTGGATAATAATGCACATCGTTTATTAAAAATAACCAGTAATGCAGTGAAAGAAATGAGTGAAGGGGAATTATTACAAATTGAAAAAGCGCGGAGATTAGATATTAAAGAGGATATCTATTTTGATATCATACGCAAAAAAACTGCTTCTTTAATTGCAAGTGCCTGCAGCGCAGGAGCAGCTTCTGCAACACAGGATGAAAATATTATTGAATTAATGCGCTCATTCGGAGAGAAGATAGGTATTGCTTTTCAAATAAAAGATGATCTTTTGGATTATGGTGATGATGATATCGGAAAACCAACCGGAATTGATATTAAAGAAAGAAAATTAACACTGCCTGTTATTTATACTCTATTAAATGCTTCCCGAAGCGATCGACGGAATCTTATTTACATCATAAAAAATGAAAATAAGAACAAAGAAAAAGTAAATTACGTGATCGACTTTGTAAAAAATTCGGGCGGAATTGAATATGCAGAAAAGAAAATGTTTGAATATCAAAAAGAAGCCTTCGATCTGCTTGATACTTTTCCCGAAAGTGAAAGTAAAAATTCGTTGAGACAACTTGTGTTGTTTACTACGGAGAGGAAAAAATGACATAGGACATAGGACATAGGACATACGACATAGGACATACGACATAGGACATACGACTTACGACCTAGGAAATAGGAATAAGGAATAAAAAATTTCGCAAGAAATTTAAACTCCTCACTCCTCCTCTCCTTTCTCCTTCCTCTCTCCTTTCTCCTCTCCCCTACATCCAAACTATTTTTTTCACTACCACATCATCACCGGAAATAATTTTGATCCAATAAATTCCGGAGGCAATATTGTTGCGTTTTATTTCTATTGTTTCTGAGGAATTAAATTCTTGTTTTTGTAAAACAATTCCTGAATTATCAGAATAAATTAGTGTGATCGTATTTTGATTATTTAATTCAATATTAATAAATACAGATTCATTTGCAGGATTTGGGAAAATGGATATATTTAAATTTGAATTATTTTCATTAATATTTACTAAACAATCAGGGTCATATTCATTTGCGGGAGAACCTTCGGGGCAACCGGCAAACCAGTTATCGGGTTCATTCATTTTTCCTGTTGCATCCAGAAGTTCCAGTGTTTTACCTAAACCATCCGCTTCGAGGGGCCATGGCAAAATATCGTCGTACAACATGGTGAATTTAATTACACCTGCATTATCAATTAATCGCAACTCCTCTCCACCACCATCTAAACCAAATAAGAAAGGTCCGGTAACATTGGTAATAAATGCATGTCGATCGTCAAATTTTGTAAGGTCGTTTGCAACTACAAATCTTTCATTGGCATTTAAAATTGTGCCCGGCAAAAAGGTATATAATAAAGTATCTTCATCATCCACAAATTTCCAACCAGAAATATCAATATCAAAAGTTGTTGTGTTCCACAATTCTATCCAGTCGCCGGCATCGGTTGCAGCTGAGCTGTGATAATTAATTTCGCCGAAAACAATATCATTTTCACAAGGCGTATAATAAGTTCCGGGTGAACCGCGCAAACATCCGTCGAACCAATTGGAAGGATCATTTGGATCGGCTCCGGGGGTTGTTAATTCCAATGTTCGGCCGGTACCGTCAGCGCCTTTTGGCCAGGATAAGGAATCGGAATATTGCACATTAAAAATTTCATTGTTACCCAGGTCAAACAATTTAATTGCATCACCACTATTGTCGAAATTAAAATAAAATCCGCCGATTACATTGGTAATATCAGGATAAATAATATTGAATTTTTCTATGTTTTCTGCGATGACTAAATAATCTCCGGGATTAATTTGGGTCCCGAAGGGAATATTATAGAAATAGGCATCAGATCTATCCATTAAATTCCACTCACTTAAATCAATTGGAATCGCTCCATTATTATAAATTTCCACCCAATCACCGGCATCAATGGAATTGTTACTATTGTAATTTATTTCGGTGACCATTAATTCAGGAATAATTGCTGCTCCATTAAATATCGCTTTAAATGGTTCTGATTCATCGAGATTAATGGTGAGAATTGCATCTGTGGATCCAAGTGGGATTAATTCATTTGCTTCCCAATTGCTAAATGTATATCCGGGATTTGCAATTGCAGTTATCGTAACAGGTACTCCATCAAAATAAATTCCAGTCCAGGGTGATACCCCTGGAATTATCGTATTTATTTTTATATACCCCGCTCCTTCCGGTTCCACACTCAGCGTTATGCTTCTTTGTCCTGCAAGACTGAAAGATGTATTGATATGCGTTCTTGCAGTGCTTCGGCGTGTTACATTATAATCTAAAACATAATCCACATAATAATCTACTGTTCCAATGGTTGGAGCTCCCCAAACTTCTACCTGATGGTCGATCTCCGTGGCAATGGAATCGCGCATTGAGTACATAATGGGGTCCATGTATTCAGATTTATAGATCGTATTTATAAGATCGGCGAATCTGTTCACGAAATAATTTCTTAATTCAATATTATCTACCACCCTATCAAAAATTTGGGAGAACGCATTTGGATAAGATGGATTGCGTGTTAATTCTATATAATTATCAGCAGGTACAGAACCAAAAAATCCCATTGCAGCATCGGTATCGTACATTAAAAATCTCCATTTGCCGCCATTTTGTTCCCGCCATAATTTTGTATTATTTACACCCCAGTAATATCCCCCGAAATCCACATTTTGATAATAGATCTCCCCGATATAATAATCCATATAATTTTCAACGTCAACATTTGTTTCAAACTTATTATAAAAAAGATCCGATGCAGGATCCAGCGCCATTAATTGATAATATAAATTAACAAACCCTGTATCACTGCCATTCAGCGCACCCCAGGCATTTAAAAAATCAACATTATTATTATCGATGCCGTAATTACTTTCCACAAAATGTTCATCTGCCTTTTCCCGAATTTCATAAAGTCCCCAGGGGGCTCCGTTAATAAATAACATACAGGGTTGCCATTCTTCATAATCTATATGCGTTTCTTTCATCACCTTGGCCAAAAAAGCATCCTGAAATTTATAGGACCAAACGTGCTGACCGCCATTTCGTAAATTGAAATTATTTATTTCACCCATTTCAGGTTTTGCACCAAATAAAGGATAATCCAATTCACCATCATATTGATTTTTAAAATCAACGCGAAATCCTTTTTGCGCTTCAGCCCTGCTCCATCCGCCGTGAATTTCGAGTGACATATCTTTATTCCATTGAGGAATTCCATCTTCCGTAAAATATTCAATATGTGCAAATCGCTCCCAGGGTTGCCAGAAATTTGCCCCGAAATAAGGATATGCTCCATCGTAACAACATCCTAATTCATATATACCTGAATCGTAATCAAACAAACTTCCCGGGTCGATGGAAATAGATAAAATTGGAAGTGTATATTCATCCTCATTAATAAAATAGGTTTGTTTTATCATTTTTCCCGGCAGTAATGTTCCTGAGCTAAAACATTTTGCGGAGATAACTGTATTTTCATCAATAATAATTGGAAAAGAATAAATCGGAGATGTTGCTGTTACAGCAGAACCATCTGTTGTATATCTTATTATGGAAGTTGCTGAAACGGAAGAAAGAGATATTACTTGTATTCCCGTATAAAATCCGGAAGTAATAGAAAACCCGGGATCAGGTTCATAACCTGCATAACAAAATGCTCCATTGTTGGAAAGGGATGGTGATATTTCTTCGGTGATACACCAGGCACCGGCATCAGGAACCCGGGCATTACTTTGCGACAATGCTATATCACTTGTAAATTTAGAATCGAGAATAATTCCTGTTACATCAGATAAATAAATGGTTTCACCTGTATTACTTATTTTGAAATTCGTCTGGTTGTATTCCACTGCACCGGAGAACCAAACAGGAACATCATCAAAATATTCCGATGCATTATTAATTCCGAACGACAACCAAAAATTTGAGGATAAATCGGAAGAAGCATATGCGGCATTATGCACTTGAATACATAAATAATTTGCTCCTTCCACAATTAAACTATTTATTGTTGCTGCTGAAATTTCCCAAACTTCAGGATCATACCCTGCATATAATGCAGCCTCGTGATCAATTGATGCTAAGGTATTATATGCAGGAGGAGTACCAAAAATATTTGTTGATCGCGCAATTTCAACTCCATTTAAATACGCCACAAAGGCATCATCGTAATCGGCGTGTAATTTTGCATTTTCCAAAACGGTAATATCCGTTACATTAAATGATTGTCGCATGTAAACAGACGGTGTTGCGCCAATTATGGTATTGTCGTCACCATCGCCATAACCAATTCCTCCATCGCCAATTAACCAACTGATATCATTAAATCCGGGAGTTTCCCAATCGGAAGGAGGTTCGGAAGCTCCAACAAAATATCTCCACACATCATCGTTATTTACAGCCGTTTCCCAGTGATTAATATTCGTAACAATATTTTTTCCATTCGCCAATACCAATACATAGGATTCAGGGTCGATCGTTATTGCGGGAAACTTCCATTTTAGAGGGTTCAAAACATCATCGCTCAAACCATAATTGAATAAATTTACAGGTGATGCACCAGAATTATAAAGTTCTATCCAATCGCTTTGTTCGCCATAAAAATCAGTTAATGTTCCTCTTGAAGCTATTTCATTTATTACAATTTGACCTTTAGTAATGGAAGAAAATGCTATAAATAGCGCAAACAAAATAGTTTTATTATTCATTGGTGTGTCTAATGTTACGCCAAAGTTAATAAATTATAAAGATGAATGTTTTTCTCAGCGCTTACTTTGAGGTATGGCGCTTATCTTTGCTGAAGGAGAGAGGAGAAAGGAGAAAGGAGAAAGGAGAAAGGAGAAAGGAGAGAGGAGAGAGGAGTTTAAATTTCTGCGAAATTTTAGTAGATCAAATTTCTTGTTTTCCTGCTACTTGTAGCCTGATACAAAAAAGGAGAAAGGATTGAGGAGTGAGGAGTTTAAATTTCTTGCGAAATTTTTTACTCCTATTTCCTAGGTCGTATGTCCTAGGTCGTAAGTCGTAGGTCGTATGTCCTAGGTCGTAAGTCGTAAGTCGTATGTCCTAGGTCCTATGTCCCAGACCCCAATAAACCGATTCCAAGAATAACGAAAAATAAATAGTAAACGATTCATGGAGTTTCCAGATAAATTTTTAGATCATTTAATTTCCTGTCCGGGATTTGATCGGCAGGCTTTTATTGATGCTCATGAAATAAAAGCACCAGTTTCTTTGCGATTAAATACAGATAAAAAATATGTTCATTCTTTATTGAACAAAGTTCCCTGGAGTGAAAACGGATATTATTTAGAAGAGCGACCACAATTTGCTTTTGATCCCTTATTTCACGCCGGAGCATATTATGTTCAGGAAGCTTCCGGTATGTTTGTGGAATTTATTTTAAAACAATTGGCGGAAATTGATAAACCATTAAAAGTATTGGATCTTTGTGCTGCACCCGGAGGAAAATCAACAATTATTGCTTCCACCATTTCAGAGGAAAGCTTGTTGGTGAGCAATGAAATTATTAAAACCCGTATTTCCGGATTAAAAGAAAACCTCACTAAATGGGGTAAAACAAATATTGTAGTAACAAATAATGA
>JBGAWP010000029.1:0-44353 GCA_044227505.1 Chitinophagales bacterium | reverse complement strand
CCATCTCCCCATGCCTGCCGGCATGCAGGTTCGAATCTTTATTTATCTTTGTGGCGTGGGCCTGAAATCACTCTTTTCCCGACCATTTGCTACATACATCTCCCGAAAAGTGAAAAATTCGGCGAAGAATGCGTTGCAGTGCCAGGAGGATATCATGTTGAGTTTGGTGAAAGATGCTCAATCCACTTTATTTGGAAAGGACCACAATTTTTCTGCAATAAATAATTACGAAAGTTTTAAGGAGAATATACCCGTTCGCGATTATGAGGGATTAAAAATTTATATTGATAAAATTGTTGCAGGTGAAAACGATATTTTATGGCCGGGTAAACCTCTATATTTAGCAAAAACTTCCGGAACCACTTCCGGAGTAAAATATATACCGCTTACAAAAGAATCTATTCCAAATCATATTGATTCGGCGAGAAATGCATTGCTGATGTATATTCATGAAACAGGAAATACTGCATTTATCAATGGAAAAATGATATTTCTGCAAGGATCTCCGGTATTGACGGAAAAAGCGGGAATTAATGTAGGAAGATTATCAGGAATTGTGTATCATTTTGTTCCTGCTTATTTATTAAAAAATCGCATGCCTTCCTTTGAAGTAAATTGTATAGAAGATTGGGAAACAAAAGTGGAAGCAATTGCAAAAGAAACTATTACTAAAAAAATGTCGCTTATTAGTGGCATTCCACCGTGGGTATTAATGTATTTTGAAAAACTTTTAGAAATATCCGGCAAACAAAAGATAAAAGATATTTTTCCCGATTTTTCACTTTTTGTTTATGGTGGAGTTAATTATGAACCTTATCGCACAAAAATTGAAGCTATAGTCGGAAAAAAAATTGACACTATAGAAACCTATCCTGCAAGCGAAGGATTTATTGCCTATCAGGATTCACAAAAAGCAGAAGGTTTATTATTGAATGTGGATTCCGGTATTTTTTTCGAGTTTATTCCTGCAGGTGAAATTTTTGAAGAAAATCCTACTCGGGTTTATTTAAAAGACGTACAGTTGAATGTCAATTATGCGCTTATCCTGAATAATAATGCTGGTTTGTGGGGATATAATATTGGCGATACGATAAAATTCGTTTCTCTTGACCCTTATAGAATAGTTGTTACGGGTAGGATAAAACATTTTATTTCAGCCTTCGGCGAACATGTAATAGGGGAGGAAGTGGAGTTTGCGATGATGAAGGCAGCAGAGGATCTAAAAGTGGAATTTGTCGAATTTACCGTTGCTCCTCAGGTAAACCCAACTTCAGGCATCCCTTATCATGAGTGGTTCGTCGAGTTTTCTGCCCCTTTGGTCGATTTGCATGCTTTTGGAGCTAAAATTGATGCTTATCTTCAACAAAAAAATATTTATTACAAAGATCTCATAGAAGGAAAAATACTGAGACCACTGGTAATAACCGTTGTTAAACCCGAGGGATTTAAAAATTATATGCGCTCGATTGGCAAGTTAGGAGGACAAAACAAGGTGGCCCGACTCAGTAACGACCGCAAGATAGCCGATGAACTTAAACAATGGACCTAGTGTTAACAAACTTTAGTTTTCCAATACATTAAATCACAGTAAAATTCACGAATTTCGCAGCAATTATGGTAATTATACAGGTAGCACAATTAATTTTAGCACTCACAATTTTAGTATTTATTCATGAACTCGGTCACTTTTTGGCCGCAAGAATGTTTGGGGTAAGGGTAGAAAAATTCTACATTTTTTTTGATGCATGGGGTAAAAAAATATGGTCGTTTAAACGGGGCGATACTGAATATGGTATTGGTTGGTTACCCCTCGGCGGTTATGTAAAAATTGCCGGTATGGTGGACGAAAGTCTGGATAAAGAAGCCATGAAACTTCCACCGCAACCCTGGGAATTGCGTTCCAAAGCAAACTGGAAAAAATTTGTTGTGATGATAGCCGGTATCGTTATGAATGTGATACTCGGTATTATTCTATACATTTTTATTCTCAATAATTACGCAAAACATTATACTACAGTTGAAGGAGTAAATAAAGAAGGCGGTATTTATGCAACTACATCTGGCCAGCAATACGGATTTCAAACCGGAGATAAACTGATCTCCATTAATGGAAATTCGTATGAGCGATTGGATGATTATATGAATGCGCGTTTATATTTCGGATCTGAAGTAATTGTGGATCGCGGGGGTAAACAAATTCCGATCACTGTTGCCGACTCGGCATTTTTAGATAAAATGCGTGGCAATATTTTATTTGATCTTAAAGCGACAGTTAAAATTGATTCTCTAAGTGATACTTTGCTCAATGCCAAACAGGCAGGAATTTTAATGGGAGATATCATCAGATCTGTAGATAGTGTAGATATCACCTGTTATTCTCATCTTATAGATATTTTAAAATCAAAAAAAGATCAACAGATATTGGTAACCGTGGAAAGAAACGGACAATTAAATACAATGCCGGTTGCTGTTAACAGCGATGGCAAAATAGGATTTAAACCGGATATTGAATTCTTTCCTTACGACTCTGTAAAATATACTTTTGCAAAGGCAATGAGTTATGGAACCAGAGATGCATTTGAAGTATTTTATTTTCAGGCGATAAGTTTATGGAGAATATTAAAAGGTGATATTCCTGCAAAAGATTCTATTTCAAGTCCTATTGGTATAACCAAATTATTTAATCCGGTTTGGGACTGGAGTTCATTTTGGTTATTGACCGCTTTGTTGAGTATGGTACTTGCATTTATGAATTTATTACCGATACCGGCACTCGACGGCGGACATATGATGTTCATTATTATTGAAAGTATTACCGGCAAAAAATTATCAGATAAATTCATGGAAAGGGCACAGGTAGTGGGCATGGTGCTGTTGTTGAGTTTGATGGTTTTTGCTGTCGGCAACGATATTTTGAAAATGTTTGAATAATGACCCGTTTCTTTAAAAGAACAGTTTTATTTATCGCCATTTGTTTGTTGTTATTTGCAAAAATAAATTTTGCGCAAAATACATCAAGTGGGCAATTATTAACCGGTGACACCATTTACCCTAAACATAAGGTAATGATCATCCCCTTTAATATGTATAATTATTTTTCTGATGCTGACCCTGAGCTCGCACAAAAAAATGAAAAGGATGTAACGGATATTTCCACTCTTTTCAGATACGGATTAAATTATAATATCAGTGCTAGGGTAATTTCAGCCTATGACCCTTATAATATTTTAGTTGACACCACACTTCAATCAGGGCAAGATCTCAATATGATATATGCATCCATCAAATATCAATTTGAAAAGCCGATGGATGTAAATGCGAAGGATAGTGCGGCAAATAAAACAATAAAACAGCCGGATATTTTTGGTTTAGGTGGAGAAGAAGTTGTAGAGGAAAAAAAGAAAATTTCCTTCAACAAAAAGGAAGAAGAACCTGCAAACACCAAATATATGAATGCGGTGATCACACATCCTGAAATATTTCCGAATCTTCAAAAAAAATACGGAACCGATCTGTTTTTATTTATTAATCAATTTGAATTAGTTACAAATTACAATCATTGCCTTGATCGTGCGGCAAATTCTTTTGAGCGAAAGGTTGTAGTGCATTATTCGGTGTATAATGCGGAAGGGAAACAATTAAAAGGTGATGCCATTACCGTTACTTTTAGTTCGGCTCAAACAAATGTGGATGAAATTGTGGCACAACAATTTCCCGTGATCGCAGATTATCTTGCACAATCGATACAAACTACTACAGTAAATCAGGCAGGAGCAAAAAAATGAATTATTTTCAGTTGTATGAAATTCCGGTGAGTTTTCTTGTAGAGGAGAAATCCCTGAAACAAAAATATCTCAGTTTAAGCCGCAAGTTTCACCCCGATTTTTACACCGGGTCCGACGAGACTAAGCAGGCCGAAATGCTCGCTTTATCCACCCAAAACAACAAGGCTTTTCAAACCTTATCCGATTTCGACAAACGTATAAAGTATATTTTAATGGAAAAGGGATATCTCGAGGAAGAAGAAAAATTTGCCCTTCCGCAGATGTTCCTGATGGAGATGATGGATCTGAATGAACTAGCCATGGAGGTGGAATTTGACCCTGCACCGGAAAAAAAACAGGAAGTTTTAAATCATATTCAAGCTGCAGAAACAGCACTTTTAGAGGCTATAACCCCCATTTTAAGCAGTTATTCGGAGGCCACAGCAACCGAATCGGATTACAAGGCCATAAAAGAATTTTATTATAAACGCAAGTATTTATTGCGTATACGGGCTCAGTTGGATAAATTTGCGGCTGATTAGCACAACTGTTCTTATTTTTTTATGCCGAAGTGGTGGAATGGTAGACACGCTGGACCTGCCTGACGCTGACGCAGTCGGCAGGCAGGTTCAAAATCAAGTGTCCTCAACAGATGTGTGAGTTGATTGAAAAAGGGGAAGAAAAAGAAATAGAAAAAAAAATTGTTCTTAAAATATATGCCGAAGTGGTGGAATGGTAGACACGCTGGATTCAAAATCCAGTGTCCTCAACAGACGTGTGGGTTCGAGTCCCACCTTCGGTACATGAAGTGTGTGGGCCTGCCTGCCGCTTGCGCAGCAGCAGGCAGGTTCGAGTCCCACCTTCGGTACTTCTAATTGTTTATCCCATGTATTACGTTTATGCACTCTCTAGCCAAGTGACTAATTATATCTATGTAGGTTTAACTGATAATGTTGATCGAAGAGTTGATCAACATAATTCAGGATATGAAAAAACCACAAAACCCTATAGACCTTTCAAATTGATTTTGAAGGAGGAATTTCCAGATCGACCTGCCGCTCGAGTACGAGAAAGTTACTTGAAAAGCACGAATGGAAAACGGTTTTTAAGGAGTCAACTTGATTGAAATCTGGAATAAATTCAAATATTTACATTGAATTTCAAAAGGGCAATTTTCTGCATTGATTGATTAAGTTTTTTGAAAAAGGGGACTAAAAAACTCGAAAATTTTCCCAAAAACGCACAATTTCTGTTTAAAACCTGTGGATTTAAAGATTTATTTTTCCCTCAAAACGAAATACAGCAAAGGATTTGACGCCTCCAACATTAAATTTTCACCACTCCTTTGTTAATTTTATTCTTATTAACTACCTTTGCATCTTCATAAAAAATATCATGTACGCAATAGTAAACATAGCAGGCCAGCAGTTCAAGGTTGAGGAAAACCAGGAAATTTTTGTGCATCGTCAGGAAGGACTTGAAGGTGATACTATCGAATTCAACGAAGTACTGTTGAAAGCAAACGATGGCAAAGTAACTATAGGCTCGCCTACAGTGGCTGCATCCAGCGTTTCTGCTACAATTCTATCGCATTTAAAGGGCGACAAAGTGATCATTTTCAAGAAAAAACGCCGTAAGAACTATCGCGTTAAAAATGGTCACCGTCAGTATTTTACCAAAATCAAAATTGAAAAAATCAGTTAAATCTTAATACAATGGCACATAAGAAAGGGGTCGGTAGTTCTAAAAATGGTCGCGAAAGTCACAGTAAACGTTTAGGCGTTAAGATCTGGGGCGGACAGGCAGTTAATTCAGGGAACATCATAATCCGCCAGAGAGGAACAGAATTTCACCCGGGTCAGAATGTTGGCATGGGAAGAGATCATACCATTTTTGCTTTGATCGATGGAGTAGTAACATTCACAAAAGGACGTAAAGACCGTTCTTATTGTCACGTGTTACCCGTAAAAGAAGAAGCTACAGCGTAAATAATACAAACAAACCATATTTAAACCTCCGGAATTTAGTTTTCGGAGGTTTTTTTGTGCCTGCAATGTGTGATTATGGACAAAGCCCCCACATGGTCTACTCACACCATTAAAAAAATCAATTATGCCCGTGAGGGACTTTGTGGATTCGGAGGAGAAATATTTATGCTTATTTGTAAGGAGGATAAATATTCACCCCACGTGTCCCCACAGTGTTACCCGAAGGGAACGCTGTGGACTCGGAGGGAGATTTTCAAACAAAAGGCAACCCATTTTCAATTTTACGTAATTTATGATAATTATTATATTTATACGATGCAATATCATACAGAAACGGTTTGAAAGAATTGAGTTATTTTTTTAATACTTGGTATACAAAAAATTATATAACCACAAAAAAATTCAAATTTTTAATTATCATGTAATGAAATTAAATATTGGTATAAATGGAAAAATGTTGATATTTGTTTTGATGGGTGGAATACTATGTGGACTTTTTATGTCTTGTAGTTTTATGCTAATTTATGTAATTAGGCTTTGGGCAATCTATACAAATTTTATTTTTCTATTTTTTATGCCTATACTTATTATTAAATTCTACCAATTAGTTTATGAAAAAATAATTAATGTCAAATTCGCACTTATTTATGGATTTCCTCTATTTCTAATTTGCCTAACTGTGATGCACTTTTTAGTTCAAAATGATTCGGCAATCCCTACAACAAGTAGTGGAAAATGGAAACTTTTCCGAGAGTGGATTGAATATACTACGATCCTTACTTTGGTATTAGCATTTGTTTATGTGCCTGTTACCCATTTACTCGTACGGTATAAAATGAGGAGACTCGGATAGGGAAACCTTTTTTGCTTTTACAATTTAAAATAAACTTGAAAGCTCGTTTCCAGTAGAGTGAAACTTGCAAACTATACCTTAGACATTTTTTTTTGCTGCAATCACATTGGAGGTGGTATTAATTCTTTCCCTCCAAAGTTGTCTTAACAAATTTTAGACTTTCAAACGAATTTAATAAATAATCCTCGGAATTTTTAGATAAATTTTTCCCATACATATGAAATGAAACAACCCCAACAACATCACTGCTAGAACCATAGTAAAGGCTATCGAAATATACACCTGTAATTCCATCACCACTTTTACGCGGAAAAGTTATTTTTGCATTCAGGCCATCTATTATTTCATACTTAACATTTTGTTTACGATATTCGTCAATATCAAAATATGTTTTATTTGTTGTTATAACATTACTTAAATCCATATTGGTTGTATCTACACCATTGGGCAAATAAATTATTTCCGGATCGATTTCTGCTAGATTGTGAGTTCCAACACCTATTCTATATATAATAGTATCAGCACCGTCAATACTAATTAAAAAACCTTTGTATAGTGATTCAGAATTAACTTCTTTAATTTCAAAAGATTTATTTAATTTAATTGAAAAGATATCGTTTGAAATTATATAATATTGATCTTCAGCACTTGATTTGCATTTTATATTTAAGAATATGAATATAATTATGCATGCTGTTGAAAATCTATAATAATTCCTGTTTCTCGGCATTCGATAAATTTTATTCAATTTGAATATTTGTTTGTTCTAAAAATTTAATCTGCAAAGTTTTTCATTGCATAAATATACACAAAAGATAAAGTTCCTACTCCGAATCCACAGCGTCCCTCACGGGTATAATTGATTTTTTATTGCGTGAGTTGACACTGTGGGGACACACTTAGGAGTATAGATTATCCTCCGAATCCACAGCGTCCCTCATGGGCATATTTTTTTATTAATGCGACACGTTGTAGATAATCCATGATTAACGCCTACCTCCTCTTACTATAATTAATCACCGCCCATCCATTAAATACCACTGCCATTATACCCATCACGGCAAATTGTGTTTGCATGTCGCGCAAGGTGCTGCCTTTCATTACTATCATGCGCATTACTTCTATGAAGTAGGTTACGGGGTTAAATTTGGTTATTATTTGTGCCCAGTATGGCATGCCGTCGATGGAGGTGTATAATCCTCCCATCAGAATAAATATCATCAAAAAGAAAAAGGAAATGAACATGGCCTGTTGTTGCGATTCGGCTATGGTGGAAATTAATAATCCGATTCCGAGCACGGCAAATAAATATACAGCAGAGAATAAATAGATCAATCCTAAATTGCCAGCCGGAATTATTCCGTATACAAATCGGGAGATCAATAATCCAATAGTGAGTACAACAAATCCCATCACCCAAAAAGGAATAAGTTTCCCTAAAATGAATTGGTATTTTTTAATGGGCGAAACATTTATTTGTTCAATAGTGCCCACTTCTTTTTCATGCACTATATTTATAGCAGTCAGGAAACTTCCAACCATGGTTAACAGAATAACCAAAATACCGGGAACCATAAATAACGAATAACTCATTTCATCATTATATAAATTCAAATATTCCACATCAATGATCGGTACCGGATTAAATTCGGGAAATAACATCCAATCTTCTCTGATTTGATTATTGTATTCATTGATAATATTAACAGCATATGCCGCACCAATATTTCCCTTTGCACCATTCACTGCATTTACCGATAACGATAATTTTGCCTTACTTTCTTTGACAAAATCCTTTTCAAAATTTTGAGGGATGGTGAGTATGATATCCGATCTGTCTTCCTCTATCGTTTTTAATGCTGCATTATAAGATGTTGCATGATCGGTGACCACGAAATAATCTGATGCCATTAATTTATTAATTAATAGCGCCGAATAGGCAGAGTGGTCATAATCCACGATACTTAAATTCACATTTTTCACCTCGTAATCCGCAGCAAGGGGTAATATCAATAATTGTATTGCCGGCATGATAAAAATGATCCTGATAATGGCAGGATTGCGTCTTATCTGCTGAAATTCTTTCCTCAATAAGATCAATAATATTTTCATCCTAATCGGGATTTAAAATTTTTAAGACTTACCAATAAAAAAAACAAGGTCATTCCTGCAAGTACACTTAATTCTTTCCAGATACTGGCTATTCCCAAACCCTTTATCATTACATCTTTAATTATGGTAAAGAACCATCTGGTTGGAACTATATTCGAAAGCCATTGCATGGGTTTGGGCATATTTTCAATAGGAAACATAAAACCACTGAGTATTAATGTGGGCAACATCAGTCCTATCATGGAAATAAACATCGCGGTCTGTTGTGAATTAGTGAGGTTCGAGATCATCAATCCCAGTGAAATTGCAGTAGTAATAAATAAAAAGCAGACACCGAATAATAAAAAGATATCACCATTTATAGGAAGGTCGAGCAAGGTGACACTTAAAATCAATATGGTACAAACATTAATAAGCGAAATAAAAATATAAGGTATCGCTTTACTTATAATTAATGAAAATGGTTTCAATGGTGATGCAAGGATTATTTCCATGGTATTTAATTCCTTTTCACGCACTATGGCAATGGAGGTCATCATTGCAGATATAAGAAGTAGAATCATTCCCATTACTCCCGGAACAAAAATATACGCTCCTTTTAATTGCGGGTTATACAACATGCGCAGTTCAGGAGTTATGGTATAAGGCAATTCAAATTCCTCGTTGAGTTCATTCTGATAGTCGCGGATGATGGCATTTGCATATACGATAATGGTTGTAGCAGTGTTGGGATCTGTGGCATCGGCGAGTAACTGGATTTGTGCGGTATTGGAATGTAACAGATCAGATTTAAATTGTGCAGGAATTACGATGGCCATTTTAATTGCATCTTCTTTAAACAAACGATCGGCTTGCTCCATGGAAGAAATGTTTTCTGTGATCTCAAAATAATTACTTGCACTAAACCTGTCAATAAGTTTTTGTGATTCTTCATCTTTAGCTTGGTCCCATATCGCAATTTTAGAATTTTTAATTTCATTGGTAAGTGCAAAACCAAAAATGAGAATTTGGGCAATAGGCAAAGCAAAAATGATCAACAGCGATTTTCTGTCGCGGAAAATATGATAAAATTCTTTTTTTACGAAAATGATAAATTGTTTCATATCAGTCTGCTGCGCGTTTTGCTCCCCTCGCCAATTGTGTGAATATTTCGTCTATTGATTCTGCCTCGTACTTTTCTTTTAATGCCGCAGGGGTATCCAATGCTCCGATCTTTCCATCCACCATTATGGATATTCTGTCGCAATATTCCGCTTCATCCATATAATGTGTGGTGACAAAAACGGTAACTCCATTTTCTGATGCTTTGTAAATCAATTCCCAGAATTTTCTTCGCGTAATTGGATCCACTCCACCTGTGGGTTCATCCAAAAAAACAATTTTTGGATCATGAATAATGGCAATGGAGAATGCGAGTTTTTGTTTCCAACCCAAGGGCAATGCCTTTACTAAAGTTTTTTCTTCTGCCAACATATCCAATTCCGCTAATAAGGATCTGCTTTTTTCTTTTACTTCGTTTTTAGATAACCCGTAAATACCACCGAAAAAACGAATATTTTCTATCACCGGAATATCTTCATACAAAGAAAATTTTTGGCTCATGTACCCGATATTCTTTTTGATCTTTTCAGTTTCGGTATAAATATCAAATCCCGCTACTTTTGCATTTCCTGAACTGGGTTTCCAGATACCGATGAGCATTTTCATAGCTGTGGTCTTTCCTGCACCATTTGCACCTAAAAATCCGAATATCTCTCCCTTCTTTACTTCAAAACTCACGTTATCCACTGCGATAAAATCGCCGAATTTTTTTGTGAGGTTTTCTGTTATTATTACATTTTCCATTCAGTTTACATTAATGCCATAAAACAATCTTCTATATCGGGTTTTATTTCTTTAACGGTTATTTTATAGGGTAATGTTGGCATTTCATTTTCAAAATTTTCTACATTGATGTTTTGATCTTTTAGAGTAACGTGTAAATAATCGCCAAAGGCAAAACAACTTTGTACAACTGCCATACCCCGCATATCCTTAATTAATTGTAACATATTTTCCCCTCTCACCGCGAATAGTATGTTTTTGTAATCGCTGATAATATTTTTCGGGGTATCAATTTTCATTATTTTACCGGATTGTATCAAGGCAATTCTGTCGCATAAATTTGCTTCATCCATGTAAGGAGTGGAAACCAGAATGGTGATATTTAATTTTTGTAATCGTTTGAGCATTTCCCAAAATTCCTTTCTGGAAACCGGATCTACACCTGTGGTGGGTTCATCTAAAAACAATACTTCCGGTTTATGAATAAGTGCACAACACAAGGCAAGTTTTTGTTTCATCCCGCCCGATAATTTCCCTGCTCTGCGATCTTTAAAAGGTTCAAGATGTATGTAAATATCTTTTATAAGGTCATAGTTTTCAAGGATGGATGTATTGAAGAGTGATGCAAAAAATTCCAGATTTTCTTTAACGGTAAGATCCTGGTATAGGGAAAATTTTCCAGGCATATATCCTATTATCTTTCTGATCTCCTTATATTGTTTTACAACATCAAAATTTTCAACAGAAGCGTTTCCGCTATCTGCCAACCAAAGCGTGGTGAGGATTCTGAATAGCGAAGTTTTGCCTGCGCCATCAGGACCTATCAGCCCGAATAGTTCTCCTTTTTTTACAGAAAATGATACCGAATCCAAAGCAGTAATTCCTGCTTTATCAAAGGTTTTTATTAAATTTTCTGCAATTATGGAATACATACTTAATATAAATTATTATTGTAAGTTCACCTCGCCATACATTCCAATTTTTAAGCTACCATCATTTACAACTCTGATCTTTATTGCATAAACCAGATTTGCCCTTTCTTCTTTAGTTTGAATGGTTTTAGGTGTAAATTCTGCTTTGTCGGAAATCCAATAAATGGTTCCATCAACTGTTTGCATTGCTCCATCTTCGCCATCAACATTAATTATTACTGATTGCCCTTGTTTAATGGAACTCAATTGTGAACCTGATATATAAGCTCTCAAAGTCATATTGCGAACATCCGCTATTTTGTAAATTGCCTTACCGGGTGCTGTAAATTCGCCTTGCTCAGCATATTTTGTTAGCACTGTTCCATCAATGGGGTTCAATATTTGTGAATTAATTAATTGATCATCAATTTGTGCGATCTGATAGGTGAGGGGATTAACCTCATTATATATGGAACTTGATGTTATTTCCAGCGCTTTTTGTTGGGCTTCTAATTGTTTTTGCAATACTTTTATTTGAGCATTGATATCGTCGGACTGTTTTTGTGTGGCAATTCCTGCCAACAACAAATTTTCAATACGTATCTTTTCCGTATTTGCTGTTTTAATTTGTTCCTGCAGTGCTGCCAATTGCGAATTGATATCGGGTTGTTTACTTAAAACGGCGTTTATTTGTGCACGTAATTGTAATTTTTTTAAATAGAGTTGTGTGGTATCTATATATCCCACGGCTTTATTTGCCTCCAGTATTGTACCTTCTTCCACATTCAACTGGATGATTTTTCCTCCCACACCTGTGGAGACAATAATTTCTTTTGCCTCAAAGGTGCCTGTTGCGAAAAAATTATCTTCATTTTCGGAACAAGATAGTATGGTGAAAGCAAAAAAAGATATAACAAAAACAGTTTTCATATTATTTAATTTTACCGAGGGTTATCATGTAATTTATTTGTGCTGTTAATAATTGTATTTCATGTGTTGCAAGATTAATATTGGCTTCTGTTTCCTGATTTAAAAAACTAACATAATCATTTGCTGAAATAATTCCGTTTTCCAATTGCAGTGATGCAGAGTTTGTCAATTTCTTTTTTAATCCTATAAGCATCAGGTCCTTCTCGATAAGTTGACCCAATTTTTTGATCTCCGCTGTATATTGACTTGTAAGAATACTTGAATTAAGCATAAAATTTTCTCTGTAGATCTGCGTTGAGTTTATATTCATAGAATAAATATTCCTATCATACTTTTTTGCGTTTCCGGTCCATAAAGGATAACTGAGTTTTAGTCCTCCTATATAATAAAAGGAAAATTCATCATCTAAAAAATTGAGCCCTGGTTTACCGTATCCACCCTGGGCAAATAGACTTAATTTTGGAAGGGTAGGGGCTTCCGCAAAATGTATTTGTTTTCCTAAATGTTGCTCCTGCAGATCGAATAATTTTACTTCAGGACGAACATTCAGCGTATCATTCATATTGAAGTCCACTTCAGGAGTTATAAATATTGCACTTATGGAAATAGGTTGGCCTATCAACCTTGACAACATTAAAATGGCAGATTCGCGCGCTGATCGCACTTCGATCATTTTCTGGTCGGCTTTAATTAATTCGGCATCCAGAATATCGGCTGAATTTTGTGATGCCGTACCGAATTGTATCCCTGCTTTTATTTTTTGTTTCTGATTGTTTAATTCGTTTTGCAGATTATTTACCAATTCTATATTTTTATCTGCCTGCAGAATAATAAAGTACAATTGGTTAATTTTTTCGCGAAGTTTATATATTTCTATTTCTATTTTTTGTTTTTCAATTTCGCTGCCGCTTCGCTGTAATTCTTTTTGTTGATTAACCACGCCTCCATCATATAACATCTGATTGATATCCAACGTAGCCTTATATTGATCCTTACTTAACACCGGAATTTCAATGCCCGGAAAACTGATAGGCAATTGTGTAACATCGCTCTGATAGGTGGCCTGAGCATTTACATATACTTGAGGCTGCCAATAGGTCGCTATTTTTCTGATGCTTTCGTCGTTAACTGATGTAATTACATCGCGTTGTTGGGTAAGCGGGAAATTTGTTTCTGCGAGTCGATAACAATTTTCCAGAGTATAGGATTCTGTATTTTGCGCAAGAGATATTCCTGTTGTAAAAGCAAATAACACCAGGAATAAATAGGTATTTTTCATATACTTTATTTTTTTATGGAGGTAATGATCAGGTCCGCAATTATTTTTTTGCGATCCTGCATCATAAGTTCAAATTGCTTTTGGTCAATACCGGTAATAGTCATCATCATGGGTTTTCCTGCAAACGGGAAAATGCACAGGGAGATGATATTAATTAATAAATGCATGGGATGCACCTTTTTGATGGTGCCTTTTCTGATCTCCTTTTCCACCTGTTTAATAAATTCCGGGATAAAAAATTTTTGTGGGATATGAAACAACCGCTCTTTAACCATTTCCGGGTTGCGGTTCATCTCGTTCAGCATAAATAGGGGTAAATATTGATTTTGCAACAACATGTCTATTTCTGCTTCGACCAACTTTCTGATTTTGATTTCCAGTTCTTCTTCGGTTGTCAATATTTTTAGGAAATTTCCAAAAAAGTGTTTCAGATTTTCTTCAAATATTACTTCAAACATTTTTTGTTTGCTGCGGAAATAATAGTGTAGTAAAGCCCTGTTCATGTCAGCTTCTTGGGCAATATCCTCCATTCGGGCTGCTGCAAAGCCCTTACTTGTAAATACCTTCCTGGCAGCGTCTAAAATTCGCTCCTCGGTATTCTTGTCTGGTATGATTTCTTCCTTTTTACTCATAAGTTTAACAATATTGTTAAACAATTTTGCAAATATATGTTCTGAAAATTTATATTTCCAAATTTTTTAGAGATAAAATCCTTTCTGTTTGAATATTTTTACCGCAGAATAGGAATTATGTTATCAAACAAAGAGGTTTCCGGTTTATTTAAAACCTTAGGTGCGCTCATGGAGTTGCACGGGGAGAACGATTTTAAGACCAAGAGTTACACCAATGCTGCATTTCAGTTAGGTCGAGTAACGGGCAGCGTAATGGAAATGCCGGAAGAGGAGTTAGACAATGTTCCCGGTATTGGAAAATCCATAATTGCCAAAATAAAGGAATTGCGCAGCACAGGCACTATAGCGGCACTGGAAGAATTTATTCAGAAAACGCCTCCGGGTCTCGTGGAAATTCTTCAGATAAAAGGGCTCGGCGGAAAAAAAGTGGGTATGATATGGCGCGATCTGGGTATTGAATCAGTTGGGGAATTATTATATGCATGCAACGAAAATCGTCTCGCGAATTTGAAAGGGTTTGGAGAAAAAACGCAGGAAAGTGTAATTAAGTCTATAGAATATTATCAGAGTAATATCGGTAAATTTCATTATGCAAGAATTGCCTCGGCGGTTGAGGAAATAATGGGTTTGCTGAAAGAAAAAATCGACTCCGATAAAATATCCTTATGCGGAGATATCCGTAGACAAAGCAATGTAGTTGAAAAATTGGAAATTATTTGTGCTGAATCCGGTAACATAATTAAAAATTTAAATTCATTTCCTTTTTTATTAAGGGATAATAATGACGAAAATTTAATTACGGGAAAAACCACAAATGATATTCGATTTGAAATTACCATAGTATCCGACCAAAATTATTATTTTGAATTATTTAAAAAAACAGGATCGGCTAAACATGTTGAAACGATCATTCAAAAACTAGGTAATAAAACACAATTTGATTCGGAGGAAGCTATATATCAGGCTGCAGGATATTCATACATTAAACCTGAATTCCGTGAAGAGCATATTGATATCGATATGCTTGAACAAGCCGATATCATTAGCCTGCAAGATGTGAAAGGTGTGGTTCATAATCACAGTACCTGGAGCGACGGAAAAAATACTGTGGAAGAAATGGCTCTGGCATGTAAAAAGGGCGGATATGAATATTTTGTAATTTCCGATCACTCAAAAACTGCATCCTATGCAGGAGGCTTGACAGAATTACAGATCGCAGAACAACAAAAAGAAATTGACGCACTCAATATTAAATATCCTGATTTTAAAATTTTTAAAAGTATAGAATGCGATATTTTATTTGACGGAAAAATGGATTATGCGGATGAAATTTTAAAAACCTTTGATCTGGTAATTGCAAGTATTCATCAGAATTTAAAAATGGATGAACAAAAAGCAACCTCCCGATTACTGGCAGCTATCGAAAATCCATATACCACAATTTTAGGTCATATGACAGGGCGATTATTGTTGAGTCGCCCGGGTTATCCTGTCGACCATAAAAAAATAATAGAAGCCTGCGCATCAAATGATGTAATTATAGAGATTAATGCGAATCCATATCGATTGGATATTGATAATAGTTGGATCCCGTTAGCATTAAAAAATAAGGTCATGATCTCCATAAATCCGGATGCACATAGTGTGGAAGGTATTCATGATATTCATTGGGGTGTGATCTCTGCCAGAAAAGGTGGACTTACCAGAAATATGCTTTGGAATGGAATGAACAGGCAGGAATTGGAATCTTGGCTGAGCTTCCGTAAAAACAAAAAAGGCATTTCGTAACTTTGTAGCTCTGATGCGCAAGTATTTTTCACTTATTACCTTTAGCCACACCGTTTTTGCGTTGCCATTTGCGATTATCGGCTTTACTTTAGGAACACGGCAACCGGGTGCTGAGCCTTTTGTTTGGACCGACCTGTTGTTAGTGATCGCCTGTATGGTATTTGCCAGAAGTGCTGCCATGGCCTTTAACAGGTATATCGACAGCGATATTGATAAATTAAATAAACGCACTGCCCAAAGAGAAATTCCGAGTGGAGTGATCAGTAAAAAAAGGGCCTTATTTTTTGTGATCTTAAATGCCGTTGCATTTGTTATCTGTGCGGGTTTACTCAATAAACTTTGTTTGTATTTGTCTCCTGTTGCCCTGCTTGTAATATTAGGTTATAGTTATACTAAAAGATTCACCTGGCTTTGCCATTTTATTTTAGGGTTAGGATTATCACTCGCACCAATAGGAGCATATATTGCCGTAACGGAAACTTTTCAAATATTACCGATACTTTTTTCTTTAGCAGTTTTTACCTGGGTTTCGGGATTTGATATTATTTATGCATTGCAGGATGAGGATTTTGACAGTGAAAATAATTTGTACTCCATTCCGGTAAAAATGGGAAGATCGAATGCTATAATTCTATCTATTTGTTTGCATTTTATTACAGTATTGTTAATTTGTTACGCCGGGTTATATATTGAATTTGGAACCTGGTATTGGTTGGGTGCCGGATTATTTACAGGGTTACTTATTTATCAGCATTTAATTGTAAAACCGACTGACCTGAGCCGAATAAATCGCGCATTTTTTACCACCAATGGTATTGCCAGTGTAATATTCGGAATTTTTGTAATTGTTGATCTAATCTATTTCTAATGGCAAGAGTTCTAGGCATAGATTATGGCGCAAAACGAGTGGGACTGGCAGTTACAGACCCAATGCAAATTATTGCTACCGCATTAACAACGGTGGAAAGTAAAATAGCATTGGACTATATTATTAATTATATCAAAGAAAATGAAGTAGAAAAAATATTAATCGGTTATCCATTGGACCTTCGTGGAAATGCCACGCATGCAACTCATATGGTTGACCGGTTCATTATTGAACTTTCTAAAAAAATAAATGGTATTCCTATTGTTAAATGGGATGAGGCATATACCAGTAAAATGGCAATGCGGACACTCATTGAAAGTGGAGTCAAAAAAAAGCAACGTCGCGATAAAGGATTATTAGATCAGATAAGCGCAACAATAATTTTACAGGAATATTTACAAAATTTGTAATATGATATTACCAATTACAGCATACGGAAATCCGGTTTTAAAAAAAGTAGCAAAAGATATTGATCCCGATTATCCGGGCTTGCAAAAACTTATTGCAGATATGTGGGAGACCATGTACAATGGCAGGGGAGTCGGATTAGCTGCTCCGCAAATTGGGTTGGATATTCGTTTGTTCGTTATTGACAGTGAACAATTGGTGAAAGAAAATGAAGAAGAGGAAGATGAGGAGGAAGACGACAGATACCGCATTACCAAAGGGATTAAACAGGTTTTTATCAACGCACATATTGTTAAGGAGTTTGGCACTCCATGGATATACGAAGAGGGTTGTTTGAGCATACCCGATATTCGTGTCAAAATATCGCGTAACGAAACGGTTACGCTTCGGTATTATGACGAAAATTTCGTGGAACACACGGAAGATTTCAGCGAAATGAATGCCCGGATCATTCAGCACGAATACGACCATATTGAGGGTATCCTGCTTACCGATCACATGACTCCGCTCAAACGCAGCCTTATCAAGACCAAATTGGATAATATCTCAAAAGGGAAGGTGTCGGTGAAGTATAAGATGAAGTTTAATGCGCCGAAGTAGGGTGAGTCGCATTGGGTGAGTGGTGAGTAACACACAACCCAGAACTCTGAACCCCGAACTCAGAACTCAGAACATGCAGTCATCGACGCAAGAGATCTGTTACATATCAACCCAGTTTTTTCGCAATTCATCCGATTTTTTCTCAATTCGGTAACGAAGGGTAGGGCAGAATATCAGGATTTGATACCTTCGGTCCATGGCAATCAAGAGGTATAGCAAGAAGGAACCCATCGTTTTTCTCTACGTGATCATTCCGTATATCTTTTTCATGAATTTGCTATTATTCGGCACTTGTATTTTTGATTCTATAAGAATATTTGGCCTCAGTTTTTTATCCAGTGTGGTTTACTTTTTTATTGTTTATGCGATTTTCGGCACCGTTGCGGTGCTGATAAAAAACAGAATTTCGGCAGCCGGCGATCTTTTTAAGAGGATCATGGTAATGCTGCCTGTTTTTTATATCATGAATATCGGCGCAATTAATGGAGCCTATTATGTTTATGAGCACTTCAATTTAATAGGATGTGAAACGATTCCGGCGATGAAATGGTGGACAATATTATATGCCTGTGTGATGAGTACTTTGATCACTTTCATCAATGAGGGAATGGCGAACTGGGAAAAGTGGAAAAATTCTATTTCCGAGAGTGAGAAACTAAAAAACAATTATCAGCGAAGTAAATTGTTGGGATTAAAGGGGCAGATCAACCCGCATTTTTTATTTAATTGTTTTAATTCACTATCCGGCCTGATACACGAGAACGAAGAAGAAGCAGAGAAATTTCTGGACGAAATGACCAAAGTGCATCGGTATCTCCTACGCAATGATGATGATTATTTAGTACCGGTAGTTGATGAAATTAAATTTGCACAATCCTACCTCAATCTGATTAAAGCGCGTTTTGGAAATGCAATAAACACCACGGTGAATATAACCAGAGAATCTTTGCACCAGTTTATTCCCCCATTAAGTTTGCAGGTGATTCTTGAAAATATTATTTATACCAACGCTTTAAATAAAAAACATCCACTTCAGATTCAAATTGATTATGATAAGGACAATCATTTATTGATCACACATTCATTGCATGAAAAAATCATTGTCCAGAATTTAAATGTTGATGAAGGTTTGGACAATTTGTTTCGAAAATATACTTTATTAAATGCCGAGGGTATGCAAATTGCAGAATCTGGTGGCATGCGGACGATAGTACTTCCTTTATTTAAAAGTAAAAATATGGAATCATGAAAATACCTAATCCACCGCGATATCAACATATTGGATTTTGGTTATCCATGCCTTTCATTGTTTTTGCATGGTGTTATATTTTATATAATGATCGGATTTTTCAGGATTGGAAAGTTTGGGCCGTAACCTATCCTATTATTTACGCCATAGGATATTGCTCCTGGCGTTTACATGGGGTTTATGATCATTTTATACGTAAAAAATATCCAAGTCTGGAAGAAACAAACAAACGTGTAAAGTATAAACTCGCAGTAAATTTACTTGTAATGACACCTTCCGTTCTTATGATCTTGTTGGTGTTTCATAGTTTTCATATTCTTGGTTATCAGGTTGAGGAGGGAGACATAAAATATGCATATCTGGCGGGATTAACAGTTAATATTATTTTTGAATCACTCTGGGAAGTGATCTATATTATTGATAAATACAAGGAGTCGGTCGCAGAAAAGGAAATGATCGAGCAAATGCAATTACAACAGGAATTTGAAAACCTGAAACAAAAGGTAAATCCTCATTTTTTATTTAATTGCTTTAATACACTTTCCTCTCTGATAACAGAAGATAAGGATAAAGCTGAAAATTTTCTGGATGAATTGAGTAAAGTATATAGATACCTGCTTAGAAATAATGAAAGCGGAATGAGCACAGTGGAGCAAGAAGTAAATTTTATCCGATCATACGCTAAATTGTTGCAAACCAGACATGGAGAGGCTTTTCTTATGGACTTGGATATAGATAATAAATACAAAGAGTTTGAATTGCCCTCACTCAGTTTGCAATTACTGATCGAAAATGCTGTAAAACACAATATTGTAAGCAAACATGACCCCATAAAAGTTTCCATTCGATCAACACAGGACGGCCACCTCAAGGTGGAAAATAATTTAAATAAGAAGATCAACACTGCTGAATCGACAGGTATTGGACTGACTAATATCAAAGAGAAGTATAAATTGTTGCACAGAAACGATGTGGAGATTTTGGAAACGAATGAAAAATTTATAGTCACACTTCCATTGTTAGGATAATTTCCCAAAACAATTCGGAAGTAACAAAATACAATTAGTAAGAATAATTTAACAGTTCATAACATTTGAATTAATTTATTTAAAAATGTAAAATATTTTTGTAAAAATTAAAGTTGGATATCTTAATTATTAAAACCAAACACTATGAAGATATTTATTGTAGAAGACGAAGAATTGGCTGTAAAAAAACTACAGAAAACATTGCATGCAGTAAATCCTGATATTATAATTGCCGGGACTGCCGATAGCATTGCATCTTCCGTTGAGTGGTTGCAAAATAACCCGCAACCTGATCTTATTTTAATGGATATAGAATTGGCAGATGGACAAAGTTTCGAAATATTTAATTTATTTAAGGTGAAAAGCCCGGTAATATTTACAACAAGTTATGATGAATATGCTTTGAAGGCCTTTAAAGTAAATAGTATAGATTATTTGTTGAAACCAATTCAGAAAGAGGATATGGCAGCGGCTCTGAATAAATTTATGGAGCTGAAAGATGTTTATAATGCTGGGGATGAACCTGTTTTACAAGTGAATTCTCTGATCAAAGAATTGCAGCATACACTGCAAAATAAAGAGTACCGGAAGAGATTCCTCGTTAAGCATTTGCAAAAACTTATTTCAGTGGATATTGAGAATATTGCTTATTTCTATAGCGACGATCGCATTAACTTTTTTAAGACCTTTGACGATAAAAAATATGTAATAGACTATACCATGGATGAAATTGAAGCTATGGTAGATCCTCATTCCTATTTCCGAATAAACCGGGCATTCCTGGTTTCTGTAAAATGTATTGATCAGATTCACGATTATTTCGGCAACAGGCTCAAATTATATCTCCGCCCTGAAATAGAAAAGGAAGCTTTAGTAAGTCGTGAAAAGGTTTCTGAGTTTAAAGATTGGATGGGTAAATAATTTGATTGCATTTTACCGGATTCTTTTGATAATTCTGCTTCGATATTTTTTTAAACAACATAGGTTTAATTTATTTTATAATAGAGGAAAGTTTTAATTTCCTCTTTTTTTGTCTCCGCTATTTTAGCAAATAATCAGTTTCCTCACTTTTTCTCATTTTAAATTTAATATTTTCCAATTCATTTAATAAATTACTCAATTCATCCAAAAACGCTTCAATAGTGATTTTATACATACGAATTTTGTTAAAAATTAAATTAATAATTAAAACAAATTTTATGAAAAATTTAAATCACTACTTAACTCTTTCTCTAATTATTTTATGCACAGGTGTATTTGCTCAAACTAACGGAGTTGATATCAACTTTGGTGATAACGGATTAGTAAAAACAGACATCAATGGCAAATTTGATGATGCTACTGATATTGTTATGGTTGAAAATGGCAATATTATAGCAGCTGGAAATTCCATGGTTGGAAGTCATTTCGAATTTTATATTGCACAATATTATTCAAATGGGGAATTAGATGAAACTTTTGGAAATTCAGGTTTTGCTACTTTCGATTTCAGCACTTTTCATTGCCTTGTAAAAGCAATAACTGTGCAGAATGATGGGAAAATAATTGTGGTTGGCAACTACGATAATAATTATTATACCGACCCCGCCATTGCAAGATTTAATGAGGATGGAACCATAGATACCACATTTGGAAACCAGGGATTAATTCAATTCGACCTTAGTGCGCAGTTTGATGATTTTAATGATGTTGTAGTACAGCCTGATGGTAAAATTTTAGTTGTAGGCAGCTCCTTTAAATTCGGATCCGACGATTTTTTGTTAGTTCGTTTCCTGGAGGATGGAACCTTGGATGAATCGTTTGGTGACGATGGTTTTGTTTACACAGATTTTGATGAAACGGAGGATGTAATTTACTCAGTGCTATTGCAAAAGGATAAGAAAATACTTGTATCAGGATATTCAGGTTATGGAAGCACCTATTTTGCTGCTGCAAGGTACTTGGAAAATGGTTTGTTGGATCCAACATTCAGTATTGATGGAAAAGTTACAATGAGCAGTGGTTCGCGCGTTGATAAAAGTTATGGAATGACTTTTCAAAGCGACAGCAGTTTTGTTTTGGCCGGAACGCATCATGCCGGCGCCATCGATGAATATATGTTTGTGAGGATAGATAAAAACGGATCGTTGGATAATACTTTTGGAGCCGGAGGTATGATATATTTGCCTACTTTAAATGCCGCGGATAAAATTACAGATGTGATCGTACAGGCAGATGATAAAATTGTAGCTTGTGGAAGCAGAAATAATGAAGCTGTATTTGTGCGTTTAACTAAAAATGGAACAACTGATGATACATTTGGCGACAATGGGATACTGATGCTCCCGGAAGAAGATGGCACCAATATTTTGAATGCACTGCTTATGAATTCAGAGAATACAATTATAGCGGCCGGGAGTACTGATCAAGATGATTATTCTGATTTTCTATTGATGCAGATCAATGTGGATATTCAAACAACAGCATTAGATCAGCAGTTGGTTTATGTATCTGAAAATATTTATCCTAACCCTGCAAAAAATGTTATTACAATCCAGTACTCCAATTTAAATAATCAACTTGAAGCACTTAAAATATACAGCTTGTCGGGGGAATTGATATATAACACATTTTTGGAAAATAATTCAGGCTCAGTAGTTGTTAATATTCCGGAATCTGTGGAATCAGGTACCTATATTGTAAATATGATCTACAATGATAGAATAACAGCATCGAAATTGCAGATAATTAAATAACAAGGTTTTAATAAGAATAGAATTTATTCTACAAGTTCTGATACTTTTCGACACCTGCTTTTTGTTATTCATAACATTAAGCAGGTGTTTGAATTTTAACACAATTATTTATTACAATTCATCCATAAGAATTTACAATTCATCCATGTTGGTATTCCTAATTTTAATTGATCAGCACATCTTTGTATTATAAATTAACGAACAAATTAATTAATTAAAACAAAACAAAACAAAATGAAAAAGTCAATTATTATCTTATTCGCGGTTCTTTCACTGAACGCTTGTAAAAAAAATGAATTAAACGGAGTAAATGCCAATGTGCCTGAAGAAATGGTTGGCCAATGGCTTTATGGAACCTTTTCGATGACAGAATTCTGGGGTTATGATGGTTCATACCAGAGAAATGCATTTGAATTGAGCATCGCTTTTAATTTCATGGAAAATGGTCAATACGAAATGTTCTTCATTAGTACAGCAAATGATTATGGATGCAGAACAGAGGCGTTCAGTTATTACAAAGGAACTGTTGATTGGGATACAGAAGGTCAGTTTACCGTAAATCCAACAGAAGGTAATTACAGAGGTTTTTATGCTTGTTCACCACAATATAATTTTGATCGTGACGCGCTGCCAAGTGAATTAGTTTCGCAAACTTATTATTATACTTTTGAAACGGATGATTATGGCAAGACCTATCTCGTTATTCGTTTTGATCCTTCTGATGAATATCCAACTTATTTCAGTGAGACAAGCTGGTAAGTGATAAAAAAAACATTAAAACAACCTACTCAAAGAAAATTATTATGGAACTCTCAACAAATCATATCGTTACTCCTGATCAAAGATTACGGGTATTCGTAAGTTCAACATTACAGGAACTTGCTGAAGAAAGATTGGCAGTAAAGAATGCTATTCAAAACATACATTTAATTCCGGTAATGTTTGAAACCGGTGCACGTCCTTATGCACCAAAAGAATTATACCGGGAATATCTCGCGCAAAGTCAAATTTTTGTCGGTATCTATTGGGATCGTTATGGTTGGGTAGCGCCGGAGGAAACAATTTCCGGACTGGAAGATGAATATCAACTTTCAGGAAATTTGCCAAAACTGATCTACATTAAAAAAAGTAGTGGTAACAGAGAGAGTAGATTATCTGAATTACTTAAAAAAATTCAGCAGGATGATAAGGTGTCGTATAAAAATTTTGATACAGCGGAAGAATTAGGAAATCTTATCATAAATGATCTCGCGGTTTTATTGACTGAACGATTTAATATGACCATGCATAATAAAATCGGATCTTCAAGATCACATTATGCACTTCCCTCTGCTCCAAATGAGATTATTGGTAGAGAAGTTTGTTTGAAACATATTTCGGAAATGATGGAGGATCCGGCCATTCGTTTAGTGACTCTTACAGGTCCGGGGGGAATTGGAAAATCGAGATTGGCTATGGAAACGGCCCGTATTATGGAGAAAAGGTTTGTTGACGGAGCTGCATTTATTCCGCTGGCGCCGGTTAAGGATCACAATTTGGTAGCAGAATACATTTGTTATCATCTTGGAATTAAAGTTTCCGGTGGAAATGTATTGGAAAATTTAAAATTATTTCTTCAGGAAAAAGAAATATTATTGGTGTTGGATAATTTTGAGCAAATAATAGAGGCAGCTTCCATTATTGATGATCTGCTTTACGCTTCTCCCGGATTAAAAATAATTGTAACCAGCAGAGAAAGATTATCTCTTTCTTTTGAACATGTAATAATGGTGCCGGCATTGAAAGATGAATTTATGGATGATGAAACAGCTGTTCCTCCTGCTATTCAATTATTTCTTAAAAGAGCGAAAGCAATACAACCATCATTTGAAATGAATGAACAAAATAAACTTATCATTTATCAAATATGTAAACGTCTTGAGGGATTACCGCTTGCCATTGAATTGGCAGCAGGGCAGATCAATATGTTTTCGCCCAAAATGTTACTTGAAAAACTTGACCACAGGTTAGATATTTTACGGGGAAATTTCAGGGATATTCCTGAACGTCAGAAAACAATGCGCAACACAATTGATTGGAGTTTTGAATTACTTACCAGGGAAGAACAGGAATTGATGCTGCGAATCAGTGTTTTTAATGGTGGATGTTTGTTGCATACTGTTGAGGCAATGGGAGCCGATTTAACTTCTGATGTTTTAATCGTGCTTGATGCACTTATTAATAAGAGTATTATTACGAAACAAGATATCGATTTGCAAGTGCGCTTTCAAATGATGGAGAGTGTTCGGGAGTTTGCTTTGGAAAAACTTTATGAACAAAACAGAATTGATCAAATTAAATTGATGCAAGCCGATTATTATCACAAATCGTTACATACACTCAAGTTACAAAAAAATAAAATTGATCAGGCTACAATTCTGACCTTATTGGAAAAAGAGCATGTGAATATCAGGCAGGTTCTGGATTATTTATTGGATAAAAAGGAATTGCAAAAAATTACGGAAATAACATGGAATTTATGGTTATTCTGGTGGGTGAATGCACATACAAAAGAAGGTTATAACTGGATGAAAAAGACATGGGAAATTTACACCTCAGAAAGTATGCAATTTGATGATAAAACTTTTTGTATGCTGGCAAGTAATGTGGGTATCATGTCATTTTTGCAAAGGGATTTTATTTTATATAACGAATCGCTGGAAACAAATTTGGATCTGGTAAAAAAACAGGATGATGATGAACTTGTTGCCACAGCACTTTTAATTGCTGGGGTTGTAGCAACCATTGTAAAACAATATGAAAAGGCAGAGCGTTATTTATTAATTAGCCTTGAAAATTATAAAAAGGCCGGTTTAACAACAGGTATTAGTCTCGCGTTAAGTGGACTCGGTCGAAATTCGGTTTATTCCGGAGGCAAATTGGAAGAAGCAAAAAATTATTATAAAGAAAGCATTGAATTAGCAAAAAAGGACCAAAACGAAATTTCGGTGATAATTTGTTTAAGTGGTTTTGCACTGGTGGAAGTGATGGAAAAAAATTCAGATGCGAAAAATTATTTACGCGAAAGTATCTTATTAAGTCAGAGTCTTCATTTTTATGAAGCACTTGCATGGTCGGTAGAAATTTGGGCATTGGTTTCTATTAATGAATCTAAATTTGAACACGCTGTCACATTATTAGGTGCTGTTGATCATTTGAGAAATACAACACACCTGCCGGTATGGGATGATCTGCAAGCAATTATTGTTGACGCTAAATCAACGCTGCAAAAAAATATGATACCAAATCAATTTGAAAGTGCGTGGAATAGCGGAGCGAAATTGAGTATAGATAAAATGGTTGAATATGCTATGAATAATTGAGCATCTGGAGGCCACATGTTTTTACTGTAGCACTTATATTGATGAGTGGTGAGTTGGGAGTAATGAGTAAACCCAGAACCCGGAACTCAGAACCCAGAACCCAGAACCCGGAACTCAGAACTCAGAACTAATTTTTATCCACCTCAATCACCATCAAAACAGCTCCGTTTGTTCCTGCATCGGTTTGAAATTTAACTGTTTCTCCCGGAATGAATTTAACGTTGTTAATCAGCTGCCCACTCAATGCTGATCGCAATTTTTGTTCGTATGTACCCGATTGTTTATTTATATTATCATTTAAAGTTTTATAATCGAGTGGTTGTTTAGTTACCACAATTGCCATATAATCTTTATTGCCCAACTGGTCAACTTCCATACTGTAATCTTTTGGGAATAAACGGGTTCCGGTTATGCCGCAGTAGGGGGAATGTTTTTCAGTATATGGAAATAAAACAGCACAATTATTATTCTCATCCGTTGCAAAAATATAGGTGTAACACTCGTGCGAATTGGTGACCTGAATTTTAAATTTGGTACCTTTTTTAATTGCAGTTCTTGTAGAGAAAACACCTGGCGTTTTATTAGTTAATGCAATATTTTTTTTAGTGGCATTATCAACCAAACCGAATTCAACTGATAAAATATTACTCAAAGGTTTTGAGGCATTTCCCATGGGATAAACACCATAAGCTTCCACAACAAATTTTTCAAAAACGTTGTAAGGTATCCATGCAACTCCCTGATTACCCCAATCGTTTCCCCAACTGTTCATGATCTGAAATGCACCACCTTCCTTAAAATCATCATATCCGATAACACACATACAATGTCCACCGAACCCATTCATATTCAGATCATTATCCGTTGGATTCCAAACATCTTTTCCCATCATGGGTTGCATGAAAGTTCCTCCTACCATCATCCCAATCACCACTGGTGCTCCTTGTGCCAAATTTTGTTTAATGGCAACAAGGTCAATTTTTTCTTGTCCCACACCATTTGCATCTCCCTCTGTTAGTCGATTAAAACCCTTCATTTTATATTGAGAAGCAGCCTGTTTTTGCGATGATGTTGGTTTTCTTTCGCAATCCTGGTCTGTATATGGAAATTCGCGTAAGGAGATCAAACCTTCATTTTTCATAACATCCATTGCATTGTTAATATATGCACCTTGACAATTTTCCAATCCTATCTGATTATATAAATAAGCCGGACTAAAGGCGATCTGATCAGGGTCTTTACCGGTTCTTTGCGCTTCTAAAATGGTACGGGCAGCATATGCTGACCCCCAACCCACGCAACTTCCCTGTGAGCCTTGATTTTTGCGTTCAGGAGCATATTTTAAAAGTGAAATACTTTCCGGAAGCGGATTTTTGGCGTTATCAGTAAGTGGTGGTTCGAATATTTCGGTTGCATCATATTTCTGAGGATCGAAATTGGCACCGGTATTAAATAGATCGGTTATATTTCCGCCCCCTTCTTCTCCTCCGATATTAAACAAGCTGCCACGCATAAAATAAATTACTACGGCTCCTATTATTAACACTCCACATCCAACCTTGGGGTTCTTGCGAAACATACCAAGCAGCAAGGGAAGCAACATCGTAATGATATTTCCACCTCCGCCTCTTCCACCACCTCCGCCACTTCCAGGCAATTTGCGTTGTTGTTGAGGTTGATTATCATCAGGAACCATTCGAATAGCCATACAAGTAATTTTGTGGAAAGATATTCAATTTTTAGCCTCCTATGGCATGAAATAAATATTATTCAACACCCGTTATTTTGCAATTCAAATAAATTATCCTTAAAATTGTTTCCCGTGGACATCATTTTGAAATATTTCCCCAACCTCGACAAGAAGCAACTTGCCCAGATGCGGCAGATAAAACCACAATATCAATTCTGGAACGAAAAGATAAATGTGGTTAGCCGACAAGACATTGATAATATTTATGAACACCATGTTTTACACTCGCTAGCAATAGCAAAGTTTATCGATTTTCTGCCTGGAACCAAAGTGCTTGATCTTGGAACCGGCGGGGGTTTTCCTGGTATACCGCTGGCAATCCTTTTTCCGGAAGTGCAGTTCCATCTCATCGACTCCATTGCAAAAAAAGCACAGGTTGCTGAATCGATAGCCCGCGACCTTGGTTTGCGAAATGTTACGGTGGAACAAATCCGGGTAGAAGATATCAAAGAAAAATTTGATTTTGTTGTAACCCGTGCGGTTGCAGATATGATGATCTTGTATGATTGGACCATTAATATCATAAAACGCGGTGGTTCATTTAATGATTTTCCGAATGGATTAATTATGCTTAAAGGCGGATTTCTCGATCTTGAAATTGCTCCTTTTAAAGAATTTCTATACAAGTTTCCTATTACTGAATGGTTTAAGGAGCAATGGTTTGTGGAGAAATATTTGTTGTACTTACCGTTGGATTAGACGCGGGACACGGGACATGGGACACGGGACACGGGACACAGGACACAGGACATAGGACACAGGACATAGGACAGGACATAGGACATAGGACTTTGGTTTTATTTAACGATGAAAACTTTTGTAAACCCTGATAACTTTTGATAGCAAAGAAAACTTCTTTAAATAAAAAATAATAATCAAAAAATAACAAACATCAATCGGATCCTAACCCTGAAACTTTTGTTATCCATGTAAACTTTAGTTAACTCAGAACCTGCCTGACGCTGACGCAGTTGGCAGGCAGGCTCAGAACCCAGAACCCAGAACACAGAACACAGAACTCAAAACTTAGAACGCCCTGCTAACTCCTACCACATATCTCAACTTAAAATAATCCGGTTCTTCAAAAGAGGGATGATTTAAAAATAATGGAAGATCAATTCTAAGTGTTATTGGTTTTACAGTTTCTAATTTCCCAAACCAATTCCAAGTAAAAGCGGAACCAATTCCAGCATCTGCACGCAAGGAGGAAAGAGATTTAAATTCTTCATCTATCGAAAGAATTCCTGCATCAGCAAATAAATAAGGTTCCATTTTGATGAATTTTATCAATTTAAATTTAAATAAACGATTGAATTGCAATTCAACATTAACAGAAGTACCACTTACTCCACTGTAGGCTAAATACACCTCTCCCAGATCATTGGTTTCGGCAGCATAATAGCCGGCGTAACCCCGTAAATTCAACCCTCCACCAGCATGAAAATGTCCTGTAGTTTCTGAAAAATCAACCCATTCATCCGGGAAAAATCCTCTTGAACGGGTATATTTATCATCTAATAATTCTTCGCTGTTAGCTCCTGCAAGCATTAAGGATGATTCAAACGGAATATTGGAACCGCTGCCAAATTGAATAAAATAACGTGTCCGCAGATCAAATTTCCCCAGTCTGGTGAAATTGGTGGCCTCCATATTTATACGCGAAAAATCATATTCGCTAAAGAGGTCATTACTTCTGAAATTAAATAATAATTTACCATTACCTGTGAAATATCTATAATTGTGTTCGTAATCAATATTGATGGAATTATTTTTTTCATTGGCGATAAGATCACTATTATATAAATATTCCGGTTTATTAAAATAGAGATCCTTCACATACACTGAAAGCGTATTTCGTAATCCATCACCTAATTTTTTTTCAAATCCGGTTTTTAATCCGAATACACCATCAAGATATTTTGTATCGAAAATAAAGTTACTGTTAGGAAGAAATCTATCGGTTGACGTTTTATAATTCAGATCAAAATTTACAAGATCGAAATCATTGCTTTTATCTATAATTTCGTTCCTGTCTTCTTCAAATTCTGTAAATTCCGGATCATATAATAATCCCTGAGCAATACCGGTATTATACCAGGCAGTAAATTCCAAATTGTGTTTATAACCGAAATAATCACCGTTAAAATGTATACCGATCTTTAAACCATCATAGGCATTACCCCAAATTTCAGGGCGCCAATGCATCGTGTAATTTTTCCAGTCCTTATAATTATAAATTTGTGAATCGAAGGTAAGTGTAACCGGACATTTCCAGCTATTATCCAATTTGTTGATATCCGCCAATCTGTTTGACGGATCTATAATTATATCTTTAATTTTTTGTGGAGTTGTGATATGTGCAACATATTCCTTATTTAATTTATCCCAACCATACCATTTCGGCAAGGAGATCACATTTTCGAAATATGTTCTGTCTAACCTTCCCTTCGGAAGTGAAATATTAGTGGGTTCATTTTTATTGTACCAGGTATTCGGAATATAATAGTTTAAGGAATCACCATTTTCTAGAATTACAATAAAATCGAGTGGCATTTGCATTTGTCCCTTGCGCTCAAAAGTGATGTCATAATTTAATAAAGTTTGCCCGTCAAGATTTGTATTCGATTTTTTATGTACATTTTTAATTCCGTAATCAATATTTTTTGTAGTTTCCAACCATTGATCAAAAAACCAATTCAGGTCCACATGAGTAAACCCAATAATGGAATTTCTGAAATCTTCAAAATAGGGATGGCATAATTTCCATTCCTCGGTGTAGTTTTCCATAGCTGCTAAAAAAAGATCATCACCTAAAACATATTGAAGATTATAAAGCATGACTGCTGTTTTATAATAAACATGTCTATATCCGCCTCCGTGGCCAAGTGCTGAATTAAACATATCGGAATGAGTATTGAGCGGCATGTCTTTACTTCGTGATGCATCATCCAAATACGCATAATATACCTCACTCATCATCATTTCATCAGGATTGCGGTATTTAGCTACATATTTACTTCTTTCCGGATATTTAACACGCAATTCACCATCTATTTTGATACAACCCCAGGCAGTTAAAAATTGTGCAAATCCCTCATCAAGAGATGCCCGATATGTTTCATTATTTCCAACCATCCCAAAATACCATTGATGTGCTACCTCATGCATTAACAGATCGCGATAACTGGGATCATATCCACCATCTAAAGTCAACATCGGATATTCCATTCCATCACGTGCATCTGCAACCACAATTTTCGGCCATATATAATCACTGAAATCAGTGCTGAATGTTTCGATTATTTCCTTCGTATAATTTGCGGCATTCTGCCAATATGCTGCATGACCTTCCTGAACCAGAGCGATACATCGCACCGCTTTGCCATTAAATAATGCAAGTGTTTCACCAATCCTGTAATTTGGATCTGCAGTGAATGCAAAATCATGCACATTTATTGCATAATATTTCCAGATCTTTTTATCTCCTTCTGTGTAGGGAACAATTACAGATGCTTTTTCTTCCCACGGTTTGGATGTAAAATTTTTAATATCCAGTTTTTCCCGCAGTGATTTTGGCATTACCTCTGCTTCATTTTCTAAATATCCGGTTGCTTCCACAATATAGTTACTCGCAAAAGTTAATTCCACTTCATAACTTCCGAAATCGCCATAAAATTCTTTTCCTAAATGCTGATCAGTATCCCATCCGGCTTTTCTATCATAAACACAAATTCTCGGATACCAATGCACACCATCATAATGGGTAAAATCTCCTGAATTAAATTTTTTCATTCTTCTGCGTAAACTCCCTGCATCGAAATAAGTTTTAAAGGGAATTTGAAAGGTAATATTTGATCCGGATTTAAGTACTTCCGGCAGTTCCACTTTAATAACTGAAAAATCTTGTATAACATTAGTTTCTTTTTTAACTGACGCACCATTTATTTTAATTATTGTGATTTGCTCAATTTCTGTTCCCTGTCCCTTTGACTCATATTTTCCAAAAGTGCTTTTAACATCATTTGCTTTATTTAATGCATCAACATAAGAATCGGGTTGAAATGCTTCCTGATACAAATGAAAATATACAAATGGCAGATCATCAGGCGAATTGTTATAATACGTTAAAGTAACCATTCCATCAATGATATCTGTTTTTTCATCTATCTCTGCTTTTATCGCATAATGCACATCTTGTTGCCAATAACCATCGAAAGGCTTTTTATTTTTCCAGTAATAAGGATTTTCTGCACTGCGGTAAGAATAACCCGGGCGATTGAAAACATCAGGCACTATCTGACTGTAGCCCGAATTAAGGATTAACACGAATAATATTGTCAAAAAAATGTTTTGCAGATGACGCATGTTCTTATTTGATTTGTGAAAAATATGACTACAAATATAGAAACCCTTAACAAACAAGATGTATTACTTTATTGCTTTAACATTAATTCCGGGCATTGGACCCGTAAACGCCAAGTCACTTTTAAGTTATTGTGGCAGTGTAGAAAAAATTTTCAATATGAAAGCTTCTCAGCTGCTTCGGATTCCGGGAATCGGGGAAGCAGCGGCAAATGCTATTGTTAGTCACGATGTTTTTGCCAGAGTAGATGAGGAAATGTTGTTTATTGAAAAGAAAAACATTCAATGTCTCACCTTTTTGGATGAGAATTTCCCCAAACGCCTCAAAAATTGTATCGACTCACCTATAGTTCTTTATTATGCCGGTAATGCCGATCTTAATGCGGAAAAAATAATAGGAATTGTTGGAACAAGAAATTCTACTGATTATGGTAAAAATATTTGTGATAATCTGATCACCGATATTCAGGCCGAAAATATTCTTGTAGTGAGTGGATTGGCTTATGGAATCGACATTGCAGCGCATAAGGCCTGTGTTAAAAATAATATTCCTACCGTTGGTGTGCTTGCACATGGTCTCGACAGGGTATATCCATACACCCACCGGGAAATGGCCTCCAAAATGATTCAAAACGGAGGATTACTGACTGAATTTGTGAGTAATACAAATCCTGACCGGCAGAATTTTCCTAAAAGAAACAGAATAGTTGCAGGAATGATTGACGCATTGATCGTTGTTGAGACGGCTGAAAACGGCGGCGCTGTAATAACCGCTACACTTGCCGATTCTTATAACAAAGATGTTATGGCATTTCCGGGAAATATCAATAGTAAATTCTCAAAGGGATGTAATAACCTTATCAAAACAAACAGAGCTGCATTAGTTGAAAATGCCGCAGATATCCTTTCATTAATGCGGTGGACAAAAAATGAGATAACTCCAAAACCACAGCGCACCTTATTTATCGAGTTTACAGAGGAAGAAAAATTGATATATGATCTCCTTCAGGAAAAAAAAGAGATCGGTATTGATGAATTGACCAATAGTGTTGCACTTTCGCCGAGTACCATTGCCGGTAATTTGCTGAATTTAGAGTTTCAGGGAATAGTGGTCTCCTTGCCCGGTAAAAGGTATAAATTAATTTAGGTCTCTTATTCCCGGACAAATAAATGATATCGGTTTTCCTTCGTAGGGTATAAATTTTATTTCCTTCAATAACTGGTTAAGTCGTTTCACACATCAAATACCATATTCTGCTCAAAGTGGGTTGCAAGGGTTATTTTGAAAACTGAATTTTCGGAATTATTAGTATAATTCTAAATCTCCAAAACATGAAACAATATCTATTACTTGCAATTTCCTGCCTTTTAAATGCACTTTTAATTGCGCAAACACCTCAAAAAAAGGTTTTACTCCAAACACATAACGGTGAATTCAACAATGTAATTTCTGCCGACCTCGACAATAATGGAATTGACGATTTTATTATAACGGAAGGGTATATCAACTGGTTTGAAGGAACCGGTGATACCACATGGGGTAATTCGCATGTTATTGCAGAAGATGGTTTAATTAATGTTAGCGATTGTCGTGTAATTGATGTTGATCTCGACGGATTAGTTGATCTGTTTTACATAACAGGTTATGGTGTGTATAATTTCGGTTGGCTTAAAAATCCGGGAATTGTAGATGCAGAATGGATAAATAATGAATTACCGGGTGCCTACTACGATTTTATTGGTTTATTTGATGTTGATGGTGATTCTGATAACGATCTGGTTTATGAAAACGATGGTTCCCTTTTAAAGTGGAGAGAAAACATCGATATGGACTTCTCTGATATTCATACTATACCTGATGCTCTACCGTCTTTGTCTGCAAGTGCTGTGTGCGATTTTGATCAGGATGGTGATATGGACTGGACTGGATATTTTTATGATTGTTGTGTAAAATATTTTAAAAATAATAGCGATGGTACCTTTACTGAATCAAGTGTTTCTACTGATGAATATGAAGATAATGTATATTCCACAGATGTAAATGGCGATGGATTTGCAGATATTATGATTACCTATTATTATGAAATAGATGTTGCAACTTTTAACCCGATAACTAATACTTTTAATGCAGTTGGATATTGGGATGATGCAAATTTTGATGATATACAATTTAAAGATATGGATAATGATGGAGATGAAGACTGGGTATTATTTGAGCAATTTGGCAGTGATATGGATATTTCATGGGTTGAGCGCACAGTAGGAGAACCTATGTCGATAGGAGATCTTGAATTCCTTATTGGTGATTTGCCTGCTGTTTCTCCATATTTTTCATTAATAGATATTGATAACGATAATAAATGTGATGTTTGGACAGCAAATGGAATTGGCGTTGATGTATATTTAAATCAATTACCCGCAGGATTTGCTTCCTATCCAACCAGCCCGGAAAATACCTGCATGAGAATGGACATCAGTCGCATTTTTGATATTGACAATGATGGTGATAACGATCTTATGGTAGCATCTCACAATGGCAGATTGGGATGGCTTAAATATGATATCGCAACAGATTCATTTTATAGTGTTCATTATTTGCCAAATTTCGAATCAAGTCCATATCCAACTATGATGAAAGAAATGGATCTTGATCTTGATGGAGATATTGATTTGATCACCTCTTTCAGAAGCTCAGGAGGTGCAGAACAAATTTTTTTTTTTATTGTTTAAATGATGGAGATGGTAATTTTAGTATTCACGAATTTGATGATATTGCATTCAATGATATTTGGTTAACAGATGCAGATGAGGACGGAGATGAAGATTTGATAACGATGCAATTTTCCTATCCTAATTCTTTACATCTTTATTTAAATAGTGGTGATACAAGTACGCTATTTAATTACGGCGAACTCCTTACAACTGCTGATTCCTGGAAAACATTTGATATGATAGATTTTGATGCTGATGGAGATGATGATTTTATCGGTTCGAAAATGTCATCGTCCCAGATTCAACAAATAACGAATATATCGGGAGGAACTTTTTCTGCACCGGTGTTATTTTACCCAACTCCTTGTGCAGCAGTTGCTGCATTATATACAGAGGATTTTGATATGGATTCGGATGTGGATTATATGTACGTTTGTACTGCCACAGAAAATGTTACGCTTGCTACAAATGATCTTGGAACTTTTACATACTCCAGTATAGGAGACTTTAGTGCTGATGCAATATCAGGACCTTCCTATATTGAAACGAGAGATATTAATGGTGATAATATACCTGATCTGATCAATTCACAATTCTCAGGTTCAACGGAAATTAAATTATCTACAGGTCCCGGTACTTTCACTGAGGAGTATGCAAATATTTATGGCGATTTTGGTCAATTTGGTTATTTCGATGATAACACACTTGTTGATTTTGCAGGTGCATCGGATTTTGAATTTTTTATACAATATAATGCCATATTTGCAGCACCGGTGTATACAATTTCTGAACCCACCGCAACATATCTTGAAGAAAACGGCACAGCAGATGGTGTTACCATTACATTTACAGAAATACCACAAGTTGAATTAAAAATAGATATTTATCCTTCCGGTAGTATTGACGCAGGATTAGGGGAGGGTATGCCGATACAACTTATTTTTTCTCCGGATGAAACAGCATTAATTCCTCAAACAGTAAGTTGGTCTGTTCCTGATGACGCAATAATTGAAGATATTGCATATAATTCAGTGCTGATCTTAAATGATCCAATATCATGGGGAATATATGATGGATCAATAAATGAAACCCACAGTTATTTAATTACGGATAACGATGCAGGATTATTTTTAAGTTCGGAATTAACAACCCTGGTGGAAGGTGTAACATTCGCAACTTTATCAGGGCATTTAAATATTATTCCGACATCTGAAACGATCATTAATATTATTCCCGACGAACATATTAATGCAGGGGAAGGAACCGGAGAAATTAAAACCGTAACCATGCCATCAGGTATTGATGGGATAAACGATTTTACTTTTATCATTTCTGTGGAAAACGATTTTATTTATGAACCATCTATTACTGAAGAAATTAATTTTGATCTTAATTCTGCTGATCTTGCTCTGGATGAATTAATTCCAACACCAATATCAGTTATAATTAATGATAACGATTACGCAACAATATCTACAGCTTTTCCGGCAAGTTTGATCACCGAAGAAATAGAACCCTTTACCATAGGATTTAATTTAAGTTCAGCACCAATTGCTGATGTTATTATTCATGCAATTCCTGATACCCAATTTGATCTTGGCGCAGGAACAGGAGTGCCTGTATCTATGACATTTATTGCAGATGGCGATTTACCTGTATATCAGAATTTTAATGGAACTGCAGTAGAGGATGCGGTTTATGAAGGAATACATGCAGGTGCCATCTATTTTACAGTGGAATCAGCAGATCCCTTTTACGCTGATCTGTTAATTGACGACCTATTTATCAATATTATGGATAATCCGGCTGTGGAGGGATTGAATGTAACTTTTTCAAATACGGAATATTATATGGAGGGAACTTTGGAAATTCCTGCAGAGCTAAGTTTATTATCGATACCTGATGAAGAAGTAATTGTTTATGCAACTCCCGACGAACAATTAGATCTGGGAAGCGGACCGGGAAATGCCATCTATTTCTTTTTTAACGCGACCGCCGAAGCACTTGATGCACAATTAATTAATATTTCCGTAGTGGATGACGTGATTATTGAAGGTGATCATACAGGAACTATTTCATTTATTGTAGAATCAGATGATATACTTTATTCTGATCTCAGCATACCGGATATCATTGTAAATATTACTGATAATGATAACGTGGTTGCGATTGAAAATGGAGCTAATGATCTATTTGGAGTCTATCCTTCCATTAACAATGGAATATTTACAGTGCAGACTGGTTCAGAGGAAATGTTGATCTCTGTGATAAATATGCAAGGACAATTAATATTTAAGCAAACTTCAAATAATAGTATTACAATAGATATTTCAACCAGCCCGGCCGGAAAATATTTTGTTGTAATGAACGATAACAATAAAATATATACACGAGCGATAGAAATTTTAAAATAACCCAGTTGTGAAACATTAAGGTGCTGTCCCCATGAAACACCTGTTGTAAATCACCAAACCGCAGTATCTCCAAATATTGCGGTTTTTTTAATATGTAAAAATCCATAAAATCATGCCTGGTAACAAATATTTTTCAACATCCGGACTTCATATTATAAATATTTTTATATTATAAGAAACCCTGTGGTAGCAATGCTTTCCCGACTTTTTTATCCCTTATTATCGCAAATTAATGGTCTTGAAAGTGATATTTTGTAAAAATTGATGACTAAAGTAATCCCTAATAAAAAATGGCTGGATTATCTTTGCAGCCGAAACAATCCGGCATCAAAATGAACGAATCAGGAATTAAAAATCCTAATGCTTCTTTAAGCAAAATCGGTCTGAACCACACAGCAAATGCTTATTGGAACCTTTCCCCAGCAGAATTGGTGGAACATACCATCACTCGCGGACTCGGAGTTCTTGCCGACAGCGGAGCATTAGTGGTAGATACCGGAAAATTCAGAGGAAGGGCACCAAAAGATAAATTTACAGTGCGCGATGAAAAAACTGCTAATACAATTGATTGGAATAATGTGAATTTCCCGGTTGAAGGAGAAGTTTTTGATAAATTGTATCAAAAAGTGCTGAATTATTTGAGTGCTAAGGATATTTGGGTACGCGATAATTATGCTTGTGCAGATCCCAAATATCGTATCAATATCCGCACCATCAATGAACTTCCATGGGGCAACCTCTTTTGCGACAATATGTTTTTACGTCCCTCGCTTGAAGAAATAAAAACGCAGGAACCTGATTGGATCATAGTAAACGCACCTGGATTTCAAGCTGAACCTGCAGTTGATGGTACCCGGGAAAAGAATTTTGCGATGATCGATTTTACAAAACGCATTATTTTGATTGGAGGAAGTGGTTATACCGGTGAAATGAAAAAGGGAATTTTTACCGTGCTCAATTATTGGTTGCCTCAGGAAAAGGGAGTTTTAAGCATGCACTGTTCGGCAAACGTTGGTAAAGATGACGATGTTGCAATTTTCTTTGGACTTTCCGGAACCGGTAAAACAACATTAAGTGCTGATCCCGACAGAAGATTGATTGGTGATGACGAACATGGCTGGACAGAAGACAGTGTATTTAATTTTGAGGGAGGATGTTATGCCAAATGTGTAAATCTATCGGCGGAAAACGAACCTCAGATCTATCATGCCATAAAATTCGGGGCTATCCTTGAAAATATTGAATTTTATCCAGGCACTAGAAAAGTTGATTTTACGAACATCACGAAAACGGAGAATACTCGGGTGAGTTATCCCATAGAGTTTATCGATAATATCATGAAACCGAGTATGGGAGGGCTTCCAAAAAATATTTTTTTTCTGACCTGTGATGCTTTCGGTGTATTGCCTCCGATAAGTAAATTAACTCCCGGACAGGCAATGTATCAATTTCTGAGCGGATATACGGCAAAAGTTGCCGGAACTGAGGCTGGAATTACAGAGCCTCAACTTACTTTTTCCACTTGTTTTGGAGCGCCATTTATGCCATTGCACCCTACAAAATATGCAGAGATGTTAGGGGAAAAAATGCGTAAACACAAAGTAAATGTTTGGTTGATCAATACAGGTTGGTCAGGTGGTTCTTATGGCACCGGAAAACGTATGAAATTATCTTATACGCGCGCCATGATTACAGCAGCTTTAAAGGGGGAATTGGACAATGTTCAATATGAGGCACATGATATTTTTGGTTTAATGATACCACAATCCTGCCCGAATGTTCCGTCTGAAATATTGAATCCAAGAAATACATGGACAGATAAAGCGCTTTACGATACAAAAGCGGCAAATCTTGCAGTGCAATTTGTGCATAATTTTGAAAAATATGCCGATAAGGCTAATGCCGAAATACTTGCCGCTGCACCGAAGGTAACAGCGAAAGTGTAAATACATATTATATGTAAAAGCCCTCTGTTAGTATGATAAACAGCATAGTTCAAGTGATTGAATTGCAGAATGAATCTTGAACGTCAGTGGAAGAACGATTTACACATTAAAAACAAATATTCAATTGTATATATCAATAGTCCTGGGTATTAATCCAACGATAAAAAACAATACAAATATTCGAATGTAAACATCAATAGCCCTGGGTATTAATCCATGGATAAAAAACAATACATATATTTGCTTATATAAATAAATGGCCCGGGGTATTGATCCAACGATAAAAAACAACAGAAATATTCGAATGTATACCTCCATAGTCATGGGTATTAATCCATGTATAAAAAACAATACAAATATTCGAATGTAGAAATCAATAGCCGTGGGTTTTAACCCACAGACAAAAAAACATACACCTCACCGGGCTTTAGCCCAAAAATGGATTTTCAATTGGAAGCTAAAGTTGTAGGGTACGGTTTTATATAAATTTTTCATTTTTTAATTTTCGTTTTATTGATGTTTTATGCTGCTCAGGATGATGCTCAATTGGGTTAAAACCCCCATGCGTGTATGCTGTTTTCCCGCAGGCTAAAGGCGGAGGTTATAGGTTTTTTATTCCCTCCCTACCCGGATGTTTCGATTTAGTTATAGAATTTCCCTAATTTCGTGGAAATAATAGCAATGAAAAAAATCGGCTTTTTACTATGTATTTTATCCGCAGGTCTATTTTTTTGTTCTTTTTTATTAAAATCAAGTCCCGAAAGGTATTTGAAAAAGCAGGGGTTCAGATTCATCTCAAAGTCAACAGAAAATAAAGAGGTAGGATATTATATTTTCGAAACAGAAGTTTCCAATTCAAATTATAAATATTTTTTGAACGATTTAAAATCAAATGGTCGTTTTGATGACTATTTAATCGCAATGGTGGATAGCAGTGCATGGGAAATAGCCTTTAATGATTTCGCACCTTATACTAATTTTTATTTTCAACACGAATCATATGATCAATATCCGGTAGTAAATATTTCATATGAAGGTGCCGTTCTATATTGCAAATGGCTAACCGAGATTTATAAAAGTGAAGGATATGACATTACAGTTTCTCTCCCTGATTCTATTCAATGGAAAACAGCGGCAAAAGGGGGAAATGAAGAGAATATTTATAGTTGGGAAGGAACTGCGAATGTAAATAAAAAAGGATTTTATAAATGCAATGCCAGGAAGGAAGAGGAATGCAGTTATGTGACAGCACCAGTTTATTCTTTCGAAAAAAATAATTTCGGACTTTACAACACCTGCGGAAATGTTGCAGAAATGTTGAGCGAAAAGGGCAGTCACAAGGGAGGAAGCTGGAACAGTCCTTTGAATTTTGTAAAAATTGATTCCAAAGATGAATATGCAGGTATTTCAGATCCTTCACCCTATATTGGATTTCGCCCTGTAGCAATTATTAATCATTAATCGTTTATTCGTAAAATATTATGCGCACAACTTTACTGCTTTTTAGTTTTTTATTTCTGATTTTTTTTAATTCAAAGGCACAGACCGGTGTTTGTGATTCCTTAGTTGTTCCAAACGTTATAACACCAAATAACGATGGATTTAACGATGTTTGGGTTATAGAGTGTATAGAATATTTCCCTGAAAACGAAATTCAGGTATATAACAGATGGGGTCAAATGATTTATCAGGCTTTTGGGTATGATAATAATTGGAATGGCACCTGGGATCAAACAAAGGGTGATGTTCCGAATGGAACGTATGTTTATATCATAAAATTAAATAAGCCCGGAGAAGAAGAGAATATTACAGGCACTATAACGATCACGCGATGAAAATAAAAATAATTAGTTTAACCGCTTTGTTATTTATTGTTATTTCATATGCCCTTGCTCAGCAACCTATATTTTCACAATACTATTTTAATCCCGCTTATAGCAATGCAGCCATTACAGGAAGTGATTATAAATTAAGCATAAGATCACAATACAGATCTATGTGGTCAGGTTTAGGATTGGGACCCAATACAGCAGTGATCATGGCACAAAGCCCGATAGGATTATCCTCATCTTCTATTGGTATCAGTTTGATGAATGATTATATCGGACTTTCGAATACAACAGAAGCATCTTTATTTTATGCCTATAGATTTCAAACAACATTTGGGCGAATTGCTGCAGGTACAAACATCAATTTTCAAAATTATACCCAGGATCTAACATCTGCATTACCAAAAGATTCCGGTGATCCTGTATTGGCTGCAGATATTAATTTATTTTTATTTAATCTGGGATTTGGCATTGCATGGGAAAATGAAAATGGATATTTCGGAATATCCTCTCCGGGTATTTTAAAGAATAATATATCGGAAACAGGCTCAGATCCTGCATCGGAAATTTTAATTCAGTTAAATCTGATAGGTGCTTATACCATAGATATTAATTCTTTATGGAAAATAACACCTTCTGTCTTATACAAATACCTGGAGACAATGCCAAGTCAGCTGGATGTTCAGGCGCATTTGTTGTACAACGAACAATTTCAATTTGATTTAGGATATCGCACAAATACTACCTATATTGTTGGTGCATCTTATAAATTTTTAAACGAATTGCATGTCGGATATTGTTACGAGTTTGATAATAGTGCTTTTGGTTCCACGAGCGGAGGAAGTCATGAATTGTTAGTTGGTTATATTTTTAATAAAAGTAAAGCGGAATAATATTTTATGCATTTATTTTATGCCCCTGATATTGGAGGCGATGAAAACTATCAACTTTCTGAAAGTGAATCGCACCATATAATTCATGTACTGCGATCTGCAATTGGCGATAAAATATTTTTGACTGATGGCAAAGGAAATATTTTCGAAACAGAATTGATAGGGATATCAAAAAAATATGGTATAGTTAAAATTCTTTCCTCAAAAAAAAATACGCCCAAAAAATTTAAAATCCATATCGCAATCGCTCCTCCAAAAACAGGTGGTCGCCTCGATTTTTTATTGGAGAAATTAACAGAACTAGGCGCAGATATTATTTCCCCGCTGGAATCCCAAAATTCAGAAAGAAGAAAATTCCACCGAGAAAAGGAAGAGTATACCTTGATATCCGCAATAAAACAATCCGGTAATCCGTTTTTACCCGTATTACATGATATGTCTGGGTTTAATAAATTTATTACTTCGCAAAGGGAAAATGTTGCTGAAAAATATATCTGCTATTGTGGAGATGACCCTAAAGATCTGCTGGCCAAATTATACAAGCCTCAGCGTGATGTAATTATCTGTATTGGCCCTGAAGGTGACTTTACGAGAGAAGAGATTAAATTTGCATTGGAAAATAATTTTATCCCCGCAAGTCTTGGCGATCATGTTATACGCACCGAAACGGCCGGAATTTTGTGCTGTGGAATTATAAATACCATTAATCAACTAATGTTATGAGAATAGTAGGAACCTTCTTTGTTATTGCACTCACTTGTTTGATAAGCAGTTTTTCTCCGCCGGCTCCTGCGTATTCCATTGCACTTTTAAAATATAATGGGGGAGGAGATTGGTATGCAAATCCCACTGCTCTGCCCAACCTTGTTGAGTTTTGTAACAAAAATCTCGACATCAATATTAACCCTGATCCACCAACTATTGAAGCAGGCAGCCCTCAGTTATTCAATTATCCCTTTCTTCATATGACCGGCCACGGAAATGTGGTTTTTTCTAATGAGGAAGCGCAGAATTTGAGGACCTATTTATTAGCCGGAGGTTTTTTACACATTGATGATAACTATGGAATGGATCCCTATGTGCGACCTGCATTAAAAAAAGTTTTTCCTGAACTGGAATTGATAGAATTACCATTCAGCCATCCTATATTTCACCAGAAATATGAATTTAAAAATGGGCTACCTAAAATTCATGAACACGATAATAAATCTCCTCAGGCATTCGGATTATTCTGGGAGGGAAGGCTTCTTTGTTTATATACCTTTGAATGCGACCTTGGAGATGGATGGGAGGATGCTGATGTGCATAAAGACCCTGAAGAAACCAGGCAAAAAGCATTGCAAATGGGAGCAAATATTATCCAATATGTGTTTATGGGGCGTTCAAACCTATAAACTCTTATCAGCTGATCATTATAATTTCCACAATATAAAAATTGGTAACTATATACTTGTTTAACCCAAATATTTGTTATATATTTGCAGTATCAAAATAGATACCATGACAAAAGTTACTACAATACAGCCGAAATTTAACACACTTGTTGACGTTTTAGTGTATTTCAATAATGAGGATGTTTGTTTAGAGCATCTAAAGGCTATGAGATGGAAGGACGGTGCATATTGCCCACATTGTGGAGAGCGCAAAGTTTATTCTTTTTCAGATGGTAAGAGATATAAATGTAGTGTGTGCAGAAAACAGTTCACTGCGAAGGTTGGGAGTATATTTGATAACACTAAGGTATCATTGCAAAAATGGTTTGTTGCTATTTATCTTCTATCTTCGCACAAAAAGGGAATCAGTTCACTACAATTATCTAAAGACTTGGGCGTAACACAAAAAACCGCATGGTTTATTCTTCACAGACTGCGCCACGCAAGTACAACTACTGCATTTAACGCTCCGTTATCTAATACAGTAGAGGCGGATGAAACGTATATAGGCGGCAAGGAAAAAAACAAGCATAAGCACAAAAGAACAGAGGGAACGCAAGGTAGAAGCACCCTTACAAAAACTCCTGTATTAGCAGTTGTTGAAAGAAAAGGATTTATTAAGGCTGAAAAAGCGGATGCAGTGGACGGCAAAACAATAGGACGTTTTATTGCAAATAATGTAG
>JBGAWP010000028.1:0-44767 GCA_044227505.1 Chitinophagales bacterium | reverse complement strand
ATACTATTACCAAACGCCATCTTTTAAGGTGGCGTTTTTTTTAGTCCGATTTAGCAAAAGAAAGGAGCGCAGCGAACTGCACTTTTGCATTAATCGGACTTACCCTGAATAGAAAATCCCTCGATAAACTTATGGGCAAAATTCAATTTTGATAGATTTTCTTATTCAGGGTATTTCAGGTGTATTACAGGTTTGCATAAATAACCAGATCTAACATTGAAGGATTTTCGTCCACACGAACATTTTAATATGTCATGCATACGGCACTTGGCTTCTATGTTTACATTGATGCTACCGATATTTCATCCCTAACGGGATTAGCACATCTTCAATGCGTGGCGTTTTTTCGAATATTAACGATTTATGCAAAAGAAAGGAGCGCAGCGAACTGCACTTTTGCATAAAGCGGACTAATGTTTAAAATTTTTATACTCCACAAAATTGATTTTCCGTTATTTTGCTTCAAAATTAGAGCATGCAAAAAAAGAATGTAGCGGTTATTTGTGGAGGATACACCGCCGAAAAAAATATTTCGATGGGAAGTGGCGCGGTTGTAGAGAAAAATATCGACACTGATACTTACAATGTTTTTAAGGTTGTGGTAGAGGAAAACGGTTGTTTTGTTCAGCCGGAAAATACGAAGGTTGAAATGAGCGATTTTAGTTTTTTGCAGGAGGGACAAAAAATTAAATTCGACCTGGTATTTAATGCAATTCACGGTTCACCGGGGGAAGATGGTAAAATTCAGGGGTATTTCGACATGATGAAAATACCGTATACTAATTGTGGCGTGGCAACTTCTGCACTTACATTTAATAAAACGTGGACAAAAACGGTTTTGGGAGATACCGTTTTAAAAGCCCCGGGATATTTGGTGCAAAATGATAATGTTTCTATAAACAGGGCCCTTGGGGAGATTCCTAAAAGTTTAAAACTTCCCATTTTTGTTAAACCGAACAACAATGGTTCGAGTTATGGTATTTCAAAAATTAAGGATTTTGTGCAATTGGAAGGAGCGATAAAAGATGCTTTACAATTTGATAAGGAAGTGTTGGTGGAGCAAGGAATTATTGGAAAGGAGGTTACGTGTGGCGTTTATCAATACAAAGGGGAGATAATTGTGCTTCCCATTTGTGAAATAGTAACCGATAAACATGAATTTTTCGATTATACGGCAAAATATACTTCAGGAGAGAGCGATGAAATTATTCCTGCAAGAATTCCGGTTGACGAAAAGAGATTGGTAGAACAATATTCTACGGCTGTCTACACAAAATTGGATTGTAAAGGGGTTGTGCGCATAGATTACATTATAACCGAAGGCAAACCTTATTTTTTAGAAGTGAATACAGTTCCGGGATTGAGCGAAGCGAGTATTGTGCCTAAAATGGCGGCAGCTTCCGGACTTACACTAAAAGAATTTTTCGGTCGTTTATTGGAAGAAGCCAAGGCAGGGTAAACTCCGGCTGCATTTACTCAACAATTCCCACTAAATTTGCCGGTCGCTGCATGAGCAATCCAAAAAAGAAATCAACGGAAAATGCCGGAACCTTAAGGTTCTTTATCACCAAAACATTTTGGCTGAATGTATTCGCAGCTTTGGTGCTCATCGTGATCATTTTGTGGTTGTTGTTATTTATTGTTCAACAATATTCCCGGCACGGTGAAAGTCAGACCGTACCTGACCTGAAGGGTAAAACCACCCTGGAAGCCATGCAGGAATTGGATAATCTGGACTTGGAATACGCAGTGATGGACTCCACCTACGATTCGGATGAACGGCCTTTGACCATTATTTCACAGGATCCCATTCCATTTTCAAAAGTAAAAAGCGGTCGTAAAATTTATGTTACCATAAATATGCGCCAACCTCCCAAAACAGAAATTCCGACCTTCGAATTGGGAACAAGTTATATCAGTGTGCGGGAAATTTTAGAAAGTCACGGGCTCAAAGTGGGTGATATCATTTACAAACCCTTCGAATACCGCGATGTTTATCTGGATATGCGTTTGCACGGAGAAAGTAAATCGCTGAAACCGGGGAGTGAAATTCCCAAAGGTTCCAAAATTGACCTTGTTTTGGGAAATGGACTGGGAGATACCAAGATCACTATTCCCGACCTTTCCGGGCTTACCTATATTGAAGCGGTGAACCTGATTCAGTTAAAAGAGCTTACTTTAGGAACGGTAATTACTTCGGGTACAATTAGTGATACAACTGATGCGTTTGTGTTTAAACAATATCCGGTAGCGGGAAACGAAAAAACGATAAATTTGGGTTCTATGATCGATATCTGGATAACAGAGGACATAAATCTGATCGTTCCTTCCGGAAATACGGATGATCCTCCTGAAAATGATGGGGAATTCAAACCCTGAAAAATAAAATTCATGAAAAAAAGTCTATTTAATCTTTTATTAATTCTTATTTCGGGCGCTGCATTTTCGCAGGAAGCACTTTTTCCTTTGAAATATAACAGTGCATTAAATGAAAAAAGAATTCCCGTTGCCGGAAGCAGAAGTATTGTAGAAACGAGAGATACTTTATGCCTCCCCTTTCTCGATGATTTTTCAAATAGAAATATTATAATTAATGAGACCACAATCAATTGCGGAGATACCGTTAATTATTTTACTTCTGCGGTTTATCCCTCCGATCTTTTTTGGGTGGATAGCAATGCTTTTGTAAATCTTACTTATCCTACTCTTCCTCCTACTTATGGTGTAGTTACATTAGATGGGTTGAATAAATTCGGGGGACCGTATAACGAAGCCTCTGCATTTGACATGGCAGATTTTCTCACTTCAAAACCCATTTTTTTGGGAGGAACTCCTGTTGATTCCGTGTATTTAAGTTTTTATTTTCAACCGGGAGGATTTGGTGATTTTCCGAATGAAAATGATTCGTTGATCCTCGAATTTAAAAATAGTGTTGGCGAATGGAAACATATCTGGCACACTGTAAATACAAATGGAAACGATCCGCAATCATTTAAATTGCAAATGGTGGCTGTGGAGGATGAATATTTTTACAATGGATTTCAATTTCGCTTTCGCAACTGGGCAGGTGTGAATGGCAATAATGACCACTGGAATATTGATTATGTTTTTTTGGATGAGGACAGAACCTTTAATGATACTTTATTTCGCGACGTAGCAATAATATACCAACCGGAAAAATATTTAAAACGCTACCGTCAAATGCCCTGGAATCAATTTAAAGATCATCAGGAATCGGAATTGGCTGCCGAACACGGTGTATTTATGTATAATAACTTTAATACCATAATAAATACTTCGTACCAATATCAGGTAAATGAAAAATATACCGGCGAAGAAATTATTGCACCCACCACTCCTATTTCCGTGAATCTTGATCCTTTTGCAGTTGCACTGGATGCTTTTCCTACTTTTAATATTCCATCGGCAACTCCTAATTATGAGGAGGATAGCATGACGATTAATTTTAAATATATTTTAAATCCCGCGAGTGATATCAACAGAAGAAATGATACGATGTTGTATGAACAGGCGTTTTATAATTATTATGCTTATGATGATGGTACTGCGGAAAAGGCTTATGCAATAATTGGAACCGGTGCTAAACTCGCTATTAAATTCTTCGCAAACGAACCCGATACATTAAAAGAAATTTATATACACTGGGCTTATGTGGATGGAAATGCAGGTAATTTATTCTTTTCGTTAATGGTTTGGGATAATATTGATACTACTCTGGCTTCAGCAGATGAAAATATCATTTTTCAAAACGATTTTCTTACTCCAAAATATGTTGACAGTGTAAATGGATTTTATGTTTACAAATTAGTTGACTTTTTAGGCAACCCCACCCCTGTAGTAGTAAATGGCGCATTTTATGTGGGATGGCTGCAAAGTCAGGATGATTTTTTAAACGTTGGGTTTGATGCCAACAACGATGCTCATGATAATGTGTATTTTAATGTGGGTGGAAGTTGGCAGAAGTCGAGTTTACCTGGTGCAGTAATGATTCGTCCACAGGTGGGTGGAAATTATTCATTGTATAGTCCCATCATAAATAAGGATCCGAAATCTATTGCCGTAAATGTTTATCCAAATCCTGCTTCTTCAATTTTGAATATTGATATTGATAATAATAATATTTTGGATTACAGCATCTTCGATCATGCGGGAAGAATGGTTTCGCGTTATACCAATAATAATAAACAAATTAATATACAAAATTTACCTTCCGGTTTTTACATTTTGGAAATGAACGATTTTAAATCGGGAGCTGTTTATTATGCTAAATTTATGAAGAATTAATTTCAGACAAACTCAAATTTTACAATGGATATTACTGTACAAGAATTAAAATCCCGGATGGATGCGGGTGAAGAATTATTTATAATAGATGTTCGTGAACCACATGAGTATGCAGCATTTAATATTGGTGCTGAAAATATTCCTTTGGGAACAATTCCCCAACGCATGTATGATTTTGATGAGGACAAAGACCGTGAGATCATAGTTCATTGTCACGCAGGTTCCAGAAGCAGCACTGCCAAAGCAATATTGACACAGTCGGGATTTACGAATGTGCGCAATTTGCTGGGTGGCATGGTGGATTGGCAACTCAATTTTCCCGGTAAATGACGGAGGATAATTATCCTATCGTTTTTTTTGATGGTGTTTGCAATTTGTGTAACAGCAGTGTTCAGTTAATTATTCGCAACGATAAAAATAAAATATTTCGTTTTGCTTCCTTGCAATCTGATTTTACAAAACAATTTTTATCGGCGCATAATTATCAAATTAAATCTGACTCTATAATTTTATTCTACGGCTCCAAATTTTATGAAAGATCTTCCGCTGCATTAATTATTGCAAAAAAACTGCGTTTCCCTTTTCCTTTATTATTAATATTTTGGATAATTCCACTACCAATTCGAAATTGGATATATTCTCTCATTGCAAAGAATCGGTATCGATGGTTTGGGAAGCAGGAATCATGTATGATTCCGGAGGCGGGGTTGAAGGAGAGGTTTTTAGATTGAAACCAAAGTCAACCTTTATATATTCAATTGTTGATGTATAGAGGAATTGTAAGCTCCTTTTTTTGCCGGGAAGACGTTAAGTGCGGGAAGTTTTCGGGAAGTAATTTTAAATGGAATTGAAGTTGGATTTCTTATTGATGAATTTTTAGGCCACGAAGACACTAAGACTCAAAGGTTACACAAAGAAATTCATGAAAACTTAGAGTTCGATATTTTTCACGTTAGATCAATGTAAAAATCAGAAAATAAAATAATATTATAGCTATAATTTGTCCTATGTCCTATTTCCTGTGTCCTTTTTAGCCACAAAGTCGCGAAGGGCGCGAAGTTGCGCGAAGGAGTTTTAGGTGGAATAATATTTTAACTTCATCCTGTGTCTCCACAGTGTTACGCGCAGCGAACTCTGTGGTTTTCGGAGGAGGATATCTAAGGCAAATAGTAGCTAAGTTTGATGAGGACAAAAATTATTAAGGAGGATCGAAAACGTTACGCGAAGAAATAATTAACATAACTAAATTTGGAAAGGGGTTCTTTTGGAACGTAGTTGTACCATTGGTGGGATTACTTCGACCTTGCTGCGCAATGTCTCGCAATGACGTTGCTGGCCAAAATGTTTTTGGTAAGCCAATTCCATAGCTCATTTTATATTAAATTTACATCCTTGATGAGAACAGGGTTACTATTTACCATATTGCTGTTATTTTTTCTGCTGCTTACTTTTTGCACAAAGAAAACAGATACCAGTTCCAACGACTCCCCCTATTTAAATCAAAACGATACCGTTCAATATGTTGGAATGGAAACATGTCGTTTATGTCATGTTGATCAACATTCCACTTTTATTCATACCGGAATGGGATTGAGTTTTGATAAGGCAACACATGCAAAAAGCGCGGGAATTTATGATGAACATGCAGTGGTTTTTGATACGATGAATAATTTGTGGTACAAACCATTTTGGCATAACGATTCTCTTAAAATAATGGAATTTCGTTTGGCAAAGGGCGATACCATTCATAAACGAATTGAATCTGTAGCATACATTATTGGCAGTGGTCAACATACCAATTCGCACTTAATTAATATCAACGGATATATTTACCAGGCTCCCATTACTTTTTATACACAAAAAAAACAATGGGACATGGCACCGGGAATGGAGAGTGGATTCAGTTCCCGTTTTTCGCGAATAATTGAAAGTGAATGCATGAATTGTCATAACGGAATTCCGGAAATGATAGCGGGCTCACTTAATAAATACAAGGTGATACCAAGTGGGATCGATTGTGAAAGATGTCATGGTCCTGGAAGTTTGCATGTTGCAAGAGTGAGCAATAATATTTTAGTGGATACTTCCAAAGAGATAGATTATTCTATCGTCAATCCGCGAAAATTATCGGTGGAATTACAAAACGAATTGTGCAATCGCTGTCACTTGCAAGGCGTGAACGTATTAAACGATGGCTCCAGTTTTTTCGATTTTAAACCGGGAGATAAAATTTCGGATCACTGGAATATATTTTTACCCGTTTTTGATGGAGCAAACGATAAATTTTTAATGGCATCGCAAGCTGACCGATTAAAACAATCGCAGTGTTTTATCCAGTCGCAAAAAATATCCTGTATTACTTGCCATAATCCGCATATTAGTGTAAAAAATACACCAACAGTGCAGTACAACACTGCGTGCAAAAGTTGCCATAGTCCTAAAGTAAATTATTGCACTGAGACCGAAGTAGCCAGGATGGATAGAAATGACGATTGCAGTGGTTGTCATATTCCGAAATCAGGAGCTATTGATATTCCACATGTTTCCATCTCCGATCATAAGATCCAGATTCCAAACAAGGTAACTGCAAAAAAAGACGGCAGTTTTAAGGGACTGAAATGTATGACGAATGTAAATCCGGATGCACTAACCATGGCAAAGGGATATTTACAATATTTTGAAGCGTTTAATAATGAAAAAGTGCTTTTGGACTCTGTGCAATTTTATTTGAATAAGGTTAAAAACAAAGATGACCTTTATAATAAAACACTGATTCACCTTTATTATTTACAGAACAATTTCAAAAAAATAATAACAACTTCCTCTCCATTTAAAAATGAAAAAACGATTGACATGTGGACAGCCTATCGCATTGGCGAAGCATATTTGTCGGAGGGGAAATATCCGGAGGCAGTAACGTATTTTTCTAAAGCAGTGGCTTCGCAACCACTCAATCTTGATTACAACTTTAAACTCGCTACTGCACAATTATTTTCAGGAGATATAAATGCTGCAGAAAAAAAATACCTTTTTATATTGAATGAAAATCCTACCTATTATTTAGCCTGGAACAATCTCGGTGTTATCCAAATGAATTCCGGTCGCTTGAAAGAAGCCGAACAAAGTTTTTTAAAAGCCATTCAATTAGATCCGGACTACAGCAACGCGCGATTAAAACTTGCCGAACTATATCTCAACACACGTCAGAAAAACAAAGCTAAAGAGGTGATAGATGCGCTTAAGGTTATGTATCCTGATGATCCTTCCGTTAACGAGCTTCTGTTGAAACTGAGATCAATTTAGTGCTATATTTGCGGGGAATAAAACAAAAAATGAAGATTTTACCTGCTAAGCTAAGAAGATCGATAATCAACAGGTACATCCTTTTTGTAGAGAAATCGAAACATACCAGTATTCCCGGATTTGATAAGATACCCATATACGATGTGGTCACTTTTTTTCGTCAGGAGATTAAACGGGACCAATTGCCGGTTCGTGCATCTGCAATTTCATTTAATTTTCTATTGGCGATCTTTCCATCCATCATTTTTTTATTTACTCTCATTCCGTACATACCGATAGCCGGTTTGGATGTGATCATTCATAAATTTTTTAAAGATGTTTTACCTGACAGTGGTTATACATTTCTCGAATCAACTATTACAGGAATTACCAATATAAAACGCGGCGGTTTATTATCCATTGGTTTTGTGTTTGCGTTTTATTTCTCTACCAATGGCGTGAGAATGCTCATACTCACTTTTAATAAAGATCATACCATTTATGCAAGAAGAGGATTTTGGAGAAACAGACTTGCTTCATTCCGTCTTACATTTTATTTATTTATATTATTTTTCTTTTCACTCATATTGATCATTACCGGTGATAATGTTGTGAACTGGGTCGGAGAATTAATTCACTGGCAGGATAAAACAGGAAAATTATTCTTAACTATTGTACAATACGCAATCTTATTGATGTTATTTTTTTCCGGTATCTCTTTAATTTATTATTATGGTCCTGCAGTAAAACACCGTTGGCGATTTGTTACTCCCGGTGCAACTTTTGCAACCATTTTTTCGATACTCACCTCCCTTGTTTTTGGATATCTTGCAAATAATTTTCTATCCTATAATGAATTATATGGATCCATAGGAACACTTGTTGTTTTGATGATCTGGATCAATCTAAATTCTCTGGTGTTACTTGTTGGATTCGAAATAAACAACAGCATAGATGTGAACCGCGTTCTGCGACAAAAGATACAGAAAGAGGAAGATCTGCCCTCGTTCTGAGTCCCTGTTAATTGAAATAACACAATTTAACATCCAAATGACATTTATTCCTGCAGTTTATTTTAATATTGATGTGTGATTGAAACGCAACCGCATTTTGATACCTGGACCATCCTTTTTCTCATCTCCGCATTGCATGGATTTGTGCTCGCATGGATGTTATACCGACATGGAAATGGAAATATCAAGGCTAACAAAATACTTGCAACTATAATAATTTTATTTGCGGTAAGTATGACATATTATGTTGCCTACTGGACCGGATTTGCCGCAAAGTACACCTGGATGAACGGTTGGGTAGCACCAATTCCATTTTTATATGGCCCCTTGGTTTATTTATATCTTACAAATTTAAATGGAGAAGTATTTAAAAGGAAATTTTATTTACACTATATCCCATTTGTTTTTCATGCCATTTTTATGATCCCGTTGCTACTTCGCAGTATTTTCGGAGTAATACCTTTTTTAAGGGACAATTATTTCATACCATTTAATCAGTTAATCACCTCTGTAAATTATGCATTAATGGTTGCGCAATGCGTTAGCATGTTATGTTATTCGTATTGCATATTTTTATTTACCAAAAAAGAAGGTCAGAAAATTAACAACTTTGCACTTCCGCAAGAATTTGTAAAACACAGGTGGTTAAAACAGGTTTCCTGGTTTTATTTTATTTTTTCCATTGTTGGCATAAGTTATTGGGTACTTGTGTTTGCAGGTCTGTTAAAACTCGAGTATGATTACGCCATTTCCATAACTATAAGTGTATTTATTTATTGGGTTGGATATATGGGTTTTAAACAACCTTCTGTTTTTAATGAAAAAATAATCCAAAGTGAACAACCAATAGGGACTGGCGAAATGGATGTGAGACATATAAAGGCTAATGTGAAATATGAACGTTCCACCTTAAAAAAGGAGGAGGCAGAAATCTATTACAAAAAACTACTCCATTTAATGGAGACAGAAAAACCTTATTTGCAAAACGACCTTAAAATTCAACATGTTGCGGGGTTATTAAAAATATCAACGCATCACCTTTCGCAGATCATAAATGAAATAGGTGGGCAAAATTATACCGACTTCATCAATACTTTTAGAATACGGGAAGCTGAACGCCTGTTATCAGATCCTGCTAATAATGAAAAGATCCTATCCATTGCCTTTGATGTTGGATATAGCAATAAAGCAACTTTTAATACGGCATTCAAAAAAATTACAGGCTTCTCTCCTTCCGATTATCGAAAAAGAGCAATGCAAAAGGTGGTGGCTTGAAAAAAAGAGGTAAAGAATTATCGGATAGAACCGATTTTTAAAAACTCAAGCTCATTTTTGTCTCAAAATGATCGTGTATGAAAAAAATATTTACTGGCCTTTTTATGAGCTTACCCTTTTGGGTTTCAGCTCAATTATTTACCGAAGTAACTGACGACAGCAATGCACTGGTAGATGCTCCCGGAGCAACATCCGGTTCCTACACAGGATGTTCTTTCATTGATTATAACAACGATGGTTGGCTGGATGTTTTTTGGGTGCGGGGAGGATTATTTTTAAATGACGGAAACGGGAGTTTTGTGAAGATTACGAGCAGCAATATCAAAACAGATTCCGGGTTTGGTAATTCCTGGGCCGACTATGATAATGATGGATATATCGATTGTTTTATTTCCGGAGGAAGCACCCGTGGATCCACATTACACAAAAACAATGGTGATGGAACCTTTACTAAAATTGTTGACGGTGCACTTGCCGACAGCACAACATTAAGAGGATGGGGTTGTGCATGGGCAGATATGAACAACGATACCTGGCCTGATGTTGTGATTGCCGCACCTTTTGGTTTTGCCGGAATTACCGACAGCAATAAATTATTATTAAATGAAGGAGGAACCACATTTTCGCGGCTTGATACTTCTCTGATCTGCAGAGGCACTGCACCCTATACCGTGCCGAGTTGGAGCGATTACGATATGGATGGCGATATGGATTGTTTTATTGGCTCCGGTCCTGCAAACGGAACAGTGATGCCCGATTATTTATATAACAATCAATACGCTGCAACAGGAGCAGTGGGATATTTTAAAAAGATAACCACAAGTCCCATTGCAACAGATAATATTGATGGGCAAATTTGGAATTGGATCGATTATGATAATGACGGAGATCTGGATGCATATCTCACAAATTATGTAGGCACATCGGGGGGAATTGGAATGGCGAATAATCTTTATCGAAATAATGGCGGAACATTTTCTAAAATGACAGCCGCTGAAGTTGGTACTATAGTTTCAGATCAGGGACTCAGCTTATCATCAGTTTGGGAAGATTTTGACAATGATGGAGATCTTGATTGCTTTGTCACGAATGATGCTTCTCCATGTAAATATTATCAAAATAACAATGATGGTACTTTTACAAGTATTACCACTGAAGCTCCGGTTGAAAATAATGGTTCCTATTACGGAGCGACTGCAGGTGATTACGATAAGGATGGTGATCTTGATCTTTTTGTTTCGGCTGCCGGAGGCGGAAAAGCGTTATATAATAACAACGCATCTGCGAATGGAAATAGTTGGGTGAATTTTAAACTGACCGGAAATGGTCCCGGAATAATTATTGGTTCCAATCGTTCTGCTATTGGTGCCCGTGTTAGTGTGAAAGCAAAAATTAATGGAACTGATGTGTGGCAATTACGGGAAGTGAGCACACAAAATTCATTTAACAGCATGAATTCACTTAACGTGGAATTCGGTTTGGGAGATGCCACCATTATCGATTCTCTGATCATAATCTGGCCTTCTGGTGCAATTGATAAATGTGCAAATATTGCAACTAATAATTATTATGATGTGCAGGAAACATTTTGTCCTGTGCAAGTTTCTGTTCCTGAAATTAATAAAATAAATAAATTTAAGATCTCACCAAATCCATCCACCGGTAATTTTGTCATTCAATATCAAATTGCAGATGCATCCACCATTGAAATATTTATTTCAGACAGCATGGGCAGAAAAATTGAAACTTTATTTACAGGAATTCAAAATACTGAAATTCAAACCTTAAACTGGAATGCAAATAAATATGCATCCGGAATATATTATTGTACATTGAGGACCAAAACAAATTTTGATGTTGTTGCTTTAGAATTACAATAATCAAGAAATTTTTAAAGAATATCCTGTCAACCACAGGATATTCTTTAAAAATAAAGTATCAGTTTCTATAAAAACTGCTCCGTCATAACAACAGAAACAGAACCGATCGATTGCAATGAAAAATAATGTGAGAAATAATTTTCAATATTGATCTCATCCTGGATCTCTATAATTTTATGCAAAAAATCGTCCGTTTTATCTTCACAATCAAATTGCAAACAGCGATTATCCTGCATAGCATGTATCATTAACCGCAACATATTTTCTATTGGATATACACGCAGAGATAATGTATTTTTATACGAATACAGTGCATTCACACCTGCATTCAATCTATTCTTATCCAGATTCGCAAGGTTTTCTGCATGCCAGCCCTTGTTGATCAGTTTTTCGTGTTGAGATGATGTTAGCATAACATTCAATTAAAATAGGTTTGATAATAAATAAGTGTTGTTACAAAACTTATTACCGCCAAAATCATAGTCACCAGCATTTGTAATGTTGGTTTTTCTCTCTTTAACGATACATTCCCCTGTTGCAGTGTCTTCAAAAAACGGGAAGTATTGCCCAAAATTAAATTCCGCAGCGTAAAATATTGAGTAATTGAGGTTGCCGGAACCAGCCAGGTCAGTAAAATCTCCCACAACATAAATCCATACCCAAAAATACTCAACATAATAAGCCAGTTGATATTTAAAATGATCGCTACAACGGGCAAGGCGGACTCAACAAACTTAAAAATCCTGCTTCCTACCGACTGCGCAGGAACGGAGAAATTGTAATACAAAAAAAACAATATCTGGGTAGTCAGCGCAGCATAGAACATATGTAAATTTAGAAAAAATTGAGTTTTGGGGGGAAAAAATGTTTCGAAATAATTTTAGGGAAAGAGAAGGCTGAAAAAAACAGCGGAATTTGAGATTTTGGTGGAAAATTGATGAATTATTGTATTAATCGACTCAGAATGAAGAGGTTAGAGAAGTAAAATAATTATCAAAAACTAATTAATGGCATTCGGAATATCTTCCCAATTGTTTATCCTCCGAATTGATCATTCGGGTGAGACGAAAGTAAGCTCCCCTAAGGGGCTGGGGGGCTTCGGATTGTCAGCCCGAATGTTTATTCTCCGAATTGCATTCGGGTGAGACGAAAGTAAGCTCCCCTATGGGGCTGGGGGCCTCGGATTGTCAGCCCGAATGTTTATTCTCCGAATTGAACCAATTCAACAAAATTCAATAAAGAATAAAGAACAAGGAATAAAGAACATCTAACAAATCGACAACCCGGGAGAATTTCCTCTGAATTGAACCATGAAGAATAATAAATAATAATCAAAAAATAAAAAACATCAATCGGAAGGACAACCCGGGAGAATATCCTCCGAATTGAACCCCGTCAAAACAAAACAATAAAGAATAAAGAACAAGGAATAAAGAACATAAAACAAATCGACAAACCGGAAGAATATCCTCCGAATTGAACCACTTCAACCCCTTCAACCAAGATTAACAAAGAATAAAGAATCCAAGAGTCGAGCACATTCATTAATGTGGCCCCCAACTCAGAACACAGAACTCCGAACCCAGAACGTTGAACTCAAACAAAAAATCCCGCTATTGCGGGACTGTTTCTATGGTTGCGGAGAGTCAGGGATTCGAACCCCGGGAGGCTTACACCTCAACAGTTTTCAAGACTGCCGCAATCGACCGCTCTGCCAACTCTCCGGGGCAAAGATAGATGAAGGGTTTCACGTTTTAAAATATTTCAAAAAATATAGTAACTTGCAGGAGCGACCTATTTATTTAACTTCTAAATCTTCTGCTATGTCTACTGTCCACAAAATCCTGGAGAAAAAGAGAAAAACCCCATTTACCATTCATCCCGACATTTCGGTTTATGATGCACTGCAAAAAATGATGGATAACAATATCGGAGCGCTTATCGTGATGCGTGGAGATACTTTCATCGGCTTGTTCACTGAACGGGATTATGCACGTAAGGTGGTACTCAAAGAAAGAACTTCCAGAGAAACTCAGATCAATGAGATCATGGATGAAAATTGCGAACTGGTGAGCAGCAATACTTTGATCAAGGACTGCATGAACATTATGACAGAAAACTCTATTCGTTATTTACCCGTGCTTGATGATAATAAACTGACCGGAATCATTTCTATTGGCGATGTGGTGAAATACATCATAGAAGACCAACAATTTACTTTAAGTCAATTGGAGAATTATATCAACGATTCAAGATAGACCTTACTGTTCTGCCCCTTTTTACTAATGCTTTGAATAACAGTGTTATTTATTAAATCCTGTTAATAAAAGCTTTGCCTTTTTGATATGTTATACTAATTCCCGTATTTCGTATCCAATTACCCTTTCCATTGATCGGAGCAGAGGTATTCCACCTATTTACTAACTTGAATTTATTTATGAAAAAAAATTTATTTATCCTGTTATTATGTATTTCCCAATTACTTTTTGCACAAAAAAGTAAAAATCAAAATACCATTATTGAATTACCATTTGATACTGTAATTACAAATCAATTACAATTTCGCAATGTGGGACCATGGAGAGGTGGAAGAAGTACAGCAGTTGTGGGAGACCTGGAAAATAAGCAACTATTTTATTTTGGAGCAACAGGTGGTGGAGTTTGGAAATCAAATGATGGGGGTAATAATTGGAATAATATATCGGATGGTTTTTTTGGTGGATCGGTTGGTGCAATAACAGTAAGCAAAAGTGATCCTTCGGTTATTTATGTGGGAATGGGAGAAAATTCCATGCGCGGAAATGTGAGCGAAGGATTTGGAATGTGGAAGAGTGAAAATGGTGGAAGAAGTTGGAAGAATATCGGATTAAATGATACGCGACATATTATGCGTATAGTTGTGCATCCTAAAAATTCGGATATTGTGTATTGTGCCGCTCTGGGACATTTATTCGGACCAAATAATGAACGGGGAATATTTCGTTCAACAGATGGAGGAAAAACCTGGAAAAAAATAATGTACGTAAGTGATATTGCAGGTGCTTGCGATCTTATAATAGATCCCACTGATCCGAATATTTTAGTAGCAACATTTTGGAATGTTAAAAGAACACCATACTCTTTGGAAAGTGGTGGTCCGGGTTCAGGAATTTATAAAACAACGGATGGAGGTGACAACTGGATAAATATCAGTACTAATAAAGGCCTTCCAAAAGATACTTTAGGCATTATTGGTATAACAATTTCAAAATCAAATCCCAATATTTATTATGCCATTGTAGAATCAAAAACAGGTGGTGTATTTAAAAGTAGCGATGCAGGAAAAACATGGACAAAAACAAATTCAGAAAGTAATTTGCGTCAACGCGCATGGTATTTTTCAAAAATATTTTGTGATCCATCCAACGAAAATGTTGTTTATGTTTTAAATGTTGAATTTTGGAAAAGTACGGATGGCGGAAAAACATTTTCTTCCATTAATACTCCGCATGGCGATCATCATGATCTATGGATAGATCCAAATGATGCACAGCGCATGATAATCGCAGATGATGGCGGTGCGCAGGTTTCGTTCGACGGCGGAAAAAACTGGAGCACCTATTATAATCAGCCTACAGCTCAAATTTATCGCGTAACTACCGATAATGATGTTCCATATAGATTGTATGGTGCACAACAGGATAATTCCTCTCTTAGAATTAAACACAGAAGTGAAGGCGGACAAATTGACGGAAATGATTGGGAACCAACAGCAGGTTTTGAGAGCGGACATATTGTTGCTGATCCCGATAATTATAATATTGTTTATGGTGGAAATTATTCGGGATTTATTGGTTGTTATAACCACTTAAATGGCGATAGCAGAAATATTACAGTTTGGCCAAATGATCCTCTGGGGCAAGGTGCCGATATTCAGAAATATCGTTTTCAATGGAATTTCCCTTTATTCTTTTCCCCGCATGATGCAAATAAATTATATGCTGCGGGTAATGTTTTATTTTCCACCACAGATAATGGAACAACATGGAATGCAATTTCGCCGGATCTTACCACAAATGATAAAAGTAAACAACAACCAAGCGGAGGAATTATTACAAAAGACAATACCGGTGTTGAAGTGTACTGTACTATTTTTGCAGCTGCAGAATCACCAATAGAAAAAGATGTTATTTATACAGGAAGTGATGATGGTTTGATCCATATCACAAAAAATGGCGGTCAAACATGGGAGAATATTACCCCGGCAGATCTTCCGAAATTCACCATGATCAACTGCGTGGAACCCGATCCTTTGCAAAAAGGTAAAATGTATTTTGCAGGAACAAGATATAAATCAGATGATTTTACTCCTTATTTATATGTAACCGAAGATTATGGTAAAAGTTGGAAAAAAATTACGAACGGAATAAACAAAGATCATTTTACCAGAGTAATTCGCGCAGATAAAAAACGCAAAGGATTATTATATTGCGGAACTGAATATGGAATGTATATTTCCTACAACGATGGCGTTAATTGGTATCCATTTCAAATTAATCTGCCAATAGTTCCTATTACGGATATGACCATAAAAAATAACGATCTCATACTTGCAACGCAGGGAAGAGGTTTTTGGATATTAGACGATGTTAGCGTGTTACAGGAAATGAAAAATGAAATATCACAAAAACCATTTCATGTTTATACCATTCGCGATAGTTACAGAATTGGCGGATATCAGATTGAAAATCCTGTTAATGCCGGTAAAAACCCGAAACCCGGCCTTGTGATCAATTATTTCATTCCGTCAAAACCCGGTTTCCCTAATGAACCTGATTCCGGAAAAGTATTAACCATTGAATTATATGATCACAACAACAAACTCATTAATACTTATTCCTCCAATGCCACGGATAAAAATGTAAAACTGGAATTTCAAAGTGGATTAAATCAGTTTAACTGGAATTTTAATTATGCTGATGCCAAAAAGGTAGAAGGTATGTTTTTATGGAATGGAACACCAGGTGGACCATCGGCTGCACCAGGTGTTTATAAAGCCGAAATCAAATATGGCAGCGACAGTGTATTGATGAATTTTAATATACTGCCCGATCCAAATTCCGAAGCAACTTTGGAGGATTATCAATTACAACATGATTTTTTAATACAGGTACGCGATAAATTTGATGAGATTCAAACAGCAATCAGTGATATGTGGTCGTTGCAAAAACAAATGGATGAATATATCAGTAAACTAGGTGATTCAGCTCCAAAAGAATTAAAAGATTCGGTAGCTGCGCTAAATAAACACATGACCACAATTATTGAATCCATGTACGAAACAAGAAATAAAAGCAATCAGGATATGCTGAATTATGGGATCAAACTGAATGACAAATTAGCAGGTGTTTATAATGCAGCATCCAGTGGAAATTTCCGCCCGTCAAAAAATCAAATTTCTGTTTATAATGAATTGAGTAAGGAAGCTGATATCCATTTAAATAAATTTGAAGAGATCAAAAGAACGGAGGTCAAAAAGATCAATGACATGATCAAATCGCTCAATTTACCTGTAATAGTGGTGCAGGAAAAGGAGTAATTAATAGTAAAAGGCAACAGAGAAGAGTCCGGGAATATTTTGCATTTAAACCACAATTCGTATTTTTGACCTAAGCTAAATAAAACCCTAATAACCCTGCTATGAAAAAAGTTTTGTTCCTTATCGCGTATCTCGTATTTTCAGATAAAATTTATGCACAGGTAATAAATATTGAAGACAAACGCATTAAAACCGATACTGTAGGTTGGGCAGGCAGTGGTGAGGCGTCCGTTTATATGAGTAAGAATAATGATTATGTGTTATCCATTCTCACTGACCTGCATATTCAGTATAAAACGAAAAAAAGTCTGTTTCTTTTATTAACGGATATTGCAACAGTGCAGGTAAATGAGAATCAAAAATTTGTAAATTCCGGATTTCAGCATTTCAGATATAATTATAAAATAAGAGATCGTTTTGTTTGGGAGGCATTTGTTCAGGGGCAATATAATGAACCTCTTGCTATTGATCTTCGAATTTTAACGGGAACAGGACCTCGATTTAAAATTGTAGGTACAGATGAATTCCGATTATATGCTGCTGCTTTATATATGTACGAAAATGAAAAAAACACAGGAGTAGAAGTGCAACAACAAAATCACAGATTAAGCAGTTATGTTTCTTTTACCTTATCTCCGAAAGAAACTTATTCGGTAGTAAGTACCACTTATTTCCAACCAAAGTTTGACGATTTTTCTGATAGACGTATTTCCACTTCACTGGATATAAAATCATACCTGACTAAAAAATTATATCTGGTAGTTAATTATAATTTGCTGGATGATTCGGTGCCTGCGGAAGGAGTTGTTAATACCATTTATGAGTTGACTGCTGGACTTGGTCTTGAGTTTTAACTTGGACATTTAATAAATGTTTTGAGGCCGCGAATTTGCCTACCGGCAGGCAGGGGCGCAAAGAACGCGAAGTTTCGCGAAGAATTTCTTGCACAATTGGATGCTTTAGTTTTCCTCCAAACTAATACAATATTGGAATAATCATTTGAATCCAACCCACGGCCGTTCCTTTGCGTCTTTGCGGCTTTGCGTGAAAAAATAAAAAAGGTGTCTCGCAAAGCCGCAAAGGCGCAAAGATGTAGGATGTGTTTATTAAATAAATTTAAATAATTGCGTTCTTAAAAATAATATCAATTAATTGCATCCTGCAATTCTTTCAACTTCATCAGCGCCTCTATTGGCGAGAGGGAATTGATATCCAGATTCTGAAGTAGTTCGCGGATCTTTACGAGTTGGGGATCATCCATGCTGAACATATTGAGTTGGAAAGTTTGTTGCCTGATCTTTTTCACTTCATTTTGTAATTCTGAACCGATGTTTTTTTGTTCGAGCTGTTTTAATATTTCATTGGATCGTTTTACGATCTGTTGCGGCATTCCCGCCATGCGTGCAACGTGAATTCCAAAACTGTGTTTGCTTCCACCGGGTTGAAGCTTCCTTAAAAATAAAACTTTATTTCCCGCCTCCTTTGTGCTGACATGAAAGTTTTTGATCCTTTCAAATTTATTTTCCAATTCACTTAATTCGTGATAGTGTGTAGCAAATAATGTTTTTGGTTTTGCATAGGGATTTGTGTGTAGATATTCACATAAGCTCCAGGCAATGGAAATTCCGTCGAAGGTGGAAGTTCCTCTTCCTATCTCATCCAATAATATTAAACTTCGATTTGAAATATTATTCATGATGGAAGCCGTTTCATTCATCTCCACCATAAAAGTGGATTCCCCACTCGAAATATTATCGCTCGCTCCTACCCTGGTGAATATTTTATCTACTAAACCTATTTTAGCCTCTCTGGCAGGCACAAAACTTCCCATCTGAGCCATGAGCACTATTAATGCAGTTTGTCGCAACAAGGCAGATTTCCCCGCCATATTGGGCCCTGTTATAATAATGATCTGTTGTGTCTCCGAATCGAGATAAATATCATTCGGAATATAATTTTCTCCCACCGGCAAATGATGTTCTATAACCGGATGTCTTCCCTCCTTAATATCCACCATGCCCGATAATTCCGCATCATCAAATAATTCGGGTCTTCTGTAAGTATTTTGAATAGCAGTATTCGCAAAATTGAGCAACACATCCAATCGCGCAGCAATACCTGCATTTAATTGGATGGGTTGTACATATTCGTTTAATGCAAAAATCAGTTCATCATATAATTTTTGCTCGAGTGCAAGAATTTTTTCTTCTGCACCTAATATCTTTTCTTCATACTCTTTTAAAAGCGGGGTGATAAATCGTTCACCACTGGTTAAAGTTTGTTTTCTTATCCAATCAACCGGGACAGTATCTTTATATTTATTGGTCACCTCCAGATAATATCCAAACACATTATTAAAGCCAATTTTTAAACTCGGAATTCCGGTGCGGATAATTTCTTCCTGTTGCAATTTCAGTAGAAAATCTTTGCCTGAATTACCAATTTCACGCAATTCATCAAGATCGGCATTAATTCCCTTTTTTATAAGATTTCCTTTATTGATCTGAACCGGAGCATCTTCTGCCAATTCCTCATCAATACGTTTTTTAATCAATTCGCAAAGATTTATCTGATCTCCTATTTTTTGCAAATTCGGGTTATCCGTTTTTAATAAATATGATTTCAGATCAGCTAAAGCGTGTAAGGCTCTGTTTAATTGTATTACTTCTCGGGGATTTATCTTTTGCATGGAAACCTTGGAAATAATTCTTTCCAGATCACCAATAGCTTTTAATGAAGTTCCAATATTTTTCGAAAGTTCAGGATCTTTTATGAGATGTTCAACGGTATCTAGTCTTACTTCAATTGCGTGTTTATCTTTTAATGGCATCAATATCCACCGACGCAACAAACGGGTTCCCATTGGCGTGATACTGTGATCTAATACTTTTAACAGAGAACTTCCTTCCTCATTAAAGGAATGCACAAGTTCCAAATTGCGAATGGTAAATCTGTCGAGCCAGACATATTGTTCTTCCGGTAAACGGGAGACTGCAGTAATATGACCAAGATTATTGTGTTCCGTATCCTTTAAATAGTGAATACAAGCTCCTGCAGCAATAATTGCATGTTCCAGGTCATCAATTCCAAAACCTTTAAGTGAAGTTGTTCCGAAATGTGTTAATAATTTCTCTTTTGTATAATCCTCAGCGAATATCCAATCGTCTAATCCATATACATAAAATTTATTCCCGAATAATTCTTTAAAATGTTTCACCTGAAATTTAGGTAAAATAATTTCTGCGGGTTGCAGACTATGCAATAATTTTTCTATGTAATCATTTTTGCCTTGTGCGACAAAAAATTCACCAGTTGTAATATCCAAAAAACTAATTCCGGTATTTTCTTTTCCCAAAAAACAGCTTGATAAATAATTATTATTTTTTGCCTCCAGCATTTTATCGCTGGTAGTAATTCCGGGAGTAATCAATTCCGTAACTCCTCTTTTTACTATAGTTTTTGTGAGTTTCGGATCTTCCAGTTGTTCACAAATTGCCACTCTATATCCGGCTCTCACCAATTTCGGAAGATATGCATCCAGTGCATGATATGGAAATCCCGCCAATTCAATATGTGTTGCCGAACCATTTGCGCGCCTCGTAAGTACTATCCCCAAAACCTTCGCCGTGATCACCGCATCCTGCGAAAATGTCTCATAAAAATCTCCCACTCTAAACAACAAAATCGCATCCGGATGTTTTGCCTTGATGCGATTGTACTGCCCCATGAGCGGGGTTTCTTTTAAGGGTTTCATGTAGTACAAATATACGGAATTGGAAGTAGGAAATAGGAAGTAGGAAGTAGGAGGGTTACGTTTGAGTTCGGAGTTCTGAGTTCGGGATTCGGGATTCGGGGTTCTGGGTTCTGAGTTCGGGGTTCTGCGTTAACTAAAGTTTACATGGTTTGCAAGAGTTTCAGGGTTGTGATTTGTTTAATGTTCATTATTCCTTGTTCTTTATTCGATATTATTTCAATGTTTAAATGGTTTGCAAAAGTTTACACGGTTAGCAGGGTTGCAAAAGTTCACTACGGAGGTATATCTCCCGGGCTGGCGATCCGATTGATGTTTTTTATTTTTTGATTGTTATTTTTTATTCTTCATGCTTCACTACGGAGGTATTTCTCCCGGGTTGTCGATCCGATTAATGTTCTTTATTCCTTGTTCTTTATTCTTTATTTTTAAAAATTTTCATGGATTGCTAAATTTTCTTCCCCGCAACTTCGGGCCTCATCTCGTCTCTTCCCCATAGGGAAAGACGTTCCTTTTCCGATTCTTCAAAGTTTCTGCAAAATAAAATTCCTCACAATTTCTACAACCCAATTCCTCCGATTAATGTTTTTCGGTGATATAATACAGTTTCAAATTTTAATAAAAATTTATTTCGAAGCATCAATCTCCATGTTACAAACTGCCCACTGCCCACTGTTGACTGTTGACTCCCTTCAACCTCGGGCCCCATCTCTTATCTTCCCCATAGGGGAAGACGTTACTTTTCCGATTCTTCAAAGTTTCTGCAAAATAAATTACTTCGCAATTTCTACAACCAAATTCCTCCGATGAATAATTTTCGGTATACCAAAGCATTCAATTTATACAAACTGTCCACCGTCTCCATATCCATAGTGGAGAATTAGTATTAGTTTTAAATTTTAGTAAATATTCAATTCGGAGAATTAATCACTAATGCGTCAAACTGCCTACTGCTACTGCCAACTGCCACTGCCAATTTTTCCAAGACAAAATCCAACTCTCATCCCAACTTCTCACTTACAAAACGGCAAAACCCCTTCCACCAATCTATCCAAATCGGAAATACTCGTATACACATGCGGAGCAATGCGCACACCGTGAATATTTTCCCAATTAATAGAAACACAGTGAATGGAATGATCGTTAAATAATTTAGTTGCAATATCTCCCGGTTCGTGACCTTCGATGGAAAAATTTGCAATTGCACAGGAAAATTTCGGATCGAGTGAGGTATTTAATTTGAATTTTGGATAGGAAGTTAATTTTGATGTCCAGTAATCTTTTAAATATCGCAAGCGCGCTTCCTTACGTTCCGGACCAATCATTAAATGAAAATCAATTGCATTTGCGATGGAATATTCAATGGGAAATGATCGCGTTCCGAGATTTTCGAATTTGCGGATATTATTTATATCCTGCGTTTCCGGTGCACCCATTAATGGCCATATTTTATGAATCTTTTCTTTTTTTATCCATAATATTCCTGTTCCGATGGAAGAACTCAACCATTTATGTAAACTTGTTCCGTAATAATCTGCACCTAATTCGGGAATTTTAAAAACAAAATGTCCGAAAGTATGTGCGCCATCCACCATTACTTCCGGACCTTTTGCATGCACTGCATCTGCAATTGCTTTTACAGGATTAATATGTCCTGTCCAGTTAATGATGTGATTTACCTGTACCAATTTAGTACGTGACGTAATTTGTTCAGTATATTTTTTTACAAGATATTCTGTGCTATTTGTAGGTAATTCCAACTCCACCCATTTAATTATAATTCCATCTCTTTTTTCCCGTTGTTTCCAGGCATTTATCATGTTGGGATAATCCTGTTTGGTGAGAATTACTTCATCCCCTTTTTCGAGATCTAATCCAAAAATAATATTGTCGAGTGCTTCCGTAGTATTTCTATTAATCGCGATTTCATCTATATCACAACCCGCAAGATCAGCAATTTTTTTGCGCAGACTTTCTCTTCCTTTATCCAAAATTTGCCACATGAAATAACTCGGACCTTCATTTGCCATTTTATTAAATCTGTCCAGAGCATCCTGTACCACTTTTGGTGATGGACTAACTCCTCCGTTGTTCAAATTAATAATGGTTGCCGAAGCTGTATAGGATTCTTTGATCAAATTCCAAAAATCTTCATCCTGAGCAACGAGTTTAGGAGAGATATTATTCACCCGGTTTATTCCGGCCTTTAATTCCTCACTAAAAACCAATTCCGGCAAAGCAGCGAGACTTACAAGTGCTGTTGCCTTTTTAAAAAATGATCTGCGATTAACCATAGTGCGAATTGTGGGTTGAGAATGTGATACTTTGACAATGATAGGGGAAAAAATTGACAATTGATAATTGATAATTGACAATGGGACGACTGCATTGAAGAATATATTGAACAAATCCCTAAACTCAGAAAATATCCTGAAGCGAAGTTGAAATTATAAGGTGGTCCTAAAACCCAGAACTCAGAACCCTGAACTCAGAACCTGCATCAGGCAGTCGACATACATGCTCAGAACATTTTTTTAAACCTTCTGTCCGATCAAAACGATCTCTTTCAATTTATCCACCATAAAATCAACCTCTTCCATCGTATTAAACTTACAAAAAGAAAAACGAACAGCGGCGGAATCTTTTTCGCGGTGGAGATGGGCTATTACGTGAGAGCCGATGCTGCTTCCGCTGCTGCAGGCACTTCCTCCGCTTACTGCTACTCCCGCAATATCTAAATTGAATAATAATAATTCATTTTTTTCGCTGGCGGGAAAGTTTACATTTAATACGGTGTATAATCCGTTTTCAGGCGAATTAAATATTACATTAGGAAATTCATTTTTTAATCTGTTTCGCAAATGATCGCGTAGAGAAGTAATATATTTTTTTGTTTCTTCTAATTCTGAATAAGCAATTTCCAATGCTTTTGCAAGACCAATTATTCCGTACAAATTTTCTGTCCCGGCACGCATATTTCTTTCCTGTGCACCACCGTGAATAAGTGGTTTAATATGTGCGTCGGCATTTACATAAATAAATCCGACACCCTTTGGGCCGTGAAATTTATGTGCGGCACAGGAAATAAAATGGATCTTCGTTTTTTGAAGATCCAGCGGGTAATGTGCCATTGTTTGAACGGTGTCACAATGAAAAAAAGCATTATAGGTTTGACACAGCTCACTTACTTTTTCTATATCCAATAAAACTCCAATTTCATTGTTTGCATGCATCAAACTTACCAAAGTTTTTTCGCTGGAATTTTTCAGAATATTTTCCAGGTCATTATAATCGATGGAAGCATCGGGTAATAATTTTACATAACTCAATTTAATTTTACCTTCTGCTTTTAATGCCTCAACGGTATGTGTAACTGCATGATGTTCAATTTCGGAAGTAACAATATGCGTAACGCCAAGATCGCGAACGCTGCATTGCAAAGCCATATTATTGGCCTCTGTTCCACCACTGGTAAAAAATATCTCTCCCGGCGAAACATGGAAAAGTCCGGCGATGAACTTCCTTGCCTTTTCAATGGCCGCTCTGGTCTCCCGGCCATAAGAATGGATAGAGGAGGGGTTACCGTAATGGTTGTTCAGGTAAGGAAGCATGGCCTCCAGCACCTTTGGATCAAGGCTGGTAGTGGCTGCATTATCGAAATAAACACGCATTGGTTTAGGTTATTGGGCAAAGTTACGGATAATTAATAAGTTGAAGAATATTGTGTCTGACAAACAGGCCATTCTTTAATCGACAGGAATAAACAGCTTTTATTCAAAAATATACATTTTTTGGCACATGATGCGTTTTGTAATTTAATAATTACCCAATTGTTAATGAATTGGAGATCTTAGTAGGTTTAGTTCATATATGGCATTAATTTCAACTTCACATACAATAAAACCATAAAAAATGAAGACTTCTATATTTTGTTTTTATTTTTTTTTAATAAAAGCAATAAGTTACTCGCAAATAATACCAATAATATATGCTGACACAATGAACATGGATCAAATTTATTTAATTACAGAACAATATTACGAAGACAGCATAATTTATGAATTAAAAGGTTCATTACCAAAAGGAAATTATATAGTCTATGATTCCGAAGAATTAAACAAAATATTAGTCACTGGTTCGTATAATTCCAATTCAAGAAAGGATAGTATTTGGAATTATTACGATATGAATGGTGAATTGATTCAAATAGAAGTGTTTGACAATGGGGAAAGGTTAGGAGTAATTAATTACAAACCAAGCATCAATATTAAATCTTCAAATCCAAAAATTTCAACTCGAGTATTTTATATAGGGCAAGACTCTTCCGCAAATTATTTAGATTTTGACGATGCAATGCACTTGATTTCCAATTGGAGTTTTTACAAGGGACAATCGGAAATAACTCATTATTATCCGAATGGTTTAATTGAATATTCTGGTTCAAAGGTTGATGGAAAAAGGGAAAATATTTGGACTTATTATTCACCTGACGGCATAATTGATAGAATAGAAATGTATAAAAATGACGTATTATTATACACTATAAATTGGTAAATTCAATCTAGGCGTTTAAGTCTGCTTGCGTTATAGAATCAATTTACAAGCTTTTGAATTAGAAGAAATCATTACTTTATAATTCACCGGAACTTACTTCATAATCACCCTTATATCATCCATTATCTTCCTATTAATATTCTCCGCAGTGGTTTTAGTAGAACTCTCAGAATATATACGAATTATCGGTTCGGTATTACTTGCGCGAAGATGCACCCAGTCGCCGTCCATTTCTATTTTTAATCCGTCTTCTTTGTTGAGTTTTTCTTTTTTGTATTTTTCTTCCATCTTTTTCAAAATTGCTTTTACATCGGTGCCATCGGGCAATTCAATTTTATTTTTTGCCATAAAAAAGTTGGGATATTCTCCGCGCAATTGCGAACAACTTTTACCCGATGTTGCAAGGTGCGATAAAAATAATGCAATACCCACCAAAGCATCTCTGCCGTAATGTAATTCCGGTAAAATAATACCGCCATTTCCTTCGCCACCTATCACTGCATTTACTTCCTTCATTTTTTTCACCACATGCACTTCACCAACGGCACTTTGAAAATGATCCACACCGTGTTTTTTGGAAACTTCGCGTAAGGCTTGAGTAGATGATAAATTGGAAACCGTATTTCCTTTTTTATGTTTTAAAACATAATCTGCAATGGCAACCAACGAATATTCCTCACCAAACATATCTCCATTTTCGCAAACGATTGCAAGCCGGTCAACGTCAGGGTCAACAACTAATCCAACATCGGCTTTTTGATGTTTTACTTCATTAGAAATAGTAGATAAATGTTCCGGAAGTGGTTCGGGATTATGCGGAAAACGTCCGTTGGGATTTGTAAATAATTCCACCACATCCATCACACCCAAAGCAACCAATAATTCAGGAACAGAAATTCCCCCAGTACTATTTACACAATCGATCACCACTTTAAAATTTCTTTCTTTAATGGCTTTTTTATTTACCAGATCCAGTTCCATTATTTTATCAATATGTTTCTGGATATAATAAAATTTATGCTGGTATTCTCCAAGTTGATCAACATTATTGTAAACAATTTCTTCGTTTGCAGCAATATCTAAAACTGCAGCACCATCTTCCCCGGAAATAAATTCACCCAAATGATTTACCAATTTGAGTGCATTATAATTTTTGGGATTATGTGAAGCTGTAATAATAATTCCTCCACCTGCATTTTCTCTCGGCACCGCTATTTCTACTGTAGGCGTTGTACTCAGTCCGAGATCTACCACTTTAATTCCAATAGATTGCAAGGTACCAATCACGAGATGATTCACCATATCGCCGCTGATACGCGCATCCCGGCCAATTACAATGATATTTATTCCTGTGGTGCGTTTAACCCAGGTTCCGAAAGCAGCGGTAAATTTGATAATATCCTCGGGGGTTAAATTCTGTCCGGGCTTCCCTCCTATAGTTCCTCTGATACCGGAAATTGATTTAATTAGTGTCATACGATTCGCAAAATTAAGCATTTAATGCCAGCGCTTTAACGTTAAGAGCGCTAAATCTTATACATTTGCTGTAATAAATCTGCATGCAAGACAAAAAACAGTGGTTTGAGACCTGGTTCGATCAAGCGTATTACGATATGTTATACCAACATCGGGATGAGGATGAAGCGGCAGCATTTTTAGATGGGCTCATGGCATTTTTACATCCGACACCCGGCTCCACCATGCTGGATGCCGCTTGTGGCAAGGGGCGTCATGCATCCTATCTCGCCGAAAAAGGGTATGAAGTGACAGGAATTGACCTCTCTTTTAAAAATATCAGAGAAGCAAAAAAAGACGAGACAGAAATGTTGACCTTTTTCCAACACGATATGAGCAGGGTTTTCCGGGTGAATTATTTCGATTTTATTTTTAATTTTTATACCAGCTTCGGCTATTATAAAAATGAAAAACAAGACCTCGAATGCATAAAAGCCTTTGCTGCCGGTTTGAAAAAAGGCGGCAAACTGGTGATCGATTTTTTTAATATAAAGTATATTTTACAACATCTGGTGGAAGAAGTGAATATTAAAATTGATGATTGTGATTTTAATATTTCAAAAAGTTATAAAGATGGATTTATCATTAAAAAAATTGAAGTTACTTCCGCCTTAAAAAAAGAAACATTTTATGAAAGTGTAAGAGCCATCAGCTTTGAACAATTTGAAAGTTATTTTAATACTTGCGGATTAAAACTTATACATACCTTCGGCGATTATAAATTGAATGCCTTTGATCTAAATACCTGTGAACGTTTAATTTTGGTAGCAGAAAAATGATATTCCCCGACTTCCTACAGAATTTTGACGAGCAACTCTTTTTTTTGATCAATCAAAAATGGGGGAATAATTTTTTCGATATTATTTTACCTCCAATCCGCGATCGGATATTCTGGGTTCCACTTTATTTATTGATCGCGATATTGATATTGTGGAAGTTCAAAAAGAAAGGAATACTTTTAATATTATTATTAGGATTAAATTTCGGGATCAGCGACCAGCTTAGTAGTTCTGTAATTAAACCTGCAGTAAACAGAACAAGACCCTGCAATGATGAAAATTTAAAAGAAACCGTTATTTTAAGAATAGACCGCTGCGGAGTTGGAAAAAGTTTTACCTCCAGTCACGCCACCAACACCTTTGCTTTTGCAGTACTATGTATTTTGTTTTTTCGAAAAAGAATTAAATGGTTGACACCTGTTGCGTTAATTTGGGCCTTTTCCATTTCCTATGCGCAGGTTTATGTGGGTGTACATTATCCGTTGGATATCATTGCCGGTGGATTACTGGGAACAATAATTAGTTTAATTATATATAATTTGGCAAAAAAATTCCTGTTCCCGAAATGGATGCCGGAACTTTTAACCCAAGCAAAGAGTAATGAATAAATGAGTGCTTTACAAATAATTATGTTGATTCTGGCATCCGGCACGGGAGCATTTGCTGCCTGGATGCTGAGGACTAAGTCGCATAATGAGTTTTTGGGGATATTATTATCGTTCAGCGGCGCCTTTCTTTTGGGAACCGTTGTTTTACATCTGTTACCGGAAATATTCGAAACATCGGGAACGGCGGCTCATGCACATGATAGTTCCATAGCCATTTTTGTTTTGGGAGGATTTTTTATACAGTTAATTATTGTGCAATTCACGCGTGGAGTCGAGCACGGCCACTTACATTTACATCCCCATTTAACAAAAGGATATGTATTTGGAGTTTTCTTCGGATTGAGTTTACATGCACTGATGGAAGGCCTACCACTTTCTTCTCAGGCAATTTCCAATATTGATTCTGATTCACTTTATTATGGAATTTTAATCCATAAAATTCCGGAAACATTTGCCTTAGGCACCTTATTATTCTTCTCCTCCAAAAAAAGTGTATCGGCAATTATACTGTTGACAATTTTTGCACTCATTACTCCTCTCGGTTCATTTTTAGGAAATTTCCTGATTGAAGCAACCTCCGACCAAACATTAAACAAAATAATTGCATTGGTATGCGGTTCTTTAATTCATATTTCCACAACCATTATTTTCGAAGCCAGCGGCAAGGCGCATCGCATGAGCATGATAAAGCTTGCTGTTATTGTTGGAGGATTCGTTTTATCTTTATTGTCCGTTGCATTGCATTAACCACAACTCATTAAAACATTATGCTTTTTGCGAAAACCACAAACTCTTCATTACTACTTAAAATAAGTTTTTTAATATTAATCCAGCATAGTTTTTACAGCTGTTCCCTATTGCAAAAAAAGGAAACAGAAACCCGCGCCTCTGTTATAATCGATAAAAATAGAATTTTACCAACAAATACAGACAACGGAAAACTTTTCGAAATATTAACGGGTAAAACCACAGGAATTAATTTCATCAATACCCTTCCGGATAATTACGAACACAATTACTGGAGATATACCTTTATTTATAACGGTGGAAGTGTAAATATCGGAGATTTTAATAACGATGGTTTACCGGATGTTTTTTTCACCGGAGTGATGGTACCACATCATATTTATATCAATAAAGGGAATCTGCAATTTGAGGATATTTCCGCTACAGCGGGCATCACAAAAAATGAATACGAATGGACCTCAGGATCAACTGTTGCGGATGTTAACGGTGATGGATGGCTGGATATTTATATATGCAATTCACGTTGGGCTGATCCGGCAAAAAGAGGAAATAAATTATTTATTAATAATGGTGATCTTACTTTTACGGAAAGAGCAAAGGAATATGGATTAACAGGAGATGTTACCTGCTCAGCAGCCAACTTTTTTGACTACGACAACGATGGTGACCTTGACATGTACCTTGTAACACACCCAGAGGATTTTATCAATAAATTTAAAACCTACTATTTTCAGGCGATAGAAAATAATAAAAATGTGAGTAATAAATTATATCGCAACAATGGAAATAATACTTTTACGGATGTTCACTTAGAAGCAGGAATAAATAATCACGGTTTTGGATTGGGCGCAACGGTTGCCGATTTTGATGAAAACGGATATCTCGATATTTATGTAGCCAACGATTTCGGGATGTATGATTTTCTGTATTTTAATAATGGAGATGGAACATTCACCGATGCTTCGCTCACTGCACTTAAACGACATAGCGTAAGTTCCATGGGTTCGGATGCTGCGGATTTTAATAATGATGGTTTACTGGATCTATATTATGTGGATATTGAAATGGAAGAAAATTATTCTTTTAAAACATTTCAGATTTCCTCGCAGGTAGAAATTTTAAGGACACTTATTAATGCCGGATATGGATATCAAAACAGAGGTAATTCGCTCAAATTAAATAACGGAAACAGAACCTTTTCTGAAATTGGAAGAACTGCCGGGGTGGGTGTTACAGATTGGGGTTGGTCGACATTTTTTTCTGATTTTGATAATGATGGAAATAAAGATCTATTTATCTCGACAGGATATTTACAGGATTTTAATGTGGATGAAACAGAAACCTATACAAAACTAAGAAGAGCATGCAGAATAAGTGACAGTTCCATTTATTACAACCTCGTTAATTCTATCCCCAAGTACACTTTAAATACCCCAAATTTTATTTATAAAAATAACGGAGATCTTACATTTAAAGATATGCGTGATGAATGGGGAATTTATCATCCTTCCTCTTCCTATGGAGCAGCATCTGCGGATCTTGATCTGGATGGAGATATGGATATTATTTGTGCCAATGCAAATGAAACACCCTATGTGTATAAAAATAATTTGGAAAAAAATATAACAACAAATAATTATATCAACTTTCAATTAAAAGGTTATGGTGGAAATACGTATGGTCTCGGAACAAAAATTAAGATCTATTACGGGGATACCATGCAATATATTCAGCATACCAATGTGCGCGGATTTATTTCAACCACTGAAAATATTATTCATTTCGGTATAGGTAAAAATAAAAATATTGAAAGAGTGGAAATAACCTGGCTGGATGGAAAAAAACAGGAATTAAAAAATGTTGATTGCAATCAGACTTTAATTGTTGATCACCTGAATGCCTCACCGGGCGTCACTTTCACGGCACAAGCAAAAAGTATACCTATTTTTAATGATGCGAAATCAGAATCAGGAATTATTTATTCTCATGTAGAAAATGATTTCGAGGATTTTACGCGTGAATTTTTGATTCCGCATAAAATGAGTGTATCGGGACCGTGCATAGCAAGCGGCGATCTTGATGGCAATGGATTGGATGATATTTATATAGGTGGAACATTTCAAAAACCGGGGGAGATCTATCTTCAAAATACACCGGGAAAATTTTCCTTGAGTACTATCAAATTAAAATCCGACATTAAGTATGAAGATGCTTCGGCTCTTATTTTTGATGCGGAAATGGATGGAGATAACGACCTGTATATCGGAAGTGGTGGCAACGAAAAAATAGCGGGCGACAAATGTTATAACGATAGATTTTATATTAATGAAGGGAATGGAAATTTTACAATGCATAATGAAAAAATCATTTCGGATGCTGTTCCAACTTCCTGCGTGAATGCCTGCGATTTTGATAAGGATGGAGATCTTGATCTATTTGTGGGAGGGAGACAATATCCGGGTAAATATTTACTTCCTGTATCATCTTCCATTTTGCAAAATGAAGGTGGAAAATTTATTGATGTAACAGAAAAAATTGCACCTGCATTAAAAAATATCGGTATGGTTTCTTCTGCATTATGGACTGATTTTGATAATGATTCCAATATCGATCTAATGATCACCGGTGATTGGATGCCTATTGTTTTTCTGAAAAATAAAGGAAATTCATTTGAAAATGTCACTTCAAAAACAAATCTCAAAAATATGGATGGTTGGTGGCAGAGTATCAATGGTGCCGATCTGGATAATGATGGAGATATGGATTATATTCTTGGGAATTTTGGAACCAACAGAAGATTCAAAAACACCATCTCCGAAAAAACGGGAAATATTTTGCCTTTGGAAGGATATTATTTCAAGAAACCGGAAACGGAATACAACGGACTCATGATGAGTTACTATCAGCATGACATTTCTTATCCCGTACATTTCCGCGAACGAATGCTGGAACAATTTCCGGAGGTAAGAAGTACCATTCCGGATTGGGACAGTTTCGGAAAAATGAATACGAGTGATATGTTTGGTGCAGAAAATTTATCAAAAGCATATCATGTATATGCTTACCAATTCGAAAGCGCAGTTCTGATCAATAATGGAAATAACAATTTTGAAAAAATAAATTTACCGGTGGAAGCACAAGTAAGTCCGGTGTTTGGAATTATTTGTGAGGATTTTACGGGAGATGGTATTATAGATATTTTATGTCAGGGAAATTATTATCAGACCGACATATTAGTAATGCGCCACGATGCAGGAACAGGGTTATTGCTAGAAGGAAAAGGAAACGGTAAATTCAATCCCATCAGAAGTTTCGAAAGTGGTTTTTGGAGCGATGGGGATGCACGAGCACTCACTTTGGTTCAATGCGGAGAAACCAATTCACCAATAATAGTGGCAGGCGTAAATAGCGGCGAAACGAAAATTTATAATTACGGTCTAAACAAAATTATTAAAGCAAATTGGGATGATGTTTATGCTATTGTAAATTATAATGATAACAGCACGCAAAAAATAGAATTTTATAAAGGCGAAGGGTATTATGCTCAGCGTTCAAATTTTATTACAATAACGAATAAAATTAGATCTATTTCCATTGTTGATTATCAAGGCAAAAAACGAGAAGTGTTTCATGAATCGTGAGGCGTGAAGCGTGAGTTTTACCAAACGTAAAAGTGAGCGCTTTACATCCTCCATAAAGTTATTGTCTCGGGATAACCGGGTTCAAACTCATTACTCATTACTCATTACTCATTTTGTAATACGGATGGCGAGGCCACGAAGACGCGAAGGGCGCGAAGGTACACGAAGAAATTTTATTAGGAAAAAAGTAAGATTTCCTATTGAATATTTTGATGAATTAATAAAAAAAAATAAGAGTTGACATAAAAGTATTAGAAAAAAATAAACACAAACTTTAAACTTTTAATTAAGTATAAAATCATCAATTTGAATCAAGCGTGTCCTATTTCCTATGTCCTATGTCAAGTCATGTGTCCTGTGTCCTTTAAAACGGATGGCGAGGCTACGAAGGCGCGAAGTTACACGAAGAAGTTATTGCTAAGAAAAAGAATGAATTCCTTTTTAATATTATGAGTTGACATAAAAGTACTGGAGAAAAATAAACACAAAATTTAAACTTTTAATTAAGTATAAAATCTTCAATTTAAATCAAGACCTGTCCTATGTCCTACTTCCAATGTCCTATGTCAAGTCATGTGTCCTGCATCCTTTGTCCTTTCTCCTCATTCCTTTGCCGCCGGCATACTCATCTCCGTAAATGTAACATTAGAAGGCACATCAAATTGTCCTTTCGCAAAATTCGGGTTTTCATCAATATCTGTCACTTCAATATTCATTTTCATACCCGCCATTGTCATTTCCGATTTCATGGCAATATTTTTCCATAACCAGAAATTGCCGGTTCCCATTCCTTCTTTATTCATTTCATACTTATCGCATTTTTTGCCCATGATCGTTTCTGAACCTACTTTTTTAACTCCGAGTTCTTTCATCATGTCTTCCGACATTTTTGCATAATCCATTTTCGAAGGATCCATCATTTCTTTTAATTGGAATTTACTTCCGGTGTTTTTTCCTTCCTCCCAATTATAATACCAGCCATCTTTTAACAAACTATTGGAAACAGTTTCAATATTTTGTCCCATCATGGAAATTTTTGTGGTGGTTTTTGTCATTTCCTTTTCCCCGTGATCATCAAAATAGAGCAAGGTAGTAATATCTCCTCCCATCATCGAATTTGTAGTCTTGGAGGTAACGATAGCAGATTTTAACTGATACCTTTGAGAAGCATCATCGGAGGAAGCTCTTTCTGTATTGTCAGAAGCACCTTCAACACCTTCTGTTTTAGATGAATTATTGCATGCAATAAATTGTAAAGCCGAAATGATGGCTAAAATGGGTAGAATGAACTTTTTCATAATGTGGTATTTAGAGTGAATTGATTCTGAATAGCTTATCAAATATAAAATTTTATTATAAATTCTCCAATATATAGCCACTTTACTGCTGAGAATATGCTAAAAAAACTGGAAATAGGTAAATTAGAAACTCCGGGATTTATGTAAATAAGTGGTTATAATAGTATCCATCAAAATTGTTTTATACCGCAAGCCAGACTCGTTAAAATAGGTTTTAGAGGTATAATTATTTTGGGGATTATCTTCAATATAATATTTTGTGATCACGGAATCTAATTTTTGTCCATTATAAAAATATTCTGTGATATCATAGGAACTTATTCCCCTTTCAAAATAATTTTTTCTAAGCTCTAATTCCTCCACCCTTCGGTAATTCGGTTTTTCAACTTTTCTAACCAAATTATTACCATCGTCATATTCAAAGGTCGAAATAATTTCACTCGCCCAACCTCCATGTATATTATCTTTAGATCTGATGAGTAAACCTTTTTCATTAAACCAAAAGCAACTAACTGGTGCTCCATCAGACCAATATTGATAAAGTAAAAGGCTGTCAGGAATAAATTTGTAAGTAACATCAAAACGTAACCAATAATCGGTACTATATTCCTTGTGAACCACCAGATCGTTACTATCGTATAAATATGTACTCATAGGAGGGCCCATGAATCCGTATCGCCATTCGGTAATTAAATTGCCTCTTTTATTATAAACATTATACCCAAATGTATCCGTTTTACCATAACCATACAATTTAAAATCAGAGATCAGGTAAGTTGTATCAATTTGATTTAATACAATAGCGTTTTTTTCAATATTCACAAATTTGAGATCTTGAATTTCTAACAGAGATTTTTGTTTACATCCAAAAATAAATGGCAGCAAATAAAATGATAAAAAATAATAGAGATATTTCAATTTGTTTCGGTTTAGGTTAGAACAAAGTATTAACGATCTAATCACCTCGCCAAATACATTTTCCCAAATCCCGATTTAAAATACTGATCTGTGCCTACATCGTATTTTTCTAAGGATTCTCCGGCGAGTTTGGTTACTACGCGATATAAATACAATCCGTTTGCAAGTTGATCTCCGTATTTATCTGTTCCATCCCAGGTGAAGTCGGTTATATTATTTCCAATATGCAATTCACCCAATTCATCGCGCATTATTTCCCGTATCACCTTACCACTCACGGTCATGATCTGAATTTTAAAATAATCCGGCACTTCACTTCCGGTTAATGTAAATACAAATTTTGTTTGTGAGGTAAATGGATTGGGATAATTCATTACATTGGAGATCATTGCTTTGTTGATCACTTCAAAAGTTATTCGGTAATCAATGGCACCGGCTCTGTTTCCACTTACATCTTTTCCACGCAATTGCAATTCGTAAATTCCATCCTGTTCAAAAACGGGATGCATTTCCACTCTTGCTAAATTGTTTTTTGCTAGGTTGTTCGTATCGGCAGGATAAAAAATAGTTGTAGTGCCATCAAAATAAAAATCATGCAAACTCTCATCAGGATATTTAATGCTGATATTCATCAGCGAAGTATCTGATAATGCCAGATATTGATTTTCATCTTTTAAACTGATTGTGATCATAGGTTTTGCACTAACTATATCGCCGTCGAAAATATGCACTCCATCAAATGTCACATCCAATAAAGGATCTCTTATATCCGCATTATTATTCAATTCCAGATAAGCGAGATTATTAAAATGGAATTGTTCCGGCTGATCGTTATCCGGATTTACTTCCACTATCAAAGTATTACTTCCGGACGGAATATCAAAGGAATTAAATTCCAGGGTGGATATCATGGTTTCATCTGTAAGCAATGAATCCTGCCGCGCATATGGAATATCATGTAAAACATTATTTTGATCGCGAACGGCAAAATCAATGAGCAGACTATCCATATTGTAATCACTCACATTTGTAACTGCAATTTCCAATTCGATCAGTTCTCCCTGATCTACACTATCACCATTAAATGTAAAATGGATATTCGGATTTAACGCAGCTTCCGGAACCGGCATATAAATAACTCTCCAATAATTATATTGTGCAGGTGTGCGCAACGAATCATCTTTGGTATTTAATTTTAATTTCACAAACGGATATAATTCTGCATCAATAAAATTAATGGTGGTATCACCACTTTGTAATCCTGTTGCAAGTGCTGTTTCCACGCCGTTATAATCAACACCAATAATATCGATAGAATTCGTATCACTTAAAATCGGATCGTTACTGTATAAACTCCATAACGCTTTATCCCAACTAGCTGCAGGACCAATTAACGGTGTGATAATAGTTCCTTCATTCCAATTTCCCTCCAATGTAAAAGAAGCTTCTATCTGATTTCCGAATTCATCGCTTATGATCTCAGTTTTTGTTGCCGGATCTCCTTTTAATGCAGAAAAAATGTAAGAACGGTCGTAGTCAAAGATCTGCAAAGTATCTATATCAATTGCACCATAGGTATGAAACGCATCATATAAACTATGACCATAAATTAATGTATCTGCAAGCCACTCATTAAATTCAGCATAATTATTTGTGTATGCGATAAAATAATTACTATCGGGAACGGTAGACATCATAAATTGATACATATATTCCCTGTTCGCAGCGGTGGTGGTATTAAACATGATCACCTTTTCCGTGGCATCCGCAGTGCAATAGGTATCATTATAAGGACCTAAATTTGATGTTCCTATTTCATACGTTGTCCAGGGATCTCCGGAATTCGCATCCACAACAATACACACAAAACCGGCCGCAACGCAAGGAGCAACCATTAATAATTCGCCGTTTAAATATGCAGTCACTTCCGTCCAGTGTGTAGCAGGATAAATTCCCGCAGAAACCTCGTACACTTTTACATCCGTAACAAATTCAAATTCTCTTGTCTCTTGTAAACTGATATTGGTATAATCATCTTCCAGATACTGAAAATAATGCGATTGATTCCAACCTGTAATATCTCCGGGTAAATATAAAAAAGAACTTGAGCGCCATAAAAGTGCTTCACCTGTGGTGGTATCCGGTGAGATCCTCCAATAATAAACTGTGTTCGGAATCCATGTCATAGGAGGTTCCACCCATTTTAATACACCTCCACTTTCTGTAATAAATGTTGATCTTTTTAGCGGCGAATTAAAATTCATGGTCGTATCTGCTTCCACCATATATAATTTCTCTTCCGCAAAAACATAAGCAGTGGAAGCAGCAAAATATTCCGGTATATGATTCATGATACTGAATTCCACGGGATATATCGGAATAGCATCATCCGAAATGATCAGATTAGAAACGCCCAGTATATTATTTAACTCATCAATCTCTGCAATTTCATTGATATTGTCGATATGAATAGCAAATTCATTTAATCCAACACCACCTAATGCATCTGTTTCGAATGTAAAAGTGAGCGTATCGCGAAAATAAGTGGCGGGAAAACGTTCAGAGATAATTTGTACTTCTCCGTTAGCCTTAGTTCTTTTTACTTCTACGTAATACGCCGAATCAATTGCCATTCCCAAATTGGTGACCACAACATGCAAATCAAAAGAATCCGTACCGGCTGTAATGATATCGGGTTCAAAAAATACATACTGTTCTTCAATGGCATAATCGGGTTGTTCGTGATTATTTAATTTTAATGCCGGATCTCCTTGCAAAGTAGTGTGCTCAATAGATAATTGATCAAAAATATTAAAGGTTGGATAAAGCGTATCACATGTTTCCTTTAATATTGTGCCAATGGCCTGATGATAATTGATGGAAGATAATTCCCGGTAAAACATGGTTGCGAAAACATGCAAACTCGATGCGAATGAATAATTGGACGCAGCAATAAATCCGATTGCACCCTTATTTTCGGCAAAAATATATCGTTGTCCAAGTGTGTAACTTTCTCCGTGAATGGAAGCTGTATTACATCCATTTCCATACACAACAAAATATTTTCCTTCATTGTGAAATTCTTCCGGCTCACCGATATTATAATCAAAACTACCTGTAGAGGAATGTCCGAAAAAAGTAACAAGCGATACCCCTTTCGTTAAAATGGAGTCATAATATTCAGATATCGGAGTAAATATCGGATCAGCAGTTAATTTATTAAATGGGGTAACATTTCCTCCATACAAAGTATCCTCAATGGTGTTTTTATATTGTGTTAAAAAACTATGGAATAAGGTTTGTTCATACTCGGTGGTTCCTCCTGCAAAATGCAAAACATTTTTCATCCAAGCTTTATTTTCCACGGTTTGCACATGGTCGGCCTGTGCAGCTTCAAAGGCTATCATTTTCTCCAGATAAATGCGTACTTCATTTCCGTTTTCCGCAGCAATTCTTCCTATGGCTACTTCCGGAACTATACTTCCCGGTCTTGCAGCAAGTAAATTATCTGCGCCCGGGTGACCAAAGGTTGGTACCAGATCCCATCCATATTCCGGTGTCGCATTTGCGCGTGTAACATCATAAGAATATGATTTACCTATCAGAAAAACAAATTCCGGTTCTAAGTCAAAACTATCTTTTGCATATAAAATAAAATTGCGGATCGCGAGCGGATGTTTTTTTATTCCGTAGGAGAATTGTTCATATAATTTATCAATATCTGCAATTATTACATCAAAATTTCCACCTGCAACAGAGGCCCTGTAATTTTTATATTCCTCCACCCAATTTACGCCAGTTCCATCATCAAATAATTGCGCATGAGAAATAATTAAATAGTTTCCCTGATTTGCAGGATCGGTATAGTCAATAAAATTCACGGGAGTTAATACAGTAACAGAATAAATATCCGTCACATCCTGACTTCCGACATAAAATTTATGTAGGTTGGTGGAATAAGGTAAATGAAATTTTGAGATATCGCTTTCCACAATTGCAACCATGCGATTATGACCGGTAAAATCATATAATATCGGTGAAGTGGATTTTTCATTAAAATCTGTCAGCTCCAAATAAGAGGAAGCTTCCCCATCATCCGGTAACTCAAATATTGTTTTGGAAACATTGTCAAAATCAAAAATTCGGGGATACATCAGATCTGTAAATGAATATCGCTGATAATCTGTTGTAACAGGCCCTGTAACAAACGCTATTGTATTGGAGGCAAGTAGATTGTCGATTGGAAAATCATATCGCATTACCTGATAATCCCAATAAACACTGTCTTCCAGATTCTCCCCGTTAAAATTAATTACAGTATGATGTTCGGAATCGTTAGAACCTACAACAACTGTTTTTAAAGAGGGAGTAAACGCTGCTCCGGTATAAATATTTGGAGTGAGAATTGTTTGGGTAAAAGTTGTTACATTATATTTAGGAGTTGTATATCCTTCCCCATTGGAATACCTGGAACTATATACCGAAAAATGCGGAACACCTGCATTAAAATATGCAGAACCATAAGTTGCTCCATACACTTTAAGAGTGTGATAAATAGAATACAATTCAGCGGAAGGCGCTCCGCTGAGATCATTCACTAAATTATTTAACCGGTTATTGGTTATTGAATTATTCCAGGTTAAAAAATAATATGCGGTATCAGATATAATACTTTCATAAGTATGCAATTGCATATTCGCGGAATCAAATAACTGTGTGTCGAAAGTGCCGTCGTTTTTTCTTCCGTAAAATTCTATAAAATCGCCGGCATCGAAAACGCCATCTCCCTCCCCTTCCAGATAAATATATTCTTCGATCCCCTTATTAAATAATTGAAAATTTCGCGGGTCAATGGTTGCGAGGGAAACTCCTATTCCGCTTAAAGCTGCATCCAGTGTTGGGTGATCCAAACGATAGATTCCATCTGCGGTAACTTTAAATTTGAAATACTGCTGGTCATAGTTGATCCATTCGTTGCCATAGGTTTGACTAAACGACGAAGAAAACGAAAAAATAAATAAAAGTGCAGGTAAAAATTTCTTCATCCAATCAATTTATATTTTACCATTATTATTTATTCTGAAATTGTTTCCGGTTTTACCGATTTATTAATATCAAACATCAAACTAAAAACATGCGAATACAAAACTTCCGATTGTTTTCCGATATTGGTATAAGCATAATCCAAATGCACGGGACCGATCACCAATCCTAATCCAATATTTGGTTGCAGCGTCCATGCTTCTTCATACAGATCATCTGGAATATATCGCTGCACATTTCCCACTCCTCCTCTCAGATAAATAAAATCTTTATAATCTGCTTCAATTCCGATATGCGGATCAATGCTGACCGGGTCTGCGCTAATTAAAACATTTCGTCGTCCATCGCTGGTGATATCGGTATTAATTTCTGCAAGTAATCCGAAATTTTCACTTAATGTAAAATCGTAAGCAGCTCCAAGAATTAATCTCGGTGTTGTAATTTCCAATGAATTTTCCGGAACAATATTTCCGGTTGCAAGCAATACATCTTTTTCTTCTTCCGTAAACGAAAAACTCCAGGCATTAAAAGTGGAAGTAATATCTTTAAATGTTGCGCCAAATTTCCATTTTTTTATATCCATTTGCGCACCGGCATCTAAACCGAATCCCCAAGCCGTTGCAAAACTTCCTGCATTGCGGTGAACCACTTTTACATTTCCGCCCAATCGCAGATTCTGCCATTTTAATTGTGTTGCATAAGATCCTAAAAAAGCATAATCAGCAACGGAAAAGGAAGTGATATTATCGTAATTGATACTTCCATCCGGCTCAATTAAAAATAAGGTATTGGGAATATCGTCCACTCCAAATCGAATCAACGATAATCCAACCGCAGCATTTTTTTCTTTTAAAGGAATTGCAATGGAACCATAATCATATTTTGCAATTCCGGCAAAATATTCGGAGTGCATAATTCCCACCTGAATATCCGGTTTCACTAATACCAAAGCTGCAGGATTCCAATATCCTCCGGTAACATCATTTACCGATGCACAAACTGCTCCGCTCATTCCCAAAGCGCGTGCAGAAACACCAATGGATAAAAATTCATTGGAATATTTTGGTGCAGAACTTTGGCTGAATGCAGTTCCTAACCCAAAAAGTAAAGAGAAAATAATAATCGTTTTATGCCTCATCAATTTGCGAATCAGTCGGAAATTTAGGGAATTTTTGGAGAAATAGTGTATTTTCAATGTCATGAATCGTTAATTTAAAAAGTTCGCGGTCTTTTTGATCAAAGGGCTGATTGCCAAGCCGTTTATTCAGGTCACTCATCAGCTGCACTAAACGCTCGTCGAAGGTGTAATCGTATATAAATTTTAAACTCCGGAAACGATTGAAATGTTCCCTAACATCTGCCGGTTTTGAGGCCTCGGAATTGAGTTCAATCAATTTTGTGATCTCATTACTGTCAACCATATCAAGAAGGGTATACATCTTTTCACAAGATGCCCTGTCTTCGATCAAAATTTTACGATCCAGCATGATCTCCAGCATTACATGGCTTACGGCATATAATCTTTTGTCAAAACAACTGTAATCCCGTGTTTTTATCAGGGAAGAAATTGTTTTTGTATTCTCCTCAAAAAATTGCGATGCATGGAAATAACCGTCAATTTCATAATGTCTTTTTACGCCCTTTTGCAAACTTTCCTGCTCCTTCGAATCCGGAATTTGCAATTTATGCACAAACAATTTCACCACCTCTCCGCTCCTGTGACTATAATTCGACAAGATATCAGGTAAAATCACCCCCGCAATAAAATACGGATCGTCGCAAGGGGTTTCGTGGTAATAATGAGATAGAAAATTCAAGGTTTGGTTAAATTTAATGCAATATAATGAGAAAAGAGCTAGGATTGGGATTCCTGAGGTTGAATTGTGAGTTTGCTTCGCAGGGACCTTGTGCTAGTGAATGAGTAATGAGTTATGAGTAATGAGTATGGCAGTCGTAAACCTGATATTTTATCCTCCGTTTTAAAACTTTATGGGAAATGCCAAATTTTTTTCCCTAATCGAGGTAAACTCATAACTCATTACTCATTTTATGTTCCGTGACCGTGAATCGTGAGGCGTGAATCGTGAGTGAAAAAAGGCGAGCCTTTTTTGAATTAAATAAGCCCAAGGCTTATTTGTAACAGGTAAGGTGTATTTTATAATAAGAGAATAATCCTTTTCCCACCTCAAACCAAACTCACGCCTCACGCTTCACGCCTCACGAAAGAAGATACCCTTCCGAAGCATAATTTTCGTTCTTCTAAACAAATCCTTCCCTGATCAGTCACAGTCTCAGTCACAATGTTCAATTTCGAAGGAAAATCGCACAATGTTACAAACTGCCCACTGCCACTGCCCACTGTTCACAGGCCCCCAACCCCATAGGGGAGTTTTCTTTCATCTCACCCCTAAGTTTATCTCGAAGGAAAATCCCCCAATGTTACAAACTGCCCACTGCCACTGCCCACTGTTTACTATTTTTGCCCCATGAAAAATTTCGTAGAGGAACTTCGCTGGCGGGGGATGTTATCTGATCTTATGCCAGGCACGGAGGAGTTTTTAAATAAGGGAATGGCGAAGGGGTATATCGGTTTTGATCCCACTGCAGATTCGATGGGTGTTGGAAATATGGTGCAGATCATGACGCTTTTGCATTTTCAGCAATGCGGACATAAACCAATTGCCCTGATTGGCGGAGCAACGGGAATGGTTGGTGATCCTTCGGGAAAAAGCGCGGAACGCAATTTATTGGATGAAGAAACATTAAATCACAATATCGCTTGTCAGAAAAAACAACTTGAAAAATTTCTCGATTTTAATGAAAAAGAAAATTCGGCAGAGCTTGTAAATAATTACGATTGGATGAAAGATATTTCCTTTCTTGATTTTTTGCGCGAAGTGGGAAAATATCTTACCGTGAGTTATATGATGGCGAAAGATTCGGTGCAAACACGTTTGGAAAAAGGAATTTCGTTTACAGAATTCACCTATCAATTGGTGCAGGGTTACGATTTTTATTATTTATGGAAAAATAAAAACGTACAATTGCAAATGGGTGGAAGCGATCAATGGGGAAATATTACCACCGGCAACGAATTAATTCGCAGAAAAGGAAATGGAGAGGCATTTGCAATTTGTACACCTCTCATTAAAAAAGCCGATGGCACTAAATTCGGAAAAACGGAAAGTGGAAATATATGGTTGGATGCGAATAAAACATCTCCCTATAAATTTTATCAATTTTGGATGAATGCAAGTGATGCGGATGCAGAGACCTATATTAAAATATTTACTTTACATACCAGAGCATTTATTGAAGATATTATTTCCCGCCATCAATTAGAACCCCATACGCGTTTATTACAAAAAGAATTAGCGAAAGACATTACCATTCGTGTACATGGAGAAGAAAACTACAACAACGCCGTTTCTGCCAGCGAATTATTATTCAGTAAATCTACTAAAGAAGATTTCGAAAAACTGTCGGAAGGCTTGCTGTTAGACGCTTTGGAAGGTGCTCCCCAATCCATGGTGGCCAAAGAACTGTTTGCTACCGGTGTTTCTTTTTCAGAATTAATTACAACCCATACCTCCATACTTGCATCCAAAGGAGAATACAAAAGGGCGATTCAGGAAAACGCACTCAGCATCAACAAAGAAAAAATTTCCGACGCCGAATATCAGATAACACAAAATGATCTTATAAAAGGAAAATTTTTATTGTTACAAAAAGGGAAGAAAAATTATTATCTCATAATTGCGCAATAATAAATCAGTAAAATAAATAAATTTTTAACCCTTTGCGGATTTGCGCCTTTGCGTGAAAAAAAATTAATGAATTGCACGCAAAGTCGCAAAGACGCAAAGAAACAGCAGTTGTGAGTAACAATTAATGCACTACAATTTTCTGACCGAATACTACCCCATCTTCTGTAGTAATTTTAATTAGATATGGATTTGCCGACATCTGATCGGTGTTTAGAGTAAAAAGATTTTCGTATTGCATGGATTTGGAAAGGAGTTGTCCATCAACACCATAAAATTCCACCAAAAAGCGCGGAGTATATTTATTATCTATAGTAACATTAATATCAGAAGTAGAGGGATTTGGATATACAAAAACCTGTACATCCCCGGCATTGATATATTGAATTTCAGCGGTCTCGCTTTCAAGTAATCCATTGGAAGCAGTCACCTTGTATGAATAAGTAGTGCCTGTTTTCAAACCTTCGCTATCAATAAAATTATAATATTGATCCGTAGCTCCGCCGCATACTCCGCTCACCGAAAAAATATTTTCAAAATTGCTACCATCATCCGACCGCATCAGAAACATGTCGTAACAGGTGTTGCCACCTGTTAGTGTCCAATCCACCAAAATACTATCGCCAAACTGAATAGCAGTAAGATCTTTAAAAACCGTTTGTGCCTGCAAACTCACAAAAAAGAATGCAGCGAGGATAAGGGAAAGTGTTTTTTTCATATGCCAAACGTAGAACGATAAAATTAAGGGTTTATTGTTTTAATGGTTGAAGGGGTTGAAAGGGTTTATAACAGATGGCCATTCTTTCATTCCTTTAT
>JBGAWP010000027.1:0-44890 GCA_044227505.1 Chitinophagales bacterium | reverse complement strand
TAGTGAATCAACCACACTTACTGATTATTACGGAGCGGAAGGTATAGTTGGTGGTTACCCAACATTATATGTGTGGAACCAAACGTCATTTTCTGACGGAGCTGCCGGAGCTGGTGCTGTTACTTCAGAGATCTCTGCAGGACCGGCTGAAGCTGGGGCTGTTGCAGGTTTGACCGATAACGGAACTTCTATCACTTTATCAGTTAGTGCAAAAATGTTTGCCGATGTTACCGGTGATTATTTTGTTGCTGCTTATTTAATGGAAAACGGAATTGTTGCAGAACAGCAAATTGCAGGAGCAACTCCTCCATCTGATCCAAATTGGGTTCATAATCATTTGATCCGCGGATCTTCCAATGGAAGCGCCTGGGGTGAACAATTTGTTTTCGGTGCAGGTGTTAACGGACAATCATTTACTAAATCTTACCAAATTGTTAAAGATGGCGATTGGAAAGTAGAAAATATGTATTGTGTTGCCATCGTTTGGAAATATGATTCTGCTACAGAAAAATATACTTACGTGAATGCACAGGAAACGCATTTATAAATAATTAATACCTTAAAAAAAACCCTCCGGAATTATTTCGGAGGGTTTTTTTTTCCTGTAATTTATCTAATGACAACGCTACATCTCACCACAGAAATTAATGCCAATATTGAAACATGTTTTGATGTAGCAAGAGATATAGATATACATAAATTATCTACAAAAAAGACAAAGGAAGAAGCAATTGCTGGAAGAATGAGCGGCATGTGTGAATTGGGTGATACCATTACATGGCGTGCAACACATCTCGGAATCAGACAAAAACTCACAGTTAAGATCACACAATTTGATCGTCCCAATTATTTTGAAGATACCATGTTAAAAGGTGCATTCAAATCAATGCAACACCAACATTATTTTGAAGAAAAAAACGGGATAACAATAATGAAAGATAAATTGGAATACAGTGTTCCACTTGGATTTATAGGAGAAATTTTTGATTGGATATATCTTAAAAAATATATGCGACGATTTTTACTCACACGAAATGCGGTCTTAAAATCTGTAGCGGAAAACAAAAATAATTAACAGTACGAAAGAAATTTCTATCAGTATTTTAATCCTGAAGCTGACGTTTATATAACTGCAACGCGTTTTCAATGCCATAATATAATGCATCACTTATTAATGCGTGACCGATGGATACTTCGGCAAGTTGAGGAATATTTTGTTTGAAGAATTTTAAATTGGTAAGACTAAGATCATGTCCCGCATTTATGCCTAATCCTAATTTATGTGCAAGTTTTGCTGCGGAAATATAATCGGATATTGCCTTGTTTTTATCTGAAATATATTCCTCCGCATAAGGGCCGGTATAAAACTCTATGCGATCGGTGCCACTAGCTGCAGCAGCTTCCACCTGAGGTAATTCCGGATTTAAAAAAATAGAAACGCGAACTCCATTGGATTTTATGGTTGCAATAATTTCTTTTAATTCCTGCATATTATTAATTACATCCCAGCCGGTATTCGACGTAATTACATGAGGCGGATCAGGAACCAAAGTTGCCTGTGCAGGTTTTATGGTTTTTATCATTTCCATAAAACGGGCATCAGGATATCCTTCTATATTAAACTCAGTAGTAACAACTTTATGCAGATCATAAACATCCTTTAAAGTAATATGCCGTTCATCGGGTCTGGGATGAACAGTAATTCCATCAGCACCAAATCGCTCGCAGTCGATGGCAAATTGCGCAACATTTGGAATGTTTCCTCCGCGTGCATTGCGAAGGGTTGCAATTTTATTAATGTTGATGGAAAGTTTTGTCAATTCGAGTATATAGTATTTAGTATATAGTAGTTAGATATCGTTCTCAGGAAGATTTTAGAAAAATTTGGAAATTCCAGATTAAAAAAATAGTAGTCAGTAATACGAGGTGGTCCCTCTAACTACTAACTACTATATATTATCGTCTATTTAATACCGGTAGTATTCAGGTTTATATGGGCCGTTTTTGTCTACGCCGATATAATCTGCCTGTTTATCATTTAATACTTCCAATTCAACGTTTAATTTTTTAAGGTGTAATCTCGCAACTTTTTCATCGAGATGTTTAGGCAAGGTATACACTTTATTTTCATATTTATTGCCGTGCACCCATAATTCTATTTGAGCCAATGTTTGGTTTGAAAAGGAGTTCGACATAACAAAAGATGGATGGCCCATTGCGCAACCCAAATTCACTAATCTACCTTCTGCCAATAAAATGATATCTTTTCCATCGATAGTATATTTATCAACCTGAGGTTTTATTTCCTCTTTGGAATCCATGTAATTTGTATTTAACCATGCAACATCAATTTCATCATCAAAGTGACCGATATTGCAAACGATTGCATTGTGTTTCATCAATTTAAAATGATGTCCTAATATAATATCGCAATTTCCTGTTGCAGTAACAATTATATCAGCCTCTTTTACAGCATCTTCCATTTTTTTCACAGCAAACCCGTCCATAGCCGCTTGTAAAGCACAAATTGGATCAATTTCAGTGATAATAACCCGTGCTCCTGCCCCTTGCAGCGACTGTGCTGAACCTTTTCCAACATCGCCATACCCTGCAACAACGGCAACTTTACCTGCCATCATAACATCCGTAGCTCGGCGAATGGCATCCACTAAAGATTCTTTGCAACCATATTTATTGTCAAATTTCGATTTGGTCACCGAATCGTTCACATTGATAGCCGGAACCGGTAAAGTTCCTTTTTCCACGCGTCCATAAAGACGATGCACACCTGTAGTGGTTTCTTCCGAAATTCCTTTCAGATGTTTAACCATTTCGGGATATTTATCCAAAACAAGATTGGTAAGATCACCACCATCGTCGAGGATCATGTTTAATGGCTCATTGTTCTCGCCAAAAAACAGGGTTTGTTCAATACACCAGTCATATTCTTCCAATGTTTCCCCTTTCCACGCATAAACAGGGATTCCAACAGCGGCAATAGCTGCAGCTGCATGATCCTGGGTGGAGAAGATATTACAAGAACTCCATTGCACCTCGGCACCCAATTCAATAAGGGTTTCAATAAGAACAGCGGTTTGGATGGTCATATGTAAACAACCGGCGATACGCGCACCTTTTAGAGGTTTAGATGGACCATATTCTTCGCGAATAGCCATAAGACCGGGCATTTCTACCTCAGCCAATTTAATTTCTTTACGTCCCCAGGCGGCAAGAGATATGTCTTTTACCTTGTAAGGGAGTTTTTTGTCAGTCATTACTTCCATTGAGTATTTATTTTAGTGAATGCAAATTGCAATGTGCAGTATGCGAAAACCATATATTTACACAAAGGTAAAAAATAGATCAACCATGCACAACGTATGAACTAAAAATAGGGGGCTGTGGTTCATGAATAAGTTGAAAAGTTCTGGGTTCTGGGTTCTGGGTTCTGGGTTCTGGGTTCTGGGTTCTGGGTTCTGGGTTGAAAATTTCTTTATAGTAGAGACGCAATGCATTGCGTCTCTACTATAAAGAAATTTTCCAGCGATTACTTAGTGTCATTGACCTTAATCTTTTCATTAACTTTGTAAAAAAAATAAAAAATGTATCCAAAAGAACTAGTGTTACCAATGAAAGCTGAGCTTACTGAAGCGGGATTTGAGGATCTTACTTCGGCTGAGGCGGTTCAGAATGCGATAAAAAATACGGGAGGCACCTTATTGTTAGTGGTAAATTCCGTTTGTGGTTGTGCTGCCGGAATGGCAAGACCGGGTGTTAAATTGAGTTTGACCAACGAAAAAACTCCTGATAAATTAGCAACTGTGTTTGCAGGATTTGATATGGAAGCAGTAGCTGAAGCAAGAAGATTTACTTTGCCTTACCCTCCGAGTTCACCGAGTATTGCTTTGTTTAAGAATGGCAAACTTGTGCATTTTATTGAACGTCACCAGATAGAAGGAAGAAATGCCATGATGATAGCAAATGATCTTATTGGAGCATATGAAAAACATTGTGGGGAGATGATCAATAATTAAAAAGGAGCATCAAATAAATTATACAGAAAGCTGCCAACAGGCGGCTTTTTGTATAAATGGTAAGCAACCCCCAACGACATGGCTACAGGAAAATAAATTACTCTTTGTTTATAACTATCAGTTAAAATATAATCGAGACCGAGATCAGTTTCAATGAAACTATTATATCTGATCTCCCATTTTATTTCTGAATATTTTAATGCAACATTCAACAACACAGAAAAACGATCTGTAAAATTATATGCAGCCATGAAGTTGCACTCTCCAATAAAAGTGCGGCTTTCATCTGCAGATTTACCAAAATAATATTCGCCAATTTTTTGGGAGAGATAAGCGGGAATCCTGGCATAAAACATTCCAAACCCTATCTTTTCTTCAAAATGAAAATTGCCTGCCATTTGAGACTTTCCAATCATTGGCATAAAATAATGTGTGCGAACTTTTGGATAAGCATTTAGGGAATATTGATCACTGAACTCGTGTTTGGCATAACTGAATTTAACCGATGCAAAGTATTGATCAGAAAAATGATAATTAATTGAAAATTCGGTATTTGGTCCTAAATCCAGGTCGGCACCATTCATATTATTTACTCCCAAGGGCAATGCACTACCCAGGGTAAATTGCAATTCCCATGGCAATATAGTATCATTTTGAGCCTTAATTTTTGTAAGGGAAAAAAGAATCAAGAAAAGGAGAATATATTTCATTGCACCAGCCAATAATCAAAATTAATCAAATTATTATATTTGGAGTCCATTTCCGGAAGAGAAGTATGGATAACGGATAAAACTTTCAAAAAATTGTGTTCGAATAGGATGATTAGTGATAAATCCAATATCATAGCAATTAAAACATATATAATTTAAATATTTATTCGTGCATTCGTGGCAATTTTTTTGTCCATATTTTGGGTTAAAAGAGTTGCCACGAATGCACGAATGAACAGCCGGTGGGTCAGATGTTTATGTTGTTAAAAAATTTCGGACGTAATAAACTTATTTAATTGTTTTATTTATTTTTAGCATTTCATTCGCAAATAAAATTTATCTGTAATATGCAGCTCAAAAATTATCTTGTTGAAACCTTTGAATACAACGATTTCGCCAATAAACTGGTATTAAATAAAATAGCTGAACTCCCTGATAAAACGGAATGTATCAGGTTATTCAGCCATCTTATCAATTGTCAATATAAATGGTTGGATAGAATTAAAATTTATCCCGAAATTTCGAAACTGGACTGGTGGGAGCCGGTTTATGCAATGGAAGATCTCGCGGAAGAATGGGATAAAAGTTTGGATGCATGGATATGGTTCCTGGATAAAAAATCGGAAGCGGAATTATTGCAGGAAGTTATTTGGATGGGAATTGGCAATGCGCCCTATACTGCGCAATTAAAAGATATTCCATTGCAGTTAAATTATCACAGTATTCATCACCGCGCGCAGATGCAAATGCTTCTAAGACAACAAGGGTTGATTCCAGATTTTGTAGATTATATTGGAACTAAATATCGACCCGTTTGATATAAATTATTTTTTTATTACAGTTTCAAAATATTGTTTATCCCCATTATCAATTTTCAAAATATAACTACCTGCCGGAATTAAATTTGTAATTAAAACTATTTCATTTCCACTGCGATATTTTTGTTTTAATACAAGCTCTCCTAAATTATTGATCAAACTCACTTCGCCATCACCCAAAATTTCATTAAATTTTATTACAAGTTGATTGCTAAATGGATTTGGAAATAATATAAGGTCGTTTTGTTCTGCTTCTTCAATTCCTATCTGCACATCAATCATCGAACTATTAATAGCCGAGCAACCATAATATTGATCAACTGTTAAACTCACAATAAAAGATCCCGGTCCTGCATAAGTATGTTCAGGATTTTCTTCTGTTGATTGTATTCCATCACCAAAATCCCATAAATAAGTTGCTCCTGATGTTACAGGATCAAATGCATAAACTAAGGAAGAAACTTGTGTTACCGAATAATTAGCATCGGGAGGCTCCACATAATCCGGATCCAGTGCATCATCCATCCATGCGAGTCGGTCTACCATAAAATTGGAAAGTTCATCCACAAAATAATTATAATCGGTAACTCCTAACTCGGTCCATTTGGCAAAATTGCGCGCTGCAGGTTCCTGTAATAATATTTGAATGGAATCGATAAATACCTGAAAAGATGTTTCACTTAATATATCCTCACGCAAAGAATTATATCTGCAATACACTTCATCAACCCATTCAGGATCTTCTCTGAATTTACTCCACCAAAATGGAAAAGGCCAGGCAGGATGCGTTATCTCCCAAACCCAACCATTCACTGTCCATGGTGCATAGGCACGGTCGTAATCCCAGGGCGGACCAATTTTTAATTGCCCACCATCCGCAATATTTTCTTTGTATAAAAAAGTGCTTCTTCCGTAACTATCGTAATTGGCGCTGAATTCATTCACCAGCATAAAATCGATAAACGATTTAACGCCAATATATTTTCTATATCCATTAATAGGATCTAAAAAATCAGGACCATCTAAAGTAATTTCAAAACTATCCACATAATTATGAATATAATCTAATTGTTCGGGCTGAATGGAATCAATTTGAGGATATACCATTTTGTATGCAACGGGCAAACCTGCAGTTGCATAATTAATTGGATCAAATAAACTATTCCAATCGTTTGGGGTAAAATTTTCGTTTATTTCGATAATGTATCCGCCGGTCAATGCATCACCTGCAATATCTTCGGGACCTAATTTATCAATGTCAACTCTGTTGTCATCGCGTTTTATTTTTTCTGTCAGAGAATAAACGCCCATGTATTCACCATTCACCAATAACTCACAAAATTTAGTGCGCGGTGCGTATTGTCCCATGCGTCTGCTCATTTCATAGGAGAGTGCATTTTTCATAAGACTATAATCCAGATATTCCGCTTTCAGAATAAAATCATTTTCTGCAGGCAGATCTAACAATGTGGTATCAATTTCAATTCCTGCTTCATTGAGCAGATCGAAATCATAATTTTTTTTAGGATAATAAGGGCCGGTAAATCCTTGCAATTCAGTGAGGATTTTACCTTCGTATGCAAATACCGTATCATTGGGATGATTTAATAAACCAATTCCATTATCAATGATATAAATTTGACCGGGAGTTTTAGGTTCGTTGTAAATAGGTTCTCCATCAGTATCGATAATTATAATAGGTAAATTACTCGAACTAAAATTAAATGGTTTAGCAGGTTCATCACCGAAAGTAATATTCCAGGAATAAATAAAACCTATATCTGCGAAAGCATAGGTATCATAAATATGGAGTGTCCATGTTCCATTTGGATTTTGTCCGTTATTTACAAGACCCATATCACCCATCGGAATATATTCACCCGTATATGGAGCAACCCCTGAGGTTATATTATTATCAGCATACTCATTTAAGCATGTGAAATTAAAATTATCACCATCGCCACCAATTCCTGCAAATAATAAAAAAGTGGAGCCATCCGGTGCAATTAGTTTAACCTCAAGGTCGGAGTCCCATGTATGGTCTAAATTTAAACATACTGTTTCCAATCCAAAGAGGGTATCGATCACATCAGGCAAACCTGTTACTTCTATTTCGAAAGAAATATCGGTTCCATCATCGGGAATTATTGTATTAACAGTGGAACTAAAAGTTTGAGCGGAAATTTGCAGGCTTAAACATACTGCAAGGGTGAGAAGAAAATTTTTCATGTATGATTGTGAATGTTAACACAATATTAAGTATATCCTAAATGAAATAAAAAAGCAGAAAGAAAGAATTACAATATATTTATCTTTTGGAAGTAAGCAGCAAAAAAAAATCCGGTCTTTTGAACCGGATCTTCCTTTAAAATTATTTATTTACCAACGGTTGAAATTTTTCTTTCCACCATAACCACCGCCATCGCGATCGTTATTACGGTTTTTATTGAAACCACCGCCGCCACCGCCACGGTTAAAATTACCGCCGCCGCCACCGCCACGAGGTCTTTCTTCGCGAGGTCTTGCAACAGAAACTCCAACAACTTTACCGTCAACTTCGGTTTCGTTCAAAGCATCAATAGCTTTTTGTCCGTCTTCGTCGTTCATTTCGACAAAGCCGAAACCACGGCTACGACCTGTAAATTTGTCCATAATAATTTTAGCTGAAGATACCTCACCGTATGCTTCAAATAATTGCCTTAGATCGGCATCGTTGAGTTTAAAACTCAAGCCTGAAACGTAAATGTTCATTTTTTTTTAGTTTATTAAAATAAAGATAATAGGTTCTAATGAATAAATCCAAACTACGGTGAGCTAAAAATAACCATCCGAAATGAACGAACTAACAGAACCTGATATCAAAGATACAAAATATTATCAATCGAAAAATATTTTTTTAATTGCTGCAATTGTTGCTGATAGCCAGCACATAATTGTCGATGACACCCAGTGATTTGGCGGTTATAGCGCCTGAAAACCCAGTTATATGCGAATAATCAACCTTTTTTTTGTACCCTTCAAGAAAGCGGTTGGCCAGGGAATAGTAAGACCAATGCCACATTTCTTCATTGTAGCCTGTATCGCGTCCTGTGCCTTTTTCGTTATAAGATTGGCAGAATCCATAGGTAGCCGCATTTTTACTCAACCAATTATATACCTTCAAACCGTAACCTGATGCAAAATAGGTAGCAGAGGTGCTGTTGAGATCCACTTCTGTTCCCCAGTGGTGCCGGCTTGTACCCGGCATAGCACTGTATTGCATGATATAACTCGACAAAGCATTGTCGGTATCAAATTTTGATTTATTTGTTTTCCATTTATCCTCCCAGATCCACGATTGTTCTTCAAAGGTTCTTGAGGCGGAGATCACCTTCAGGTTTATCCCATCTTTTTTAGCAGCCAGATACATTTTATTGTATGCAGTATACGTTTCTTTCAAGAGAAACATTTTTTTCCGGTATGCCATATGCTCCGGTATCTCAATAAAATTTGTATCTGTATAATAATTGTTTTTCCCGATTAAAAATTGCGCGGTGATATATTCATCCTTAATTGAAGAGAAATTATTTACAGTGAGTTCATCAGTATTGGACTTACTATTTAAAGTGCTTAGAAGTAAAATAAAGATGAATTGCATTGTATACCTGTTATTATTTCAGGAACGAATATAGAAAGAAATTATTGTAATCTGAAACATCAAATCAAAGTGATTCTAAAAAAGCAATTAATTGATCGCGTTCTTTTTGGGTAAGTTGTTTATATTTGTTTTTTGCATTTTCCGCTTCTCCCCCATGCCATAAAATTGCCTCCGATAAATTTCTTGCACGACCATCATGCAAATAAAAGGTATGTTTATTTACCGTTTGAAATAAACCTATTCCCCAAAGAGGTGGTGTTCTCCACTCCTGTCCTGTTGCTTCAAAATCATCTCCCATGTCATGTAATAAAAGATCGGTATAGGGTGTAATGGTTTGATTGGATAAAATACTAAATTCAGGATGGATGCCGGTTTGAATTTTTTGAATATGACAATTATCACAACCAATTTCAGCAAATATTTTTTCTCCCTTAATAACATTTTTATCATCCACATTTCTCCTTGCCGGAACAGCGAGTGTGGAAGAATATAAATGCAATTTTTTGAGATCATCGGCATCAATTTCAGGATCTCCGCCATTTGCCATTTCACTGTATTGTTTTTGGGAGGATGCTACATTCTGTGATGGAAAATAATGTGTGCTTATTCCCATATCACCGCTGAAAGCACCTGAAATTTGTTGTAAAATTGTTGGCTGATTTGCCTTCCATCCGAATTTACCTAATTGCACTTTTTGTTCTATGTTATTCCAAACATAATTTGGTTTTCCGGAAATACCATCTCCATTTTTATCCGCTGGATCAGCATAAGATATAATTGTATTTTCGGGAATAGCTTCCAATAATCCTAATCCTATCATTTGTGGTGCTACTCGTGCAGAATACATCATATCATCCTGCATTTCACCATAATTTAAATCACTGAAATTAATTAATGGTTTTCTGAGTGAATAAGTACTGCCATCACTATAGTTCCCTTTTATTTCCTCCCAAATTAATTCAAAATTTCCTTCCCTTTTTAATCCGTCAATTGCGTGATCCTGAAACTGTCCGCCATAATTCGGATCATCCAAAGGTTCGCCATGAGCACCTTTTCCGGGTATACTTAAACGAATTATAAATCCTTGTGATAATTGTGCTGCAACAGTAGGAGGCTGTCCTCTTCCATCTTTAAAATGACAACCAGAACAGGATTTTGCATTAAAGTAGGGGCCTAAACCATCGCGGGCAGTTGTGCTAGAAGGAGCCTGCACCCAATTCTGATTAAAAAAACTATTGCCGACAAAAAATAATAATTCATCCTGTGAAGAAAGATTTGGAGCAGGCAAGGCAAAGGCATTCACGCTTTGATCGAACACTGTTGTTTCACCCCCTGACAAAAGTATTTCTGAATCAATTATTGAAGCGGATAAGTTTCCTTTTTGCTTATAAGATGCAAAACTGAACAATAATATAAATACAGCTATCAATATTACAGCGATGAAAGAGTTTCTATATTTTGAAATTATTTTTATCATTACTCCACTACATTAATATTAATTGTTAAACCAAGTTCCGCTGCAACTTTTGCAAATTGTTCTCCAAGTTCCTGCATGGATAAAACTGCCTTCATTACCTGTGGTCGTTTTTCTTCCAAAACTATGGCGCGGTCGAAGGGATAATAAATTTGTTGAAGATCGTTCATACTTTTTTGAATGAGTGAATCTGTTTCTTCAAATAGTTTTGCGTTTTTGTTTTTTATTATTTCATCAATTCCCGTAACCTCCAAAGTTGTTTTATCATTTCTTAAATAGGTGCCATAAAAAATATTGACGATCCCACCCAGATTAAATATCAGATCTGATCTTGTATTATCGCTGAAACAACTTTGTTCATCTTCCTGATTGGAATTGTCATATGCTGTAAACATTCTTTCACCGGCCATTTCAACCTTACTTAGTACGGCAATTCCTGTAATTATTTTTTGCAGAGAATTTTCAGGATTATCATTTATAAATGCTGCGCGATAATTATTCGTTATTCCGGGTTCCCATTCAGATTTTAAATAACTAAGATTTTCAATCAGTAATTCAACAGCAGTGCTCAGATATATTTTTCGCCTGTCGGCATTTTTTGTTTCGGCTAAATAATCAGTGAATGGTCTTTTACCCGGACCAACAGAATCGAGATCCTGCCCCCATAACAAAAACTCAATGGCATGAAAACCGGCGCTGATATTTTCTTCCCCGCCATTTTCATTCATAGACTTCAGCAATTCTTTTGTTATTGTCGGATATTCGGTGATATTGTTTATGATACCTGCATTTTCATTTCCAACCACATAATCAACATATATTTCATCCAGTGGCCAGGCATTTAATAAACCTTCTACTCCAGTTGAACCATTATCGATGGGACCATCATAAAAGCGAAACACTTCCGTTTTGCCATATACTTCCCGGGCTGAACGCCAGGCGGTTTTAGCCTTTTCGAGATTTGCCTCAGAAGGCTCGGTCACCAATAAATTTGTGGCGGATTGAAGCTCCAATGCACTGGAATAGGCATCGGAATAGGTTGCAAAAACGATATCACAATATCCGGAAATGCTGTTTTTAAGAAGATTTTCTGAGTTATTAGTGGTTGATTTACAGGAACTTATAAAAACGCCACAAACTACGAACCACATTAAAGTGACACTCGTAAACACCCTTAAAACCCCACCCTTTAACCCCATTAGTTTAAAATCATTCTAAATAAGATGCAAAAGTAACAACAAAATGGGTTGGAGTTCAATACCGCATTGTAGGTATAAGAAGAGGAGAGAGGAGAGAGGAGAAAGGAGTAAAGGAGTGAGGAGAAAGGAGTGAGGAGAAAGGAGTGAGGAGAAAGGAGTGAGGAGAAAGGAGTTTAAATTTCTGGCGAAATTTTAGTTACAAGATCGGTCGTCCCTGCGGGACTGGTGCGTTGGGCAATAATTACAGGAAATTTAATTAAAGGGCGGAGTTCCGGGAAATTCAGGTGGAATACCATATTTTAATTTCAGGAGGTCATCATATTTATCGCAGTACATGGCTATGCGATTTATGGTTGCCAATACTTCATTTTGATCAAGGCCATCTACTTCGCGAATTTCCTTAATGAATGCCCAATCTTTGTAGATAGTAAAAGCGACGCCGAACATTTTATCGTTGTATTCGAGCAATTCTTTGAAAAAAGATTCTTTGCGTGCATCAGGAATTGGGATTGCGGGAGCTACCACTTGAAAATAGGCGCGATCTAGTTTTTCATCGTACCAGATATCTATCCAAATTTCTGCAGAGCCTCTGTGAAAATGCCATTTGCCTGGTTTATTTGTTCTGGCTTTGGCAGGATCAACGCGAAGATCAAACAAACTACTCTCAACCATATCGAAATAATTATTCAACTCAATCATTGGTCGATGTATTTATAATTTGGGGAATTAAATTAATTTTTGAAAAAATTATTCTTTTCTGAAGAACCAGTTTTGAATACCGGAAATATCTCTGAATTCAACGGGTATATTTTTAATGTTGATAGACACGGAGCGTATGTAGAACCAGGACTCTACTTTTCTGGGAATATCAATTGTATAAGCTCCCGGGGTGTAGGGTATTTCATTACATAAACAATATTGGCATCCTGAATTGTTTTTCAGATTGTAACCATTATATATGAGGACCATTTTACGAAGATCCATTAATTTTTGATTTACAGTATCGGAAAGACGATAAATTTCAATTTTGTAATTATAACCCAGCGGTTGTGTCTGACTTAATATCCAGCAACTGTCTTTTTTGGAATATTCCAATTTTGTAAAAACATAATCGAGGTCTTTTTGGGTGCTGTCGGTAAAAAATACGTCGCTTATTCTGGCACCTAAAACATCGCTTGTGAGGTCCTTTTTTGTAATATTATCGATTATGGTAAATCGGAATTCGCTGTAGGTTGTACTGTCTTGAGCGAAAAGTTTAAAGGGAATTGTCAGAAGGAGAAGTATAAGGTAACGCATATTTCAATCAAAGTTGAGTAATTCTTTTGTATTTCCTGCAATTTCGAGTCCGCCGTTTCGGCCGGAATCCTTAAAAATAATAGTATTTGTCGCCTTTTCGAGCAAGCTGATGTGTATAAGTGCATTCATACTTTCTTTTACCCTGCCGTCCATAAATCCTAATACAGGGGAGGCGAGTTCGGCACCTTCTGCCCTATCGGCATTAATGGTGAGGAGATATTTTTTGTCCTCGAGCAGGATGTTAATATTCTTATCGTCGAAGTGTATTTTTTTTAATTTGGCACCGGTATAGGTTGCGAATTTCAATAATTTTCCGTCAATTAAAAATGCACAAATAAATCCGACAAAGGCTCCTGTTAAAAATGGGATCTTTGCGACGGAGAATTTAAAAGATGTTTGGGGTTTTGAAAAGTGATTTGTTTGCATCCATATCCAACTGGAAGGAAAGGAACGGCCCCAATCTTTTTCTATATAACCTCTTCCACCAGTAAAATCAATTTCCTGTTTATTGATATTTAATTTTCCGGTGATATTAAAATCCATGCTCACTACCTGATGGTAACATTCCATAAAAGGGACAAAACTATACCATCCCATAATTCCGGGAGCGGTGAGTTTTTTTGGCCATAAGAATTGTTCGTCGAAATGTAATAAACCTTTTAATTTGGGAAGATCAAGTTTTAATCTTTTGGAGGAAAAACTATTTTCAAGGATCTTAATTTTAAATTTATTTGCGCTTGGTCTGAAATCCAACGCATCGAATTTAATATATTCGGTGGTTAGATTTTTTCCATCCAATACCTGAATAAATGATTGTTTGTTGCCTTCCTTGTCCATTGCAATACCGGGAATTATTGCAAATGCGTATTTTTCTGTTTTATCTACAATTTTATAATACCATCCCTCGAAAAAAGCCTTTTTCTTAAACCATCCGTGATAGTTCTCGTGGTTGAAAAAGGCTTTGGTATAGGCGGATATTTTTGACATTGATTTGAGGAGGAAGTTTACATGGTGTTTTTTTGCCACGAAGACGCTAAGGGCGCGAAGTTTTCACGAAGTTTATATTATTAATAAAAATAATGTTTGTATAATTTGATAATGCAATGAAATAGATTTAAATAATTTTTTCTTTGCGCCTTTGCGGCTTTGCGTGAAAAAAAAATAAATTGCACGCAAAGCCGCAAAGGCGCAAAGGGTATGTTGGTTTTATTGTTTAATAAATCCGGATGCATAAATTCCGGTTTCTGTTTTGATCTTTAGGCCGTAAAATCCGGCAGGAAGATCGAGAACAGAAATTGTTTTTTCGAAATTGTTTATTTCTAATATTTCTATTGTGCGTCCCATGTTATCTATTATTTCCAGAGAAAGGATGTTTTCTTTTCCGGAAAGGGTGATATTGTTGGTTGTTGGATTTGGATAGATATTTATTTGGTATGGATCGAGTTCGGTAATTGATTCATAAAAAATAAAAAAATCTGATACATATCGAGGCATTAATTGGTATCCACTTGTGAACGGTGCGTCTGTATCGAATTGAGATCCAATACCTTTTACACTGATATCATCTGGATCACCTGCGTAGTATCCAATATCCAGAAGTGTTTTGGTTGATAATTCTGTATTGTCATCTATCCTCAATACAAATGTATTGGTTCCATTGGTTAATTCAACATTGAAGGAAGTTCCATCTCCTAACCATTGGGCTTCATCCGCTAAATAATATCCATCCGAACCTAATTCCACAAGATCTGATTCCGTTGTTTCATTCAGATCAGTGACAAAAGTCGGAACCTTTAACGCATTTCCTCCATCAATATAAATTAAAGTATCTGCATCCACTTCTGTTAATCCGTTGAATTGATTTATTGAACCTAAAATATTTACTTCATCACCTTCCACAACGGTGTATCCGAAATCGTTATCGAAACTGAATACGGAAATTCCACCGGTATTATCAATTAAAGTAAATTGTAATCCACCATCCCAAAGATTTACTCCGTAAACAATACCCGTAAGATCAACTAATTCGCCGTCGGAGACTGCGTTGCCATCTACGTCTTCCGTTGTAACTTCTGCAATATCATAAACAGTGTAGGTTGGAGGTGTAGCATCATTATCATTGATATTAATTTCAAAATCTGCAATAACTCCAATTACACATGTTCCCGAAATTACCGTTAAATTCATGAGTAACATTTCGGTGGATTCAATTTCCACATCATCATTAATTGTTACATCAAAACTTTGTGATGTTGCTCCTCCTAAAGTGAAAGTATAATTCACCGGAAGACTGAAAATATAATCAGAACCAGCGGTCATTGTTGTAGCACCATCCAGATACATTTGAATTTCGCAATCAGCAGATTCTGTTAATTCAATGGTTCCACTCACTGTTCCAACAGATTCATCTTCTGTTGCGCCAATTGTTGTGAAAGATGCAATTGGAGGAGTAACTAATTCATTATCTTCAATTGTAATAGTATACACAGTATCAGCACCTGCAGAACAACCAACTCCGCTTGCAAGTACAATAATTCCTGTTTCCGTTCCTTCGGCAGTAACATCATCCACCAAACCATAAACTACTGTTTGTGTAGTTGGTCCACCGGCAACAAAATCGAGGGTGAATCCGAATAATCCATAATCAAAACCCGGAGTAGCGGTTGCAGCGGCTCCATATCCGAAATTTATGGTACAATCTGCACTTTCCGATAAAGTCACATCAAAAGAACCTTCCAGGTCGCCTTCATTTACGGTAACTTCGGTAATGTCGAATGAATAAGTTGGCAGTGGAACAAAGGGTCCTGCATTAATAACAATATCATCAATTGCAAATTCATCTCGGGTTCCTGCGCCACTCACATCATTTCCATTCCAGCTCAAATAAAATAAAGCACCATCAGCAATAGAAAGGGCTGAAATATTGGTGGTAATATTAGTCATATAGGGCGTAAAGTCACCGGCTTCGGGTGAGGTATAATCTGCATCGGGAACATTAAACCAGGTCACATTATCGTAGGAGTAAGCCAGATTAAAACTATTTGCCCTGTTTGCATCATTCAAAATATAAATGGTATAGGCAATATCAAAAGAACCTATGGTTTCACCTGTGTTATTTTGTAATTTCAAGATAAAACTTCCCGGAGTAAAGTCGCCATCCACTGGTTGCACCATTAAACCCTGGTTGCCTGTAATGTCGACGCCATAAACACCTCCGGTAATAACAAGACCCATAGTGGAACCTCTTGCAAAATCGCCTGAAACGGCTGTTCCGCCAAAAGGAACATCTCCCTCACTGAATCCCGTTGCACTCCAAGTATCGGAATCGAGCATTCCCGGACCGCCTCCTGGTTGGAATCCCGCACCTGCAAAACCTGTAAAATCAATTGTTTCGGGGCTGCCTATGCCAGAAATACTTAACTGTGCATGGAGGTAAGTGCTTAAAAAAGAAATAGTTATAAGAAGTAATATTTTTTTCATTGTGTCGTTTTTGAAAATTTTATAAAATGCTGTCAAATTTAAGAACATTTCCTTACTTCTTAATATTAACAAAATATCAATTCAGTTATAACTCAAAGATCACTTTATGCAATATTTTTACAAAAAAATTTGCTTTGTTGGCAGATATACGGATATTTGAAAAAATTATTTCTCCTCCAATAATTTAACTATGATCAAAAATAAAGTTGCCCCTACAACCGGAAGTTTATTGTTAAGCGAACCATTTATGTTGGATCCGAACTTTAAGCGGACAGTTATTATGCTGTGTGAACACGCAGAAGAAGGCGGCACTGTTGGTTTTATACTGAATAAAACGCTCAATATTAAGGTGTGTGACGCTTTGGTAGATTTTGATGAAGTAAAAAACGAGCTTTTTTACGGTGGCCCTGTTGCACAGGATACGCTTCATTACCTGCATCGCTATGGGGAAATTATTGAAGATAGTTTACATATTATAGATGATATTTATTGGGGAGGAAATTTTGAACAGGTAGGCAATATGTTAAAGGCCGGTTCTATAGATCAAAAAAATATTAAATTCTTTTTGGGATATAGCGGATGGAGCCCCGGTCAGTTAAATGGAGAAATGGAGGATAACAGCTGGATCGTTACACCTGCAAAAAGTCAATATATTTTTGATATAGCCAATAAGGAATTGTGGAAGAAGGTTTTAAATGATCTTGGAGGTGAATACAAACAGATCACAAATTATCCTGAAGATCCGATTTTGAATTAGGATTTTTTACTGTTGAAGATCAAAAACTTTTCCGTCTCCTATCACAAAAACCTGATCCTCTTTATTTGGCCTTACTGAAACGTAACCTGTGAATCTTCCAAAGGCAGGCAATGCAACATAATTTTTTGAAAACCAAAAACAAGGTAAACGCAGCGATTGTTTTGCCTTTCCGCGCAATAAAATTCCGGGGTGAATATGTCCGTATAAATTAAGAAAGTTTTCATCCTCCACAATTAATTTATCGTGACTTAAAATAATATTTTCTATTTGCAAAAAAGATTCGATACAATCAATTTTTGCATTGTGGTACCATTCTTTATGCAAAATATCGTGGTTGCCAATTACTAAATTAATTTGGAGGGAGGATACTTTTTTTCGCCAATCCAGAAATTCGTTCATACCATCATTTTCTTCGCTGTGAAACATATCACCGAGAAAAAGAAGCTGATCCGGATCAAAAGTATCAATTAATGTTTCCAACCTTTTCAGATCATTTTGCAAAATTCCTGCAGGAAAAAAATTCCTGCAGGAATTGCCATACCATTTTTACGGAAATGAGTTTCTTTTGAAAAGTGCGCATCGGCAATGATCAACATTTTTTGTTCCAGCCAGACTAATGCCTTGTGTTCGGAGAGAAGAAAGGTTTGGTTGTGGAGATTTAGTTGCATTTAAGCTTCAAATTTATTGATTTTCCGCCACACTGCCGCAACAGTATCTTCACAGGGAATATATCATATTATCATGTTAATATAGGTAATAATGAATTCGAATCCCATTATGCTATGTAGTATGGTGAGACGCTGATGCACGCCCGGGATCGGCAGCGTCTTATGGGCTAGTTGATTTAATAGGAATGAAGACACTGCCTTTGCAGTCCTGCTCCGCCGCTGCAATGTCTTCACACGGAATAAATTTAAGGATATTATTGAAATGGATAATATTGATTTCGAATTTCATCATGATTACGCTATTGGTGAGACGCTGTTGCACATTCACTTCAAATTTATTGATTTTCCACCACCATTTTTTTGATCCGGTCACTTAATTTTTCGGAAGTTAATTTATCTCTCAAACTATCTACTACAATTGGGAATGCAAAGGGCGAAAATTTTTGTGTGTATCTTATCAGGATCTCCCCTTTTTGAATACGGAGAAATGCGGTCCGCAGTCGTGCATTTTCCATTTGGTCGTATAGAATTTCGTCGTAGGCTTGTTTGAGCAACAAATTATCAGGTTCGTATTCGCGGAGCACATCAAAAATTAATTGTGCGGAGGATTGTAAATGTCTTGTCCGTTTTAATTCTCCGGGATAGCCCTGAAATACCATCCCTGAAATAATAGATATATCGCGAAATTTTCGTCGCGCCATTTCTGTTGCATTTACCGAATTAAAAAGATCGGATTCCATTTCTTTCAGATCGAATAATTTGCGAATAATATTTACATCAACAGGAATTTTTTCGTTGCACAATAATTCAAATCCATAATCATTCATTGCAACTGAAATGCTCATGGGTTTAATTCTGCTCAAACGAAATGCAGTGAGACCCGCCATTACCTCGTGTACTACTCTACCTTCAAATGGAAAAATAAATATATGGGAACCCTCTTCACTCTCCGTAATTTCAACGAGCAATTGTCCGATGTTTGGAATTGCCGATCTGTATTCCTGCAGCGATAATAATGGCGACAACAAATTAAATTCCACATTATCCATTTTGTGATCTGAAGCTTTTCCTAACTGGATTCGCATTAATTCCGCCATGTATCCCGATAGCGGCATTCTTCCTCCCATGTAAGATGCAGTAGCTGCTTTTTGTTCTTTTACTTTTCGAACAAAAGCTGTCATATCTTTTAACATTAGGAATTCCACACATTGTCCTGCAAACCAAAAAACATCTCCGGGTTTTAGGGATGCAATAAAATACTCTTCAATTGTTCCTAAAGTTCCACCTTTTAAATAAGCAACCCGTACAACAGGATCACTAACAATTGTTCCTATTTGCAATCTGTGTTTTAGTGCTGCATTTTTATTTACGATGCGATATTTATCCTCTACTTTGGCCACTTTAATAAATTCATCATAGGCCTGCAAAGTATTTCCACCTAGGGTAATACTTTTTATCAACCAATTCCACTCGTCAATATTCATTAAATGATAAGCGTGTGTTGATTTTACTTCTTTATATAATTCTTCTGCATTAAATCCACCGCCGATGGAAAGGGAGACCATATATTGTATCAGCACATCAAAACACATGATGGCAGGTTCTCTTTTTTCAACTACATTTTCTACTATAGCTTGTTTTATTGCAGATATTTCAACCAGTTCCAATGCGTTGGTAGGTATAAAAAATATTTTGGAAATGGCACCCGGCTGATGTCCGCTCCTACCGGCTCTTTGCGTGAATCGTGCAACACCTTTTGGTGAACCAATTTGAATTACGGTATCAACAGGACGAAAGTCCACACCAAGATCAAGACTTGATGTGCAGATCACTGCCTTTAAATTTCCGGAGTGCAAATTTTCTTCCACCCATTCGCGCACTTCGGTTGAAAGACTTCCGTGATGCATGGCAATTAGTCCTGCCAATTCCTCATCATAATTTAAAATATGATGATACCAGATTTCCGCCATTGCCCTGGTATTGGTAAATACCAAAGTGGTGCCTGCATTATTAATTATTTGTACTATCTGAGGTAATAATTTTAAACCAATATGACCGGACCAGGGAAGTACATCAATTACATCCGGCAAAACAGTATGTACCGCAATTTCTTTTTTATTTTCAGATCGTATAATAATAGAATTAAATTCCGCATCCCTTTTTCCCAATGAAACTTCCATTGCCTGCACTAAATTTCCAATGGTTGCGCTGATTGCCCAGGTGCGCAAGGAACGGTGTTGTTCGGCAACAATAGCTTTTAATCGCGATATTGCAAGTTCTACCTGAACACCACGTTTACTGCCGAGTAATTCGTGCCATTCGTCAACAACCACACATTCAAGATCAAAAAAAAGCTCCTGATAATTATTTCCGCATAATAAAACGTGTAAACTTTCCGGTGTTATGATCAGCACTTCCGGCATCTGCTTTTTTTGAGCTTGTTTTGTTTTAGAAGAAACATCACCTGTTCGCAGTTCCACACGCCATGTTAATTCCATCTGATCACAGGCGTTTTGCAATGCATTTCTAATATCCTTGGCAAGTGCCCGCAAGGGAGAAATCCATAAAACTTTGAGTGATGATGGTATTTTTTTATTTTGAAGGGAAGAAGAATTTTGTTTTACCAGTGCTTCTGCAAGTATAGGAATAAACATTGCATAGGTTTTTCCACTTCCGGTAGGTGCATTCAATAATCCGTTAAAACCTTCATAATATACCTGTGCAATTTGTTTTTGAAAGTCGTATTCCCGCCACTTTCTGCTAGCATACCATTGATCTACAATTTCAAAATAAGTTGCCACAGGAAATCCTCCTTTAATTATTGAAAGGTAAGAAATAAATCAGAATCGGATATTGAGTTGTTCTCCAAGCGCTTTGAATTTCAACAACCATTTTTTGTATTCCGTTTCACCAAAGGATTTTATGAATTTTTCATTCCCAATAAAATCTTTCCCAACCCTGAAAAATTTATTTTGTATCTTCCACAAACGGAATTTGAGTTTTAGTTCATTCATTTCTATTAATATCTTACTGAGCATCTCCAGATAAATAATGTCATGCAATTTAAAACTGAGTCCGCTCACCAATTCATATAACTTGTTTGAAACCGCAAATGATATATTTTCTGTATCGAGGTCCACCTTCCAACGAATGGCTTCATCCACCATCTGTTCCAGTTTAAAAATATTTATCCTTTCTGCTTTAAAAATATTTTTCAATTCCGCATTAATAAAAGCACGTGTATTTACCTTTAGTAGGTCAGGAATATGTTTTTTTTGTTGTTGCAACATATTTACGAGTGTATAAGTACTCTCGTATATTTTTTTATAACTCTCCTCTGCAGCTTCGATATCTTTTTGCAATAAAACATTTACTATCCTTTCCTGTTCATCTTTAAAAAGATCGTTAAATGAAAATGATTGATATCCAAAACTTTCTTTTATTAAAGTAATTACTGTACTGAGATCACTTTTCCTAAACGCATCTCTTATCTTCAAAAACAATTCCTCAAAAAGTTCTGCGTCCATTTTTTCGGCATATCCACCAATTATATTATGTTCACCGAGGTAAAGAGCCGCGAAAAAAAAGTTTTCTTTTGCAAAAGTAAATTTAGAGGTAAGATTTATTTTTCCTACGGTGACAATATGGTTTCCGGCCCCTATCTTTTCGAAAAATTCACTGCTCATCTTGTAATTGAACAGATCCGCATCATCCGGAATATCTTCAAATAAACTTTCTATTGCGTGATGCATGCCTACTTTAGTTAGCGTAAGTCTTCCGGTTCTTATCTCCTGTTCGTATAATTCCCCTGCATTTTTATAGGTATCGAGATTGGTTGGTGCAAGCGATAGCAATTGTAAAAAATCTTCATATAATCTGATGGAAGTTTCATGTTCGGCGATCTGAATAACACGATCGGCATATTGCAAAATTTGTTTTGTTTCAATTCTGCTTATTTCATCAAAAAACCAACCGCAACTGGTGAACATCAACATAGCGTGTCTCTGCATTTCCAATAAGCGAACTAATTTAACTTTTTGTTCTTCAGATACTTTTATAACACAATATTTTTCAAAAAAGGGTTCTATCACATTTTCATTTCTGTTGAGAACAAGTTCTATATATTTATTGCGCAGCTGCCAGGGATTATGAGAAATAAAAGAAACTTCTTTTTCAAATATTATATCCACCTGATCTTTCAACCAATTTAATGCATTGCGCAAAGGTGCTCTCCATTTTTGGTGATATTCCGGGTGACCACCATCAGTGCAACCGCAATTACTTCTCCATCGTTCTATACCATGTACACAACTCCAGCTGCTATTTTCCACTATCTGAATTTCCTGTTGCGGAGGAAACATATCTAAAAATTCGGCATAATTTGTAATTACAACATTTTCTGTTTGCTGAAGATTATTAATACATGCTGCAAGCGCCATATCTCCCCGGTAATGATGATGTCCATATGATTCACCATCCGTTGCAATATGAACTAATTGGGGTTCCTGTTTATTATTATCAAAAGCATTTAATAAAGAATCAGAAAATAATTTACCGGAGTTCAATAAACCATTAAAGGCAACATCTCTCGAAATTTTCCCATTATAAAAAAAAATATTAATGGATTTACCGGAAGGCAATTTATACAAATAGGGTACCGTTGTATCAAATAAATCGGAATTCGTAATTTCATTCCAAACCAGATCATTATTTTTCCTGAAGGCTTTTGCCTGACGTGGCGCAAGAATTGTAAAACGGATATTATTTTGTGCCAGCAATTCGAGTGTTTCGGTATCCACAGCAGTTTCTGCAAGCCACATTCCTTCGGGTGCCCGCTGAAATCTTTTTGTAAAGTCGTTTATGCCCCATATAATTTGAGTTTCCTTATCCCTAGTTGAGGCGAGGGGCATTATGATATGATTATAAACCTGTGCAATTGCATTTCCGTGTCCGCTGTGTTTTTGTCGGCTTAACACATCGGCAATAATAATATTATGGTATGCATCCGGGTCATGTTTTTCGAGCCACGACAACAAAGTAGGACCAAAATTGTAACTGATATTCGTATAATTATTTACAATATTGATGATCTTTTGTTCCTCGTTTAGCATCCGGGAAGCTCCGTTGGGCCCATAACATTCCGCAGAAATTCGTTCGTTCCAATCGTGATAGGGTGATGCCGATTCTTGTTTCTCTATTGCCTCAAGCCAGGCATTTTCTCTCGGTGGCTGATAAAAATGGCCGTGTATGCAGATATATTTTTTCACTGAATGCAAAAATAGGGGGAATTTATTAATGAAAGGTTGATAATGATCATAACAAAAAAAGGGATCCCGCCTTTTTACAAGACGGGATCCCGCATATTTGTTTAACTAAACCACTAAAAGTTACTTGTAAAGTCCATTTAGAACTTAACAAATGACTGAGAAGAAGTTTTACTGTCAGCTTGTACTTTTATTACATAAGATCCTGGCACTAAAGGACTAACATCTAAAGTAATCGAACCATTTGCTTCAACCAATTGAGCTGCACCAATTCCGGTATCTCCACCAAATAAATTGAACACTTTTATATTTGCAACAGAGGCTTCTTTAAGATGAAACTGAACAGTTAAAAGATCATGCACAGGATTTGGGAAAATATCTACTTTTAATTTACCTGCAGTATTGATCACACCACCTATTATTTTCATATCACCCATTAACGGAACAGCGATATTTTTAACTGCAATACCATTTCCAATTTTACCAAGATTTGATGCACTACCAGTTGCGATATCTATCATATATAAATTATCAAAAGTTGATACACCTGTATTAGCACTTAAATAGGCCGCATTGGAAATTCCGTTGTAATAAATATCCATATCGGTAGTAGGATCAGCAAGGTTTTGCATAATTCCAGATGAGCCTATCGTAATTAATGCTCCATCGTTTGGTGGATTTTGATTTGTAATAACATTTAATGCCTGATCATAATTATACAAGGAAGTACTTGGAGTTCCTGCATAACTATTTGTATAAGCACAAGCACCGATCATAGGATCTGCTCCGAAATTAATATCAGCAGCCCCATAATTTAAGTTGAGGTCTGTAAAAAATAGAGTTCCGTCAACATTTAATCTGTAGTTTGCATTATTTGCACTTACAACACGAATTTTATCAACGAAAGGATTAAAATCAACAGCTACATTATTTCCACCAAGCATTAGAATAGTAGGAGTAACATTAACTGCTGAAGCTACTCCTGTTGTTGTATTTATAATATATAATTGTGATTCATTTGTTGTTGAATTATACCCTAATGCGTAAAGATCGCCGGTTGCAGGACGGAAATCCATACCCACAACAACCTGATTTAAAGTGATACCGGTAACAGGAACACTTGTTCTAATAATAGAAGTATTATTTGCATCTAATCCCAACAAAAAATTAGTACTATTTAATGCATAAACCAAATTTCCTGTAAGTTCCGGAACTGTTCTGTCAATATAACAAGCAATATCATCAATAAATAAACCACCTATACTTGCAGCGCTCAATGTACCATCTCCTGTTGTTAAATTTATTGTTACAAGAAAATCAGATCCGAAATTAGAATTACCAGTTGCATAGGCAATATTTGTTTGCGTAGCAACATCATAATAAATATCCATATCAATAGCTGAAAGGTTTTTATTTACACCTCCGCCTAAACTGCCTATGGTATTTAAAGTTCCATTATTTGGCGGATCTTGTTTAGCCAATATTTTTAATTGTGCATCTATATCATATAAAATTGTTGAGGTAGAACCAATATAACTATTAGTATAAGCACCTGTTGCAACGTAAGGATTTGCGCCAACATTTACATCAGCACCGGCATAATTAATTGTAAGATCCGTAAAACTGATCAAACCTGTATTGGGATTTAACCTGTAATTATAATCGCGATTACTCATAACGCGGATTCTGTCAACTGTAGGATTAAAATCAAAAGTAACATCCAACCTTGAAACTCCTACCGGTCCTAAAACAAGCGAAATAGGTGTAATATTTACCGGTGTTGCTGCAGCAGTCATAAGATCTACCGTATAAATTTGGGCAGTTTGTGCATTTCTGTCGTAACCCAAGGCATATAATTGACCTGTTGAAGGTCTGAAGTCCAAACCTTCAATTCCCTGACCGGCAGTAATACCGGAAATTGCTCCAACAAAGGTGGTTATAGCAGGGGTTCCCGCATCAAAAGAATAAAGATTCCCACTGCTTAATGCATAAATTGTTTGTGCCTGAGCAGATGTGGAAAAAAATGAGCCTACAGCAAAGAGGCAGATCGCAGTAAATTTTCTGCCGACCATAGTACTTAATTTGTGATGTAAAAAATTTTGTAACATAACGTTTAAATTTAAGTGTGAGTGAATAAAACTTTAATTTGCTGTGGTCGTTGAAAATATTTATTCATTAAAAAATTGTTATTAAGTATGTTATAGGCTATTTATAGGTTCAATATCAGAAATTTTATTAGTTATTTCTCAGATTTAAGTGCATATACGATGTTATAAATCGTTCAGATTTAAATTCCTGAAAAAAATCTCCTTTATAAATAAATGGAATAATGTAATTTTAAACCCTGATGCAAAAAAACTGCCTATTTTTATTAGGTTTTATGGCTTTACAAGTGCTGTTGAAGGCTCAGGTTTCTTACGACCACCAGGTAATAGATCCCGGAAATTTGGGTTTGTTCATCACAAATTCAGGCACCTTTGGCAGGCCGGATGTAAGAAATACTCCTACCGGAGAACCCTCGATGGAATACCCCATAAATTCGGGAATAGAACATTTATTTGAGGGCGGAATCTGGATCGGTGCCGTGGTTGACGGTCAATACCTCGTTTCTACCTCAGCTAAAGACGCCGCAAGTGGATATACAACCGGTTTGGCAGGATATGAATTCACTGCGGAAATTGGAAACACTATTCAACAAAGAAGTCTTTTAACAGGTAGTGATTTTTTTTCCTTCGATGCAATTTCACATGAGGATATGCTTATTGATTTTTCGGATAAAAATGTTGTGGTTCCCGGCACTCTTATTACAATTGCCGATCATACCCAACCTTTAAATGCTGATGTGCATCTGGAGACATATGCATGGAATTATTCTTTTGCCGATTATTTTGTTATTTTTAATTATGCCATCACAAATTCTTCAGAAAATATCTGGGATAGTGTTTGGTGTGGTATGTGGACAGATATTGTTGTGCGCAATGTAAATGTATCCACCGATTTTGGATCTGCATTTTTCAGTCATGGAGGATATGGTTATATTGATACCTTTTATACAAATTACGGATTTGACATTGACGGTGATCCGGGTTTTACAAACTCTTATGGTGCAATTCAATTTTTAGGGATCGAATGGAGAGATCAATTTATTCACCCCAATAATAATGATAATTTAATAACTAACGGATATCCGGCAGCAGATGTGAACAGCAATTTCTGGATATTTAATTCTACTGCTACCCCGCCATACAATGCTCCGGCAAATGAAGTGGAGCGATATGATAAATTAAGGGCAGGACTTAATTATGTTGATCCCGGAATAAGGGATTTTTTGCACGACCCTTCAACAAGTGGCGGACTTACCAATTTAATTTCTGCAGGGCCAATGATAAGTGTGGAGCCCGGTGAAACCTTTCACCTTGTATTTGGAGTTGTTTGCGCAAAACAAGTGGAAGTTGGTGGAACAAGCGGTGAAGAAATGGATACTCCGGCAGCACAGGAAATTCTCGCCGATCATTTAAGCTGGTCGAAAAGGACATATCTGGGTGAGGATCAAAATGAGAATGGAATTTTAGATATCGGAGAAGACCTCGACGATGATGCACTTCTAGATCGTTATATTTTACCAGAGCCCCCGGCAACTCCAAAAATGAAGGTTATCGTAAATAACCAATCGGTCGAAATATATTGGGATAATAAGGCAGAATTTTCCATTGATCCAATTTCAAAGGTTATGGATTTTGAAGGATATCGCATTTACAGAACACAGGTTGGTGATGATTTCAATTTGAATATGATCAACGATGCAAATATGATAGCGCAGTGGGATATTGCTGGAAATAATATAGGATTTAATAATGGTACAACAGCAATAAAATTAACATCACCGGTTATTTTTGAACAGGATACCTTTTATTATAAATACACACTCGACAATTTATTAAATGGCTGGCAATATTTATTAATACTGACCTCCTTTGACAGCGGTGATGAAACTTTAAATATTGAAAGCCTGGAATCATCTTATGTTGCGAATGCAGTGCAGATATTTCCCGGAACCTTAGCATCTGAAAATAATAGTGATCTTGAAGTTGGAGTGTATCCGAATCCTTATAGGATTAATGCTGCATGGGATGGCAGTACCTCAACAACAAGAAAAATAATATTCTACAATTTACCTCAACATTGTATCATATCTATATATACACTTGGAGGAGATCTGGTTTCCGCGCTCTCACATGCAGGTGAAACGTATAATGGAAATGATATCGACTGGTTTGAAATTTATGGCGGCAACGAAGAAACCAGAATTTTTTCCGGTGGCGAACATGCATGGGATATTTTAAGTGAGAGTAACCAAACGATTACGCAGGGCATTTATTTATACTCCATAAAAAATTCAGATACCGGAGAAATAACGCAAGGAAGATTTGTGATTATAGAATAACGGATACAGTGTTTAATTTTTTCAATAGAGTTGAGTTAGATCCAAATTTATCGATCTATAACAACATAATAGCCGTCCAGACGCTAATCTGAAAGTCTTGGTTGCATCACTTATCAATATATTGCCGACAGTTCTCATTTACAAAAATTTAATCTGAAAAAAAATTGCCTTTTTTTTGGAAACTCCAAAACATAGTTTTAATTTGGACTATTATTTCACATTATAAACAAACACTTATGAAAAAAAAATTACTAATCCTCGTGTTATCCATCGGGATGATGGGCCTCACACAAAGCAAAGCAGCAATTTCCGCATTTTGTTTCACTGACGCTTTTGGTTATGTAGCTGATGTTACAGCAACTAAAACTGCACCCGGTCATTGGGAATTATCTGGTACTGCGAATGTTTTAACAGGTTATGACTGGGCTGTTTCCGGTTCTTATGACAAAGAATCTGATGTTTGGACCATTACCTTCACTAACACTCTTCCTGATGGTTGTGCGTTTTATGTAGATTATTTTACATATACCTCAACTTCTTATGGTGGAGGAACTATCAATTTCAGCTGGACTTCTTATTGTTTCGGTGGACCGCTTAGCTCAGGAACAGGTTCTACAACCTGGACTACAAGCCCTTGTGCTTTCAAAACCAGCCCAAGCGAACCAATCGGTCCTATGTCAGTTGATGAAGCAATTTCTTCAAAACCAGTTGTAAATTTTGCACCAATTTCCGGTGGAACTATTTTCGGTGATGTATTTACTGAATCTAACTTAACAGTTGTAAACAATAGCCAAAACAATATCGCAATCAGCTATGAAATTACTGATGCAGCTAATGTTGAGATCGCTATCTACAACCATGTTGGACAGTTTGTTACAACTATCGTTAACGAAAACCAAAATGAAGGTTTCTACAATACTTATTGGGATGGTAAAACAACCAATGGTGTTGATGCTTTAGAAGGTATGTATATCGTTGTTATGAAAACTAATGGCGAATCAATTTCTTCTAAATTCGTAAAATAATAATTACGTTATTTTTATAATAAAACCCTTCGGTTGATTCCGAAGGGTTTTTTATTTTCTTATCATTAAACTTTTCCCGCTACTTTATTCAGATACTGCACTACCTTTGTTGTTATAATTGATCATAAATAAATGGACCACCTTACCTCCTATCCAAAAGAAAAAATTAATGTACTTCTGCTGGAAAATATTTCGGAAATTGCTGTATTACAATTTAACTATGCGGGATATAATAATGTAAAAAGAATTAAAGGAGCATTATCTGAAAATGAACTTTTAGAGGAAATTAAGAATGTTCATTTATTGGGAATAAGAAGTAAAACGCAACTCACAGCAAAAGTTTTAAAAACGGCTTCAAAACTTTTAGCTACCGGTTGTTATTGCATAGGCACAAACCAGGTAAACATGCAAAGTGCTACAGAACAAGGTATTGCAATATTTAATGCGCCTTATAGCAATACAAGAAGTGTTGCCGAACTAGTTATAGGTTCTGCAATCATGTTATTGCGCCGGATTCCTGAAAAAAATAATGCAGCACATTCGGGAGTTTGGCTTAAAGATGCTTCTGGAAGTTTTGAACTCAGAGGAAAAAAACTTGGCATAATAGGATATGGGAATATCGGACTTCAGGTTTCTGTTTTAGCTGAGGCTTTGGGAATGGAAGTACTATATTATGATGCAGAACCAAAACTTCCAATCGGAAATGCAAAACCTGTTCGCACTTTAAAAGAATTATTACAACAATCCAATATTATTTCATTACATATTCCGGAAACCTCCTCCACAAAAAACCTTCTTGGCAAAAATGAAATTTCATTAATGCAAAAGGGAAGTATTATAATTAATTATGCCCGGGGTAATGTAATAGATCTTTCTGCTTTATCTGATGCTATCAAAAGTGGTCATATAAGTGGAGCCGCGATTGATGTTTTTCCTGAAGAACCCGAAAAAACAGGATCTTCGTTTACTTCCATTTTACAAAATATTCCCAATGTTATTTTAACTCCACACATAGGAGGTTCAACGGAAGAAGCACAATTAAATATTAGCGAAGACGTTACTTCCAAACTGCTCAATTTTCTCGAAAAAGGAATTACAACCGGTTCCCTGTCTGTTCCTGCACTTAATCTTCCTGCAACGCCAAATACACACCGTATTTTACACATTCATAAAAATATTCCGGGAGTATTATCTTCCATAACTTCAAAATTATCCTCCAACAATATCAATATTATAGGCCAATACCTAAAAACAAACGACCAGATAGGTTATGTGGTTTTAGATGTAGATAAAAATATGAGTGAAGAAGCATTTGCGCTTTTGAAAGATGTTAATGGCTCGATTAAATCAAGAATGCTCTGGTAGGGGCGCGGGGCGCGCGAAGTAGGAAGTAGGAAATAGGACAGGCGCTGTGCGCGTATCAGGAATCTGGCATTACAAGCATCAGGATGGAAGAAGAGCAAATAACGGACTCGCCTTCCGGTCCCGAAGGGACTACCGATCTTGTAACTAAAATTTCGCAAGAAATTTAAACTCCTTTCTCCTCACTCCTTACTCCTCCCTACTTTCTCCTCTCTCCTTTCTCCTCTCTCCTTTCTCCTTTAATACTCTGTCCAATCTTTTTTGCGTGTCAACTTAAGATCTTGCAACACACTCGCTTTAACATTAATATTAAATATATAACTCTGTCGTAAACCGAAAGGGATCCATCTGAAACCCATTTCCCAACAATGTAATTCGCGGTAAATATCTAATGCAGTATAGGTAAAATCTTTTAATTGAAAATCGTATCCGCTTGTTACCATTATTTTCCAATTCGGGGTGAGATTTACATCGCCGCTAAAAGTTGCAGACTGTGTTGTATAGAGTGAATCACGACCATCGGAAGTTGGAGTATTGGTGATGCGCAAATTATAATTAACGCCAAAACTCCAGGGAATTTCAAAATCGATATAATTTTCCGGGTTTGACCATACCATGTCGCGTTCTTCCGGGGTTCCTGCAGTGGTCTGGTAATCCGGATTTTCATTTCTTTTAGATTGAAAATCGGTGCCTACACTAATATACCCACCATTAAATCTACCCAATCGCTGATTCTCATTCCATTCAAAAACATCCACATTTCTTCCTGATGAATCTAAAATGTAGGGGTCGAAACTTCCGGAAAAATTTACCTGAATATTTTTAAATAAAGTTGTGTATCCGCTAAATCCAATATCGGATAAATTCAGAGAATCAGCTGCAAGATTATAGGCAGCGCCGAAACTAAATGCATCCAGTATTTTTATTTTCTTTTCGTGTGTGATAGAATCTTTTTTCGAATATACTTTCATCTCCAATGTATTGCCTATGCTCAATCCTATACTCCCCACCTGACCCTGTGGCGGCCCTCCATAAATCGAACCTTCAAAAATAGAATATTGAGTAGGTGCAAGTGCATCAGGTGTGGCGTAATAATCTCCGTAATAATTATATCGCGCATCACCAAAATCGGGAGTATAATTAAAGGAAAGAGATGGTGTCATTACATGGCGTATCGCTTTTAATTTTCCATTGAACTGAGCAGTGGAATAAATTTTAGTATTTAAACTTGCGCCAACATTAAAATATCTCGCAGCTCTGAATGCATTTATGGTATCAGTATTTACGTACGTAATTGTTGTAATAATACTGTCTTCTCCTGTAGCCGATAATAATGAATCTATTATGGTATCAGGGCTATAGGTTTTGCGGATTGTTTCGAGATACCAGTTTTCGGTATAACTGAAATTGGGACTAAATGTTAAATACTTTAATATTTTAACCGGAGCAGAAGCAGATACTTTATGTTGCAAACCATTTCTGAATTTATCTAATGATTCAGAAGTAAATAGAAGCGAATCAGGAGATGAGATCACATTTTGCATGTTGGTAGAATAGGAAACTCCGAATTGATATAAAAAACTATTTCTGTTGGTGGTTAATTTTTTAAATGGATATATCCTGTTCATCGAAAGTGAAGCTTCCGGAAGAGTAAGATCGATAATATTATCTGAAGTATTTTGATAGTGCCGCAACGAAGTGGTTAAAGTAAAAGGTGAATTAGGGAAAATTTTAGAATAGGAAATACTGGAGCTCAGCGAATTTGTTAAATAGGCTGAGCTATAAGAATTGTTTTGCAAATAATCGTTGGATCCTAAATTAACACTTGCACTAAATTTACTGTTAGGTCGCGCTTTAGCATCCTGATTGTGATTCCATCTGATAAAAAATCCGGTATTTTCCGAATAACCCGGAGCAAAATCAAAACCGTATTTATTTTTGGTGTAATCAACACCAAATCCTCCATTAAAATGATATTTTAGATTATAACGACTCGAAGCATGTAAACCCCAACTTCCGCGCGAATAAATATCACCAGTTAAAGAAAGATCATAATAATCGCTCAAAGCAAAATAATATCCCCCATTTCGAAGAAAAAATCCTTGTGAAGTGGTATTTCCATATTGCGGAATTATTAATCCGGAAGTTTGTCCTCTTTTGATCGGGAAAATTCCAAAAGGTAAAAATAAAGGTGTGGGAACATCAGCGATTACCAAATTTGCAGGTCCTGTAACAGCAATTTTTTTCGGAATTACTTTTGCTTTTTTTGCAGAAATATAAAAATGCGGGTGATCAAGATCGCAGGTAGTGTAAGTCATGCCTAATCCATAATAGGAATCATCTTCCGATTTTTTGGCTTCCTGCACGCCTAAATATCCCTCCCCTTCCTGAGTTCTGAAATAATATATTTTACCCTTTTTTGTTCCGAAATTATAACACATGCTCTCTGCCTTGAACTCCTCTTCACCATCTTTAAAATAAACAAGGTCCTTTTTTTTACCAGTGCTGTCCGTTACCTGTTTTGCACAAATAGTTTTCGCATCCCAATCAAATTCGATAAAGTCTGCCTTTAAATAAAATGTTTGATATCTGATCTCACCCGTTGCATAAATATAGGTTTTACCGGAGTCCAGGTCGTAAACAATGGAATCGACCCCCGAATAATTGATCATTTCGTCAAGCGCATCGTTGGAAATGGAATACCACAGAGCACTTGTGTTGAGAGCAGAATCTACTTTAACCGAATCGGGAACCGGCAACGTATCCGGTAAATTAAATTCGGAACTATACACATCCGAATAGTTGGTTTGCTCTAAATAATATACAAAATTGTTCCCAGATGCATTTAAATACATACTATAAGCATACAACAATATCGTTATTAGTAGAAATTTTCTTGGCACAGGTAATTTTGGAATAATTTTATGTATCTAAAAGCAAATTAGACTCCAATTATTGTGCAAAGCTATTGAAAATATGAAAAAGAGATCCCGATCCACAGGAATAAGCGCATCATTATTAATCTTGACTGTATTACTTTTTACCTCGTTTGACACAGATAACGATGCAAAAAAGAGTGCAACACCCTATGTTTTAAAAACTGTGGTGATAGATGCAGGCCACGGTGGGCACGATCATGGCTGCAGTGGCAGCAGTAATAAGGAAAAAACCGTTGCGCTTAATTTAGCGCTAAAATTAGGAGCTCTTATTGAAAAAAATTATCCCGATGTAAAGGTTGTTTATACCCGTAAAACCGATGTTTTTATTGAATTATACGAAAGAGCGGCAATTGCAAACAGAAATAATGCTGACCTTTTTATTTGTATTCACTGTAATGCTAATCCAAGTTCTTCACCTTCAGGTACCGAAACCTACGTAATGGGTTTACATAAAACCGAAGCCAATTTAAATGTTGCAAAACGCGAGAATGATGTAATCCTGATGGAGGACGATTATTCTCAACATTACGATGGTTTTGATCCCAACAACCCTGCATCACATATCATTTTTTCACTCAATCAGCATGCATTTATGGAACAGAGCATCCTTTTTGCATCCTCCGTTGAAAAATATTTTAAAACCAACTCCAATCGCAGCAGCAGAGGAGTTAAACAGGCAGGCTTTCTAGTGCTTTGGAAAACGGCAATGCCCAGCGTTTTGATCGAAACCGGGTTTTTGACCAATGCTTCGGAAGAAAAATTTCTTGGATCTGATGCAGGACAAAATTCCATAGCCGAAAGTATTTTTTACGCCTTCAGAGATTATAAAAATGATATGGAAAATAATTCCGGCGCTGTAAGCGATGAAAAAATTGCCAAAATAGAAACTGAAATGAAAAAGGAAACGGAGGCAGAAATTATTACCAACAACCCAAGTACAACAGAAAATAATAAAGGAATAGAGTTTAAGGTGCAGTTTTATGCAAGCGCTACCGAAGAAAAAATGTCAAAATTTGCCGCACTAAAAGCCGAAAATATCACTTATGTGAAAGAAAGTGGTATGTATAAATACAGGTTAGGGCCTTATTCATCCATAGAGGATGCAACAAAAAAACAAACTACAGCCCGTAATGCGGGTTATAAAGATGCCTTTGTTATTGCATTTAAGGATGGCAAACGCATTTCTGTTGAAGAAGCAAAAGCCTTGGCCGGCAAATAAAAAATCAAATCTTAACAACAATTTTATAATTTAGCGCATATAAAATAGCTCTGTTTGAAAGTATCTAATGAATCGAAGGTCGGAATTCTTGCTGCAGTAGGTATTGCAGTATTATTTATTGGATTTAATTACCTGAAAGGGATCAATATATTTCATAAGGGCACTGATTATAATGTGGAATATACAAGTTCAGGTGGGTTAAATGTTGGTGATCCGGTTATTATCGATGGATTTACCGTCGGCAGAGTTAAACAAGTAGAGCTTCAGGAAGACCAATCAGGAGTAGATGTAGTGCTTAATTTTTCGGAAGATGTTAAACTACCCGAAGGTTCCAATGCTGTGATCAGAGGAAATCTGATGGGCGAAAAATATATTCAGATCTTTTTAAGTACCAATACCAATATTATACCGCACGGTGGCAGACTTACCGGGCAAATTGAAGCAGATCTTGCCAATACAATTAGTGCTGAGTTTAAACCTATTACAGATAAGGTCAAAACCATGTTATCATCAATGGATACCGCAATAAATGTTTTACGCGGAATATTTACGGATGATGTTCAAAAAGATTTTCAAAAAAGTATGCTGAGCATAAAACAAACACTGGAATCATTTAATAAATCAGCGGAGAAAGTAAATTTATTTATTGCGAAGGAAGAAGAGAATATTGATAATATAATCACAGATGTTTCAGGCATAACAGACTATGTGAATAAAAGCGAAACAGATGTGAAAGCAATACTCGCTAACTTAAAATCGGTGACCGATTCATTAAATTCTGTTGAATGGCAGGAATTAGGCGAACAGTTCAGTCTGGCCGCTGATAATATCAACAAAATTTCCACTAAAATAAATGAAAGCGATGGAAGTTTAGGTCTGTTGGTGAATGATCAGAAATTATATAACGATCTTACAAATACATTAGTAACACTCGACTCTGTTTTAAATGAATTCGGAAAAAATCCTGAAATACGCCTAAAATTATTTGGAAAGTAATAACCGAACTGTTCCTTTTTTTGAACTATTAATTAAATACCGGAGTGAAATTTTTTTTATTTATACTTATAACATTTGGCTTTTGTTTCTCCGGATTTTCGCAGATCAAAGTGGCAGGGAAAAAAGATACCTCCGAAATAGAGATCAAAAGCGCTGAATACCTTGAGATCATCCAAAAGAAAAATGTAAACATAAACCGACTGGTTAATAATGTTATACTTGTTCAAAAGGATTTGACGCTTTATTGCGATTCTGCACTATTATTTAAATCTTCCAATATTGCCAAAGTTTATGGAAATGTACATTTTAATCAAGCGGATTCCATTCACGCTTATGGCGATTCCGCAATTTATGATGGCAATACCAAAACAGCAAGGTTGTACAATAAAGTAAAACTCACCGATAATTCCATGACATTAACTACTGATAATCTGTCGTACGATATGTCAACAAAAATTGCAACTTATATTAATGGCGGAACTGTTACAGATGGAGAAGCAGTGCTTACCAGCGAATTTGGATATTATTATGCGAATAGCAACGATGCCTATTTTAAAAAAGATGTAGTTTTAAAACATCCGGAATACGGATTAGAAGCAGATACTCTGCAATATAATACAAGTCTTGAAAAGGCATTTTTTCACGGTCCCACCAAGATCTACAACAAAGAAAGCACGGTGTATTGCGAAAATGGTTATTATGAATCGGTAACAGGCATTGCTGTATTTCATGAAAATGTGCAATTGGATAATCCGCCACAACAATTGCTAGCTGACAGTATTTATTATAATCGCGAAACAGGTATTGGAAAAGCGTTTCGAAATATTGTATTTCGGGATACTGTTCAAAATGCATTGCAATACAGCAATTTTGCAGAATACGATGAGATCAACAATACCATATTTTCCACCGGAGGTTCCATAGCGGGTTATATAATTGATGCGGATACTTTATTTATTGGTGGTGATTCCATTCGCACTTCCACAGATAGTTTGAACAGAAGAACCATGTTGGTTTTTCACAATGTAAAAATATTTAAAAGCGATATTCAGGGGAAATGCGATTCACTCAGCTATGCGGATGCGGATTCCATTATCAGAATGTTCGGTTCACCCATTATGTGGAGCGACAGCACTCAATTTGTTGCCGATACCATTAATATGCTGATCAAAAACAAAGAACTTACCGAGATTCAATTATATTCCAACGGATTTATTGTCAATGAGGATGACAGTCTTATTTATAACCAAATAAAAGGCAGAAATATTTTCGGCTATTTTACCGACGAAGAATTAACGAGAATTAATGCAATTGGCAACGGAGAAAGTGTTTATTTCGGCAAGGATGATAATGGAAAATATATTGGCGTAAATAAAATGTTGTGTAGTGAAATATTGATCTATCTCAACAATAAAAAATTTCACCGGATCACCTTTAAAAATACACCTACTTCCGAATTTCATCCCATGCAAAAAATTATTGTAACTGATTATCAATTAAAAGATTTTCAATGGAAATACAATGAAAGACCGGCTTCGAAAGATGATCTTCTCACAGCTCCTCAAGAGAAAGAAGTAGAAAAACCAAGTGACTCCAAATCGCTCCAAAAAGAAGGATAAGTTTTTTTTACCACCTAGTGATCTTCTATTATTTTCTTTGGTTTTCAGCATTGCAACACACATTTTCAAAAGCCATCCCAATAACATCAATGCTTTTAGCACGCTATTTTTATAAATGCGTAAAACAGGAAAAGGCAATTTAGGTGCAGAAAGATTTTTAAAATATGTTTTTATTGGCTGTTCATTCGTGCATTCGTGGCAACCCTTTTAGCCTATATTATGTTTTGAAAAAGTTGCCACGAATGCACGAATAAAAAATTAATAATAAATTTAAAAATGCAAATGGCTGTTCATTCGTGCATTCGTGGCAACCCTATTATCACACTATCTTTAAAAGTTCAAAAAAAGGAAAGCCTTTTATAGAATATGGATTTGTTAATTTTTCCTCAGGAAACAGAGGTTGAAAAACCTAGTGACTCCAAATCACTCCAAAAAGAGGGATAAGATTTTTTTACCACCAATGGATCTTCTATAATAATTTGACCGTGTTTTATTGCAAGAGGTGCAAAACACATTGCCATTCTATGATCTTCGTACGTATTTATTTTAACAGGACCATTCGCAGAAGTCTCACCATTTAATATCCAAAAACCATCCTCTTCAAAAAAATCAACACCAAATTTTGCTAATTCATTGCTCAAGGCCTGGGTTCTGTCTGTTTCTTTTATTTTTAAACTTTCCACGCCGGTAAATTGTCCGTTCACGCCAAGTGCGGCACAAGTAACTGCAACAGTTTGAGCAAGATCAGGACAATCCGTAAAATCATAATACAACTCCTCCACCAATTCACCGGTATTTTCCAATTCCAATATATCACCCTTAAAACTACAAGTTACACCGAGCTGGTCATATATTTCAGGCAATACACTATCACCTTGCAAACTCAGTTCCATTAAACCGTGTATCGAAATCTTTGACCCCTCTGACAACGCACATATCGAAAAATAATAGGAAGCTGCACTCCAATCACTTTCCGCTTTCATATTTATTGGTTTATAAACTCCCGGAAAAATGGTGATCGTGTTTTTAAAAAATTTATTCTTTATCCCTAATTCCTCCATCGTTTTTAATGTCATATTAATATAGGGGAACGAACCTATATTGCCTTTCAATTCCAATATCAAACCATTTTCCAGCAAAGGCCCTATCATCATCAGGGCAGAAATATATTGAGAACTCACATCTGCGCGAATAGCCAATTTTCCACCCGTAATTTTTTTCCCGTTTATGCGAATCGGAGGATAACCCTCAGCTTCCAGGTAAGTGATGTCGGCACCTAAAGTGATCAAAGCATCAACCAAAATTTTAATTGGTCTTTTTTTCATTCGCTCACTTCCCGTCAATATTCTTGTACCTTCCGCAATTGCGAAATAGGCAGTTAAAAAACGCATGGTTGTGCCTGCGGCACCAACATCCAATAATTCCTCATCCGATAATAATAATTTTTTCAGGGTATTTGTATCATCAGATGGCGAAAGATTTTCAATATCAAACCCTCCCGGACACAATTTTTGCAAAATGAGCAAACGATTGCTGATACTTTTGGATCCTTCCAATAATATTGAACCCTTAATTATTTTTTTAGGTGCATGTAATATTAGTTCCATTATAAACCTGCGTAATAATTTATTGAATCAAAAATTAAAGTTTCTGATACTTCTATATCGTAGGTACAAGTACCTATTTCTTTTAACAAACTGAACAAAATTTTATTATTGTTATTTTTTTTATCAAGCAACATATGTTCCAATAAAACAGCATTTGGTATTTTATCCAGATCGTATTTTTCATAAAAACTAAAAATAGTATTGGATATATCCTGAAATTCAGTGTCAGTTAATCCCGTCAATTTATTCGAAAGCCAGGCTTCACATATCATTCCTATTGCAATTGCCTCACCATGAAGCAACGGACTCTTATCGTTTTGTAAACTCCAGGTTTCAATGGCATGGCCGATGGTATGTCCAAAATTTAATATTTTTCTTAATCCACCTTCCAATGGGTCGTTGTCCACAACACTTTTTTTAATATTTACAGATGTGGCAATAAGTTCCAGCCAGTCAGAGTTCGAATTAAGATCCGTTTCTTTTATCTTCTCCCAATAATTTTTATCCCGGATCAAACCGTGTTTCATTATTTCGGCAAATCCACTTCGCAATTGCTCTTTAGGCAGGGTTGATAAAAATTCAGAAGAAATTACCACCATTTTGGGGTCTCCAAATAATCCGATAAGATTTTTTATCCCATGCAGATCTATCCCTAATTTTCCACCTATCGATGCATCAACCTGCGACAATAGAGTAGTGGGAATATTTACAAAATCAATTCCCCGTTTATAGGTACTCGCAACAAATCCACCCATATCTCCAATAACGCCACCACCCAAATTTATTAATATGCTTTTTCTTTCCGCTTTATTTTTTGTAAGTTCTTCCCACAGATATTTGCAGGTCTCAATGTTCTTTTCTTTTTCACCCGAGTTTATTTGCAAAACAAAATGTGGAGGAAGCGAATTTTCAATAACGGGATAACAAAACTGTTTTGTATTTTCATCTACAAGTACAAAAATGGAGCTATAATTATTCTGCTTCAACCATTGCAAAAATTCCGGATGTTCACTGAATTTATTGTTAATAGAAATAGAATAATTTTCCAGTTTAATTTGCATGTTACATTATTTTTTCCAGCGACCAGGCATCGGCTCTATCGATAAACAATTTTTTAGTCTCCTCCCATGTCGATTTAAATAATTCGGAATTTCTATATTCATTCAGGTGTTGCACACTATCCCATAAACTCAACGTAATAAGCACATTGGGTTGTGCCAGGTCGCGACAAAGGTCAACCCCTTTACACCCTGGGAATGCCTCGATCTTATGATGGGCAAATTCAAATATCTTAATAAAATCTACGACCTTCTGTGGATCGAAGGTCATTTTAACTGTGCGTATTATCATTCGAACTCTATTTGTATGGTGTTATCGAGGTGCAAACCTAATAATTGATTTGCATTTCCTTTATTAATTGCAATTTCCAAATATCCGGAAGCATTAAATAAACATAACCTTTCCCCTTCCGGAACGTCGCCATAAGTTTCCGAAATTTCCCGCAATTCTTCATTTCTTTTATAATTGATAATGAAACTCCTTCCCTTTCTGTTTTGCTCAAACCTTTCTTTGGTAATATTTATGATCAAATTTCCAAATCTGTCAATATATACAATATTTGCCCTCATCATGAAAGCATTGTCAGGCGGACGAAGATAGGTTTTAGTTTCAATAGCATTTAATTGACTGCCTAAATTTTCCATCTTTTTTCCGGATAAAAGGTCGCCAACAATATCACTCAAAACATCTTTGGCTATGAACGACGAATTTTTTTCTTGACCTGGCAGCACTTCAATAATTTTGGTTGGCTGATCCTCAAATAAAAGGGCAAATAAACCATTATCTATTCCCACAAAAAAATGATCTTTAAATTCAATGATCAAACATTTCGTTGGGTTCCGCCTTTCCGCATGCACACTCACCAAATGAATTGTACCGGCAGGAAAATGAAAAAACGAGTTTTTTAATAAAAATGCCGCCTCCTGAATATCAAAAGGAGCAATTTCATGGGAGATATCAACGATATTGGCTGTTGCCATGCGCGACAATATCTTACCCTTTATTATGGCAACATAATAATCTTTGATTCCCAGATCGGAGGTTAAGGTTACAATTGCCATTTTAAACGAAAACCGAATTATTGAACAAATAAATTAAATTTGCTGTTGAACGGTACAAAACTATAAGAAAAATTGATTGAAATAACTATTCCTTTAGACGGAGTTCGCCCGATTGACTTCTATGGTATACATAACGCAAGACTCGGCATCATAAAAAAAACTTTTCCCTTTCTGAATATTTCTGCCCGCGGAAATGAATTAAAAGTGCGCGGTAATGAGAAAGATACGGACGAATTCAAAGCGAAGATAGAGTTGGTTTTAAGCCATCTGGAAAAATTTGGCAGCATCAGCGACTCCAATCTGCAGAGTATCTTATTTGGGGTTGCGGAGGATGAATTGGTAGATGTGCCCGAACTGCCCGAAGATGCCATAGTGCATGGACCAAACGGTTTTATTGTAAGGGCCCGAACACCAAATCAGAAAAAAATGGTGCAGCTCGCCAATGAAAACGATATCGTTTTTGCCATTGGCCCTGCCGGAACCGGAAAAACATATACTGCCGTAGCCTTGGCTGTTAGAGCCTTAAAAGATAAATCGGTAAAAAGAATAATACTTACCCGACCGGCAGTAGAGGCGGGTGAAAATCTCGGTTTTTTGCCCGGCGATCTTAAAGAAAAGATTGATCCTTATTTACGTCCTTTATATGATGCTCTTGATGATATGCTACCAATCGAGAAGCTCAATTTGTATATGCAAAACAGAGTTATCGAAATTGCTCCTCTTGCATTTATGCGAGGTAGAACTTTAGATCACGCATTTATCATTTTAGATGAGGCACAAAATGCCACTGATGCACAAATTAAAATGTTTTTAACGCGTATTGGCCCCAGTGCAAAATGTATCATTACCGGCGACTTAACTCAAATTGACCTTCCGCGAAATCAATCCTCAGGATTATTTACATCTCTTCGAATATTAAAAGGAATTGATGGAATAGGAACCATATTTTTAAATGAGAATGATGTTGTGAGACACCGACTTGTAAAATCGATTATCAAAGCATATGATAAAGAAAAGAACAGGTTGGAGGATAGGGCTGCGGAGGAATAGAAAAATGGTGTTTTTTTTAAGGTCGTTAATTATTATTAAATTTATTTCCTGTTAATCATGGAAATTTGTTTTCCTTCCTTTTAAACCTAAGGTACTGAAGAAAGATTAAACTCAGTGAAGTGATTATATTAAATTAAGTTTTTTATATGGATAATTTACTGGATTTTATTATATTAATTTGTCTGGGCACAACATCATTTTATCGATATTTTTTCTTCACTAATTTAAATAGAATTGAATCAAATCTAGATGAACTTTCCCTTAATAACTTTAGTAAATTTATACGTTTAGACAAAAACTATATTGGACAGTTTTATTGGGTCCCCGTAATGAAAAAATTCTTAACAAAAAAATCTCAAAATCTAAAAAGATATGTAAATCAATTAACGATAATCATATATATTATATTAATATATTTAATTGTAACTAATAAACTTTAATTATTGTTAAAATATTTACAACTTGTATATTATGAGTTTTTAATACTACATAGTAAAATTTATCAGCGGGAACGTCAACAAAAAATATTTCTCCTAATTTATGATTTTTTATAGCATTTTCAAATTCATCTAAAAATATATCTCCATTAATCCAATCAATTATTTCGTTATCGCGATTATTCATATTGAATTGACTAAATAATGTCTTGAATCCAATACCATTTTCATATCGTGAAATTACCAATCTCCTTAAACTGTCAATTTGCAAAATTGATAATTCTCTACCATCAAAGAAAATATAACTGGATTTATAAAAATAATTTTAACGTAAATCTAATACCTTAGAATTTAATGAATCAAATCGTTGAATTGAATCTCGAATGACATTTAATGATTCCAAGGTATATTTACAGGTATCACAACCAGACCTATATTCGATGATTTCGGCATGAACATTTGGATTATTCAAAATAAATATTTTAGCTTCATCGATACTGTTAATACCATGAAGATATTTGGAGTTATCCTGTGTAAATGAAAATTTATAGAATAGCAATATTAGAACCAGCACATAAATATAGCAAAAATTATTTTCCGATTTGCAAGATATTTCAAATAATTTCATAAAAACCCTAAATTAAATAATTGAGAAAAAAAACCTATTTTAAAGTTTAAAAAAAAATAATCATTTCTCAAACAAATCCCCTTTAATCCTCTCCATCTCCCTTTTCACCGCATCACTCTGTGCATCATCCCTCTTTTCTAATTCATTTATCACCAAATCGTAGTTGTGTTCATTCCTGTTCTGACTCAATTTTTGTTTTGCATCAATTTTATCAATGGAAATTTCAAAGGCAACTAATGCTTTTAGATGACTTTGCAAATAATCATCACTCAAATGTTCCATTTTAAAAGGTTTTTGGGAAGCATTTTCATATCTGTTAACGAGTCTTGTTAGTACACCTACTGTTTCCTCTTCATTTAATATGCGCGGTTTACCATAAACATGCACTGCTATATAATTCCAGGTAGGAACATTTACATGGTCGTACCAGGAAGAAGAGATATAAGTATGCGGACCATTAAAAATTACAAGTAGTTGGTCCAATTTTTCAAAATTATTCCATTGCGGATTTTGTTTTGCCATGTGGGAGCGCAACACCCTTTCGCCTTTGTCATTTTCTTCCAGCTCAACAGGCATGTGGGTTGCAATAATTTCTCCGTTTAACTCACTCACAATTATTGCAAATGGATTTTCTTCCATAAAACGATAAATTGTTTCCTGCTCTTCAAGCTTATTAATTTTAGGAATATACATCTTGAATAAATTTTATTTTATATAACGTTCTTTAATGATCTGCATATGATGTAATTCGTGTCCCGCGATCACATAAGCAAATGATTTCACTTTTACAGGACCTTTATTTGCAATTGCAGTAAATTCCATCAGATCATCATTAAAACTATTAAATAAATAAACTGTAGAAGTTCTCACCGCAAAAAATTCGAGTATCATTTCAATAAAATCGCGTTCGTCGGTATTTGCATTTGCTACATAATCATCCTGTTCAAATCCGGGCAATGCAGTTGCATCTTTTCTCGCAAATCGCAATGCGCGATAACTCATGATACGTTCTGTATCAATTATATGTTGTAATATCTCCTTAATATTCCATTTCCCTTCCGCATACCTATACAATATTTGTTCATCACTAAGTTGTCGCAAAAAATCGGAAGTTTTTACCACGTTATTTTTTAATATTTCGATAAGATCACCTTCCGGCACTTTATCGAGATAGGCTTTTTGATATGGCAGATATTCTCCTTCCACAGGATGGGTCCAGGTAAGCATAAGCGAATTTTTTTACAAAGGTGCATAATAATTTTTTGGGTGAATGGTGAATAGTGAGTGGTGAGCCTGCCTGCCGACAGCGCAGCGTCAGGCAGGTTTGATCCGAGTGAGCCGAAAAGTTTTACTCCTGACTTATGACTCTTGACTTTTGGGTAAGTGGTGAATGGTGAGTGGTGAGTATGCCCTGACTTTGTAAAAAGTAACATTGTAATGATCAAAGGCTCCAACCCTAGGAGGAACTTACTCACGATTCACGATTGACGACCTGCCTGCCGGTAGCTACTGTGTACCCACAAGTATCTTGTTCCTTATTGTAAAATTATAATACATTGACCAGTTTGTACACATTTTGACTGTTCATACCTCTGATTTTGATTGCCATTTGTCGTACTAAGTTTGATGAAAACGACAAAATGGAAATTAACTTTACACCTAATTATGATGGACTTTTTAATGATACCCGACTTGAATCGAGAGCAATTAATCTTTGGAGTCAATTAAGTATACGAACGGTTTCCGTTGTGCGTCAACTTTCTAAAAGTCCATCTGAGCAAAAAGCATTTTACCGATTTCTAACCAATCCAAAAGTGAGTGAAGAAAAATTAATTGAAGAGGCCACCGGCAGAGTAAAACACCTCTGCGGTAACAGTCATGTATTATGCATTCAGGATACCAGTGAAATTAATTTAATCAACCATCGAAATAGAATTGATAGCAACAGTGGATTAGGTCGTTCAGATAACTCCCAAACAGCTTATTGTTTTAAATTACATCCGGGTTTGGTTATTCATGCAGAGACACTAGCTCCTTTAGGTTACTCTGCCATTAAAATTTTTAATCGGGATCATGACAAGCCTTATACATATAATAGAAACTACAA
>JBGAWP010000026.1:0-44964 GCA_044227505.1 Chitinophagales bacterium | reverse complement strand
GAATACCACAAAAAGTGCATGAAGCGGCATAAAGTAGTAAGTAAATAAAACTGTCAACTTTTTTCAGGACATGACAACGTAGGACATTGGAAATTGATATTAGGACTGGATTAACTTAATATTGAAATTTGATTAAGGGTTTAATAATTTACATTTTAGAATAATTTTAATGGTAAAATTTAAATTTACAAATCTTGAGGATCCAACTCATTACTCATTACTCATTACTCATTACTCATTACTCATTTAGTGATTACTAAGATTTTGAAATACAATAATTTCAAACCCGAAGCAAGAATCACCAATGTTACAAACTGCCCACTGCTCACTGCCCACTGCTCACTGCCCACTCACTGCCCACTGCCCACTGTTGACTGTTTACTCTTCGATTCTCATGAATTTATTAATTTTACAAATTAATCCTCTGTAATGGAATCCGTTATCAACTACTTCGCGACAATCCCTGATCTGCACCGTACAATTATTTTATGGGGTGGTTTATTATTTTTTTATGGATTGGAATATGTAATTCCTTTGTTGCATTTTGAGTATAAAAAGATTAAACATGCAGGGGTGAATATATTTTTTACGATAACAACAATTATCGTGAATTTTGCTCTGGCATTCCTAATTGTAAAAACTGCCGATTGGGTCACTTATAATAAATTCGGTTTATTGTATTTGGGTAATTTTCCTTTGATTGTTTCTGTAATCATGGGATTATTATTAATGGACCTCATTGCAGCATATTTAATTCATTTTATTCAGCATAAAATTAAATGGATGTGGAAATTTCATCTCATCCATCATGCAGATCAACAAATTGATACAACCACTGCAAACCGACATCATCCGGGAGAAAGTGTTTTCCGATTTGGATTTACTTTATTAGCTGTATTTATTATAGGAGCTCCAATCTGGATGGTATTTATGTATCAATCGATTTCGGTGATATTGTCGCAATTTAATCACGCAAATATTGCACTCCCAAAATGGCTTGATAAAACAATGAGTTTTATAATTGTGTCACCAAACATGCACAAGGTACATCATCACTATGTTCAGCCATATACGGATTCTAATTATGGAAATATATTTTCTATCTGGGATAGAATTTTTCGCACCTTTAAAACATTAGATCCCGATAAATTGGTTTATGGAATTGATACACATATGTTGCCGGAGGAAAATTCGAGAATAGGCAATTTGCTAAAAATACCTTTTCAGAAATATCGTGCGCCGAGAGGGAGTAAGTTTTCTGATAACGGGAATTTACAATGATAACCGGAACGCTACTATAAAAGTTTTTCTAGCCATTTAAAAGTCAACAGTCGCAGTCACAGTCACAGTCACAGTTATGATTTGACGCAGCAAAGTTATTATAGTAATATCTGATTTGACATAACGATTCGTTTTAATCGGAGGGCATTGTGGTAAGAATTGCGAGGCAATTTATTTTGCAGAAACTTCGTAGAAATTCAAAAGAAACGTCTTTCCCCTTGGGGAAGATAAGAGATGGGGCCCGAGGCCGAATGGAGGATTAATGATTCATGGCTGAAATTTTTTCTCACTATGTAACTAAGAAAAATAAAGAATAAAGAACAAGGAATTTCGAACCTGTCTTCATGCAGGCGCCAGGCAGGTATTAATCGGATCACACCCAAAAACTAACAGCTCCGAATCCACAGCGTTCCCTTCGGGTAACACTGTGGGGACACTCATGGGATGGAACACTCAGAACCGAAACATGTAGTGATCGACGCAGGAGATCTACTACATGTCAGAACTCAGAACTCAGAACTCAACCTTCTTATCATCCGGATCCCTTACCCCATCAGGAGCCTTATCAATTTCAATCGTATCCGCATCTTCCGATTGAATATTGATCGTTGCACTGGTTACATTAAAGGTGGTGCGTCGGTTTAACTGATGCAAAAACTCGAAGTCTTCTTTATTTGATTTAAACGTATTTATAAAGGCATCATTTAAAACAGTTCCTTTTGGTGCTGTTTTAGCACTTGGTAATATTTCTTCTGTTGTAAGCGTACTAGGAGTGCTTTCACCAAAACCTTTTGACGATAATCGGGATTTATCTATTCCTTTTTCTATCAGGTATTCCACAACACTGTTCGCTCTACCGCGACTTAATTTCTCGTTGTATTTATCATTACCGCGTGTATCAGTATGGGAATTAATTTGAATATTAATACCAGGATTCTCACTCAGTAGTTTTACTAATTTATCCAACTCCGGAAATGATTCCGCACGAAGAGAAGAATCGTTATAATCGTAATAAATATTTTTTAGTTTTATTTCTCCACCCTTTTCTGCTGTGGCAACCGGAATTTTATCCAATACAACTTCAGCATATAATTGAACAGTATCACCCGCTTTGCCACGTAAATTTTTTGTGGAGATAAAAGTGGTATTATTAAAAAAACCATCCTTCATTCCGGTAATTTTATATTCTTTCATCGAATCCACCTGCACCGAAAATTTACCATCTTCACCAATATTAAATTTCCCCAGTAAAGTAAGCAAATCAGGATATGCAAGCGTGGCAATTGATTTATTTAATGCGATAGTATCAAGTACCCTGCTGTTCACATCCATGCTATCTTCATATACCTTTTGTTTTACCGCTCCGTTTAAAACATAAACGGCAGGTCGCAATTTTTTCTTGGTTTTTACAAATTGGTAAATATCGTCATCGCCTTCACCGCCTGTTCGGTTTGAAGAAAAATAACCTGCCATCAGCGTATCACTTTTCTTAAATACATTTTTATTCAACATGATCAAACCAAAATCATCAGCTCCTGAATTAATGGGGTATTCCAGATTTTTTACATTGCTGAATTTACCATTCTTTAATGTCGACGAAAAAAGATCCAAACCACCTATACCCGGATGTTTATCACTCGAAAAATAAAAGTTCCCCTCCGAATCAAAATAAGGAAAAACTTCGTTGCCATCTGTATTAATTACCTGACCTACATTTACTGCGGGTTCCCAACCTGAGTCATTGCGTTTACTTGCGTAAATATCACTCCCGCCATAACCATCTAAATTTGTTGCAGCAAAAAATAATGTTTCACCGTCGGGTGATAAACATGGTGTTCCAATATTCATCGTATCCTCGAAAAATGGAAGTGGTACAGGTTCACTCCATCCACCATCAGGTAAGGCATTACTTAAATATATTCCGCAGTAATCATCCACTTTTTTATCTCCGCTACCACACCTTGTAAAATATACTTCGGTAAAGTCTTTATTAAATGCAGGTGTGCCATCATTATATTCGGAATTAAAGGGGCCCTCAAATTTTTCAGGGGCGGTAAAAGTATTTATATCTTTAATTTGTGAAATAAAAAGATCATAAAATTTATCATTGGTCCAGGTATCCGTTTTTTCTCCCGTTGAGGCAGTTCTCGAGGATGTGATCAACAATTGTTCATTTTTATACAAAACAGGATTAAAATCGGCATCACCCGAATTTAATGCGGTAAGATTTGTAACATAGGTATCCCTTTCGTATTCATCTTTCTGATTGCTCATCCATGTTAAAGCTTGTTTACATGCATTTAATTCAAGTGTGATCTCTGGTCGCCGATAGGGTTCTTCATTCAGATATTTTTCGAATTCTTTAATAGCATCAATATATTTTTCCTGCGCCTTTAACATATACGCATAACGCAAAATTGCATCGCTTCCATAATTCAGATCCAATGCTTTGTAATACCATTCTGCAGCCCGTTCATAATTATTATTATATTCGAAACTTTCTCCAATTTGAAAAGCAATTCTTCCTTTTTCATCGGGCAACTCCGCTTTGGCAAAATCTTTCTGCAATAATTCCGTTGCGAGAGCATATTTTTTAAGTTTATATGCTGTTTGTCCGTCCTGTATATTTTCGGCAGTTTCGCAGGCGGCCAATAGTAAAAACAATATTCCTAAGATCAGTAATCTATCCTTCATAAACATCAAGTAAAGTTATAAAACGAATTTTGAGTTTGCTTGGTATCTGTGTTTAAGTTTTGTAAAACTTTGATTTTTGGTATTTTTCTGCTCTATTTACAGTAATAACTCAAAAATTATGCGCATTTTCTTCACATTCTGCCTTTCCTTTTCACTTACATATATTGGGGCACAACCAAAGCCGCATGCAGTATTATACGCCTCCGGTTTTATTGAACCTGTTGATATAGTTAACGCCGGGGATGATAGACTGTTCATTGTGGAAAGGGCCGGCAAAATTAAAATATTGCATTCCGACAGTTCGGTGACCACATTTTTGGATATTACTTCTGTTGTTGGTTCAGCGGGTGGTGAGCAGGGGTTACTGGGACTTGTTTTTCACCCGGAATATGCCACAACAGGATATTTTTATGTGAATTATACCGATCTATCCGGTGATACCCATATTTCGAGATTTTCTGTAACCGAGGCGAATCCCGATCTGGCAGATCCGCTTTCTGAAATGAATTTGATATTTATGGATCAGCCTGCCGCCAATCACAATGGTGGGGATCTCAATTTCGGGCCTGATGGATATTTATACATTTTTATGGGAGATGGAGGTGGGGCAGGACACAACAGAGCGCAACAGACCATCGACAATAAATTCGGAAAAATTTTGCGTTTGGATGTGGATGGGGGTACTCCCTATGCAATTCCGCCCGACAATCCCTATGTCGGGATCCCTGGTGATGATGAAATATGGGCCATCGGATTGCGCAATCCCTGGCGATGCAATTTCGACCCCTTAACCGGTGATCTTTACCTGGCGGATGTTGGATCTGAAAGTTGGGAAGAAATTAATGTAATTAAAGCCGATACTGCAGAATTTTTTAATTTCGGATGGAAATGTTATGAGGGAAATATGTTGCGTGCCGGTCCGTTATGTGATACTATTATTCCTGATTTTGACTTTCCGGTTTTTGTATATCCGCATAATATCGATTCGGGAGGATTTGCCATAACAGGTGGATTTGTTTACCGTGGTTCTGAGTATCCACACCTCTATGGAAAATATATTTTCTGCGATTATGTAAGTGGAAATTTCTGGAGCATGCAAGAAAGTGCTCCCGGAATTTGGACAACAGAATTTTATGGATATGTAGTTGATCATATAACATCTTTTGGTGAGGATGTAAACGGTGAATTATTTGCATGTGTAAATCAGACAGGAAATATTTATAAAATAATCGACAAGTGCGAAAGTTTTATTTTATCTGCAGTAATTACCGATGCCTCTGCTTCAACAATTAATAATGGTGCAATAGATCTAACGCTTAATGGCGGCGAATCTCCCTTCCTATTCAACTGGAGCAACGGTTCTACTACAGAGGATATTTCTTCATTAGCAGCAGGTGATTATACTGTTACAGTAACAGATAATATCGGATGTACAAAAACATTTACATCAACAGTTATTAATTTATGTAGTGCAGCAACAGGAATAATTTCCAGTGCTTCAACAAATTCGGTAAATATTAATTGGGATGATGTTGGTGCGGTTGGATATAGAATTTTATATAAACCGGTCGGCCCCGGTGCTTATACACAAATAAATACACCTGTTTCCAATATCAATATTTCAGGATTATCTCCTTCAACAACATATACATTTAAAATAAAAAATAAATGTCCCGGTGCACCCGGAATTTTCACTGCAAATGGAAATTTTACCACTCTTTCATTGAAAAATAATGGGGAGAATGTGGAAAATGCAATATCCATTTATCCAAACCCTGCAGAAGAAAAAATTTATTTTACGGGGATATCCGACTTAAATGAAATTGCAGTTTATGATATAAATGGAAAACTAATAATAAATGAAATTGCAGAAAAAAATGGATCTTTGGAAATAGCAGATCTTACTCCCGGAATTTACATCATTAAATTCACGAATGGATCTTTTGAAAAGAGATACAAATTCATTAAAAAATAATTAATTTGCCAAAATACTTGTTTGCAAATATATTTTTCTATTTTCGTATCGAAATCAATTATTTCCTGACTCTCACACGCCAATTAACTCACGTTTAAAAGACAATTTTATGCCAATGAATTTACGAAAATTATGTGCTCTGACAGCAGTTGCAATTTGCACTAACCTTACAATGTATACGCAGGTTGTAGTGCATCCGCACTTTGATCTTGAACTTGTGCCTTCGCCGGGATTTAACTCACCGGTTGATATTGCCAATGCCGGTGATTCAAGATTGTTCATAGTAGAACGCTCAGGTTATATCAGAATTTTAAAAACGGATGGAACAAGTTCCTTGTTTTTAGATATTGATTCAAAAGTAAAATCCTCAGGTGGTGAACAGGGATTATTAGGACTTGCATTCGATCCGAATTATGCAGTAAATGGTTATTTCTATGTAAACTATACAAATAACGTAGCGGTAGGTAATACCGTTATTGCCCGTTATACAAGAAATGCAATAAATCCTGATCTGGCAGATGTTGCAAGTGAAGTGATCATTATGACAATTACACAACCTTTTTCAAATCACAATGGTGGTAATTTGGAGTTTGGACCCGATGGTTATTTATATATCGGTACCGGTGATGGTGGAAGTGGCGGTGATCCTGGTAATCGTGCACAGGATATTACAGATCAGAAGTTAGGAAAAATGTTGCGTATTGATGTGAGCTCACTTCCTTATACAAATCCTCCATCCAATCCATTTGTAGGAATTACTGGTGATGATGAAATATGGCAGTATGGTCTGCGCAACCCTTGGCGTTTTAGCTTCGATAGCCAGACAGGTGATCTTTGGATTGGAGATGTTGGACAAGGTGCCTGGGAAGAAGTGGATTTTCAACCTGCTTCTTCTACCGGTGGTGAAAATTGGGGTTGGAGATGTTATGAAGGAAATTCACTTTACGACGGAGCCGGTTGCGGTGCTCCCGGTACTTATGATTATCCCATTTATGTATATAATCATACATTTGGTTTAGGTGGATATGCTATTACAGGAGGTTATGTTTATCGGGGAACACAATTTCCAGGCATGGTGGGATATTATATTTTCTGTGATTATGTTACAGGAAATTGGTGGTCAACTGTATCAAATGGTGTGGGTGGTTGGACAACCATGATGGAACCACTCTCGCAAGATGATATTTCTACTTTCGGTGTAGGATTTGATGACGAGATTTATTGCGCATCATTATCGGGTGGTCAAATTTATCACGTTGTGGATGCTTGCGGAACCTTTGATCTCACAACTTCGGTTACCAATGCAAATTATGGGTTAAATAATGGTGCCATCGATCTAACTGTTACAGGTGGAAATGCTCCTTATAGTTATGCCTGGAGTAATGGAGCTACAACGCAGGATATTTCTTCCTTAGCTGCTGGAAGTTATACCGTAACCGTTACTGACAATATAGGTTGTAACCGGTTGGAAACAGTAAATGTAAGTTCAGTGTGTGGACCGCTTCCGTCAATTTCAATTACAGCAATAAGCTCTACCACCGCAAGTTTCGATTGGATAGATGAAGGTGTTGGAAGTTATAAAGTACAATACAGACCGGCGGCAGGCGGTGCATGGATAAATTCCATGGTTGCAACAAGTAATGTTACACTCGTTGGATTAACTCCTGGAACAGCGTATAAAATGAAAGTAAGTTATACTTGTCCGGGTGGAACTAAATATTCTAAAAGCAAAAATTTCAGCACTCCTGCCCGTTTAGGTTCTGAAGATATTATTGCTCCTGAAATTATTCCAAATCCGGGTTCAGGATTATTTAATGTATTAAATCTCGATAACAATACCACCATCCGTATTTTTGATATTACCGGACAATTAACCGGCGAATTTGCAAATCAAACAAATACAACATTAGATCTTACAAATTACGCGGAAGGAATGTATTTCGTGCAGTTTGTTAAAGAGAATAGTGTGGTGAGTGTTCAGCAACTTATAATTGCGAGGTAAGGGAGATAAATTATTCATATTTAAAAACTGCTTCCATTTGGGGGCAGTTTTTTTTTTGAATAATATCGAATCGTGAATCGTGAGGCGTGAATCGTGAGTGTAAAATCGTGAGGCGTGAAGCGTGAATCGTGAGTGTAAAAAGGCGAAGCCTTTTTATCGTATAAATAAGCCCTAGGGCTTATTCTATGCTCCGATAGGTTGGTTCCAGTTAGAACGCAACATATGCTCCAACCTATTAGTAAACTCACGCTTCACGCTTCACGCTTCACGAAAAATCAGTTCCAATGAGAACGAAAAACATGCTCCAACCTATAAGTAAACTCACGCCTCACGCTTCACGAAAAGTCTGTTCCAATGAGAACGAAAAATATTTTCCCACCTCCAAGTAAACTCACGCCTCACGCTTCACGAAAATTCAGTTCCAATGAGAGCGAAAAACACGCTTCAACCTATAAGTAAACTCACGCCTCACGCTTCACGCTTCACGAAAAGTCTGTTCCAATGAGAACGAAAAATATTTCCCCACCTCCAAGTAAACTCACGCCTCACGCTTCACGCTTGACGAAAAGTCAGTTCCAATGAGAGCGAAAAACACGCTCCCACCTCTAAGTAAACTCACGCCTCACGCTTCACGAAAGAAATGTTCAATAGAAGTGCAATCAGCTTTATGGCTAAGACTAAACTCACGCTTCGCGCTTCACGATTCACGAAAAATCAGTTCGCATAAGAACGAAAAATATTCTCCCACCTCCAAGTAAACTCACGCCTCACACTTCACGAAAAAACCGACACTATGATTTAGGATTTGAATTTATCATCGCAGTTAAAATTTTAAAGATACGAACCAGTAACTCCCCAGGAATTTTCAAATCATCTTTTGTGCAATATCCTAATTCTAAAGCTACGTCAAAAGCCGCATCAATTTCAATTACCGATCCTCTGGATATTTCATAAAACCTTTTTCTTTCTGTTTCCGATTTTCTTGATGAACCTTCTGCAATATTTAAATGTACCGAAAGTGCAGCTCGTTTTATTTGTTGCACCATATTAAATCGCTCATCAGGGGGAAATTTTTTTAAGACGCGATGAATTTCAACATTTAATTTCTTTGACAAAAAATAAACATCAAGTTTAGTGTGGGATAATTCGATAAACATACATATAATTTTTAGGGTTAAACAATAGTTTAAATCTACAAATTATATTTAAGTCTGCAAATTAATTATCAGGATAAAAATCGTGAATCGTGAAGCGTGAATCGTGAGTTTAAAAAGGCGAAGCCTTTTTTATCGTACAAATAAGCCCCTGGGCTTATTCTTTGCTCAGTAAAGTAAGTTCATGGGTGGCCGAAAAACATGCTCAAACCTCTAAGTAAACTCACGCCTCACGCCTCACGATTCACGAAAAGAAATGTTCCAAAGAAATCCAATCAAATTTTGGGCAAGCAAACTCACGCCTCAACACTCAGGCCCTCATTCTATAAGCAACGGTCTCACCACTTCATTCCATACCGAATAACCCTTCTCATTCATATGCAATTTATCTTCAAAAAAATAAGAAGTATCAGGTTGACCTTCTGCATTAAGCATTGGAGAATAAATATTTGCGAATGTGATATTATTTTGCTGTGCCGAATACACTGCAACCATAGTATTAAATGCAATAATTTTATGCATCATATTTATTTTTGCCGGACTTGGTTTTAAAGAAATATATACAATAGGCACATCAGCATATTTATTTCTAATCACAGAGATCAATTTAACGAAACGTGAAAATACAATTTCAGGCGATATCGTATCCACAGCAGCAAAATCATTTTCCCCGCAATAAATTACGATCTGTTTGGGATCGTATTTTAATATCACATCTTCAGCGTAATTGATTACATCCTCAAATTTTGAACCGCCAAAACCACGGTTTAAAATTGGATATCCAACAAAGGCACTATCCATATTTATCCAATTTTTAATGGATGAACTCCCGATAAACAGGATCGGGTTTTCTGGTAGTTGACTTATTGTATCAACCTGTCTGTAATAATTGATCTCCGGTTCAAAATTTCCTGCAGCAGTCATTTGTCCTGAAACATCTCCATGTACTCTGAACAATAAAAAAAGACTTGCTATTTTATACCTGATATTTTTAAATATTTTCATTAGTTGGAGTTTCACTTCAAGGCCGATAATAAACGCGTGTACTGAACTTATAATTTTAGAAGGGTAAAATTAATTAAAACCCTCGACCTACCAGGTTTAGAAAATCGACCTGCCAGGTTTTTTTTAACCTGGCAGGTCTGATTTTCGGGATGGAGATCAAGAAGCTTCATTTTGCCATAAACTTAGATTATATCCTACCGACCTTCCAGGTTTGGGAAACCTTGAAGGTCTACATTTTTTTAACCTGGCAGGTCTGATTTTCGGGATGGAGATCAAGAAGCTTCATTTTGCCATAAACTTAGATTAAATCCTACCGACCTTCCAGGTTTGGGAAACCTTGAAGGTCTACATTTTTTTAACCTGGAAGGTCTGATTTTCGGGATGGAGAACAAGAAGCTTCATTTTGCCATAAACTTAGATTATATCATGCCGACCTTCCAGGTTTGGGAAACTGGTAGGTCTACAAAATATATCGTATCATTGCGATTAAATTTGCATTATGGGATTAGCAAAATTAGAAGACTTTACCATTCGGGAAAACAAGATCGCCCTGTTTGCCAAGGCATTGGCGCATCCCGCACGTATCGCCATTATTCAGCTGTTGCTTAAAAAACAAACATGTTACTGTGGAGATATCGTAGAAGAGCTGCCACTGTCTCAATCAACCGTTTCGCAGCATCTAAAGGAGCTTAAAAACGCAGGAATTATAAAAGGAACCATCGAAGGAGCCAAAATTTGTTATTGCATCGATGAAATAGCCTGGGAACAAGCCCAACATTATATTGTAGCGCTTTTGAATACCCCGGTTCATGGAAATAAATGTTGCTGAAATGATCATTAAAATATTAACGTAATATTACGATTGTATTAATTTATAAGATAAACTCAAAAAAGATGTCACCAATAAAAGTATTATTTCTCTGCGTGCATAACAGTGCAAGAAGTCAGATGGCAGAAGCTTACCTGAAAAAATTTGGAGGCACTGCCTTTGAAGTGGAAAGTGCCGGACTAGAACCCGGAAAATTAAATCCTCTCGCTATTGCAGTGATGCAGGAAGAGGGAATTGACATTTCCAATAATCCCACAAAAGATGTTTTTGGAATGTATAAAGAAGGAAAATTATTTAATTATGTTGTTACGGTTTGCGATGCACATAATTCAGAACGCTGCCCGGTTTTTCCGGGAATTACAACTCGTATAGGTTGGGAGTTTGATGACCCTTCTTCATTTACCGGAACCCAGGAAGAGAAGTTGGAAAAAACACGTGTTGTAAGAGATCAGATAAAAGCTTCCGTATTACAATTTATTGAAGACAGCAAAGTATAGCTAATGAAACGATATCTGGCGGAATTTATAGGTGCGTTTGCATTGGTTTTTTGTGGAACAGGCGCAATAATTATCAATGCACAAACGGGAGTAATTTCACATGCTGGAATTGCGATCACTTTCGGTTTAATTGTAATGGTTATGATTTATGCGGTCGGAAATATCTCAGGTGCGCATTTTAATCCTGCAGTTACTATTGCATTTACGGTAGCAAAAAAATTTCCACTCAATCAATTATCACAATATATAATTGCGCAGGTTGGAGGGGCATTACTTGCATCTTTAATTTTAAAATTTCTTTTCCCCGAAAATATTTTATTAGGAACCACACTTCCTTCAGGAACCGAGATGCAAAGTTTCGTTTTGGAAATTATGCTCACTTTCTTTTTAATGTTTGTAATAATTAATGTTGCACATGGGTCTAAAGAACAAGGTATGTTCGCCGGACTTGCAATTGGCTCCACCGTTTTGCTGGACGCCATGTTTGCCGGACCAATTTCCGGTGCTTCCATGAATCCCGCAAGATCATTTGCACCAGCGCTTATTTCTGGTGAATTTCAACATTTATGGATTTATCTTACCGCACCAATTATTGGTGCTGTTATTGCAGTTTTTCTGCATAATATTCTCACAAAACCCAACACCATTAAATTGAAAACAAATTAAATGAAAAAACTTTTTATTAAAAATAAATTGGTTTTTGTTTTTCTTTTGATTTGTATTTCAGCAATTGCAAGTTGTATTTTATTTAAGAATTCTGAAAAAATGAATTATATCATTACCTATCCGCTTGCAATTATTGGTTGGATTCTGTTTTTTATTATAGTGAGGCGCGGGAGAAGGTTTGAAGTTAAGAATGATGATTTGGAATAGCAATAACGTAAATTAATTAGCCGGTAAGTCGGAAAGTACGGTAAGTAGGCGGGAAGAGATTTTGGGTGGAATTAAAATTATAATTCCTATTGGTGATTTTTTAGGCCACGAACTTGCCTACCGGCAGGCAGGGGCGCGAAGGACGCGAAGTTGCACGAAGAAATTTTAGATGGAATGATATTTTAATTTCCTATTGATATTTTTTCTCGAAGAAAAAGTGATAAAGTTTACTGAAGTCGATTTCTATTAATTAATTACGAAAACTTTTCTGCAGTAGAAAAATTAATCAAAGTTCCATTAATCGAAATTCATTAAATAGAGACCAAAGGTCACAATGTTACATACTCACTACTCACCACTCCCCATTCACTTCTACTCGCAACTACAACAACAATCCGTCAACGCAATATTCCACAATATATTCGTATGCAACCCCACTATCACCATTTCCGGTTCAATGGAAATTGCAGAATTTAAAGGAACATCCGTTATTGAACTCAATGGAAATCCCGGAACACATCCTAAAAAATCAGCAAATGCTGTTTGTGCTGTTTGCAAATGATTAAAAATTACAGTTTGCAATGCTGCAGGCATGGGTGCGGGCTGACACATGCGCGAATTTGCATGCGCCTGTGCTGCTCCCATATGAATACCTAATACATATAATGACATCAGGGTTGATCCATTCCCGCAATTCAATGAAACTTTGGCAACTGCAGCCTGAATATCTTTTATAACAAATTCAATTTCAGCAACGCATTGAGCATTTGTGAGTGTAGGAAGTTTTGCAATAAGTGCATCAATTTTTGCAACATCATAAGGAACGCACTTAACCACTTCCAATGCAGTTTTTGCATTTTTTATCACTGCCTGCATTGCGGCTATGGAGCCGGCAGGAACTATGGTAGGTTCATGCGCTGCTCTTCCCCATGCAGATCCTAAACCACCGATTCCTGCATAAAATGTGCTTAATTCTCTTCTGCATAATGTGGAGGGAGTTCCGGTAACAGTATTAGTAGTTGTTGTGGTTCCTGTTCCTGTTGTTGCTCCAACAGTGAATGTATATCGCGACTGCACTACATACTCGTTTTTCATATAAGAGCGCACTTCGTATGTGCCTTCAGGCAAACCCGGAAAAGGCATGGTGCCGGTTTTTTTTCCTTCGGTGTAATACCAATACGACGATTTATCATCAGCGAAACCTATTGGTGCAATTGCGATCCAGTCATTTCCATTGCCCGGGAAATTGGAATAGTTGACATTTATTTTTTCATTCGCCGCATACTTCGGTTTTTCTGTTTCTGCTTTCATTTTGTCGCCGGCAGATGCATATCCCACCGTAAACTGATATCGGCATCGAACCACATATTCATTTTTAAAATAACCCCGCACCTCATATTTTCCTTCCGGTAATCCAGGAAAGGGAACCGTGCCACTGCTACCGCCACCGGTATAATACCAATACGACGATTTATCATCTGCATATCCAACCGGAGCAATCGCCACCCAATCGTTGGTATTTCCGGGAAAGCCCGAGAAAGTCACGCTTATGGCGACGGTTGGGGTGATGATAGGACTTTGTGTGGATACAGTTTGACTGTGGATGGAATTCGTTATTCCAATGAATAAAAATGCCAGTAGTAGGGAGTTGTGCAGTTTCATTGTAGTGATTATTTAAATTAAAGATAGGAAAATTTAAAAGGATTAGTGATGTTTAAGTTGAAATTTAACCTATGTATCCTTCATTCAATTTATGAAGAAAAAAATGATAAAGTTTCATGAAGTTGATCTCTGCAAATTCAATCTATTTTTTTTTATGCATGTGATTTATTAATCAAAGTATTATTAATCGACATAAATTTTTTAGTAATAAAAAATAACAATGTTACAGACTCACCACTCACCGTCTCCATACCAACAAATATCAAATGTAGAAAAATACGCCTTTAATTTTGGTGCTATTCAGCCTGTTTATTTATCTTTCCATTAAAATCACATATTATGAAAATGAGCACAATGGGATGGATAGGATTGATCATTGGGGGCATCGGCGGACTAATAGGGTTGATCGTAGGCATCATGGCTGACCCTGTCGAAGGCTCCATTGTGGGAGGTATTATTATATCTGTATTTTTTCTTATTTATTGGATTTTTTTCCGGCCCATGATCACCGCAAACCGCATTTTAAAAACCGGAGAGCAGCGCAATGGAAAAATTTTGGAAGTATGGGACACAGGTGTCACCATAAATAACGATCCACAAATAGGAATGTTGGTGGAAGTTTCGGATAAATACGGGAAGACCTATCAGACAAAAACAAAAATGGTTATTTCCAGGTTGCAAGTAGCAGATGTGCGCCCCGGACAAATGGTGACACTTCGGGTGGATCCACAAAACGAACAAAAAATTGCAATAGAATCATTCGGTATATCAGGAGGTGTAAATTATACACAAAATGAATATGAAGACGACTTAAACCAAATTCTTGTGCAGATAGATAAAGAAAATAAAGAAATTATGTTATCCGGCATATCTGCAGAAGCAAAGGTTGTAGGTTATTACGACCTGAATATAAAAGTGAATGGTGATAACCCTATGGTCATGTTATTTGTTGAAGTTTATCCGGGATTAAAAGCACCGTTTTTTGCAGAGGTAAAAGGGGTTATTGCAACGCAGTCGGTATCGAAATTTCAGCCGGGTAGTATGATTACTGTTAAATATGATCCGAAGAATCAAATGCGGGTGACGGTGGAGCATAGTTGATTTTAATTCTTGAATGCAGTGTGAAAGCTTGAAGTTTGTCATTAAATCCCATTCTTATGTCCATTCACATTTTATACAAATTGGCTAAATTTGGATCATAGATATTTTTAAATTCTGGTTTCCATATAAAACTTATCATTGTATTTTCTTCTAAAATTTTAGTTCCAAAGTGGGAACTTTTATCTCTCATACGCATAATTCGCTGAATATTTTATAAATCATTGAATTTAATTTGCTGTTATCTCCCTTTTATGTTACCAAAACCCAATATTCATTATTTTCACCAAGTACCTCTAAAATGTTATTCTACACCAGTTGAAATTGCATAAATAGGAGTGCCTTGGACTAAAAAGGTCTCTATCAATTCTCCACCATCTATTACTTTGCATAAATTGGTGTCTGAATCAGTTAGCTTTAAATTTCCTATTTCTTTTAATACCGTATTGTTTTCAACTATAAACACAGTATAACGTATATTTTTAACCTTTTGGCTACCTGTATTTATTATAACCTTAGTAGCTTCATTTTTTTTATTTTTATCGGCTGTGGATTGCACAGTGACAATGATAGGCATCTCTCTATAAATAAGATCATAAATAAATTCCTCTAAATAATTGCTTAAATTTTTTAAAGCTGCATCAGGTGTTGACTGGTATAATAATGACAGGTTTCCTTTATATTCGTAGGTAAATGTGTTGGTTATATTTGCAGTCAGATTGTGAACTATAAAATCAATAATTACCTCATAATCATAGTAATTAACCGTTTTCTGATTTGAATTTTCTTTATCAATGGTTTTCAAATTTAATTTTTTAATTTCAAAGGATATTTCTCTTGCTTTTTGTGGTGCAGATTCTCCTTGCGGAACTGGTTTTGATTGAAGATTAAATCGATTAGAAGATTCGATTATTTTTGCAATTTCATTGGCTAAATAATTATCCTCTTCCGAGTTTATGTTAATTGATTTGAAGGTAATAGTGGAGTCGCCTTTTAAACTATTTGCATGGTATAAAAAATTAAGCTCTATTTGAGAAAAGGTTTTTTGAGCTTCGCTGTTAACTTGCACTTCATCAGCATCGCTTGACTGGCTGTCGCCTGTGGATTGAGCCGTTACGCTGGATATAACACCTGTGATTTGATTGTCGACGCCACGCCACCCATTTTCTGTTTTCTGTAATTGAATTGAACCTTTAAATTTAATTATAGAGCCCGCAGAAAAATACTGCTCCCCAGTACTATAGGGACTTGCCTTTTCTTTAGCATAGAATATTTGATAGTCACCAACATATTCGCCAAATTGATCTCTAATAATGTAGCCGTTTTTTAGAAATTCATAGGATGCTATATATTCATAGATATAGTTGATCTCGCCTTGTAATATTCCATTCGTTTTCTCTATGGACTTAAGTTTTAACATATTTTTAGATTGGGAAGAAATAAGTTGGCTAAGAAATGATTTGGCGGCCTCTGCTTGTGCGGTTGTATTAGTTGCCGAAGTGTTACTTGAATTTCCCGCAGGTGCAGGGACTAACTCTTTTGTAATCCTTTGAACCTCATCCATCTTATAAACAAAAATATTACGATCAACAGTTTGAATCTTCACTATTGAATCCGGAATTATTTCCAAAATAATCCCTCGTGTAACTCCCCCGTTTTTAAGATTGATTACATCCTCGTAGGTTTGGCCGTAAAGATTCGTAGATGCTATTATGAAAAATATAAGTGTGGTTATTATTTTCATTAGAATTAATTTTTGATTTTAACTTATTATTGTAAATGGTGTCCAGATAAATAATTTAATACATTAACTTCAACATTTAAGGATTTTCTTTAACTAATTTATTCTTCGGCAACTGAAATAATGGATATGGATTTGCCCGTTTCCAAAATTTCAGTAATTTCTTCTGAATAATCCAAAACTTTGCAAATTGCAGTCCCGTCAGTGGATACTGATTCTACAATCAATTGTTTTTTGCTCTCACCTTTGGAAGGATTGGCAAAATCATCAATAATTTTAAATTCGCAGTTTCTATAAACTCCCATATTTTCACCAGCATCAATTTTAACAAGTTTTGCATATCCTTTATTATCTCTTTCAAGGATTTCTGAAATTTGTGCATTAATAGGGAATAATTTGTAAATAGCTTCATAAATAGTTTTGTCAAATTTTTCAATTATTGCTGTAGCAGCAGATTTTTCGGTTTGATGTCTATTTATTGAAGACGTTTCAATTTTTTTATAGTAGTCACTAATAACTTCATTTTTACTACTTCTAAGTGATGCTTTAATTTCAGCTACTCCTTGATATGGATATGCAGCAGTTCCATTATCATCTGTATATATTTTGATGTTAATTAGGAGTGTGTAACCCTTATCTGTTAATGTATCATTTTCATCATAGGTTTTTAATCGTTTGGATTTTTCAATGTATCCAATAATTTGCATTTTTATTTCCTTATCCGAATATAGAGGTGTAGTTTTTTCACTACCATAATTATAACTTAAAAGGATTTGACTGTTTAGTTTATCAGTTGAGCTAAACTTTACCATATATTTTGTTATATTGGTTTGTGTCGAAGAGCCATTATTAATATGATCCTGCTTGTTTGGCTCAGTATTTTGATTACTATTTAGACCAGTGTTATTAGGTGAGACTAGCCCGGTTTTATTTTCAAATTGAGATATAATATAGTCACTAGATAGTTTACAAATATTTAAAGCAGTAGTTGAGTATGCGGTAACATCTTCCCATTCGCTTCCTCTTTTTTCAATTTTTTGATGGCAAATTAATTCGCCAGATGCGTATTTTTTATAGTGATATGACGTTCCTTCTTTAATAATTGTTTCTCCATCTAAAATCAACGGATTAAAGGAGGAATAGGTAGCAAATCCAACAATTCTGTTATCCGACTGTGTGTGCAGCATTACAGACCCTTTAAAGTTTCCATTTTCTACTGGAATTGCAGCCCATAAATCGCCTACATCATAAAAGGCTAAATCAAAAAAAGGAGTTAACCACGAATTGCTAAAATATATAATTACACTACCTTGAGAAGTTGGAGTCAATGTCCCCAATTTAATATTTGAACAATTTTTATCATCCCATATTTCAATTTTAGATATTTGTAAACCAAAATCTGCTCTAGATGTCTGGATTCCCATGCCTACATGACTGATAATATTTTGCGTATTTAGTTGTGAAACCGTGTAGAATATTTTATAATATATAGTTCGAACAGCCTTTCCATTTGAGAAAGTAGAAGTATGACTTTCTGCAAACTTTTTCGCATTAATTTCATCTACTGATAAAAACATGGGAAATGCTGTAAAATTTAAAAAATATTGATAAATAGGTTGGCCATTAAATAAGAATGAACTTTCATTATCCGGATGGATTATTGGGAATCCTTTTTTTTGAAAATCATATTCATAAATGTATGACTTTCTGACAGTAATATACTGATTGTTTATATCTAGATTTTGTACCTCACTACTTATTTTAGCTATAGTTTCTGATTTAATGGATTCTCGTTCAAATTCATTGGTCTTTAATTTATTAAATTTCTCAATATCAAATTCCTTAAGATAAATTTCATAAAACGGTATACCAGAAAATTTTACCTCAGGACTGTAATCATAAATATGAAGGTAATTTATTAAACAAGATTTTTTTGTTAAATCTTGACCATTTAAGTGTGATAAAAATGTATGAAATAAAAGAGAAGCAATTAACAGAGGTTTCATAGACAAGAATTATATTTTAACTATCGAGTAGGCAACTGAAAAAATTTGAGGTTAAAGATTTTTTATAACATACCTATACATTCTCAGCCAGTGATATTTCTTCGAATAAAAATAAAAAATAAATTTCATTTTATCAAAATATAGAATCTGTAAAGTCCGAATAGAAATCAAATATTGGTATTTTGTTTTACCCATGTTTCCCCCAAAACTAAAAAACCCTTGCAAATCATTGATTTACAAGGGTTTATACCTGTTCGGTGTGATCCCGCTGGGACTCGAACCCAGGACCACTACATTAAAAGTGTAATGCTCTACCAACTGAGCTACGGAATCATAAGGAGGAGAGAGGAGAAAGGAGGGAGGAGTGTTGCGATCCTGCTGGGATTAAACCCCTGGTCTACAACTTTAATGGTGAAATCACCATTAACCTTAATCAATTCTGATCAATCCTGTAAAGAACAATGTTTGTTTTTAAGAACAATTTTTATGCACCTTTTTTCAAAAGTGTCGCAAAGATAGGTGTTAATGGGGGGAAATAAAAGGGGTGTTGAAAAGTTTTATTCAACACCCGCATATATTTTAATTCGAAAGCCTTGTTAGGGGCGGATTTTTAGTTGATAACAACTCCGTCGGCTACGAAACGTAACTCCTGCTTGGGTTGTGTGATGGCATCGATCTCAGTTTGAGACTTTCCTGCATCTCCGGCAAGATGTTTTTGTTCGTCAACAGTTACTGTTCTGAGTTCTGCTTTGCCTTCCATGGTAACTACTGTGCCACTGGCAAGGTCTTTAGGAACGAAAAATCCGTAATCCTTAAAGGTTACCATCATCGTTTTGCCATTGCCTGCATCCAGAGTTAACCAGCAACCTTTGTTTTGACAAACTGAAGTAACTTTTCCGGTAACTTTTCCAGTGTAACCATTCGCTGTAGTTTCGTTTGCAGCCAGGTTGTAGATATTTACACCTCCGTCGGCCGTGATCACCTTTCCAAAATGTCTTGCAGTATCGGAGGATACATAACTTGCCAATTGGAAATTTGACTGTTCGGTCATGGTTAGATCGATATCGTCATCGCCTTCACCATCTTTTTTATCTTTTCCGCCACAAGAAACCATAAATATGGCACTTGAAGTGATAAGCAGGGAATAAATTAGTTTTTTCATATCAAATTATTTTCAGCAAAATTAACTACAATTATCTTAGTTATATGCTAATTTTTTGTAAAAAGTGGTGTTTTCACAGGGATCGAAAATCAGGAAATAAAAGACATCTGTTCGTGAACCACATAGGTCATGTCTTCCATGTCGTCTTCGCCTTTGTCTTTGTCCTTGCCACCGCAAGATGTAGTCAGACTGAGCATTGCAGCCATTACTACGAGGTAGATCATTTTTTTCATTTTGTATATTTTACCTCGAAAATAACAATTTGAAATAAAAAGAAGGTTTTCTCAATCTGTCGCGAATGTCGATATCTTCAAACATCACCATAATTGTTTCGCGTAAAGTTTTATTGCGATTGGCTTTTCTTACCACAAAATTGAATAACCATGGGTATTTTACCAGCTTTTGCATGCGGTAACTCAATTGCAATTCTCCACCCAAACGGCGGTAAATTGCCTCGTCATATTTTTTTAAGGATGTTGCGGAAAAATCATTTGCGGCCAGACTTTCCTTTACCTGCTGGGCTGCAGTATATCCGCTCAGGATCGCATTGCCAATTCCTTCACCGGTAAATGGGTCTATCAGACTTGCAGCATCACCGATCAACATATAATTATCCCCGCTAATCTTTCTTTTTTTGCTGCCCAATGGCAGTCCATATCCTCTTATTTCATCCACCGGTTCAGCATTCTTAAATCTTTCGCTGAGCTGTGGATATTTTTTTATGATATGGTTCATTTCTTCCTTCAGATTGATGCGTTTTTTTGCAACATAATCAGAACGCATTCCCACACCAACATTGCATTCGCCATTTGCCAAAGGAAATATCCAGAAATATCCGGGAAGAAAATCTTTTACAAAATGTAATTCGATATAATTTCCTTCCTTCATACCGGTCACATTTTTATAATATACTCGTAACCCGGCGCAATGATGTTCCTTTTCCATTTCCAGACCGCCTATCTTTCTCGCAAATTGGGAATGTGCGCCACTTGCATCTATTACAAGTTTTGTGTGGATGATAATTTCGCCATCTTTTGAAGTACAGGTATATCCTTCAGCAGTTTTTTCAAAATTGGAAATTTCTACACCTTCCAGCAGCTTTATAGTGGATTGAGTTTTAACTTCCTGAATCAAAAAATTATCAAAATCAATTCTCTTGGAAATAAAGCCCGGTGCAATTTCTCTGGCTTCATCCGTTTTTTTGGGTTTATTTCTGAATGGAATACTTAATTCATCCAAATTTGGTGCAACAAAGGTTACTCCCCAACAATTGAGTTGTATAGGATCTAACGATAATTTTTCCACCAATTTTTTATCGTAACGATTTAAAATCTCCACTACTTTTCCGCTCAATGCATCACCACATATCTTATCGCGCGGAAAAATCGCCTTATCCGTCAATACACAAGGAATCTTTTCCTTAGCTAAAAAAAGCGACGCAACCGCACCTCCCGGACCTGCGCCGAGAATAAATACCTCTGTTTTGATAATTTGAGCCATGTGGCCGCAAAGATAAATCTTATGCCCACTTCTGTAGCCCATTTAACCCCTAATTCCCCACTTTTATTAATTTTTTATTGTGGAATAATTTCCCTGATGATCCCAATAATTCGATTGAAAACCACTCTGCATCTATGTCTTGTGCGATTATTTAGCATAATGGCACAGGTCTTGGGTTATTATTAACAATAAAATCAATGATTATGAATAAGCGAATAAATATTATGATTGGTTTGTTAATGTTCGTTGCATTTTCAATAGCAAGTTTAATTACCTTTTTTTGGCAATTATTTTTCGTTTTTTATATCATCGCAATGGCAATAGTAATTTGGTTTATTATTAAGATACTGCGATATCCAACAACGTCGAACAGAACTTTTGATAAATACTTTTATGATGATTTGAATATCAAATTTATGGAGGAGAAGAAGTTGAAGAAAGCAAGGTAACGTCAAAGTACCAATGCGTGAACGTCATTGCGAGAAATCAGGCAGTGATTTCGAAGCAATCTCCCCAATGTTTGCATATTTCTCAATGGGACATATATGCCTAAAAACTCACAGTCAAAGCTCCATACGCACCTATCCCCGTAAAAACATCCTGCGCAACCAACCCAAGTAAACTGTTGGAACCTATTTTGAGTTGAAGTGTGCTGCCAAATCTTTTTGTGATATCAAATCCTGCATTAAAGGAACCGTATCCTCCTACATGCGCATTTGCGGAAATGGTGGTATTGATTTTATTAAATGTTTTTCCTCCCTGCACAAATATTAATGGTTTGTATGGTGTATTAAAAATATATTGCGTTCCAAAAGTTACATACATGGAACTTCCGATATTTTTAGAAATACTTACATTTAAACGCGAGGGCAATGCCTGACTAAATATTTTTTCTCCTTTTTGAATTCCTATAATTTCTAAAAGTGAATCGGTATTTCCGGTAGCAGCGGAATCGGTTGCTGCAAAAAGATTATTTATTTCAATACCTTCAAAATGTAAAGTGGAGTCACCGGAATATTGCAATGGATCATTATTCCAGAAAACTGCTCCAATATCATTCATCATCACATTCACCGATATTTCTGGACCTTGGAAATACGCTTTCCCAAACACATCAAAACTAAATCCTGCTCCAATAAATGAAGTGAGTGATGGTTTATTTTCACCGGAGGTATGAATATCAAAATCATATTCCAGATCGAGATAACGCCCATCGGGAGCAGTATACAGAGTGCCGTAACGCGTTTTAATATCCAACCCCGATAATCCCTGCACCAAACCTCCTGTTGCGCCTAATTTAAAAGTATTATAATCATCATCAAATATTTTCATCATCCCCACCTTATATTCCATTACACTTGTTAAACTGAATTTGGAATCGGTTAATTGTGCGGTAATATTCTGATAATCGTAATTGCCGTAAAATACAAGATGAAAAAGGTCGCTGGTGAACTGACTGGATTCTTCAAAATTATATTCTATCCCAGCTAAAAAAATATTATCCGGATTTTTTTTATTGGGCATCATCATCCATACACCATTATAAAAATCCACACCAATGGTATTCAGATTGGTGAGTTTGTCGGATGCGTTGTCTTTCATTTCCTCAGTAATAAAACCGGAGCCGAAAAAATTCTGAATAAAGGATGCACTGAAACAATTACTTGCAGTATTAAGATCACTGAAAGCTACTACGGTAATTTTACTTCCCAACGGCGTATTAAGCGGATCAAAAATTCCGAAAATTGTGGTAGATGATCCATTGTTTATTAACGTCAATGGAGCTATTTGAATTTGAGAAGTATCGGGATTGGCCTTTGCTTTAATTATTATCAGAAATAAAAAGCTAAGCAATAAAAGTTTTCTATACATCACTAAAAATCAGCGGTTGAAAATGTGTAATTAATATCACCTACCAGCTGTATCTTCATCGCATAATCGCTATAAATTTTAACAATATCACTGCAATCAGGAATACTGGCGGTATTAAATTTTATGGTAGCTATTGCATTGCTGGCATTAAGTATTGCATCCTTTAATACTCCATCAACAACCTGATGCATTTCTGTTATGGTTGCTTCATGTACGCGGCAATCAGCAGATAAAATTCCGGGATTAATTTTATTTCCCCCAAAATTTAAAGAATCTAATTTTGTTCCGAACTCATCCATAAATACAATATTTATAGTTGCATCCAGAGGGAAAGTATTATCGGCATACATGGTAAGATTAATATTTCCTACACCGTCAGTGCCTGTTCCTGCATCAATGGTAACCGGAAATTCATTTTCCAAAGTTAAATTGCTCGCAAAAAATTCGAGCGGCATATTTAAATTAAGACTTATATTTAATTTGCTTGTGCTGATCACAAAATCCTGATAATTAAATTCATTTCCATTTGGATTAACATGCATCACAACATCATAAAATAATTTATCGGGAAATATTTCCAACAGATCATTAATGTTCGAATTATCTGAATTTAATGATATAGTTGTATAACCCGGAGCATAAGGATTATCAATGGCGCGACTGATAGGAAGTGTTTGTCCTATTACTTCGCTACAGGTGAGATAAACAACTTCACCGGTTTCCGTATTCATGGCACCCAAACTATTTACGATTACAGTACCGCCGGCACCCAATCCATTTGCAATTTCAAGGTCAACATTTATTTGTCCGAACTCAACAACGCCATCCGTAAATTGATCAAATACATTAATTCCATCTGTGGTATCTGCAACAATAACATCGTACTGTCCTAAATATCCCCTCAACTCATTCGGAACAATATCCTCCAACCCATAAATAACACGTAAACTATCCGCGAGAGTTATGTGCGTTGCAACTCCCGTATAATTAATACTCGCACTCAATGCCTGGAAAAAAGTATTTACTCTATCACCGGTACTTCCGCGCAGATCAATTGTATATCCATGCAGATCAAAGGGTTCATCTAAAGTATCATTTGGTGCAACCTTACTCACTATATGCACCGAAGTTCCATCAGGGCCAATTGCACCCGGAATATCATAAACAATTTCAATGGTATCATTAATACTATTCACAACATAAACTACCACATGCCCGCTTTCAATTCCCATCATCGTAAATTCCGGTCCGCCCATATCGTATTCCACGTCGTTTGCACTATTTATTAGATTTTGTTCCGGGAAAACCGCAGTAGCTTCCAGTAATTCCATATCGTATGCAGTAAATTGAATAAATAGTGCATCGCTGGTATCAATGAAAACAGAATCGCCATTGCTACCCGGGGTATTAAAATTTAATATCTCCGCGATCATATTTCCCTCTACTGTCATACCATCGAGGACTTTAGTTATAACTACAGGAACTCCGGTAGCCGGAACCGAAAAGAAAGTGTCCTGCATAATAAGTGCACCATCGGTAAAATTTGAAAGTTTCAAAACAACAGTATCGAGATCAACAGGTAATCCATTAGCTAAGGAAACACTCAAAAACCCGTGACTAAAGGTTGCGGTTTCAAAAAAACTTGTTGCGTCAATAGGTGTTGGGTCAGTTGAAAGACCTGTAAGCGGGTCTAAAACTGCGGAGTCCCCATTAGATAAAATAATAAGAGTTCCGATTGGAAAACCCAGGTCAATCGCGATCTGACCAAGAGAAATGGACACTTCCATTTCCTGATCCTCCAAAGTAAGGGAATCGAGAGAAACATAAACTTCCACAGCTGTATCAGGAATTTCAATAGCTTCCTGGGTTAGGTCGTAGTTGAGCAATTCGCTTTTGTAAACGAGGGTTACACTTTCATCCTCCTCAAATTGAGTAAGGGTATCGGGAACCAGATCGTAAATGGTAAGTTCACCGGTCACAATTGGAGTCAGATATCTTGTATCCCAACCAGTATCAAGGCTTCGTCTGCACGATGCGATGACCAGTATTACACAAAGAAGGAGGAGTAGCCCTTTATAATGTTTGTTCATTATGTGGTGAAGATAAAGAATATTTTATTGCAGTTGCATCAATCGCTGTTTAATGTCACTTAACTGACCCTTCGGTATGGCATCAATCAGTTTGCGGGTGTATTCTTTTTGGGGATTGTGATAAATTTCATCTGAGGCGCCCATTTCTTCAATTTTTCCTTTATTCATCACCACCATCCGGTCGCTCATGAACTTTACCACTCCTAGATCATGAGAAATAAATATATAAGTAAAATTAAATTCGTTGCGCAATTGGATAAGCAAATTTAAAACCTGCGCCTGCACGCTTACATCGAGTGCGGAAACACTTTCATCACAAATAATAAATTTTGGATTTAAAGCGAGTGCTCTTGCAATACAAATTCGCTGACGTTGCCCGCCGGAAAATTCATGTGGATATCTATTATAAAAGTCAGCTTTCAAACCCGTTTTCTCCATTAATTCTATCACCTTTTCCTTTCGGATCTTATCATTAGGATATAATTTGTGTACTGTCATTGGTTCTTTAATGGCATTTCCAACGGTCATGCGTGGATTGAGTGAGGAATATGGATCCTGAAAAATGATCTGAATATCTTTTCTCAAGGGTTTCATTTCATTTTGCGATAATTTCAAAATGTCTTTTCCATTAAAAATAATATTTCCTGAAACAGGTTCCACCAATCGAATAATGGTTCTTCCAAGAGTAGTTTTTCCGCAACCGCTTTCACCAACCAATCCCAAAGTTTCGCCGGGATAAACATCAAAAGAAACATCATCCACTGCTTTTACCCATTCTGTTACTTTTCCGAAAATTGTTTTTGTTGCAGGGAACCATGTTTTAATATTTTCAATTTTTAAAATGGGTTCTTGTTTTTGAAGATCAATTAATCGTTGATCGGTTTCCTGTTGGGTTACGATATTTGTTTTGAGAATATCTGTTATACTTTTTTCCTTTCCGCTTTCAGAATCTGTTCGTGCAAATAGAGTCCCCGATTCATCTTCGCGCATAAAATCTGCAATAACAGGTAATTTTTTTAAACGAATATCCAATTGCGGGCGACAAGCCATTAATCCTTTGGTATAAGGGTGTTTGGGGTTTTCGAAAATTTCGAGCACTGTTCCTTGCTCTACAATTTTTCCTTTATACATCACCAAAACTCTGTCGGCAATTTCTGCAATTACACCGAGATCATGCGTAATAAAAATGATACTGCTGTTAATCGTTTTTTTAAGTTCCGACATTAATTCCAGAATAGTTTTCTGAACCGTTACATCCAAAGCTGTTGTAGGTTCATCGGCAATTAAAATATCGGGATTGCAACTCATCGCCATTGCGATCATTACCCTTTGTTTTTGTCCGCCACTTAATGTATGTGGGTAAGAAGAATAAATTCTTTCGGGAGATGGAAGTTGTACCTTTTGAAATAATTGCAGTGTTAATGCCTTGGCTTCTTTTTTATTTTTTTTCTGATGTAAAATAATTGCTTCATCCACCTGAGAGCCACAGGTAAAAACAGGATTTAAACTCGTCATGGGTTCCTGAAATATCATGGAAATTTTATTCCCGCGATAATGCCGCATTTCAGCTTCAGGAACTTTGGTGAGATCAACAGCACCTTTTTCACTGTGATAAATTAATTCTCCCCCCACAATCTTTCCCGGAGGATTGGGGATAAGTCGCATTAACGATAAGGAAGTAACCGATTTTCCTGAACCTGATTCACCAACAATGCCAACGGTTTCTCCTCTGTAAATTTGAAAGGAGATATCATCAACAGCCTTTACAATTCCTCCATCCGTAGTAAAATGGGTAGAAAGATTTTTTACATCCAGCAGCAGATCATTTTGCATGCGGTAAAAATAGTGGGGAAAGTTGAGGGTTCAAAGGATGTGAGGGTTTATTCTGGTGCGCTGGAACTCTCCTCCCAAGTACTTTCCCACAGAGTTACCGAAGGAACTCTGTGGAAGGTTGACTAGAATCATCATGCAAATAAATAACTTTCTAACCGCTTACAATTAGAGCTACCTAATAAACTCAAAATGTCGACTTTAAGGAACATAAATTTGTCACAATTAATACTATAATAATTCAGATAAAAAAATTACCTTCAATCAATGACATTACGATCCCTTAGACCTGATACGGAAACTAGTTATTTCTGTACATTCACTAATTGTAATTGGTTGCCATTATTTCAACTTACCAATTTCTATGATAAAATATATTCCTGGTTCGATTTTCTTGTTAAACGAGGCGATAAAATAATAGGATATGTAATTATGCCCAACCATTTACATTCTATTATTTATTTGGATAAATATAGCCCTGAAATTAATAAGGTAATTGGCGAGGCCAAAAGATTATTTTCGTATTCAATTGTAAATAAACTAAAAAAGCTGGGTGAGGACGATATAATAATTCAATTACAAAATTGTGTAAATGATTATGAAAAAAAGAAAGGTATCAAACAAAAAGTTTTTGAAGATTCCTTTGATTGCAAAGAATGTTTTGGGTATAGATTTATACAGCAAAAATTGGATTATATCCACAACAATCCCGTTAAGAAAAATTTGATAATCACACCAGAAGAATAGTGCAAAATTTTACTCAACAGGAGAGCAGGGTATTTATCCTGTCACACATTTTGTTGAGGCATTTGAAGGGAAAGAGGTGTATGAATTTTCAAAGAAATATTATTTCAAATGATCCTTATTCACATACTCCTAGGGATGGAACCTTATCCTTCGAAATCCACAGAGTTCCTTCGGTAACTCTGTGGAGAAGTACTCGGTTGAAAGATTCCCTGCAGAGTTACCGAAGGAGCTCTGCAGGGAATTTCATCATTCCGATATGATTTCCACCCAGGTTTTCTTTTCAAGATCTAAGTCCAGCAACTTTATTTTACTTTCATTCATAAAAACAATATATCGGAAAATCGGCTTATTAAATTCATTTTGAAATCCCAGAACAAAACGGTAGCTATTATATTCGATGGAGTTGGTCATTAAATATTCTTCCAATAGTTTAATTCCTAAATCCAATTCCTCTTGACGTGGAGTAAATGGTTTTACAGAGTTAGTAAGATCATCGCTGTCAACATCATAATTTCCTGAGGGTAGAAATTCCAGCTCGCGGTGATATTCCAAATCCTTTGAAATATAAATATTCGATGTTTCAATTGTAAATGCATTTAATGAATCTAACACACCATCAATAGTAAATCTGATCTTTTTTTCAGATATTATACCATAGGTGGAATAACAATCTACGTACCGCATGGTATTAATGTCAAGACTTTTATTGCTAATCGAATCCCGAATGTCTTTTACATTTTGGATCAATGAATTGTATAGCAAATTATTAAATTCATTGAGAAAGGCATAAGCAGAATCATTAGCTTCCCAATGGAGTATTTTAATCATTTCATCAGGAGGTTGCAAATAATTATTGAAATCAGAATAGGATTCTGTTTTAATGATATGTAAAAGTTTATGCGCAAAGGTGTCGCATTGAGCATAGGTAGAATTGCCAAAAACGAATAAAAAAAATAAACCTATTATAAATCTATTTTTTTTCAATGGCTTATTCTATTACTACTTTTCCGGTATTTACAACACCATTGTACATCACCTGAAAATAATATATTCCCGATGAAACGCCGGCAATATCTATTTTTTCTTCCTGGTCTTCCAATGTAGTCATAACATTTTTTACTAAAATAATTTTACCAACTGCATCCATAACTTTTATTTCAACATTGGTGTTTAAAATATCTGGTAGTTGTATAGTAAAATTTCCATTGGAAGGATTAGGATAAACAATTATTGAATTATTTATTTCTCCCTCTCTTAAGGGTCCAGTTGTAAAAAAAGATGTTGCAGAATATGGTGAAAAAATACCTCCGGGACAAATTGTTTTTATTTTAAAAGCATAATCAGTTTCAGGAGTTAGTCCCAAGATATTTGCCATATTAGTCGCAGGTTTTTTCTTGAATTTAATTGCCGGATCTGAAACCTGATAAACCAATACCTGATATTTATCAGCTCCCGGAACTGCATCCCAATGTAATTGCACTGATGTTGCAGCAATGGGTTCTGCAAATAATCCTGTTGGTCCTTCGGTAAAATTGCAAGGTGGTTCAATTCCAAAATCCGCTCCGTCAAATGCCTCATATCTTATATTATTAATTCCAATGGGATCAAAATCATTCACATCCAGTGAAGTTCCAGGTTCTTCATCCTGCATCCAAATTACATGCACTTTACCATCGATTGCTTTATCATAAACCATTGGAAAGACATTTTCCTGATGTAATTCGGCAGTATTTGTTAAATTAATTGGTGCAGACCATGTTGCACCATTATCAGCTGAATAAACTCCGAAAAGATCTCTGAAGGATTGGGCTTCCGAAACGGTTGGATCACCAAACCAATCTGTATATTCTATCGGCATGGCATAAACCAAATAAATATATCCTGTAGCTTCGTCAATAGCGGCTCCCACCATGGAAGTAAAAGAAACGCCATCGTACATCCCAAGGTCTGTACCAATTCCTGCAAATGGATCATTTAATCCATCCACATTATTCCAATCAATTAAGAGATCAATATTAGTTGGTTCAGTCATAGTTGAATTCCAATATAGAAGTCCGGAGGTTCTTGGAAAATAACTCCATCCTTCTGTAGTGGGATTATCATCTAATAACATATAATTTGCAGAAAAAAAATGGATAACTCCACTATTGGTGAGTATCATCTCATTAAATCCATCGATAGTGTTAATTGTATCAAAATCTCCATCACCATCATAATCAGAATCCTCCCCTAATTCTCCATCATAGTTATCAATTGGAAAATCATTTATTATCATTTGGGACCATGTTCCGGGATTTCCTTTTGAAGGGGAATGAAGTAAAACCAGATCTGACCAGCTACTTCCGTAAATAATATATACATGAGAACCTTTTACTTGAATTTGATAAACTTCTGCGGTCAATGCATCAAATCCGTTCGCTTCCGTTAAAAATGGTAAGGGTGATTCTAAAACCGTCCAGGAATTGCCACCATTATCTGATCTTGAAAACAGAATTTGCGTGGTATTTGTAATATCAGGACAGATCACATATATGTCATCAGTACCTGAAGGGCAATCTGTTACGGCCCATATTCCTGTTATTTGTTCAGATCCGGGAAGCTCAGTCCAGGTCGTTCCTCCAATGATTGCATTTGCAAATAATTGCAGATTAGTGCCATCATGCGCAAGAACAACTTCATGATCCATTACTTTCATCAATTCACCAAAACCTGTTCTCACAGTTTCTATTCGTGATGTTGGTGCCGGGTTCCAGGATACTCCATTAAAATGATTATAAAACATTCCACGTTCAGGCCATGACCCTCCAAAAGAAGTTCCACCCGTCCAAATAGCAGAAATGCTTCCATCATCATACACCTGAATTCTGTTTCTTGAGCATGCATTTGTTTGAAGGTCATAAGTTGTTGTGCCGATAATGGTTGATTGTGCGAATAATATTGTCGCAAAGGAAGAAAATAAGATCAAAAAAAATGTTTTCATCGTTAAAGATTTAAAAGTTTATGAAAATTGGGATAATTCACAATAACTAAAAATAATAATTATTTCAATATCCAACAAATGTGGGAAAATAATTTCCATCAAACAAAAATAATATTCTCCTCCTTTATCAACTCCAAACCCTTCAACCGCATAATAACCTGTGCAACGGCAATTACATCTTTACTGCAATATAAGGCGATTCGGTTAAGGTCGTTTTTATTCCAGTAAACATCTCCAACCATGCTTCCATCTATATCATCTTTGGGAGTTGGTATTTCTAAAATTGATGCCAATAAATTAAGCGAAGTATAATTTTTATAATCTCCGAATTTCCATAATTCCAGCGTGTCCACATGATTTACTTCCCAGGGTTTTTTGCCGTAAATATCGAGAACAGGCGGCAATGTCAGTCTGTTAATTAAATAACGCCTGCACAACCAGGGAACATCAAATTCGCGGATATTATGTCCGCATAACTGAAAGTTATTTTTTGTGACGTTAATTAAAGTTTGTTTAAATTCTTCCAGCAACATTTTCTCATCATCACCTTTAAATGTTTTTATTTTAAGCTGATAATCGTTGTTTATTTTTTGGATATAGGCACAGGAGATACAAATTACTTTTCCGAATTCAGCAAATATGCCGGCTTTTGAAAAATAGAATTCGCCTTTGTCTTCCTCCTCCTTGCGGGTTCTACCAACCTTGTCGTCAAATAATTTCTGAAATTCGGGGGAGAGTTCATCATAGTGTTTTTTCCCGGGTACCGTTTCAATGTCGAAAATAAATAAATTTTCGGGTGTGATTGCTTGTAACATACATTTTATTTTTAAGGGTTAATAAATACATCAATCAAAAATAGGAATTTTATCTTACCATTCAATTTTATTATACATAGGGATGTTTATACCGGTAATTCCTTTTGCCTTGTCGCTCATTAAAAATGCGATCGTATCCGCAACATCTTCCGTTGGAGTAAAAGTTTTATATTGTTCTTCCGTAGCCCAACTTAAATTATTTGGTGTTTGTAGTGTTGCCGGTAAAATAACATTCGCACGCACATTATATTTGCGGCATTCCTCCGCAACACTTAAAGTAATTGCTACCAATGCAGCCTTACTTGCTGTGTATAAAGTATTTCCCTTTAACTGATGCAAAACAGGTTTTGCGCCAATGGTTACTATTGAACCGGTTCCAGCTGCTTTTAATAATGGAACGATTTCTTTCAGTAATAAAAAGGTAGGTTTTACATTCAGATCCATCAAAAAATTATAATCTGCCAACGATGCCTCAGAAATGGAACTTGCACCTTTATAACCTCCCGCTAAGTGAACTAATCCAAAAATAGTGCTTTTTATTCCTTCTATCCATTGTTTAACATCTGCCTCCTTGGCCAGATCGGCTATAACGGGAAAAAGAGTTTTATTGATTTGTTGCGGGAAAAATTGAATGAGTGTATCTCTGCTTTTTTCATTCAAAACTGCCGCATGTAAAGTCCAACCATCCGACAGCAGTCGTGCGGTTACCGTTTTTCCTAAGGCTCCATCTGCCCCTGTTATCAACAATGTTTTAGCTTCCATCCTATGTTCTTTTACTCAAAGTTAAGGATTTGTAGAGGCTATTGGACATATTTGAACAGCAGTATTAACACCAGATTTCATTTTCCAAGTAAAAAACATTTATTTTGTGCTGTAATCCTTAAATTAAAGGGGGTTTGTTCCTTAATCTAAAATACCACTGAATATGAAGAAATCAATTCTGGCTCTTACTATTGCGACTCTTTCAATCCTCAGTACCAAACAGGCAAGTGGCCAACTTTGGCTTATGACGGATGGTGGCATTTTCTTTACTAAGGACCTGGTAGGGGAAGGAATCAACCTCAAAGCAGGTTGGCATTATGGTGATTACGACTACAATATGGTTACTTTGGGAGGGGGATATAACTTTTTTGCTCAAAAACCCTGGGATATCATTGTTGTGGATTCAACCGGATTGCTTACAGATACTGTTGAATCTTTTTTAGTGAGTAATCTTATTTCCATTGACGCTGATTACAGAAGGTATTTTTTCCAGACTGATGCAGATGATTATTTCGCATTTTATGGTATTGTTGGCGCAAGTCTTTGGATGGTAAATACAAAAATGAATTTAGGCCCTTTTGTAGATACCATATTTGCCGTTCAGGAAGGAACAACGTTAACTGCATCCAATTTGAGTGTGCGAATGCCTTTGGGTTTCGGAATGGACTGGACCGTTAGAGGTAGATTCTGGTGGTATTTTGAAGCAAAAATTGAAGTGCCGTTCACGCAGGTAAATAATGAATATATCGGAAATGATTTCGGTGTTAGTTATCACTTTACCACCGGTGCTCGTTTTCTGTTGCACGAATTTTACAGATAAAACAATTTCACCTTCAGGTAGTAGTTTTTTCGTCAGGTTCAACGATAAGTCGTAAAGCTCTGTCGTAGGAAAAATAATTCCACATCCAATTCATAAATACCATTAAACGATTTCTGAAGCCTACCAGCGCCATCAGGTGAATGAACATCCAGATATACCAAGCCAAATATCCTCCGAAAGAATAGAAAGGCAGGTCTACAACAGCCTTGTGTCTTCCGATTGTGGCCATATTTCCTTTGTTCCTGTATTTGAAGGGTTTTAATTTTTCTTTTTTGTGTAAACGAATTAAATTATTTGCGAGATTCACAGCCTGTTGCATTGCAACCTGAGCAACTCCCGGATGTCCGTTTGGATAATTTTTGTCTTCGGTCATAAATGCGATATCTCCGACAGCATAAATGTTTTCATAATTTTTAACGCGCTGATAAGCATCAGTTTGATATTTTCCACCTTTCACAATGGAATCATTCCCAATTCCGGGTATAGTGGCACCCTTTACCCCGGCTGCCCAAATCACATTATCCGTTTTAATTTTCTCTCCATTGGAAAGTACTAATTCATCACCGTCAAAATTTTGTACAAATGCATTAAGCCAAACATGAACTCCGTCCTGTTCCAGATATTTTTTTGCTAAACGTGATGATTTTTCACTCATGGCGGCTAATAATCGATTCGATCCTTCTATCAAATGGATCTCCATATTTTCTCCTTTGAGTTCACGATAATCATGTGGCAATACATTTTTTCTGATCTCTGCCAATGCTCCTGCAAGTTCAACACCTGTAGGTCCTCCGCCAACAATGATAAAATTCATACGCTGTTTTTGTTCTGCGGTAGTTTCAGAAATGATTGCCCTTTCAAATTTGTGTAAAATTGCACTGCGCATATCTAGGGCTTCCTGAACGGATTTAAGCGTGAAACTTACTTTCTCGATCGCAGCATTTCCATAAAAATTTGTAACTGCTCCGCTCGCAATAATGAGATGATCATATTCAAATTCACCCACATCGGTGTGCACTTTTTGTGCTAGTGTATCAATTTGATCCACTGTGGCAAGCCTGAAAATTATATTCGGGTATTTTCCGATCTTTCTGCGGAATGGATATGCAATGCTCTCAGCAGTTAAGCCCGCTGAAGCTATCTGGTATAATAAGGGTTGAAAGGTGTGAAAATTATTCTTATCAAGTAAGGTAACACGATAAGGTTTATTATTCAGTTTTTTTACGAGTTCTAATCCCGCAAAACCACCACCTATTATCACTACTCTGGGAAGGGATGTATCGCCGTATCGGTATGTCATTTCATTTAAGTTTGCCTATAAATTCAACCATTCTCCTGAAACAAATGTTCACTTAAAGATATTTAATTTCCTAAAGGCCTTCTAATTATTTTACTTTGTATGCACTTAATTTAAAATTCCATGTCGAAAAAGAAAAATAATCTTCAATTCGGATCTCTTTGTGTTCAACCTTCCAGGATCAAAAAAAAGATCTCACCACACACTGAACCAATTTATGCTACAACAGCATATACCTTCGATTCCACAGAGGAGGCCATGAAATTATTTGATGATCAGTTTCAGGGTTATGTATATTCCCGTTGGTCGAACCCAACTGTTGAAATGGCTGAAAATAAAATTGCCGCTTTGGAAACGCATGGGTCAGATATTAAAGCAAAGGCGCAATTATTCAGCAGTGGAATGGCGGCTATTTCTTCTGCAATGATGGCCTGTTTAAATACAGGAGAAAAACTACTCACCCAAAATCAACTCTATGGCACAACCGACGAATTAATTCAAAAACAACTTGCTGCATTTGGAATTGAAAATGTGCGATGTAAATTGAATGATCTTGAGCAGGTGGAAAATATTATTAAAAAGGATGCTGCCATTAAATTAATTTATATCGAAACACCTTCAAATCCCATGTTGGAAGTTTATGATATAAATGAAATTTCAAAAATAGCTAACAAGTATAAAATACAAGTTGCTGTGGATAATACCTTCGCATCACCTTATTGTCAGCAACCCTTAATTTCCGGCGCTGATCTTGTTATACATTCCACAACAAAATATTTGAACGGACATGGGTCAGGCCTCGGTGGCGTAGTGGTGGGAAAAGATATTAAATTCATGAAAGAAAATGTCTGGACCAAAATAAAATTGCTCGGAGCAAATTCCAATGCCTTTGACGCATGGCTGATATTACAAGGATTAAAAACATTGGAAATAAGAATGCAACGCCATTGTGCAAATGCAAAAAAAGTTGCTGAGTTTCTGCGCAGTCATAAAAAAGTATCTCACGTAAATTATTGTGGATTTAAAGAACATCCCCAACATAAAATAATTAAGAAACAAATGCGTGATTATAGCGGAATGCTTAGTTTCGATTTAAAGGGGGGATTGAAAGCCGGAAAACAACTTATGGATAAAGTTAAATTATGCAACATGGTTACCACCCTCGGCACTTTAGATACTTTAATTCAACATCCTGCAAGTATGACGCACGTAAATGTTCCACGAGAACGACGCATTGCCGGTGGTATTACCGACGGGCTGGTAAGGTTGAGTGTGGGTATTGAAAATGTGGAGGATATTATTGGTGATCTGGAACAGGGCTTGAAATAAATTAGTGCATTAATTATTTTATTTTTTTTGTTTTGATTAAACTAATTATGAAGATGATAATGGATGCTAATAACAACGATGGTCCTAAAATGACCATAATTAATGAAGGACCATCCATAGAAATTGCAGAAGGGTCAGGTATGGCATTTGTTGCCATTATAAAAACGATATGAAATAAAGATGCTGTAAAAAGTATTCCCGGAATCCATACAATTAGAACTGTTATTATGTAGCCGCGTTTTACGGGGCTTAACGAAACTTGTTTTCTCTGAAAAGTATAACCAATTATAAAAGTAATTAAGGCAGAAATAAAGTAATATAAAAATAATTGACTTAAAATTCCGATTATAAGGAACATTACAGCAAATAAATAAAATAATAAATAGCTGTAAAATTTCATTGGTTGAATTTATAGGAAAGATTACAAATATATAGATCAAAGGCTCCCGGCTTCCACCCCTGCACTGATCTTCTTCACCAACCCCTGCAACACTTTACCCGGTCCAACTTCCACAAAATGAGTAGCTCCATCCTCCACCATTTTTAAAACAGATTGTGTCCATTTTACCGGTGCGGTTAATTGTGCGATCAAATTATTTTTTATTTGTTCGGGATCAGAAACTGCGCTGGCATTTACATTTTGATATACCGGGCATATGGGAGTATTAAAAGTAGTGGCTTGAATAGCTTCATATAATTCTTGCCGAGCTGGTTCCATCAATGGGGAATGAAATGCGCCACCAACAGGTAAAATTAAAGCGCGTTTTGCACCCGCTGCTTTCAAGGCTTCACAAGCTTTATTTACTGCTTCTATTTCGCCCGATATAACTAATTGTCCGGGACAATTATAATTTGCAGGAACCACAATGCCTTCAATTTCGGCGCAAATTTTTTCAACAACTTCATCAGATAATCCTAAAACCGCAGCCATAGTAGAGGGCTGCAATGCACAAGCTTTTTGCATGGCATGTGCGCGTTTTGAAACTAAGATCAATCCATCTTCAAAAGATAAAGTTTTATTTGCTACCAATGCGGAAAATTCACCAAGTGAATGTCCTGCCACCATATCAGGAATAAAATTTTCAATAGTGGAAGCTAATATAACGGAGTGCAAAAAAATTGCGGGTTGTGTAACATTGGTTTGTTTTAATTCTTCTTCAGTCCCATTAAACATGATATCGGTAATTCGAAAATCCAACAACATATTTGCCTCTTCAAAAAGTGCATTTGCAGCAGAATTATTTTCGTATAATTCCTTACCCATCCCCGGAAATTGTGCTCCCTGTCCAGGGAAAATAAATGCTTTTTTCATACCGGTTTTTATTTAATCTTTAACACCTGTTTCTCCTATAACCATAAAAATATCTCGTGATGGAGCCCAACCGCTTCCTAATTCCGAATTGTGTTTTGCAGGAACAACTAACAGGTATTTGCCGTCGAGTTTGCAAACTTTATAGGCAACCAATGATTTTATTTTGTCAGGGTTCTGTATTCTGGAATCCAGATTTCCTAATTCTGAAGGCCACTTATCCTCTGTATGATTATTCTGAATACTTTCAAGTAAAAAAGGTTTTACTTTTTCAATTTTGAGTAGTGCAATATCTTCGTCCAGAAGTTCATAACTGCTATATAATTCCCCCGGATCGGTTATTTCAACCCGTGTGCATTTTTTTCCTTCAATTTTATATTTTTTTGATTGCGCATTTACCTGAACAGCGCTCAGAATAATAAATAGGGCCAAAACCAAACGTACATTTTTCATAGCGTTTATTTTAAGCCGTAAATGTAAAAAATAATCGTTGATTATTTGCTTAATCGCGCAGCAATCAGGTTGATGAATTCATTTCGCGTCTGCATTTCCTGAAATTGACCCGTAAAGGCAGAGGTAGTGGTTACAGAATTCTGTTTTTGAACACCTCGCATCATCATACATAAATGACTTGCCTCTATAACCACAGCAACTCCGTGTGGTTTCAAAGTGTTATCCAAACAATGCAAAACCTGCTGCGTCAATCGCTCCTGAACCTGTAAACGTCTGGCGAAAATATCCACAACCCGGGCAATTTTACTCAAACCTACAATTTTTCCATTCGGAATATATGCAACATGTGCACGACCATAAAATGGCAACATATGATGTTCGCACATGGAATAGATCTCAATATCTTTTACGATCACCATTTCGCTGCATTCTTCTGTGAACATCGCACCTCTTACAACAGCTTCTGCATCCTGATTATAACCCTGCGTCATGAATTGCATAGCTTTTGCTATACGCTCCGGTGTTTTTTGTAACCCCTCACGTTCAGGATCCTCGCCTAATGATTTTATAATTTCCAAATAACTATTACTCATAGATGCTATGGAGGCGGAACCAAATTCTTCTACCTTTTTGTAAAATACGTTATTGGATTTTCCCTGTTTATTGTCTTCCATATTTTTTGAGTTTAGTCACCGAAATACTCAGCGTAAATATTTTCTGTTTCCTGTAATTTAATGCAATGTAAAACCCCATGGTTAATCTTTGGTTCAATAAGAGCCCAAATTACTTTGCAAAAATTCTCGGTGGAGGGCTGAACCGCCTGAAAATAGGGAGTGTCCGTATTCAAATTTTTATGGTCAAAACGTTCAACTATCTCCTTTTTGATCAGATCGCCTAATTTTTTGGCATCGATTATAAATCCTGTGTCTGGATCAGCCTCCCCTTTCACCGTAACAAATAGCTGGTAATTGTGACCATGCCAGTTTTTATTGGCACATTTTCCAAAAACCTCCAAATTTTTTTCCTCGCTCCATTTACTATTAAAAAGGCGATGTGCAGCATTAAACGTTTCTCTGCGGGTTAAGTAAACCATGGTGCAAAGATAAGAATCGAAGGGTTAGGATTGTAAAATTCGAAGGGAGAAGATTCGAAGGGAGAAGGGTAAGGTTCTAAGGATAAAAAAGGAAGGAAGGTTGGTAAGTTTAAAAAAGGGGCACCCGATTTTAAATGAAATTTTACAACTAACTGTAAACTTTCAGTTCGTGGTAATTTTTTTCAATATTAAATCAAATCCCGTGTCTCGTGTTCCGATTCCCTTGTCTATATTAAGAATCGAAGGGAGAAGTGAAGAAAGAATTGAAGGGAGAAGATTCGAAGAATCGAAGGGTAAGGTTCTAAGGAACAAAAAAGGAAGAAAGGTTGGTAAGGTTAAAAAAGAGGCGCCCGATTTTGAATAGAAATTCTACAACTGACTGTAAATAATTACTTAGTATTAAAATTTTTCAATCTGAATCAAAGTAAGTCCTACTTCCTATTTCCTATTTCCTATTTCCTACTTCCTACTTCCTATGTCATTCAAGCAGCGAGAATAGCAACCTTCTTCGGATCGCGGCTGTCAACCTTTACCTGAAGTGTCCGTCCTACCTGATAATTTTTAAGTTCGTCTTTTTTGATGTTTTGTTTTAACTCAACCTCATAGGGAACCATAGAGCTATGACGAATTTCCAACAGTAGTTTTATTCTTGGATTGTGATCAACAGTTAGTCCGGTCTCATGAACCTCTAAAATTATGGCCATTGCAGGTTCTCCTACTTTCATAATGTTGAGAGCAACAAAAGCAGGTCGGAAAAAGAACCAATAGCCTGCAAATGCGACTCCGCATGTAAGAATAAAGGTTGCAAGACCATAGGTCCAGTGAAAAACGGAAATTATTCCCACCGCCACAAATGCGATTCCTGTGAATATCCAAATCACATAATTTGGTAAGCCGAATTGTTTAACTGTGCTCATTTCTTTGAAAGGGTTTTCATCGTGATTATATGCTTATACATTTATATACGTAAAATTGTACTGAAATGTTCAAAAAGCATACCGACTTTTTCACATTAAATTGGGAATAAAATTTCTTATGGATAAATTAACACGCACTTTACTTGAAAAGGAGTGAGGAGCGGAGGAGTAAAGGAGTAAAGGAGTGAAGGAGTAAAGGAGTGAAGGAGTGAAGGAGTGAAGGAATGAACACTCAACAAATGAAAGTGTTAACTCAGAATTCAAAACTCCGAACCCAGAACCGAAACATGTAGTGATCGACGCAGGAGATCTACTACATGTCAGAACCCAGAACCGAAACATGTAGTGATCGACGCAGGAGATCTACTACATGTCAGAACCCAGAACCCAGAACTCAGAACCCAGAACCCAGAACTCAAACAAATGATAAACAAACTTCTCGAAAATAACCTTATTCCCGACACCTTGATCCGAATGCGTATCAGAGGATTGTTGGCGGAGCGATTAAGGCAAGAAACAAAAGCAACACAAGAACTTCAGCAGGAGCATTTGATGCATATGATCGAAGAGTTGAAAAATTCGCCCATTGCCATTGAAACAAAAGCGGCTAATGAACAACACTATGAGTTGCCGACAAATTTTTTTCAATATGTGATGGGAAAAAACATGAAGTATTCTTCCTGCTATTGGAATGCGGAAACTTCAAATCTGGATGAAGCGGAAGATAAAGCTTTGGAAATTACCTGTAATCACGCAGCGCTGGAAAATGGAATGAAAATTCTGGAATTAGGATGTGGGTGGGGAAGTTTGACAATGTATATGGCCAAAAAATTTCCTCTTGCACATATTACCGGTGTTTCTAATTCTGCATCACAAAAAATATATATTGATCAATGTTGTAAGGACAGAGGACTAAATAATGTTCAGATCATAACAGCTGATATGAATGTTTTTGAAACGGAAAATAAATTTGACCGCGTAGTTTCAGTGGAAATGTTTGAACATATGAGAAATTACCAGAAATTGCTTGGCAAGATAGATCGGTTTTTAAATCCGGGAGGTAAATTATTCGTGCATATTTTTACGCATAAAGAGTTCACCTATTATTTTGATGTGATCGATGAAAATGACTGGATGAGTAAATACTTTTTTACCGGTGGTATCATGCCTTCCGACGACCTGCTGTTGTATTTTAATGATCATTTTAAAATAAATAAACATTGGCATTGGGATGGAACACATTATGAAAAAACCTCTAATGCCTGGCTTGCAAATATGGATGCACATAAAGAAGAAATTCTTCCAATTCTGCAAAGTGTTTATGGAGCTAAACAGACAACAAAGTGGTGGGTCTACTGGCGAATATTTTTTATGGCCTGTGCTGAACTCTGGGGTTATAAAAATGGAAAGGAATGGTTTGTGAGTCATTATTTATTTGAAAGAACTGCAGGATAATGTCAAAACAAAAGTTAGCAATTATTGGAACCGGAATTGCCGGAATGGGCTGCGCGCATTATCTTCAAAATGATTTTGACATTACTGTTTTTGAAAAAGCAGACAGAATTGGTGGGCATACCAATACAGTATACGTTGAAGAGGAGGGAATACAGATTCCAATTGATACAGGATTTATCGTTTTTAACAATGAAAATTACCCGCATTTATTAAAATTATTCGATGAATTAAAGGTTCCTATTAAAAAAACACAAATGAGTTTTTCTGCTATGATCCCACATGAAAATCTGGAATATTGCGGAAGTAGTCTGAACCTCATCTTTGCACAACGCAAAAATATTTTTTCGCCGCGATATATTCGTTTCTTATTACAGCTCACGCGTTTTAATAAGGAATGTGTGGAAGTGCTAAATAATATTGATTTGCAAAATTTATCCATAGCTGATTATTGTAAACTCCGAAATTTTGACAATACATTATTGGATTGGTATTTACTGCCAATGAGTTCCGCTCTGTGGAGCACGCCTCCGGAAACAACTTCAGCTTTTCCTGCTGCAACTCTCGTTCGTTTTTTTAAAAATCACGGTTTTCTGGGATTGAATACACAGTTTCAATGGTATACCGTGGATGGTGGAAGTGAGGAATATAAAAAAAGATTGATCGCTCCATTTAAAGAAAAAATTCTTGTGAATTCGCAAGTAAAAAAGATCGATCGTTTTGAAGGTGGAGTTGAGGTTATTACCATGAACGGCGAATCGACTAAATTTGATAAAGTAATTATTGCAACGCATGCCGATGAGGCCAGGTTAATTCTAGAGGAATCTATGATCGCGGAAAGAGCTGTACTCAATCCATTTCATTACGAGAAGAACCGCGCAATTTTACACACCGACGAATCAGTAATGCCCAAAACACGCAGAGCATGGAGCAGCTGGAATTATTGTACAGAGAAAAAGGATGGCAAATTGTTTTCAGCCTGCACCTATTGGATGAATAGTTTACAACAGGTTTCCCAAAAAAAGAATTATTTCGTCACGATAAACGAAAGTAAAACAATAGATAAAACGAAGATCATCAAGGAGATCATCTACGAACATCCTATCTTTACCGTAGAGGCTATGCAAATGCAAAAGCATTTGCCGGAACTAAACAACAACGGACAAATCTTTTTTTGCGGAAGTTATTTTCGGTATGGATTTCATGAAGATGCTTTGATGAGTGCCGTTGACGTTTGTAACAGAATAAAAAATAAGGCATGAGTTCAAAACTATATAAATGTCAGGTAATGCACAATCGGCTCACCCCGAAAAAACATAGGTTTTCCTATAACATTTTTATGTTTTGGTTGGATATTGATAAACTTTCCGAGACTTCGGATAAACTGAGATTTTTTTCCCGCAACAAAACCAATATTTTTAATTTTCGGGATGATGATCATTTTAAATTTCCTGCAGGGGACAATAGAAATAAACTTGATGTAAGAACCAAACTCAATAATTATTTAATAGAAAACGGCATAACCGATATTCCTGCTAAGGTATATTTACTCACTCATGTGCGTATGTTCGGACATGTTTTCAACCCCGTTAGTTTTTATTTTTGTTATGATACTGACAACGAATGTAAATATGTTGTAACAGAAATTAGTAACACCTTTGGTGAAATGAAGATGTTTCTCATTGATAGCCGTAATGAAAAAGGATTCGAGCAAAATGCAACGAAGTATTTTTACGTGTCTCCTTTTACCGAATTGGATGAAGAATTTGAATTTAGATATCAGATCCCGGCGGAAAAAATGAATATTCAGATCAATGTAAAAAATAAACAAGGGTTTAAGTTTTTTATCAGTACACTCACAGGAATACAAAAAAAATTAACCGACAATAGACTTTTAGCCTATGTTTTTCGTTTTCCTTTTATCACCATAAAAATACTGTGGAGCATACACTTTCAGGCAATGTTGTTGTGGTTGAAGAAAGTGCCTTATCATAAAAAAAATGACCATAAGGATTTACAAAAGGGGATAACGAATATCAGATGAAAATAGTAATCATTTTTATTTTGTTATTAAAAATAACTTTCCTTTCTTCTCAAGAATTGAGTGGAGTAATTTTTAGCACAGACTGTAATCACGTCGTTTCCTATGGCCAAAAATTAAGAGGATTTACAAAATCAAAACTATTGAATTTATATGGAACTGATAATTTAAATAACAATGTAAACCGATATATTTTAAAAGAGGACTCCTTGTTTTGTGTTAACCGCCTCTATGAGGGGCAACGGGGATATTTTTATTATGAAGATGATAAAAAATCTAACTTTATTATATATGACACCTTGTTATTTAATGATTTTTGCATCCTTTATAAAATAGATACCAATAACTTGATATATCCGGAAATTGTTCAATTTGAGGTGGATACGGTGAGGATTAAAAGGGAAAAAATAAACGAGAATGTTAAATTTTGCAGAGAAAATAAAACCGCATTTTCCCCCTATACAGATGTTGCGTATATTTATAAATTGATCTATAAAGATATCGTAATATATACTGACACACTAACAGATAGTGGGAATTATATTATTAACAGTCTGGAAAGCCAATATTCCCAAATATTTATTGATCGGGAACGGAAATTGTATTTATTTAATGCATCTGTAGAATCAGCAGGATGTTATTATATAAAAGAAACCTATGAAATACATACCACTTTATCATGCAGGGTTTATTTTTTTATTAACGAAAATAGTTGGTGACATTTGAAAACTTATTGAACAAATTGGGTTCACTTTTGTTTATAAATTTCAAGTTTGAGTGCAATCTCTGATTTCCCGTATAACGTAAATGAATGATGGGTGGCAGTTTGACCAAATTTTTGATTAGTATTGTAGGATAGTTACCCAAAAAAACACAAGGATCCAGATCACGCAATTATGAGCTTTTATAAAACCACCATCCTCAATCTCCTGAAACCTATGCAAAAGGGGTATCTCCACATCACTTTGGAGGATGGCTCAAAAATGGAATTGGGTTCAAAGGAGCATGAATTGCATGCCGATGTTGCTGTAAAAGACTTCAAATTTTATAAAAGGGCATTTTTATTCGGGGATATCGGATTTGCCGAAGCATATATGGCAGAGGAATGGACCACTACCGACCTGACTAAATTGTTGTCCTGGTTTTTGTTGAATATTGAAAATTCACCCACTATTTCCGGCTCTGCCGTAAAATCGCTTGCATTAAATGTTTTGCAGGTGGCCAATAAGATCTATCACCGAAAAAGAAAAAATTCATTGAGTGGTTCCCGCAAAAACATTTCTGCGCATTACGATCTGAGTAACGACTTTTTTGCTTTGTTTTTAGATGGAAGTATGACTTATTCCTCTGCTTATTTTACCGATCCTAAACATGATCTCGAACAGGCACAAATTCAGAAATATGAAAGTTTGTGTAATGCCTCAAAGATTAAAGAAGGTGATCATGTTCTGGAAATCGGGACAGGATGGGGAGGATTTGCCTTGTATGCAGCCAAAACATATAATTGTAAGATAACCTCTGTAACCATTTCGCAACAGCAATTTGATTTTGCAGTTAAACGAATAGCTGAAGCAGGACTCAGTGATAAAATAGAAGTTCAGTTAAAAGATTACAGGCTGATAGAAGGAAAATACGATAAAGTAATTTCCATTGAAATGATTGAGGCCGTTGGAGCTAA
>JBGAWP010000025.1:0-46181 GCA_044227505.1 Chitinophagales bacterium | reverse complement strand
CCCTCTCGCTGTCAAAAAAAGCTAAATTTTGGAGCCAAAAAAAATCGATTTCCAAAAAATATCTCCTTACTTCTACTTACTTACTTAGGTAGTAAAATATTGGTTGGTAAAAATAAAATTTTTAAAAAAAATAATTTTTTTATTTTTTTAATAAGGGTTTCATCCGTTGTGATCAATTCTTTTGCACGGTCGTCGGCATAATAAACAGGTACCCCCAAAACTTCAAATATTTTGCATACCGTAGTTTTGCCACTGCCTATACCCCCTGTAATTCCAACTTTTATCATTTTTGGTACGTAGTATATAGAAACGCCGGAACCGTATTTATATTTTGTGCGCCTTCCGGATATTTTACATTAATTATGTTAAATCTATGATTCGCGGAATCATATCTTGTAATAAATTGAAATCCCTTCGTAATAGATGAGGTGGTATCTTTTAATGCAGTTGTATAGTTAACAACAACAGCTTTTTTTTCTTGTGTCCCCGGTATAGGAATAAACGTTGTAATTGAATGTTTTTGATAGGGTTCAATAATTAGTGTGTAGGAAACAACTATTGCCGACATTTTGATATTATTCTGATCCGGATATTCTAATGCTACAGAACCTTGATATAAAGTATCGTCGAGTGATATGTTAATTGGTTCGGTTGGCCAGGAATGTATGTTTTTTAAAAGTGATGCGCCACCGGAAATTATTATTGAGTCAGGTAATAAATTAATAGAATCTATACCAAAAGTATTTTTTTGGTTCGCAGCGGTAATGATTGTAACGGGAATATTTTTGGTGATTAATTCATCAAACTGCATATGAAGGGTATCGGGAGAGATATGCAATATTTGATAAACATCCGGTAACTCTTCACTAAAAATCGGTATATTATTATTTGTGATCAAAATTTCCTTATCAGCATAGTTTATTAAGTCCAGTGACAATGACCGGTTAAAAAAATACTCCTTCAATAAATTCCAACCGGTTGTGCGTACAAGGATATTGGCTTCATCAGGTAATTTAATTGTATTTACCTGATTGTCTGCAATTTTATAATTTAGTTGAACTGCAATACTACTTTCCTGAGTTTCGGACAATACATTTAATAACCATAATATTACAGCAAGAACCAGGCAAAAAATAATACGAATTATATTTCTGCCCGGTTTTGTTTTTACTGAACGAGAATAGGAATCAGTAAATGTCAATTAAATAAATTGTGGATGATTAAGATTGTTGTTTACGAGCAGCAACGGCTTTTGTAAAATCTAAGGAGATGACAGATTTTTCAATGCGCACTTTCGTGTTGGTATCCACTTCAATAAGATAGGTATCTTCATCTACCTTTAAAATTTTACCATGAACACCACCTATCGTAACGATCTTGTCGCCAACTTTAATTTCATTAAGAAATGATTTTTGTTCTTTAGCTTTTTTTGATTGTGGACGGATCATAAAAAAATAAAGGATCAGAAAAAACAATACAAAAAATGCGATGCTCATAAAACTGGAAGATCCAGAAGATTCACCACCGCTTGGAGCCATTAGAAATACTAAATTATAGTTCATGTTTATTTATTTTTGGTTATTTAAGTTTATTAATCTTTTGGCACTATTACAGTGCCTTTAATAATGATTCTGCTTTCTGCCGGATTTGTATTTGCAGTTACTGTTACGGTTTTATTAAATGGGCCGCTTTTATTTTTACTGTCAAACCCTACCTTTATTACTCCTGATTCTCCCGGTGCAATTGGTTCGGTTGGCCATTCCGGTTTAGTGCAGCCGCAAGTTCCCCGGGCACTCGAAATGATCAAGTCGTATTTTCCGGTGTTGGTGAATTTAAATTCAGTTTTTACAACTTCGTTTTGAATCATTTCACCAAAATCGTGCAGGTCGCGCTCAAAGGTAATGGTGGTTAAATTTTCCACTACATCGGTGGAAAGTTTTTTCTCCTCGCCTGAAGTAGCAGTACTATTAATTGTTGCGGGTTTGTCTTTGCAGGAAATAAATGTGCCTGCTGCTAAAAAAGCGAGGATAAGAACGGTGCAATTAAATTTTGATCTCATAGTACAAATTTAAGGGTTATTCGATTAATCCCCGGCCTGTTTTTATGATCTGCCCGTTGGATTTCATCTCATTCATAAGTTTGTCGAGAATACCGTTAATAAATTCGCGACTTTTAGGGGTGCTATAAAGTTTTGAGATATCCAGGTATTCGTTAATAGTTACTTTGATAGGTATGGTCGGAATAAACAAAAATTCGGTGATGGCCATTTTCATTAGTATACGGTCGATAAGGGATACCCTGTCGAGCTCCCAATTTTGTAATTTCGATTTGATCAGTTCGTCGTAATGTGCGTCTTCCTCCATCGTTTTTCCTACGAGTGTGTCAGCGAAATGTTGTTCCTCTTCGCTGATATGAAAATCAAAAAGTGCCTTTTCGTTTTGTGATGAAATAGATTTTGCACGGAAAAACTCATCCATCAATCCTTTTACAATAAATTCATCATCAGCCCAGGTGCCAACCACGTTTTCCATGTGCTCATCAAAATATTCATTCTTCAGTAAGAAGTTTTCAAAAATTTCCTGCACAATTTTTTTATCACCTGTTTCATCACTTATTTCAGCTGCATATTTTTCATAGGGCTTAAAATCTTTCATTTGATTGTAGATCATTTTCACAATCTCTTCGTCTACCCAATCAAATAATTTTTCCTTTTTCAGCCTGCTTTGAAAGTATTGATTTTCCCACAGTGCATTTACTAAATGATTCCGGAAAAATTTGATCGGAAAATTGAGATCCGATTCGGTTGGCAGGTATTTATTCTTTTTTATATGCGCTTCCAACTCCACTTGATGTGCGAGTTCTGTTATAAAATGCATACTGTACAAATATGCCAAATGAGAATTGTTGATACTGGAATTTAACTGTTTTAGCGCCGATCTGATATCCATATTGTCGGTACTCGAAACAATATACAGGGTCTGCATTGCCTTAATTCTTAATCCTCTTCTACTCAGCATTTCAAGTAACGATAGTTAGTAAATATTAAATAAATAGTATATATAAATTTTTAAGAAAAACCATTTGAACTTCTATTCGATATTCAATAGCATTTCTATTTTTGTTTATAATCTGGAATTCATATGTGCAATTGCAGCTAGTCTTTCCTCAGCTATTCTATTGGCTGCAGCTTGTGTTGTTATATTTTCTTTTCTTGCAATTTCAAATATTTCTAAGGCTCTGGTATAAATGATCTCCGTTTTTTGCAATGCTCTTTCGCGATTATAACCTTCCAGTTCAGAATAACAATTTATTAATCCACCTGCATTGATCAAATAATCAGGGGCATATAAAATTCCACGATCAATTAATTCTCTTCCGTGTTTTTTTTCATCCTTTAACTGATTGTTTGCCGCACCTGCTATAATACTGCATTTTAATTTTTGAATTGTTTCATCGTTTACGGTTGCTCCTAAAGCACATGGAGCATAAATATCCATTGCAGTATCATAAATGGCGTCTTTGCCAATAACTTCTACATTATGTCGTGAGGTGATCTTATTAATTCTGTCTTCACTAATATCTGAGATCATTACCACAGCTTCTTCTTTTAATAGTCTTTCCACTAAATGAAATCCCACATTGCCAACTCCTTGCACCAATACCTTTTTCCCTTTGAGATTATCACTACCTGTAGAAAATTTAACAGCGGCCTTTAAACCTAAAAAAACACCGTAGGCTGTAACAGGTGAGGGATCGCCACCGCCACCCATTTCTTCAGGTTTTCCGGCAACGTGATTTGTTTCCATGGCTATAAATTCCATATCACCGGTAGAAGTTCCTACATCTTCTGCTGTGATGTATTTTCCGTTAAGCGACTCAACAAATCGGCCATAACGGCGAAAAAGTGGCTCGCGACCGGTCAATGTTTTAGAATCTCCGATTATTACAGCCTTTCCGCCACCGAGGTTCAACCCGCTAATGGCTGCCTTGTAGGTCATTCCCCGTGACAAACGCAAAACATCAATTATTGCTTCATTTTCATTGGTATAGTTCCAAAACCGCGTTCCGCCAAGTGCCGGTCCGAGGGTGGTGTTATGTACTGCAATGATGGCTTTTAAACCACTCTTTTTGTCGGTGCAGAATACCATTTGTTCATGTTCCATTTCCAACATTGTTGAAAAAATTTCACCATTGGCAAGCTGCAGAGAAGTATTAGACATAAATGAACATTTATTTTTGGAGGCACAAAGATAGAAGAACTTAAACAGAGAAGAAACTTTTAAATGGTTTTATAGCTTTGCATTTGCATGCAACATCTGAAATCGCTGAATTTTTACTTTTTAAAATATAAATGGTTGTTCTTTACCGGGACACTGTTTGTAGCACTTTCGAATGTTTTTCAGGTTTTTGCGCCACATTATATTGGCGATATGATCGACCTGGTGGAAAAAAATTTAGATGTCTTCAAAATCGGAAACGAAATTCCATCAGATGTAATTAATTCTTTACTGTTATTTGCAGCTCTTTTTGTTGGTTTTACATTGCTTCGAGGGGTTTGTATGTTCATTATGCGCCAGACCATCATAATCATGAGCAGGCATATTGAATACGATCAGAAAAACGAATTATTTGCTAAATACGAGACCTTAACACCTTCTTTTTTCAAAAGAAACAATACCGGCGACCTTATGAGCCGTGTTGCTGAGGATGTTGGGCGGGTAAGACAATATGTTGGTCCTGCAGTTATGTATTTCATCAATTTGGTGTTCAACTCCGTACTGGCTATCTGGATGATGGTGCATATCAGTCCATCGCTAGCTTTGTATGTACTGCTCCCGCTACCGGTATTGTCTGTTTCTATTTATTTTGTGAATAGTATCATCAACAAAAAAAGTGAAATGATACAAGCCCAATTATCAAATCTAACCAGTATTGCCCAGGAATCATTTTCAGGGATCCGGGTAATTCAGGCCTATGCGCAAGAGGAAAAGGAAGGGATCTATTTTGAAGAAAATTGTGAAAAGTATAAGAATCTATCGTTGAGTTTGTCGAGGGTTGATGCTCTTTTTCAGCCATTAATGGTGCTGTTGATCGGAATGAGTGTGCTCATCACAATTTTTGCGGGGGGAATGCAGGTCATGAACAATAAGATCAGTGCCGGTGACCTTGCGGAATTCCTTTTTTATATCAATATGTTAACCTGGCCTGTAACTTCCCTTGGATGGGTGGTTTCTATTGTTCAAAGAGCTGCAGCCTCGCAAAAACGGATAAATGAGTTTTTGCTGATCGAACCCGATATTGTTTCCACGAATAAACCGAACAGGAAAATAATCGGAAAAATCAGGTTTGAGGATGTCACTTTTACTTATCCTGACACAGGCGTAACCGCTTTGAAAAATATTTCTTTCAGCATAGAACCGGGCGAAAAAGTGGCCATTGTTGGTAAAACAGGTGCGGGTAAAAGTACCATTGGCGATTTGTTGTTCAGATTGTATGATCCCGACTCCGGAGTTATTTATATAGATGATGTGCCAATAAAGGAGTATAATCTTGATGATCTGAGAAAGGGTATGACCGTAGTGCCGCAGGATGTTTTTCTGTTTTCTGATTCGATCAGGAATAATATTGCCTTTTCAAATACGAATGCCACAGAAGAGGAAGTTCGGAAATATGCCGGATTTGCATCCATAAGAGAGGAGATAGAACAATTTAAGGACGGATTTGATACAATGGTAGGAGAACGCGGTGTAACCTTAAGTGGGGGGCAAAAACAACGGGTTTCCATTGCAAGGGCATTTTTGAAGAATTCTCCGGTCATTTTGATGGATGATAGTTTAAGTGCTGTGGACAGCAATACCGAAAAAATAATTTTAGGTAACATGAGAAGCTATCTGGAGGCAAAGACGGCAATCATAATAACGCATAGGATCTTCTCCCTGCTTGACTTTGACCAGATTTTAGTACTTGATGATCACAGCATTGCCGAACGAGGAAATCATGAATCATTATTGGAAAAAAAGGGGATTTATTACGCTATTTACGAATCTCAACAGCTGGAGGAAAATAGTTTTTAAAATAAAAAAAATGTCTTTTTACACTTGAATTTTCAAAATCTTTATATATTTCGGAAAATTTGATGTAATCCAACACTAAAAAAACAAAAAACGAACACAGTGGAGAACGAAAACAGCCAGCGAAACGACAGTGTATTCTCAAGAAAAATACGCGCGGGAAGACGCAGAACGTATTTTTTTGATGTTAGAACAACAAAAGCGAACGATTATTACCTTACCATTACTGAAAGCAAGAAGCGATTTGATGGAAATGGGTATGAGCGCCATAAACTTTTTATCTACAAGGAAGATTTCAATAAGTTTCTTGAGGAAATGACTTTGGTGGTTGATCATATCAAGGGATTAATGCCGGATTTTGATTTTGATGCCTTTGCCCATAAATACGATGAACAATCAGGATCTGATATGGACAGAGAAAATAATCATATGGCGTTCTCTGAGAATCATTCTGAAAATCACAGAGATACTTCCATGGATAATATTGAAGAAAATCATGTTATGGATCACATGAACGATGATGATCTTAAATTAGATAATGAAATTAAAAATGATCAACATCACGGTCATCATGATAACACACATATAGATGATGATTTGAAACTGTAACCGGTCATTTTATTTATCAGTAAGGGAGATGTGAACTATCTCCCTTTTTTTATGCCTGATACTTTTATTTTGGGTAAGTGGAATCTGCAGGATGTATGGAAAGCGTATAAATTGGAAATAAGTTGGGAAATCGAAATTCTCTCCAATAAAGCACATGCTTTTTATTTGATGGAAATGGCCGCAAAATTGAGGAAAGTGGTGATAATTGTCCTTTATTTTACCTGAAAACCGGGCTATTTTTGAAGTAAGTTTATTGAAAAATGGGAAGGCTGAAGGCAATTTTGGTTGTGATTTTGATTGTAGTAAAACTTAACATTTTCCTTGCCCAAAATATAGTTCCAAATAATGGTTTTGAAACATATTCAAGTTTGCCCAATGGATATGGACAATGGTATAAAGCAACAGGATGGCTAAATTTAAACGGTATGGCAATGTTTGCCTGGCCATATGCAAGTGCCGATTATTTGCATAATACAGGAAGTGGTGGAGTAGATCTTCCGGTTTCAATATTTGGAACGGTAAGTCCGCAGTCAGGGGATGCAGTGATGGGATTTGTAACTTATTATTTAACTACTCCCGAATTCCGTGAATATATTTCAATACAATTCACCACACCTATGATTGCCGGAAATCCATATACCGTTTCCTTTTGGGTAACAAACGGTTCTGCCGGATATTATTGTAATTCCTCCGCCAATCATTTTGGTATCAGGTTTTCGGTTGCTCCATTATCACAAGTGGATCATGAACCTATTGGCGGAATTCCGCAATTGGAATATCCCGGAGAAATTTGGAGTACAACATGGCAATATGTTTCTTTTAGTTATGTTCCGGATCAAAATTATAATTATATAACGGTAGGGAATTTTTTTAATGATGCGTCTACCACACATACTGTTCAAGTAGCAGGTATTTCTACCGCAGCTTATTATTTTATTGATGAAATTGTAGTAATGCCGGCGGTTCCATTACCAGTTACATTAACGCAATTTAATGCGGAAATAAATAAGGATAAAATAGACCTGACCTGGAAAACGGAAAGCGAATTAAACAGTGATTATTTCAGGATTCAAAAGTCAAATGACGGCTTTAATTTTAAAGATATCGGAATAGTGCAAGGTGCAGGTGCCAGTAATATCTTAGTGTCATATTTATTTTCCGATCTTGAACCGATTGAAGGAAATAATTTTTATAGATTGATAATTGTGGACTTAAATGGATCGGAAAATTTTTCTGACATTGTTTTAGTTAATTTTTCTGATTTAACTCCTGTTATCTCACCAAATCCATGCTCTCAATATTTTTATATAGATGGATTCGACGGAATTTATGATATAACAATTTTTGATGTGGAAGGAAAGCTGGTTTTTTCGAAATTTAATATAATTAACAATCAAAAGTTAGATGTGTCGAATTTGCATTCCGGAATTTATTTCATTTATATAAGTTCAGAAACTGATAATAGTATAAAAAAATTGGTAATTAAATAATTATACTTTTATGCAAAAATTGTAGAAGTTCTTAATTTTTTGTAAATTGTATTGTCCTTATGTTGTTATTGGTATCCAAAATTTTAACTGTATAATTCCCGGTCTTAAAAGGAGAGATATCCAAATTGACAAAATTGGAGTTTAAGTCATCCATTTTGAATACGCAATTTCCCAAAATATCATAAACTAATAAGGTAGAAATTGTTTCAAATTCTATTGCAATTGTATTTGAGGTTGGATTTGGATAGATCGAGATTAAATCCTTCGATTCACTCGCAATATTTTGAATGCCAGTTCCTATTAACGTATTTGCCGAAATTTTGTTGAACCATATATTTAAAAACCCATCGCGGGTATCTCCCCATGTAGCATAAATGGTATCATTAATTAGTGCATTGCACATAAAATCGTTGCCATTTCCGAGCAACACATCATCAAATTCCACCAGCGTATTTGATATTTTAAAATTATCGGAAAATTCAACAGAATCTTTCCAGCGTATGGCACCATAAATTTCAGAGGAAACGCTGAAGCCGGTGTCTGTATCATTTCTTCTATCGCGCCAACTAACTAGAAGATCTCCATCCAGATCAAAATTTGCCCAAACAAGATCCTGCATTTTCCCGGAATTAATCGGATCGTCGTTTACGCGTACTTGTTCATTCCATGTTACACCTGAATTAAATGTTTCCAATAAATAAATATCCGCATCTCCGGCTGTTTGTAAAATGGTAAAAAATGCGAGATGTTCCGGATCAATGGGATCACATTTTAATAAATATCCAACCTTTGCACTGGTATCTGTGATTAGTTCATCACCGGCAGATTCTATTACTTCATGATAGTTGAAGGTTCCACCTGCATTTTCGCTGGAAGCTAAAATAAACCTTGGTAAAATGTTTTCTGTGAATTCCCATGCAGGATAAATAGTATGGAAAATACCATCAGAAGAAACCGCCGGTGTTGCCATCGGTGCCTGAATAAAATTCCCGATTCTCCACCCAATGGTATCAATATATCGCCACGCATTATAACTTAATCCGTTATTGGTGGATGAAATAAAATAGTTTCTGTTGGGAAAGGGGATCCATGGAGCAGGTTTTGTAGTGATATAAATATTACCATCAGACATACCCCCTGATCTGTCAATTGTCATCCATGGTCTGTCAATGGGTAATTCCAGGCCATCGGCAAATGCATCTATAACCTCAGTAGGAGCGCCCCAGGTTAAACCGCCATCTGCAGATCTGTATACTAAAACCGCACCCGCTGTTCCTGCAGGGTTATAATCTATAAAACATAAATACACATTACCTTCGCTGTCGAAATCCATGGAAGGATCCGCAGAAGTGAATCCTGTTGTTATGTGTGGTATTTCAATAATGTCTGTCCAGGAATTTCCTCCATCAAAACTTACGCGTTCTTTAATTTTGATCAATTCAAAGCCGTCAAAACCCATCCAAACAATAATAATATGCTGCTGGTTTTCCGGATTTACCAACATAAAAGGCTCGCCGTCAAATAAATTACCTTCCGAAATATTTTCAGATTGGGAATAAAGGGAAATGCTTATGGAGGTAAAAAAAATAAATAAACAATACTTCATGGCAGTTCGACTTTAATAATTGAAGTTTGTTTAAAATTAACAAAATAATTTATTTTTTCAGCAATTTTTGTCTTCCTTTTGCGGCAACTAATATCCCATCCTTTATAATCCCCTTTAGGGAATTTAGAAAATAGATTGTTTTTCCATCCTTATCTGTTTCCTTTGATTCGGCATCATGCAAATCGTAATTACTGATAATAAAGGCTGACAAATATTCAAGATTGGATTGAGTTGCCGGCAAGAGGTCTCCTAATCGGGCTCCTATCAATTGTTCGGGATGAGAAAAACCATACATTTCACACATGGTCTGATTGCAGCTTTTTAATACCCCGAATTCGTAAAACATGCTGATTTGCTTAGCAACAGATTGTGTGATAAGAAGTGGTTTTTCCAGTGTTATTACCCAAACACCTTCATCATCTGCTATTGTTTCGCTCTCAAATTGATGTATAATATCCATGGTTGTCGTGTAAACATGAAATTAGTGTATGCCTAAACTTTCACCAAATTATGAAAATTTATGGAAAAATCAACTATTTTTTTTGTTTAGAGAAATTTATTTGAAAAAAACATTGTTTAAAAATGTTGTTTCAAAGTAAATATTAAATCATCTCAAAATGGAAAAAGGTTTTACATTATTCTCTATATTACATTTGATATTTAAAAAATAATTTGCAACAGGAAGTTGTTGTGTATTAATTTGAAGAGAATTAAATCCTTTTTCGGCGATGATATTTTGTGAGAACATAAGCTCACCTCCTAAATTATAAATTTCAATAGTGGTTAGTTCTTTATTATTGGAAACAAAGGTTAATAAACATTGATCTTCTGCGGGATTCGGCGATAATTGAATATTCATAATTGACCTTACCGAAGCTAGTTCCGGTTTTTCTTTTTCAATAAATTCTTCCGGGCATCCCTCAATGGTAAAATGCACCATATTGGTTGACCATTTTGGCGATTTATTATACTGTGCCGTAAACCAAAATGAACCATCCGCAGGATCGGTAACAATTCCATTGTAGTCGCCATAATCCAATTTTTGATTTGGGGAAGTTCCCTCTTTAAAAATCGCTTCCGCAGTGGTCATCATATTTAATGGATCGCAAGCTGCACGACCCACAACACGCATACCGGGAAATAATGTTTCCCCGGTAATATTATATCCCAATGCAATACTTCCCTCAGTGTTAATGGATATACTGGAAATAAATCTGTGATTATCATCAGGCGCATAGGTTCCTTGTTGATATACAAACCATTCCCCAGCCGGGTATTTTCGCAACTCATACCAGCGGATACCGGCTTTGCCTTCGCCATCTGCATTACAAACATGTGTGGCAACTATGGATTGATGGGTTCCGAAATTCATATATTTTGATTTATCTGTAATAAAATTACTCAGTGGCCATAATTCGGTTTCTGAACCTTGTTGCGGTAAACAAGATAACGCTTCAAATCCACAGAGATCACTGTTATAATTATCAATTGGAAGATCTATCGGGCCTGTCATGTTTGAACTTAAAGGCGCATCCCAATTTATATTTAATTCGAATAATTCCATTTGATCTGTTTCAGGAATTACACCAAACCAGGCATCATCGATCACTCTTGCAATAATAGCCGGTTCATCGTCAGGAACTCCGGCACTTCCTGTCACATTAACCGGAGCAAGTCCTTGCCATTTCCAATGAATCACTCTTTGAGGCTGAAACATAAGAACAGGAGAGGAGAGAACGCCAGATAAAATTTCAGCTCTGTTTAAAACATATACTGCTGGTTTTGCAGGTTTATTTGCAGCAATGGTAATGATATAGGAATCTCCCCAAACAGCCAGTTTTTCATAGTCGGGAAATCCTGCAGGAGTATCAAAAACATACATGTACCATGCGCCCGTGGGATCGGATGTTTGCGATGCGGCAATGCGCAATTTATTATCGGTACCTGAAAACAAAAACGATATGACCCATCGGTCTGCTTGTTCATCATAAATAATATTCGGATCACCATAATCGAAAAATCCGGATAATTCTAAAAAGGAAATTTTATCAATTAAAACGTCACCGCTTTTATTCCAGACTCTTAGGTAGGAAAATAAATAATTGGAATTAATGATCTGAACCACATGATCAGGACCCACTGCAATATTATTATCAGATCGGAGGTAATTAGATTTTAATCCTTCATAATTATCTAAAATAGTTAATCCGGTTGCTTCTGTTTTAAAAAAAGTTGATTGTAAAGCTTCATCAATCACATTAATATTCTTATTAGCTGGAACATTTTCCATATTCCGTTCCTCATCTTCATGTTGTTTTATCTTGACAAATGCATCCTTCTCAATGTTACCCGGATGTTGTATCTCGGTCATTTTTTTAGAAACACCCAGGTATGTAATAGGAACAGCGGTAGGCATTTCCATTTCGCTTTGACCATAAACTCGCCCACCAATCAATAGAAATAAGAAAAGTATTTTTTTCATACAACAAATTGTAAAAACCAAGTTAACATATAATTATTAATCAACAAACTGAAGTACCTCCACCCCAAACCCTAAAACCCATAAAATTTTTTTTCAAAGAAAAAAAATCCGTGAAATCCGCGCAATCCATTAAAATCCGCGATCACACTTTGTATTCCTTCCATTTTCCACTCTTCAAATATTTCCAACACAACCAGGCCAATACAAGCCAATAAATAATTTCGCTTGTCCACGCTACCGTAAGATTAACGTTAAGTACTTTGATCAGGATGACCACATAGATCATATACACGATAAGGGTGATAAAAACGAGTAATAAAGAATATTTAGTAGCTCCCGTTCCTGTAACTGCCCTGAACAGAATGCTGGAAACTGCCATGATTATCAAACAAACACCAACAATTCTCACAGGATTGGTGGCAAGTTGAATAATGGTATCGTCATTGGTAAATATCTGAATGAATCCCTGAGGATAGATCATTATGAATAAGAAGAAGACCACTGAAAATCCGAGAGCAACAATAATTACCTTCCTCAACAAAACAAATATTTCATCCTGCCGGCCCTGACCAATCAGATTACTTATAAGACTATTTGTGGCATTTGCAATTCCCCAGGTGGTGATCCCCAAAACCATATACACTTCTTTTGCAACATTGGAAGCTGCGAGAGAGGCAGGCCCCATTTTTTCTATCATAAGAAAAAAGATCACCCAGGTTCCGGTGGAAAGTATATGCTGCAAAACTACCGGTCCTGATAAATTAAGTCCAGCTTTTACCAAAGGCCAGTCGAATCGTGTAAACTTAAATAATCCAAATTGCTTTCTGAATTTGGAAAATATCAAATAGAAAAAATTTAATCCGCATGCGGCTGTTGAAGAAATGAGCGATGCTAAACCTGCTCCGGCTATCCCCATTTCAGGGAACCCCATTTTGCCAAAAACAAGATTATAATTAAAGAATACATTAACCACCAGCATCAGAATTGCACTGTAAGTAATTATCTGATTATTGCCGATGCTGGTATAAAATCCCAGAATTGTAAATGCAAATACCGCGAAAAATATTTCAAAGTTCCGGTAATGAAGGTAGGTCATTCCTGCTTCATAAACCTCCTGAGAACTGAACATCGGTTTAAGAATTATGGGAACCAGAAATTCTAAAAACAGATACAATAGAATTGCAACACCCATTAAGAAGATCAGGTTGTTATTAAAGATCCTTCCTATGGATTCCGGATTATTTTCACCTGCTCTTCGCGCTATAATGATCTGAAAACCAACGGATAAGCCGTATGGAATCATTGTTAAGGTGATGTAGATCAAGGCTGCCACTCCTGCTGCAGCAAGTTCAGTTTCACCCACTCTTCCCATAAAAGCAACCCCTATTAAACTAATAAGATTGTTGAACAAACTGCTTATCATAAGCGGCAAGCTCAACATAATGATTTGTTTATATGACAGATTAATTTGCAATGCTCGGTTTCTAAAATATGTTAAAATAATTCAACTGTAAAGATGGGATAAAAAAAATGAAGGAATGAAGAAAAGAAGGAATGAAGGAGTGAAGGAGTGAAGGAATGAAGGAGTGGAGGAGTGGAGGAATGAAAGAATGAAGGGATGCAGGAATGCTTTCGATGAATATACTTGTTATACACTCACAGTCCAGATCATACTTGCAGTTCAAAGCCTGGAAAGTTTCCCAACCTATTAATCTGGTTCAACCACTTCAACAATTTCGAGGAATCACAGCCACTTAGAAAGAATTTCATCCGAACCAAACCTTTACAAACCCTGTCAGCCTTTCCAATCCTTTCAAACAAAAACCCCTCCGTTGCCGGAAGGGTTTACTTTTCATACTGACTGATCGATATTATTGTTTAATAAATTTTGAGGAAATTCTTTCTCCGGAATTGTTTGTTGCAACTAAAAAATACATTCCTGCAGGCAATTCATCAATATTTAGCTGAACTATTTCGCTGCTGACGATCATTTCACTCACTACAGACCCATTAACATCAAAGCAGGTTATTTTGTTAGCATTGTCAAAATCACTTAGGTCAATAAATAATGTTGCCTGTGCGGGATTGGGATAAACCAGAATTTCAGCATTTTTGGAAATGAGTGGGTCTGCCTGTTTTGCCGGAAGTATATTAACGGTATAATCTTCCACTTCTCCAATTGCAAAAGTTTCGCAAGAGGTCGCATAACCGCCTTTTTTCATGGAAACGCGCATCATAGTATTTCCTGTTGCTGCTGTTATTGGAACAGTAAAACTGTGCGATTCCCAACCAATCTGGTCGGAGCTGTAATGCACAATATTTTCTCCTGGATCTGTAAAATCTCCATCAGCATTAAAATCTAACCAAACATTCCAATTAACAAAATGCGGAATTCCCGAAAAGGCCGCGCTGAGTGTAAAAGAATAGGTACTTCCCTCTGTCATTGAAACAGAGAGGTAAGTGAAATCGGAATAACCTCCATCACTTTCAATTGTGCTGTTAAGCAAGTCGGATACATAAACCAGGTCAATCCAATCTGTTGTTGCATTCAACCCGGCTGAGGTGCAATAAGTGGTGCCAAAAGTTGTAAACGTTGAGGTTGGAGAATATCCGGTAGGACCGCTGTTGCAAATTGCCTCCACATGATATTCATAAGTGGTTCCTGTTATCAATCCACTTAAAGCAATATTGGTCTGATCGGTGGAAAGACTGGTCCAAATAGGTGAAGTCGTGGTCTTATATTGTACATGATATAAGTATGCATTAGTTACTGGTTCCCAGCTTATTATAGATGAAGTTTCTGTAATATCCGAAACGGTGATCCCGACAGGAACAGAGCATGGATCGGTTCCGGTATTGTCGAGAAAATGATAGGTTAATGAGTTGATATCAACAAGTACAAACGGATTTCCTTTGCTGTCAATATCAATATCCCTCCCGGATTGGTATTCATTAATTGTGTCTTGTGCATAAACCCATGCCAACGATCCGTTCGATCTGTATTTAACTGTTACGAACTGTCTTGCTCCTAAATTAAATCCACCGGGGAAAGGCCCACCGATACCTGTTACAAAAATGTCACCATCCGTATCAATCGCCATATTTCCCGGAATCTCATCATTTCCGTGATGTTCATCATATCGCTGAGACCACATAATAGCTCCGGTTGTTTTTATTTTGAATGTCAGCCAATCCACATAAAAACTTACACCTGTTTGTGTTCCATAGGCTAAGATCACAATTTTATTATCGGGCGTTGTTTGCATTTTCCACGCTAATTCAGCACCTCCAAAATCATAGGTTTGGTTGAACATAAAAGTGCCGTTCGGTTTATACTTATAAAGTGATATATCACCCGGAAAACCCGGGCTTGAGGTTAACATATACACCTTTCCCGTATTATCGAAAGTTGCATCGGTTCCACCAACTCCTGTTTCCGTTTTATTCCATTTGTGGTTTCCATTCGTATCAAGTACCCACATCACAGCATTGGATAACCAATATCCGGTGTGACCAACAAGTGCCAAACGTGTTCCATTTAACCGAATATTATTAACAAAATGGTAAGGACTTCCCGAGATATTTTTTGTGCTCACCCATTCGATAACACCCTCAGGATTTATCTTAATTGCATTAAAACCAGTAGTCGGGTAACCTGAAACGGTTCCGGCACTTGCAACAAAAATATTGTCGGAAATATCTGCCACACTGCTCACCTTAGTACGAAAAAAGCTATTGTTAAAAAAACTGAAACTGCCTTCTATAATATTTTCCCAAAGCATTGTTCCTGATGCGTCATATTTTAATACAACAATTGCATTTGCATTTCTACCTTCTGTTGGAGAAGTATATCGATATCCAACAACTGTTGCATTACCCAAACTGTCGCAGTGCACAGCTGTTGGGTAGAGATAATTAAAAATGATCGGGGTGGTATAATTATTCTCCCATTGCAAATTGCCGAATTTATCGAATTTGCGCAGAAAAATAGAACCATCCCAACTCGTTACAAAAACGTTTTCGTCTTTATCAATCGTTGATGCAACGCCCGTTGCACTGCCATCGCGTATCCAATCAACCGATACATCGGCAAAAAGTGCAACACTTAAAAATAAGCTGAAGAGGAGAGTACTTATTGATCTTGTCATAGTTTTAATTTTTATGATACAAAATTAGGTTTGCCCCAGTCCTATAAACAATGACATTAATAATGCCTTTCCGAAAGTTAAGAATCGAAAGGTGAGCAAAAAATCGGCCTGATAATAATATTACATCACTGGAAAGGTAGGTGTCGTGGGAGTTTCATGAGACATAAATAAAATCTCAAAGACTTCATAAAAAGATGACTTTCGTCAATTTTAACAGTTGAGAAATTTTGAAAAAGGACAAATTTTTCACATTCGGATATTTTCTTCCACACCCGGTGTATCAAAATCTGATAGGTGTATTTTATATTTTCGGGCGAGATTAGGGCATTTATTGGTTCTCTTTTTATCGGATAACAATCTTACTGATCTATAATCAAGTAATAATTTTTCACCTGTTGAACTAATAGCTTCGATCTTTACTGAAGGAATCGCAGGTGGGCAGTCCATCCATAAAGTTGCCTTTTTTCGATTTTTACTTATATTGAAGGGATATAAACCAAATGGACAACTTGTTGAAAGTTTAACTGATTCGAATAAGATATTATCGGTGGCTTTAATTTTATATTTTGCACAAGGTTTTTTATATTTCCTAATTTTCCCTTCTTCACAAGCCCAGCAATCTGCGTTTTTCTTCCCGGGACAAATTACTTCAAATTCATAATAATATATTCCATCAATTTTAATCAATTTAACCTCCGTAGTATCATTTATCCAGTTGCCGGATAAATTTCTTGTAAATAAAAACATATTTAATGGGACATTACATGGCACAGGAATCCTGATCTTAATCGGATCCTTTAAACAAGAATCATTGCATGTCTTAAATTCAAACATTCCGCCAGACAACAATGCATTTCCTACAGAGTCAAGTGTGGTCATATTTGAATCGCGAATACGTTCCGGTGAATCATAGGCAGTAAATTGAATACAATCTTTTTGTTTCAGATATTCACATCGATCCATTTTAACAATAGTTCCATCTCCAACATATATAAGGGTATCATAACAAGTATCAGTAGGTGTTTGGGGAGATAATTTATCAGCCACTTCCACAACATTATCTGCAACAGGAGGCGTTTGCGGCTTATATAAAATAACAATATCAACTCTTCTGTTTATTTGTTTCCCCGTTTCTGTGGCATTGCTTTCCTTGGGTTTATTTTCACCGTAATGATCTTGAGTCATCTGTGTTTCCTTTAGTCCACCGGCAATGAGATAAAAGGCAACAGAGTTTGTTCTTTTATCAGATAATGCGATATTATAAATGCTATCCGCATCACTATCCGTATTTCCGCGAATTAATATTTTGGTAATTTCTTTCCCTTTGCTTTCAAAAATTATATTATCCAGAATTTGTTTGTGTTCGGAGGTCAATACAAATTCATCCGTTTCAAAATAAATACTGGTTTTTAAATAGGGACTTTGGGAGAAAGTAGTTTGAATAAGGATCAAAACAAGGAAAGAAAAAAATAGCGTTTTCATCAGTATAGAATTTTCAAGTGTGAATTTAATCTGAAACAAATTAAAATGGTTAGTAGTGAGTGAAGAGTAGAGGGGAATTCCGACAAAGAAAACTGAACCAGTCGCAGTCACAATATTACGCAATAGAAAATTTACCTTCTTAGTGAATCCTTTAAACTCCTCAAAACCTCACAAACAGTCAGTCAAGCGTCATTAGTCAAGAGTAAACCCAACTCAGAACCGAAACATGTAGTGATCGACGCAGGAGATCTACTACATGTCAGAACCCAGAACCCAGAACATTGAACTTATAACCATTTCTTCTCCAAAATCTCCTTGGCATGATAAGTAATAATGATATCAGCACCGGCTCTTGAAAATGCGTGCATATTTTCCATTACGATCCTTTGTTCATCTATCCAACCTTTTAATGCAGCAGCTTTTACCATCGAGTACTCTCCGGAAACATTATAGCAGGCAAGTGGCAGGAGGGTATTTTCTTTCACCATTTTTATAACATCCAAATAAGCCAAGGCGGGTTTCACCATTAAAATATCGGCACCTTCATCGGCATCCATTAATGCTTCTTTTATCGATTCACGCGGATTTCTGAAATCCATCTGGTATGTTTTTCTATCACCAAAGGAAGGAGCGGAGTCAGCTGCCTCACGGAACGGGCCATAATATCCGGATGCATATTTCACCGAATAACTCATAATGGCAGTATTGGAGAAGCCACCTTCATCCAGTTTTTGGCGAATGGCAGCAACTCTGCCGTCCATCATATCGCTTGGAGCAACAATATCAGCTCCGGCCTCGGCGTGCATGAGTGCCATTTTTGCGAGCACTTCCACACTTTCGTCATTGGCAATTTCGTGGCCATGAATGATGCCGCAATGACCGTGGTCGGTGTATGCACACATGCAAACATCGGTGGTAATCATTACATCGTTGCCAAAATCGGCACGCATTGTGCGTACGGCATTTGCAACGGCATTTGTAAAATCGAAGGAGGAGGAGCCTTCCGGGTCTTTTTCTTCTCCCACCCCAAAAAGCAAAAATTTATTGATGCCAACCTTTAAACAGGATTCAATTTCCTGGCTCAAAGTATCCGTAGAAAAGTGATAAACTCCGGGCATGGCGCCTATTTCATGTTTTATGTTTTGCCCTTTCATTACAAAAAGCGGGTAGATGAACATATTTTTATGAAGACGGGTCTCAGCCACCATTTCGCGCATAATTTCTGTTTTGCGCAATCTTCTCGGACGAATAAACATAAAACAAGGTATTTTAGGCTGCAAAGTTACAACTGCACGGCTGATTTAGAGACCACTTGAAAAAAACAGCTATTTTTACGCCCCATATGTATAATTACATAGACAAAGATTTCAATAAAGATTTTACCAAACATTGTTCCCTGTTATTTCAATTGGAAGAGCAACAATATTCTTTTGCCATTTATGAAAAACGGAGTGGTTTACTACAGGTATTGAAAACAGTGAATTTGAACGCAGCATCTCCGCTCGAAATGCTCAATAAGCTGAAAATTTCGGTCACCAGTGAGGATGTTTTGCAGGTTCCTTTTCATGAAGTTAAGATTGGGATTTGTTGCACACCCTTTACTTTAATACCAAGGGTGATATTTGAGGAGGATAAAAAACGCAATTATTTAGAATTAACTGCAACGCTGGAAAAGGAAGACAAAGTGCTGGTGAATAATATCAATAAACTTTTTATCAAGAATGTTTTTTCCATTTCTTCTATGGAGTTAAATTATGTTGATGAAGTTTTTCCATCCCCCAAAATATTTCATATAGGCACCTCTATTTTGGAGAATGCAGTACGGAATAAGGATGAATTTTTCGACCAGCAACTTATTTTGGATATTAAACCGGGAGTGATTCATATTTTATATTTTGAAAAAAAAGAATTCAAATTCATGAATCAATTCCGTTTTGTGAACAAGGATGATTTTTTATATTACGTATTATTAGTTTCTGATCAGTATAATATTGATAGAGAAACCTGCGATCTTAAATTGTCCGGAGAAATTATGCCGGATTCTCTTTTATTTGGGGAATTATGGAAATTCTTTAAAACAATTTCGTTTGTCCCGGTAAATGAAAATATTGTATTGCCAAAAGAATTAGAGGAAAAACCATTTTATTATTACAATAGCCTAATGAGCCTCGACCTATGCGAATAAACACCGGAAAATTTAAAGGTCGCCGCTTTAATCCGCCCAACAATTTACCTGCACGACCAACCACCGATTTTGCCAAAGAAGGGTTATTTAATATTCTTACAAATAATTTTGCTTTGGACGAAGTGAGTTTCCTTGATCTTTTTTCCGGAACCGGAAGCATAAGTTTCGAAATGGCATCGCGCGGTTGTGAAGATATAGTAAGTATAGAATTAGATAAACGCAGTACCGATTTTATAAAAAAAATGTCGGATGATCTGGAGATGAATATCAATGTGTTGCGTATGGATGTTTTTGAATATATACGTTCCACTAAAAAGAAATTCGACATCATATTTGCCGGCCCGCCTTATCCTTTAGAAAATATTCCCGCTTTACCCGAAGAAGTTTTTGAAATGCAATTATTAAATCCGGGTGGATGGTTCATTCTCGAAACAAACCAAAAATATACTTTTGATGATCATCCGAATTTTTTGAGGAAAAGGAATTATGGGACAACGTTTTTTCACATCTTCGAGGGGGGACACGGGACACGGGACGCATGACACGGGACACAGGACTCGGGATGCAGGACGCAGGACACGGGACACGGGACAGGGGACACGGGACAGGGGACACGGGACATGATATAGGACATTGAAAATTGGACCTAGGACTATATCCTCATAGAATATTAAATTAATTTCTTATTGGTGCTTTAATGATTCGTTAAACATTTTGACGTGAAGGTCATTGCGAGAAATTACGCAGTAATTTCGAAGCAATCGGCCCACTCTTACTTTAATTTTCCACAAGGTGTAATTCCTAATGATATCTAAATTTCCAAATGGTGAATCTCGCTCCAGAACCTGTGGCAGGTGAGAAACACCTTGCTACGGCGTAGAGGCTAGTGAGGCTTTCGCTCATAGCGAAGGTCTCACTAACGCACCTCCCAATAAAATTTCGCAAGAAATTTAAACTCCTTTGATGGTATCAGGTATCAGGAATCAAGAATCAGGAAAACAAATAGGTGATTTCTAAAATTTCGCAAGAAATTTAAACTCCTTTCTCCTTTCTCCTCTCTCCTTAATTCCCTAACTTCGCCTTATGACAAAAATTGCAGTTTTTCCCGGATCCTTTGACCCAGTTACCTTGGGTCATGTGAATATTATTGAGAGGGCCTTGCCTTTGTTTGATAAGATCATAATTGCAATAGGTGCTAACTCGCAAAAATCGGGTTATTTTACTTTGGAGCAGCGTATGAACTGGTTGCAGGAGATCTATCTGAATGAAAAAAATGTGGAAATTGAGAGTTATGAAGGATTAACAGTGGATTTTTGTAAAAGAACGGGCTCAAAATATATTCTTAGAGGATTAAGAGGAGTTTCTGATTATGAATATGAAAAAGTGATTGCGCAAACGAATAAAACCATGTATCCTGAAATTGAAACGGTTTTTATTTTAAGTGCTCCTGAATTTTCACATATCAGTTCAACAATAGTAAAAGAAGTGCTCCGACATAATGGTGATATAAGTAAATTAGTGCCCATGGTTGTTACCCGTGGTGCATAGTAGAAATGCCGGTATCCACTACCAAGCGAATATTTGCGTAAGCCTTATCTAATTTATCTTTTACGTTATTGGAATCTATCCATTTTGCAATTTCAATGTCCTCCTCTGCCTGTGGTACGGGTGTTGTAGTATCATTACACATCATTAAATACCAGTGTGTTACTTTCAACACCTTCGTTTTATTTTCCAACAAATAGGTGTGATAGGTCTTCATTAATTTTTTAACGATGGATAATTTTTGAAGTCCGGTTTCTTCTCTCACCTCCCGCAATGCAGCTACCTTTTTTCTTTCCCCAACATCTAATTTTCCTTTTGGAAGGTCCCACATATTTCTGCGGAAGATCATAAGAATTTCATCTTTATTATTGAAAACCAATCCACCGGCGGCTTTTATTTTTTTGTAACCAATAAAAAGAGAATCGCGAATTTCACGTGCATCGTCACCGTAAATTGTGAGACTTTTCAGAACAGAACTGTTCTCAATTATATTAAAGGCCTTATCAATTTCTTTTTTTTGGGCAATAGAATAAACCGGATTTTTATCATCATCGATGGAGTTAACTACCGATATTTTACCTGTCATAATATTTACCGGCACCTCGTTGATGAAAATTTTATAGCTTTGAACCATGCTTTTTAATTCTGACGACGCAATTTTATTCGCTGAAAAACTTTTATCCATCGGAGCAATTAAACTGCGCCCGCAGGAACCCTTCACCTGGGCAAGTGGCTGGAAGTCGCCAATATACTGCGACAACCGCTTAACCTTATCTTTTCCCGAAATTCGTTCGTGGCTCAAAGTTACGCTAGCCGACGGGATTCGACAAAAATTTCCTGATGTGGAGATCATTGCCGGAGTTGCCACTGCAGGCATTCCGCACGGTGCATTAGTTGCTGAAGAACTCGGGTTGCCTTTCATTTATGTGCGCAGTGAAGCAAAAAAACACGGTCTCACCAATCAAATAGAAGGAAAACTTGCAGAAGGAAATAAAGTTGTGGTGATTGAAGATCTTGTTTCTACAGGAGGTAGTAGTTTAACTGCTGTAAATTCTTTAAGAACTGCCGGAGCTGAGGTGGAAGGAATGTGTGCGCTGTTTACCTATGCTTTTAATGTTGCAGATGTTGCCTTTGATGATGCTAAATGTAATTTATACACAATTGGTGATTATCCCTCACTTATACAATATGCAATTCAAAATAATATTATTGCGAAAGAAACAGAATCTCAATTGAATGAATGGAGACAAAATCCTTCTGTATGGAAACAACAATAATTTCCTTTGTTGTTTCAGGTTCAATTGCCGGTTTTGTGGGAGGATGTATTAATTTGTATTTATGGCGTCAGACTCTTCGCAATAAAAAAATATTCGGAATTAAATTACAGGAAGGATTTTCAGATGTTTTAAAAGAAAGTTTTGATTCCTCACAACATCAGCCCGGTTCCGGAAAGTTGGATAAGATTCAGGAAAATATCATCAACCTGTTTGATGATTTTATGGCGAATAAACTCACGCAAAAAATGCCGGTGTTAAGTATGTTCATCGACGAACAACTCATCAGCGAAATTCGGGTGATATTTCATGCAGAAATGGAAGAGAGTTTGCCGAAATTGTTGAAGGAGACATTAGATATTTCAGATAAAGGATCTGAAATATCTTTGATACTTAAAAATTCTATTGATAAATTGATTCAAAAATATATCAGGCAGGCTTTTTATTTTTTATTAATAGGTGCCATTGGTGGGGGAGTAGCGGGATGGATATTTGAGATAATAATTTAATATCCAATAATTAAACTTTGCGCCTTTGCGGCTTTGCGTGAAATTTATTTATTTTTCACGCAAAGTCGCAAAGGCGCAAAGATGTGGATTGCAATTCACCGCGAGAAGTTTATTTCTGCACGATAAATTTAGTGCTTAACATTTGGCTTTCGCTTGCAAGGTTTATAAAATACATTCCTGAGGCAAGAGCTGATACATCGATATCAATTTGAGTGAAATTGTCCTCAAGTGATTTGGTGTAGCTCAATTGACGTATAATTCTCAACTGCGCATCATAAATATTTACCGAAATTTCGCTACCGTTTATTTCAGCATCTATGTGTAAAATAGATTTTACTGGATTTGGATAAATTTTTATTTTATTTTCCTTCGTTAATTCTTTAGGATCCGAATTTGTATCTTCAAAAAGTGAATTAGAATTATTTTTATACATAGTTACATAACATGGATCTATATATATATGTACATCAGACCCATTCATTGCAGTAAATCCGGGCCAGATAATGATATCCTGTGAAGCTGACATACTGTGAATTCCAGCACCAAAATATGCAGTGCATCCGGCAGAAATATCCAAATGATTTTCTGAGGAAGCGGTATAAAAATCAAATAATCCGTAGGTACCGCATACATTATCAGTAGTTGCAGCAGAACCAACTCCTACTGCATACCAAGCCCAAGCGGTTTGAATTGCTTCGTTAGAACAAGTTCCAAAAAGATCTTCTGCCGCGAATATCCATGCATGACGGGCGTCAAAAAAATTGGAAGTTGGTGTTAAATATACCGTTAATGCTCTATAAGCAATTTGTGTTGCCGATAATATTCCTATGCCTTGAACATTGTAGCCGTCAAAATTATCATTAAATCCGCTTCCACCCTGACATAATAAATAATACATAAAATTTTGCACACCACTGTTTAAATGTACCCCACATAAATCATTACCAATATAATCGGGGGTGCAACCGATTGTTGGGATCCATAAAAATCCAAGGTAGGTATCTGCCTGGCTTCCTGCATTCGGATCAGCCAAGCTCCTTGAAATAAAATTACGGTCTTCACCCATGAACCAATCGAAATTCATTGGATCAGCCCAGAATTCTACTGCTGTGGCAAATATATCACTAAAGGATTCGTTCAAAGCACCAGGCTCTTTTTCATAAATCAGGTCTGCAGAAGACTGCGTGACACCATGTGCGAATTCATGAGCAACTATGTCAATAGTATTGACGTCATCAGAATCTTCAGGGGTCCCATTATTTCCTATCACCATCGTGCCCCAAAGAAAAGATGCATTATTATTTTGTCCGTAAACTAATCCATTCTGGCGGATATCGATATCAGCATTACTATTGTTCCAGCCGCTTCTGCCATGTTTTTCCAGAAAATAGTTTTGTGCAGTTTTACAAACCCACATGGATGTTCCTGAACTTCGTAAATTCATATTAGAATTCCACGATGTATTATTTGGCATTTGAATTAAAGCACCACCTGCCATATCATCGTAAACTTCAATATCTGCTTCGGCACAATCGTCCTTTAGTAAATAATTAGGTGCAGAAAAGGTTGTATTTATTGTCTTAGTGCCATAAAAATAGGTAAATACAGTAGCGGGTTCGCAATTTGCAATTAATGGGACCTTATTTATTAATGTACCATCTGATGCATTTAAATAAATTTTATAGGCATCATAAGGTTTACTTCGCACAATTGTGAATTCGTAACATAAGATCAAATTATCGTTTGTAAACGGAAGATCACTATTTATTTTTTGATATACGAGGTTTGCGATTGGAGAATAGGTTCTGGTATTGTCATTAAAATTTTCTTTTAATTGTAATTCTGCATTTTCATTTTCCCACATATATTCATCTGCCGGTAAAACTCTTTTTGCTTCCTCCAATAAAACTTCCTCGGTAAGTGTAATAATATTACTTTTATTAAGACCCATTGCCCATTTGCCGTTTAATGATCTTACTTCTCCGTTGTAACTATGTAAAAGGATAGTTGCATTCAGTACTTTAATTCCATTGTGAAATTGCTGAAAGGTATAATGCGTATAACCATTTTCCTCCGATTCTGTTTTAATTAATTGGATCTCATCATTGGCTGATATTCCGAGATCTGTTTTATAATGCTTTATAAATAATTCAGCATCCTTTACCATGCCTGGTCTGAATTTAATCCACTCCGGATTTTCAGGATAAAATGCAACCAGCTCAAGTCTCTCATTCCAATATTTATTATCTGAAATTTGTTGAGCAGATACTTTTTGCAACATACAGATTCCTATACATATGTGTATAAGAATGGGTATGATTTTTTTAGGGTTAATTAATTTTATCATAATAATACATTATAAATTTTAAATAAATTATATCCCTGATCATTTCGAATTATTTAATTGCACCTGCAATAATTCAATTTGTTTTTGTTGTGCTATTACATACAAGGTAAGTTCTTCAATTTTTTCCATCATATTTGCAGTCATTTCGCCTACCTGCAATCCCTCACTTTCCACAATTGATGCGGGAGCTATTCCGGGAAGGTGTTTATTTTCTGATATGAATTTCTCCACCTCTGATAAAGGCATAAGTTTGTAATCATCAGCAAAAACATAATCGCACCATCCTGTTGATACTCTCATTTCTTTGGCTCTTATGGTTCCGCAAACATCCAGTTTGTAGGTTGGATTGTAAGTGCCGATACCTACATTTCCTGATCCGGTTAGTGACATTACATCACCATAATTACTGTTATAAAAATTTAACCTTGCATCATTTATTATAGTACTTGTTAGTCCCGCAATGGTCCAATAAGAAGCGCCGGTTGAATTTTTAAATGATAAACGCGCATAATCATTTTCCAACTCTTCTACCATGATCTGCGGATCAGCAATGGAACTATTGTATTTAGTTATTGCCTGAGCAGCTACCGTGGCACCGGTTAAATAGGCATTCCCCCAAGGCGCAGTAACACTACCAAGATGCTTGCTGAATCCCGTTGCAGGAAGAAGATCCAGATTTATTGCGGTTGGTGAAGTTAAATTACTGAGTGTTTTATTTGCAGAGTTTGGAGAAACTTGTTTCCATGAACCGTCGTAATAATAAAATCCCGGTGTATTGTTTGTTTGAAAAATGAGTAGACCCTGTGCAGGAGATAAAATCGCATCGCGTTGTGTTTTTGTCATGCGCGGAGCTAAAAATCCTTTGGTTGTTGATTTTACTTCCAATTGTGCAGAAGAAGCAATTGTTGTTGATGTTCCAATACCAACATTGCCGGCATTATTATTATAAATGTTGGTTCCGGTTGTTGACCATTGTGCATACGATGCATTTATGGTTAAAATACATGTGATGCACATTACAGTTTTTAAAATTTGCGATTTCATTTTGTTTGTTTTTGGTTTGTGAATTAATGGTGCAAACCTAGTCCTGTTGTGAGGGTTGAAATGTCACATGACCATGTGAATCGAATGGAGAATTGAGAATGGAGAGTTGCAAATGGTCGACTGGAGGATGATTTTCCTCTGTACCCAAAGATGCTTCGGCCTCACAAGTTTGGGGAACTTATTCTGAGGTCTGAGGAAGGGAGAATAGTAAAATTTATAATTATCTTTCAGTCAGGAGATCAATTTCTGCTGAATGGCAATCGCAACTGCTTCCGGTGCTGAATGAACGTGCAATTTATTGTAGATTCGTTTTATATAAGTGCGGACTGTATCGATTGAAATAAACAATTCCTCTCCAATTAATTTATATGATTTTCCTTTAACCAAAAGGGAGAGAATTTTTTCCTCCCGGTCTGACAATTGAAATGCTGTATTGGTATGTTTTTTAACCTCTGGAAATGACTGAATTATCTTTCTTGCAATGGAAGCTGACATTGGTGCGCCGCCATTTGTAACATCGCGGATTGAGTTTACGATCTTGTCTACTGAAGAATTTTTGAGTAAATAACCTGTGGCACCGGCAGAAATGGACTTAAAAACGTTTTCATTATCCTCAAAAACAGTAAGCATTAAAATTTCCACTTCAGGAAATTTTGACTTAACCATTTTAACTGCTTCAATTCCATTAATACCGGGCATATCAATATCCATCAAAATAACAGCAGGTGCAAACTCTTCCACATGGTTGAGAATTTGCAGCGCATTTGGATGAGCTCCGCAACATAAAATATCTTTTTCACATTCCAGTGAGGCACTCAGTGCTTCTCTTAATTCATTGTTATCCTCATATATCAGAATCGGTATTGGAGTTGTCATCGGCTGCAAATAAAAAGTAAATTTTTAAGTTAAGTTACACATGATTATGTGATTTTTAAAATTGTTTTTGTTATTGTTCCTTTTCCCGGTTCCGTTTTGATGGAATATTCACCTTTTAATTGTTTTGCCCTTTTTTCCATGTTGATGAGACCATTTCCGTATTTGATTTTTGCAGGATCAAACCCAATACCATCGTCTTTGATCTCTAATATAAATTTGGAATCAATATAATTAATTTTAACCCAAACATTCTTTGCCTTTGCATATTTTGCAGTGTTGTTGATCGTTTCTTTGAAAATGAGGAATACATTTCTCCTGAACTCGAGGGAAAGTTTTTTAGATATAAATTGTTCATTCACATTAAAATGAAGATCTATTCCTTTCGATTCCAAAATATCAACGGCAAATTCTTGCATTCGATTCAGCAGATTTTCTACTGATTCATTTTTAGGGTTTATAGCCCAAACAATATCCTGCATATTTTCACTCATTTTTTTTGAGGCGTTGCCAATTTTATCGAGAAGATTCTTTGCTTGTTCATTTTCTGTAGGGATGCTATTTTGTGTAAGGTCGCTCATGAGTTTAATACTGCTTAATGTTGAACCGATATCGTCATGCAGGTCAGACGCAATGCTGGTTCTCAATCTTTCCAATTTCAGGATTTGTGTGATTCTATAACGATAGATACCATACGCGATGGAAATCATAAGAATTGTCAACAATGTATAAAACCACCACATTTTCCACCAGGGCGTACTGATAAATAGCGGAATAGAAATTCCTTCCTCATTCCAAATTCCATCGGCATTTGCACCTTTTACTCTAAATATATAATTACCTCCCGGGATATTGGTATAAGAAACATAACGTCGGTTTCCGCTACTGATCCAATTCTGATCAAATCCTTCTAATTTATACTTATAACTGCATTTTTCCGCATCTGAAAATGTGATGGCAGCAAAATCAAAGGAAAAATAATTTTGATCGTATTTTAAATTAATTGGTTTATCGTAAGAAAAAATGGGATATGGTTCATCAAAAATTTTAAATGCATTAATAACAATTGGAGGTGCATTAGATTCAAAAGGGATATCCCTGGGATAAAACCTGATAATTCCATTTTCTGCGCCCAATATTACCTCTCCATCGGATTGTATATTCATGGAATGTAACCTTTTCTCCCCAAAAATTTTGTTGTCAATATTTCTGACCAAAAGTGTTCCCGTATTTATACTTGCAAGTCCATGAGAACCTCGTATCCACATGTTTTCATTTCCATCAAACGCAATTTCCGCAACATGGTTATCTGTTAATCCATTTTCAAACGAAATTGATCTTATGGTCAAATTCTCTGGTTTGCCTTCGCATAAGGCTACACCACCAATTCCACAAAGCCAGATTCTTCCAATCGCATCCTGAGCAAAATCTGTAACTGTATTAAATGGTAATTTTTGATCGGAAGGATTGTTTTTTAAATTCACAAATTTTTCGGAATCCGGATTAAATATATAAATTCCAGATTCATCAGATCCGGCCCAGATATTACCGGAATTATCGCAAATAAGACCATGTATTTGTGCACCTGATCGTAAGTTAAGTTGTTCTTTAGTAAATTCCCGGAATGTTTTTTGTTTTCGATCGTAATACAAAACACCATTATCTGTTGTAAACCAAAAATTATGATTTTTATCCTCAATCATTTCATTTAATGCGGGTATATTATGGTGACCGAATTGCTCGTATACTTTAAGTTTATAATTTGTTTGGTCTATTTCATATAAATTTCCTGAAACAACCCAAATTTTTCCGGTATGATCGTCCACTATATTTCCTGAATGTGTGGCAAAACCTTTATTTGTAACTACCTTCGTAGAAATTTTATTTTTATCATCGAGAATGTATAGTCCGTCGCTCCAATTTGTTCCTAAAACTAATTTTCCTTGTCCGTTTATTTTCAGCACACTGCTGATACTCGGTGCAGGTCTATCGGTATAATTTTTAAATGGTATTGGGAAATATGGCAATGGTTGCAGGTTCCAATCAAGTTTACTGCAGCGGCTTCCATCGAAGGTTATCCAGATATTTCCATTCGTATTATCTGAGCCAATTATTTTTTCCTGAAAGATATTAAATGCTCCGCTGGGTTCCAATGGGAGGTCAAATTTGTCGGGATCATAAAACTGAAATGTTTTGTTTGAAATGGAAAAAATTCCGAAACCTTTATCAACAGATGCAATCCAAAGTTCATTTCCGGGTTTTGGTAATATACTGAATGCAATATTATTCGTACCTGTATTTTTATTTTTTTCATCCCAAATAAAGGTTTCAAATTTTTTTGTAGCAAGATCAAATTTTTTCAATCCGCCTCCCCATGTACAAATCCAAATTATTCCTTTCGGAAACTCGCAGGAGACGCCCATGAGATTATTTCTCAATCGGGCAACAGTAGTATCGCATCGGTATGCACTGAATAACCCTGAATTTTTATCACGGATCCATAATCCATCATAGGTTGAAACCAATAAATCGCCATCCGTGCTTTCGTTAATAAAATTAATTTTGTTGTTATCACCTTTTAACTCTTTGGATAAATGGTTTTCAATCAATGCTACACGAGTAAAATTATTATCTCTTTCATTGAATATATTTAACCCATGATCAGGACTGGTAACACCAATCCACAATATGCCTTTTGAATCTCTGAAGATTGCGTTCACCCGGTTACCTGAAATACTTTTCTGGTTTGTTATATCATTTTTATAAACTTTACATTTACCACTCACAGGATCTAATAGATTTAATCCTCCATCAAAAGTGCCTACCCATACTTTACCATCAATATCGGGAAAAACGCAGGTAACGGCATTCAGGGAAAGTGAGGTTGTATCATTTTGTTTATGATAGTAGTGTTTAAGATCTACCCCGTCATATCGATATAATCCATCAGTAGTTGGTATCCAGATGTACCCCTTGCTGTCTTGCATCATTCTCCCTTTATATTGTCCGGGTAAATCCTCCAATGAGTAGTTTGTGAAATTGTATTCAGGTAGTTGGGTAATACCCGGAGTAAATTTCAGAACGGATAAAAAAAAAGGAATAGAAAATAATAATGGTATGCCTGTTAGTTTATAAATGCATTTACCATAGATACTTTTGGAAAAAAGACGTTTGCAATATCTATTAATGATCCTCGGGCCGGCAACTGTCATTTGAAACTAAAGTTAATCAGTTCATATTTTATTCGAATTATGAAAAAAGTAGTTATTTGTCAGATGCATTGATTTTGCCAAAGTTGGATGTTTTAATCCACAATTTGTAATAGGGAAGAAATTTGGCGGAAATTTGATCAAAACAACTAGTTTTTTGGGGAAAAGCACTTTTACCTAAATGTTAAATTCATCAGGGCCACTTAGCAATCCCGACCTTCAGGATCAAATTTCGAATGGGAAACTTTTTATGTAATCCTACTCCGGCTTGGGTTTCGGCTTAATCCACACTAAAGTCACCTTCTACCAACCATTCCTGCTGTATCTTTGCACAAAAGAGGGATATTAATGCATTCTATAAAATACGTTTCTACAGATAAACAACAACACGAATTTTTTGCCACAGTAAGAAAAAATGTTAACCAATATTTTCAGGAAAGGGGAATCTCTAAGCAGGCTAATGCTTTCATGTTTTTGAAAACTTTGGGGATGCTGGCTATTTACATAGTGCCTTTTATACTAATATTAACCCTTGCAATGCCTTTATGGGTGGCCCTCGTGCTTTCCATTGTTATGGGTTTTGGTGTTGCCGGTGTTGGAATGGGGGTTATGCATGATGCTGTACACCATTCGTATTCGAAAAAGCCCTGGTTAAACAAATTGTTAGGCGGGACATTGTATATGTTAGGTGCAAATGTGCTCAACTGGAAGGTTCAACACAATATACTGCACCATACTTATACCAATATTGAAGGTTTGGATGAAGATATAGATGCTCCGGGACCGCTTCGGTTATCGGAACAACAGCCTCTCAAAAAGATTCATAAATATCAATATATCCATGCATTTTTCTTTTATGGTCTATTAACTATCACGAAATTGATACTTGATTTTGTGCAATTAAAGAAATATAATGAAGTAGGGTTAACGCATGCGCAAAATGCAAACCCCAAAGCAGAATATATTAAAATGGCTTTTAGAAAACTTGCTTATTTAATTATTATTATCGGTTTGCCTTTATTATTGACCGATTTTTTATGGTGGCAGGTATTATTAGGATTTGTTATCATGCATTGGACAGCGGGATTAATTCTAAGTATTATTTTTCAATTAGCACATATTGTTGAAGGTGCTCATCAGCCTATTCCTACTTCTGAAGGAACTATTGAAAATGATTGGGCAGTGCATCAGCTAAAAACAACTGCTGATTTTGCAAGAAATAGCCATTTTTTAAATTGGTATGTGGGTGGATTGAATTTTCAGATAGAACATCATTTATTTCCGAATATTTGCCATATCCATTACAAAAAAATATCTCCTATTGTAGAAAAAACGGCGAAGGAATTCGGGTTGCCTTATAATTTGAAACCTACTTTATTAAGCGCATTGGCATCTCATGTTCAGCGGTTGAAGGAATTGGGTACGGCATCATAAATTGGTTTTTCAAAGAAGTTGGTATTCAATTTGATGGAATATAATGCCACCCCTAACCGGGGTTTATGGGTAATTTTAATTTTTAACCTTCTATAATAATGCCACCCCTAACCGGGGTTAAATGGTAATCTTCATTATTAATTTTCTATAATAATGTCACCCCTATCGGGGTTAAATGGTAATCTTCATTATTAATTTTCTATAATAATGTCAATCTTAATCTGGTATTAAGGTAATTTTAATTTATTTTTCAATTATAATGGTGTACATGATCGGATTTTGAGGGTAATTAACCCCGGTAGGGGTGACATTATTATAGCAATTCACATAAGGCAGGAATCAACCCCGGTAGGGGTGGCATTATATCCCATGACACAACAACAGGATTGAAAACACAAAATTTTAAATTAATGGCTATATTAATAAATCTAGATTTTTTTAGATTTAATTAGAACCTTTATACTGTAATTGAATTGAAAATATCTGAATAATTAGTTGTTTTCTATGATCAATTTTTTAACCGTGATAAAATTTTCAGATTTCCCCGTTAAAAAATACATTCCGTTTTGCAAGTCGGAAATGTCGATGATGGCTGAATTTTGTGATATGTGTATGATCGGTTTTACTAATTTCCCCTGTAGATCACTGATATAAAAAAGGGTAGGAGTTTTTATTCCACTAATGGTAAACAGATCAGAAGCCGGATTTGGAAATATGTTTATTTGTCCCGGGTCAAAATTATTTATTGCAATTATGGTTGTATCCTTTTCTCCTTCAGGAAAAATGAATATTTGCGTGATCGGAATATGATCAGATGAATAATGCAAGGCATTTGCAACTTCCACAGTAACGGATGTATTAGGCAAACTATTTATTGAGTCATTAAAATGATTGCCATCATTTCCAATTGCTTTTATACTGCCAACAAGGCATTCCATTCCACCGGAGGCATTTATCGCTTTTGAATATAACATCATATCAAATCTATCGTCCATTCCTCCTGTTGCACCACCACCAAAAGAACGCACCCTTGGACTTTGTGTATGGTAAGGGGCATTTATGCTATTATTCCAAGTAGTGGTGAGCACATCTTCTAACGGATCAATTACGAATCCATTTGATGAACTGTCGAGCAGAGCTATATATGCTGCTTCATTCTCACCATAAATATTAAAATCACCTGTAACTATAAAATTTGCACTATCTGGTAAAAGACTTGTTGCTTTGCGTAAACTATCCACTTCCTGCGCTCTCAATATTTCATTTTCACCACCTGAGCTCGCTTTTAAATGTAATGAATAGATATAAAATATTTCATCTGATTCTTTGTGAATTAATTTGAATTGATTGATATCTCTCAGCGCAGTTTTTATTGGAGTATTCGAAATGAAATCAAATTTATCTTTTCTAAAAAAAATCCCATTGTCGGTATCGAAACTATTAATAAAAGTTCCCATTGCGTAATTGGTATCAATTTTAAGAAGCACGCTGTCAAATAATCTGTTAGCTCCTGATAATTCAATTAATTCCTGCACTACTAAGATATCGGGATGAATACTTTCAATAACTGTGATAAGAAAATTTTCCTTGTTATTTCCTGTATTGTCGAAATTCAATACATTGTACGACATAAAAGTACAAGTATCCTGAGCACTAAGGTTAGAATAAGAAATACAAACTAACATCATTATACAAACTCCTCCTTTCATCATAGCAGCATTTCTTTTAACAAACGAATTTTAATAAGTAAACAAAGTTCCCTTATTAATGTGATTTTAAAATGAATCTATTAACCAGATAAAGTTATTATTTTGTTACTACAAATGGTAAACTGGTTGTATGATGTTCCTGTTCAATTACCAACATGTAGTTGCCTGAAACTATATTGTTGAGTTCAATGCTGATCAAATTTGTGCCAGCATCCAAATTTTGATGATATAACATTTGTGCTTGCAACGTATAAATAAAAATAGAGCCAGAGTTCAAGGTACTTGACAATTCAATATTTAAAATGTCTGCGGCAGGATTTGGATATAAAATAAAATCTGATCCATTATTAAATTCATTTATTGCAGTAGTTACCTGAAAAGCTCCCGCCTCAATATCTGCACCACAATCGTTGGTAACAACCAATGTTACATTCCACGTATTTGCGTATGGATATTCATGCCATGGATTTAATTCATAAGAAACTGCTCCATCTCCAAAATCCCAGTATGTTGTTAATACATCGGTTGATGTATTGGTAAATCCGAGTGTGAGCGGACCTATTGCCTCTGCAACGAAGGTAGCAACGGGAAGTGGTGTAATAGTGAGATCTATTGTGTCACTATTTGCACAACCTGTCAGCGGATTTAAAACGTCAACATAATAAATTCCGCTTTCTGTTACAAACAATGTTTGAGAAACGGCTCCCGTATTCCATAAATATTCAGCACCTGAATTATCAGCATCCAGCATTAATCCTTCACAAACTACACCATTATCACCAAGATCAACAACAGGTAATGGATTGACTATAACTTCCGATGTATCAGAAGTATAACATGCAACATTAGCATAATATACAACCCAATAATTTCCGGTTTCTTCAACAATAATTGTTTGTGTAGTTTCGCCTGTGCTCCAAATATAATTTTCTGCACCGGGGCCGGCATCAAGTGTTACCAATGACCCAACACAAACTGCAGCGTCTTCGAGTTCAACTACAGGTGGAGTAACAAAATTAATTGTTTCGGTAACAGTTGCATCGCAAGGTGTTACAGCAAATCTCCATCCCTTTTCTTCCATGGAAAATGGGTTTTGGTTATATAATTCATTTGTAAGATACGCAACAGAGCCGTCCACATTTTCTATTCCCTGTGTAATATCTCCGCCATCATCCTGAATATCAGTAACATGAAAATCTATTACATTGGAAGTCTCGTATAATACGATCTGACCGGTTATTGATCCACCACCGCCATAATGACTGACATCGTCGTAATCAACAATGAACCTTCGATTGGGCGAAGTTCCCTGAATTTCATATCTGATATTGCCACCATCATTTGGATTAAGATCAGTCCAACACAAGGCAATAATATTATTGGGATAAGTTGGATTTGGGAAATGTTGCACAGTGTAGGAATTTGATCCCGCACTAAATCCTATCAGACCGTTTGAAGAAACAAAAAGGTGATCATACACGTTTCCGAAAAAAGTAAAATTAAATCCAATATCTATATTGTCGATAAATGCATCGTCTCCTAAAATCAAATCTTCCGGTGATGCCAAAAAATAGGGAGCAAAAGGAATTTCCGTAACGGTATATTCTGCTTCCGTAATAAATGAGTAAGTGATTTCCGTGCTACTTCCAACTCCGCCAACAAGCGATGGATCCAGTTCTCCTGTAAGTTCATCAATTATGCCGTCTCCACTCCAGATTCCGCCTCCCGCAATAGGACTTGGAAAAACTGTGCCTCCGCCATAACAGATATTTTCAGGAAAACCAGTTGTTATATAAGTTGAAGTATTTATAACAATAGTGCTGTTTGTATCATTTGCGGTAAGTTCATCCGCACCATAGGTAACCCAGCTTACAATTTCATGAGGCCCTTCAGCAGAAAGGTCTCCAAAGGCATCAAAAGTATAGATATAGGTATTTCCTGCAGGCAGAGTGCCTGCTACTGGTTCTGTAACCGGAATTCCTCCATCAATAGAAAAACTCACGGAAAATCCGCTTGCATTTTCGGTTCCGAAGTTTTTGATAGAAATCGAAATTGGTTCTGAATCTGAAAAATCGCAGGCATCCGGGATATCAATTACTGAAAAAATGGCAAGATCGTTATCCAATCCTAAGATATTTACAGTATAATCCTCCGCTTCTCCGTAGGTTTCTGTACCACAGGCATCAAAATCAAGAGTTCCATAAACACATCTTATCCTAAACCGTGTTGGTCCGGGCAGCGCATCCAATGGAACAGTGAAAGGGACGTAAATTTCATCGCCGGCACCCATGCTAAATCCAACAAAAATCTCTTCATCTGAAGCAAAGGTGAGATCCTGGTCATAATCGATCCAAGCCCGGTACGACTCGCCAAAATCAGGAGTATTTACAATATGTATTTCATAGGTATTCCCGACAACCAGTGCCGTAAAGAGTGCTGTGAAATCTGAATAACCACTTCCATCTCCTCCACCTGAGCCAAGATTGGAGATCGTATTTAGTTCAAAACCATCAATATAATCTTCATCGGTGGTCCCTGTTGTAAAGTCAGGAGTGCAGTATTGGGTATACGAAATTCTTGTTGTTAATGCAAATAGCAATAATAACCAGCTAACTTTTTTCAAATGTGTGTGATAGATTAAGGTGAAACTATTTATTCATTGTTTCCATGTACATAAGCATTTTAGGAGAACGTTTTGCAAAATAATCGTTCCATCTTGCAGCGTCCCACATGTTACCTGCACTATCTCTTAAAGGCAGAACCTGCATGCTAATCTTCTTTTCAGCAAAATTGCCTGTCATAACAACATTATTATCGCTGAAATTAGTACAGAATTGGGTCATAACATCCTGGCTTACAAAATTCATGGCTGTAGCATCAATTACATACCATTCTGCCAGTGGAAGGTCAACAGGGAGTGTGATAACCAATTGGTCGTTAATAGTCGCTTTTGTTGGGTCAGCAGCAGGTGTGGCAGCTTTTACAGAAAATATCCCAACGGTAATGAGGAGCACAGAAGTAATTACTTTTTTCATTTGTTTTTCGTTTTGTTGGTTTAAAGATAACCGAATTTTTCAACTATTAAAATAAAAAATCCACAGAAATGGAGTATTTATGGTCCTGGAACCGGATTTACCCTGCTTGGAACCCTAGATCAAGTGCCAAATTGCCATTTATCGGGAATTTTTTTTTTGAAAATTTTACTGCTTAAGGTGATCTCTGTTTTATTTTAACAGGATAAAACTTGAGGAGGCGAATGTATTAATTCCGGATAATGTGACAATATAAACACCCGATGTATTAAAGTTTTGGAGAGATATTTTTTCATTTTCCATATTCATTTTCTGTATATATACCAAAGCACCTGTGGCAGAATATATTTTTAATTCGGCTCCGATAAAATCTTCTGTTGTCTGAATATGCAAAAGTTCGGATGCAGGATTTGGGAATAAATGCAAAAAAGTATTTTTATCCGGATCTGATATCGCGGTGCCAAGATCTTTTTCAAATATCATTAATCCTCCTCTCACATTTCCGCAAACAAAATCCATATTACCATCATTATTAATATCTGCTCCCTGAATCGTGGAATAAAATCCGGAATTATTTGGAAGATAGGCAGTATCGGCTAGAAAAAATTCACCCTCGGGTGCAAGTTCAAGTTCATTGAATTCAAATATAAAACCGCTTTGAGATCCGACCAATAAATACAGGGAATCATTTTCGTTGCGATATAAGTATGGCATACTATAGCCGGTAATAAATCCTGATTTGCGAACGTCAACACCTCCCCAGATCTCATTTTCCAGTGTAAAAATAGGATCGGTTGCAGAACCTGTATTGCGATAATAATTCAGGTTGCCGTTTTGTTCACCGCATATCATATCTATTAATGCATCACCATCGATATCAATCAAATAAGGCGATGAGAATGCTCCAACATCTATAGTTTGATAGGGATAAACAATAGGGTCGAAATTTGCCTCGCCTGTCGGACCGGATAGATTTTCCTGATAGAGTATCATTCCATCACTTATTCCACAAAACATATCCTCATCACCGTCGTTATCAATATCAACAAATGCAGGTGCAAGGTGATTAAAATTATATTGTGCGAGATTGCCGAAATCTCTTGTAATTAATTCATAAGAAGGTGAGCTTGCTGTTCCGATATTTTTATATAACCACAATCCACGAAAAAAAATATAATCTTTTCCATAGGTATTTCCAACACCTAAAACGATATCTAATAAATTATCATTATTATAATCGAAAAATACCGGTTTGGAATATCCACCTGCATCCACCATTTGGTTGATGAGGAAAGTATCTGTCTTAAAAACAAAATCGAAGGTATCGTTTGTATTTAAGTTTTCATATAACCAGACATGTTGGGTATTTAAACCAAGAAGGTCATCGTTTGTTGTGGCAACCAAATCCTCATCCCCATCATTATCAGCATCAATCAGAAATGCAGCCGGAAATGTGGACATATCAAATTGCACCGTATTTTTTGGAAAAGTGGAATCTTTGTCATCCATCTCAGCATAATCAACAGAGCCGCCATTTCTGTAATATACGAGGTTATCACAGGAATTATCACCAAGAACTGCATCTTTATCACCATCGCCGTTTTTATCGAATGTGACAATAGTGGAACCTATATGACTTCGCATTGCACTTGCATCTTCCAAAGCGCCTTTGCAACTAACATGCAGAGATCCTCCGTTACACGAAAACCCTTCATACATTTCTCCCCAACAATATTCATCAACAACATAAATTAAACTATCGCAAGCATAACCGGATTCAGCAGAAATATTTTTATAAAATCTGATCGTTGTATTAGAAACTGAAAACGAAAGAATATCCATATCTCCATCATTGTCAATATCATCGATTGAAGGAATATCCGTTCTGCTAGTATATAATGCAATTTTACCGCCTGTGTCATCAGTATATTCCAAAGGTGCTTTCTCTAGCTCAAAGGATAAAATTCCTGCAGTTATTATACCTTTATAAACCTTTGTAGATCCAATATAGTAAGTGAATATATCAGGGATGTTGTCACAATTATAATCGCGTAATAATACCCAATCCTCCATGTGCGGGAATAACGTATTGTATTCCGGAGCATAGGTAAAACTACCTGCACCATTGTTGATCAAACAGAAATAATTCCAGCCGCCGCGGTCGTAAACAAAAAGATCCTGGTTGCCATCATTATTAAGGTCTATTTCTGAAAATTGGGCAGCAGTTAATCCGCCGGTTAAAGGGGCTTCAATCGTTTCTCCCCATTGAATAAAGGGAATATTATTTACGGGTATGTATTGGGCATAAATACTTGATGTAATTAAAATAATACTGCAAGAGAGGATTAGAAATTTCAATTTCATCGTTTAATAAATTTACCGATAAATATCGTTTTATGATCAGCGTCTTTAAATTCTACAAAATATATTCCTGATACTATATTATTTATATTGCAGATTATTTTGTTAGTAACTGATGAATTAGTTTCCGTTCTTATAATTCGTCCTTCAATAGAAAAAATATTAATTGTAATATTTTCCAAAAATGGACCTTCAAAAGTAACAAAATTTTCTGCTGGATTTGGATAAATTAAATAGTTTGAATTCATATCACCCGCATCTGACACAACAACAGCGGTTTCATCCCGATACATGGAAATTCCTCCCCTTTGATTACCGGTAATTAATTCGAGTAAACCGTCATCGTTGAGATCAATCAATTGAACACTACTAAAAGCACCTTCATCAATATTATTAAAAGCAGCTGTAACTTTCGTAAAAGCACCTGTAAAATCTATGGTAGGTTCATATAAATAAATTGTTCCTGATTCGCATCCAACGTATAATTCATAATTACCTGTATTTCTTTTTATTAGAAAAGGAATCGCGTGTCCGGTAAGAACCCCAACGGTACGCACATCCACATTACCCCAAAATTCATTTTGCAAAGTAAATATTGGTGATTCTGCAGTACCGGTGTTTTCATAGTAGTTGAGATTTCCATTTTTTTCGCCAATAATAAGATCAGGCAAATTATCTCCGGTAATATCGATCAATTGGGGTGCCGCATTAGCACCGGGATCGATGCCCTGATAGTTAGGAACAAATAAAATAAATTGTGCAGGACCTTCAGGTGGACCGATATTTTTAAAGAAATGCACAAAACCATCGCTTTCTCCTAACAACATATCTTTATCTCCATCATTATCGAGGTCGCCGAATGTTGGAACCAATGCATTAAAATCAAATGCTGAAATTCCCGCAAGATCGCGTGTGATTAACGTGAACTCAGGCGCTGAAACAGTACCGGTGTTTTCATATAATGCAAGTTTACCTACATTGTCACCGGATTCGAAGTACCCATAATTTCCTATAACAATATCATCCAATCCATCGTAATTGAAATCAAAAAAAACGGGATAAGCTCCTTCACCAAGATCTACCATATCACTCACAAATAATGAATCAGTTTGAAAATCGAATTCATATGTTTCATCGGCAGATACATTTTTGTAAAAGGCAACATTAATTAAATTTTCAGCAAGATTGATATTGTTTGGGGAGACCAACATATCTTTTTTATTGTCATTATCAATGTCAATTAAAAAGGGAGCCGGAAAAATCGGAACTTCATAAGGAAGATCATATGCCGGAAATGTTGTATCCTGATCTGTAATATGAGCAAGATCTTTATCGCCACCGTTTAATAATTTATTTAAATTGCCAAATGCAAGATCGCCCAAAACCACATCCATATCATTATCGGCATCTTCATCAAATATCATAAATGTTGAACCTGCGTGAACGCCATCTGTTGTTTTAGAAATCCCTTTACAGTCGTGGTCCAATTCCACTTCTTTTGTTAATCCACTTTCATAAAAATTTCCCCAACAGGAGTTAATATGTTCCATGGCCAGTGTTCCACAGGGAAGTCCATCTTCAATCTGGTTATTAATATAGTGGTCAACAATACCTCCAACAGGATTAAAAGTTAATACATCTATATCTCCATCAAAATCAACATCAGCAAATCCTGGTATATCAATATATCCAACTACCATATCAAAAAAGAAACCTGCTTCTGTAAATTGTAGTTTTGGAATATCTTCAATAAATGTAACAGTAAATCCATCATAATTTGCGAGGAAAGTTTTAACACCTCCATCAAAACCTGTTATGATATCTTCAATTCCATCACAGTTATAATCCACCAGAATTGTCCAATCAGAAAGAGCGGGAAAATTTTGTTGATATTGTTGCCAATAAAAATAATTGACTTCATCAGCATCCCCCTCATTAATTAGCATTAGTGATTTATTACCGGTGCGATCAAAAATATAAATATCTTTTGAGGCATCCTGATTGATATCAATAACAGAAAATTGTGGATTATTTAAACCACCTGCGAACGGAAATTTCAGGGCATTCCCAAACTGGTTAACTTTGGTATTATAATCGAAAATATAATTTTGTGCATGCGTATTTTGCAGCATGCTTATAATTAAAATAAGAAGAAGTATTGGATTCTTTTTCTTCATAACCGGAATATCGCTAAAGATACAAATGAAATAACATTTTGAAACCTCCTTTTAATAAAATTACGTAAATATGATGCTGCATTTGCGAAATTGGCATGAATTTGTATTTATGTAATACCAGTTAATGCAACATCTATTAATTATAACTATTAAAAAAGCGAGCTATGAAAGCGAAAAATGTGCTACAAATCGTATGCGCAGAGGGCTCGCGAACTTTTGGGCCCGGACGCGTAACTTCTAAACCTGAACCAGGTGAACTGGGCAGGCAACGTGAAATTATTGTTATTCAAAAACCTGCACCTGCAGCGAAAACCACGAATTAAATATTTTTAGAATGGGTATCCGATTGCAATATTGAGGGCTACTCTTTTTTCAGGAATTTCGAAACCGATATCGTTGTAATACGTTTTATATTCCTCGGCAAAGGGACCGTCCAAAGCAGGATCGTATAGAGGATAGGCGGCGTCTAATCTAATGACAAAAAGTGCAAGGTCTAAACGCAATCCAACACCAGGTCCCACGGCCATAAGTTTATAGAGGTTTTGCTGGGCAATTTGGGCATGTGGACGGAAAGGATCTTTTTTTAACGTGAAAGTATTTCCCACATCACAAAAAACGGCACCTTCTAAAATATTTATAATATCAAAACGATATTCCAAATTAAATTCGATTTTGATATCCGCAACCTGGTCAATACGGGTATAGTCGGAAGTGTCGTAAGCAACATAAGCTCCCGGACCGAGTTTACGGACGCTGAATGCTCTTATACTGTATGCGCCACCTGTAAAAAATTGTTTTACGTAGGGTATTACATCTGTATTTACAAATGAGGAATCTGCGGTTTTAAATGGAATTGCAATCCCGGCATTTGTTCTGCCTATGATCTTATGTTTTGTATTGAGATTTAAATATGCGCGATAGTCTCCGTCTATCCTGATAAAGTCAGAAAAAGGGGTATTTATCTCACCCGATGCTCTTAAATACTGGTCCCAGCGGTGAAAAGCAGGGGTTTGAGTATTTAATATAAGAGTATATCCATAACCAACAATAACTACTTCTTCAAAACTCTGTTTTAACAGCGGATTTAAATTCAATTCATTTTTAAATTCCTCCGATATTTCGGGCACTCTAACAATATTAATAGTTGGAATTGGCGCTTTAATTATATGTTGTTTAAATGCGCGATCGTTTTTCGAATTTTCGAAAATGGAAACGGAATATTCAAAAGAGGTATTGAATAAAGTAAAATCGTTTACCTGGGCAACATAATTAAAATTCAGGTTAAGGTCTGTTTTTGGAAAATACCTTTTAGGGACATTAAAAGGTGATGGCCATAAAAAGGTAGGAATTCTCAGGCCTAAACCTGCATTTAGCTCTGAGGTATTGATAAAGGCTTCCTCGCCTCCCAATTGAGTTTCAATACCACCTTTTAAATTAATTTTAAATTGGTCGAGGTTTTGAAAAAGGTTTTTGTGCGTGTATGTTAAATTGATGGAATTTCCGAGTAAATAATCGGCGGTTGTACTTGCATTCACCTCGTAGGATACAGCTTTAGCAGGTAAGGGATCAAGTTTAATAAGCAGGTCGATATATTGCAGGTACGACGTGGAATCCCAATTTTCCAATACTTGTACAGTAACGTATTTATACATGCCCAAAGTGCTGAATGAAGCAACGGTTCGTTGAATTAAGGAGTCGGAATAATTATTTTCGGGGTTCAGAAAGATGTTATTAGCGATCGATTTTGGGTTGTAGTTGTTTTTAGAATTTATCAGATAATAATCTGAACGCAATTTTTTCTGATCGACCCTTTTAATTTTTCCATTTTTAGTTACTTCAAATTGTTTGTCAGAATTATTATCATGTTCTAAAAAATACCTTAATAAAGTTTCATCATCAATTTCTTTTAAATCCCGCTTTTTCACCATAACCATCGCAGCAGTATCGTATGCGTTTTTAACATAAGCCTCCAATACCTTTTGTTGGCTTATTTTTTTAACATTAGTGCTATCGGAATAGTGAATTGCAAAATCGGGAATTGTTCCTTCTATAAAATCGGTTTCCGAGTTTGGATAAACATAAATATTTTTAATTCTGAAGGGGTGATGTACAGTATCGTTCACAGGATTGCTAATCTTAACAAATACATCAAGTGAGTCGTTTCCGGAGGTGCTGTCCACTTCAAAATAGACATAATCCTTTTGAAATTTATAATATCCAACATTGCGTAAATTATCACTAAGGCGCGAGCGTTCTGCCTTCAAAAGGTCAACATCAAATGGTTTGCCGGGTGCAAGCTGGCTTTTTTCTTCTATTCTCGTGATCCGATAAGCTAATCCCACATCATTTATCTCATAATAGATATTCCGCATTTTATAAAGCGTATTCAAAGTGACCTCATAATTTACGGTCCCTGTTTTTTTCTTCTGATCAAAGGAAACCGTGGATGTGGAAGATCCATAAAAAAAACCGCGGTTGTATAAATAATTATTAATACGGGTTTCTGTTTCAGAAATAAGAACGGAGTCAATGAGTTGTGGTTTTTCTCCGGCTTTAGTAGTAAGCCATATTCTGAACCTGCTGGTATCAACGGCCAGAGGTTTTACTTTTTTTAATAGTTTATCATAATCAAAAAGGAAAAAGAATTTCGTGTCATGTGTTTCCTGAAATTTTATATAGTGGTCAATGCCGGTATCTCCAAGCATGTACAGTGAGGTTTTAAGCGGAATTAAGGAAAATAATTCATCATTTTTTTTGAGTTTACTAAGATCAACCAATGCATCTTCGAGTTTATCAGGATCAATATCACCAATAATAGAATCGGTATATGTGATGGTGGTTTTGTCGTAGAGATATTCATTAGTTTTGAGATATTTAGTAGCATTGCATCCTGTAATAATAGGAATGGCGCAAATAAATACAGTTACTAACTGGTAAAATGATCTTCTATGTTGACGAAAGCCCGTATTAAACATTTACAAAACTTAAAACTGAAAAAGTATCGGCAAAATTATACCGAATTTGTTATAGAAGGAGATAAATTAATCACCGAGGCGTTGGTGGAGAATGCTGATATCCATCTAATAGCTGCAACAAAAACATGGATCTCAGATCATAAATATAAAATTCCGGAACCTATTATTCTCGAGGAAATCAGTGAAAAGGAGTTGGAAAAGATATCCTCCTTTAAAACGCCACAATCGGCTATAGCATTGGTTGGAATTCCACATTCAGATATTAAAAAGAGCTTGGAAAAAGCAGATTGGATACTTGTTTTAGATGGCATTCACGATCCCGGAAATCTTGGTACAATTATAAGGTCAGCAGATTGGTTTGGAGTGCATACTATTGTTTGCAGTGCCGATTGTGTGGAGCTATATAATCCAAAAGTAATTCAGGCAACCATGGGATCTTTGTTCAGAGTGCAGGTTTTTTACATGGATATTGGGGAATTTCTTCAGCAATCTGGCAAAACTGTTTACGCAGCCACCTTAAATGGTGAAAATATCTTCCGCATTAAATTTGAAAAATCAGGAATACTGGTAATTGGCAGCGAATCGCAGGGAATTCGCCCTGAGGTCTTAAAACAATGTTCTGCAAGTATTTCCATTCCGGCCTACGGCAAAGCTGAGTCGCTGAATGCCGCTGTTGCCACTTCTATTCTTCTGAGTCGAATTCGGGGCTGAAAATTGGACATAGGAGGAAGGACACAGGACGCAGGATTGGTCTTAGGACATTGGAAGGGGATGAGGGGAATTATAGTCGCAGTCTCACTCACAGTCGCTGTTGTAAGAAGTTGAATGCCTTAAAACAAACGAAGAGATTGAACAAATTTCTTAATTCAGAAATGGAAAGCATTCGCTCCAAGTGGGTTTCTTATCAACCTCATACACAATAAAATTTCGAAGAAATTTAAACTCCTTTCTCCTCTCTCCTCTCTCCTTTTTCAACGTTGGTAAATATTCGGATCCACACCTTCGCGCTTTGGAGTATTATCAGGTGGTGCATCTAAGGTTTGATCGAACACTTTTTCTTTAAAATGCCACATCCCTTTTTTGAAGTAAAAGCCTACATAGGTCCCGTCGGGTATATAGGTGAAGTAGATACCTTCCGACATCGGATTTTCCGGTCGGAGGTAGCTTATGACGATCATTTCAAGTTTTGGGTCGTAGTTTACGTTCGGAGAGGCATCTTCCTTGTACTCTACAACAATTCTTGTTTTAGGATCAGGATTATCTTTTAATAAAAAAATTGGGGAACCAAACATAGGTGAGCCGAATTGATCAAAAGTGAGGACGTCAACAATCTTTTTATTGCTCCATTTATCATTGCCATCCCAACCAAACAACAAATAATAATCCTGTTTTTTATAACGCTGTTTCACAATATTAAAATAGATACAACCATACCAGCTATTGGCTGACAGCACAGTATCCTGCTCATTTCCAATGAATAAACTCATATCAATCAAGGGTGTCATTTTTAATTGAGCATTATTCATCTGAATTGTGCCATAATACCTGTACGACTGGTCTTTCATAGTTAATTGCCAGGTAATAATGCGAAAATTATCATCATCAGGTTTGATAATAGA
>JBGAWP010000024.1:0-53486 GCA_044227505.1 Chitinophagales bacterium | reverse complement strand
GTGGTTAAAGAAAGTTCAGTTCTCCGGATAAATATTTGTGCTGAAAATCCCGCCCATCGCAAATCTGCCAACCGTTACAACAACCATATATGACCAACCCAATCCTCATCCCAATAATAATTTTATCCCTAGGCTTCATCAAGATTCAAAAACAAGAAAATTTTAATTCAAAAACAAATGTTCAAATTAATACCACCTCTTGTGACACCTCCCCAATAGCCTTTTTAAAATTAACAGAAAAAAAAATTCAAGTAGACTTTTTCCACCAACTAGACTCCATAAAAAAAGATCAATATCCAAATGACGATCTCGACACCAATATTTTTGTTGACATTACTCCAAAATTACTAAACAAATTCCTAGGCGATCTTAATGAAGAACTGTTTATTGAAACCGGAAGTTTTGAAAAAGAATATAATTTTAATATTGCTCCGCCGCAATTTGTCGACTCAAAAGAATGTTTGGACAAGATTTCCATTACTTTCGAAAAAAACACCTGTAGTTTTCACATGATTATTTACAATGAATTTTTCGCCGATTGGTGCCAGGAATCAACTGTGGTTTATGGATTCAAAATAATAGGCAACAAAATTTCAGATTTTAGACGCAATGAGGCTGGTTAAAAACATCTCTTATCTTACATGCTTCTGTATCAGTCAAAATAACCTCCAAAATAATTTTAATACTCTAAAATTTTGTATTTTTAGTAATGGTTTTCGGATAGGCGCGCCTAATGCCGAAGATACGAAACACCAAAATCTAAATATTAATACCCTATTCACCTCACTAAAAACTCAAACATATGAAAAAAATCATCCCAATTTCCTGCACTCTTTTACTTCTGACAATATCTTCAGCCATTTTCACACAAAACTTGTTAACCGAATTACCTACAACTAAAGAAGAGTTTGTGGAAAGCGAAGAACAGTTTTAGCAACCATTAATTGGCTGGAAACTACACCTTTTGATGAACAAGAAGATAAAAGAGAAAAACAAAAAGCTTTGCTGCTCGCCTGGCTGACTAATTCGCCAACTGTTACATTAGAATTGAATGCCGATGTTTTAACGTTCACCAAAAAAAATCCGGATCTGATTATCATTTTTATGGGTGGCTGGACTAAATATTCTTTAGAAAATAATTATTCAAGCGACAATATTCAAGGCTCCCTTGCCGGATTAAAAAGTGTTATAAAAGTGTACAAAAATTTATCCCTTAAAAAGGACAAAGAAGTGGAGAATCTTATTGAACTGGACAACAATGGAGAATTGGAAAATTGGGTAAAAGAAATAATGGGTAAAAAATGATTTTTTAATTTGAGTTCCTATAACCTAGATTAATCACAAATCACTTTAAAATGAAATATACGCTTACCCTTTTGATTATATCCCTATCCTCAACCATTTTCGCGCAAAATGCAATTTTAGATCAATATCTCAAAGCAGATAAATATTTGCAGTCGGAAAATTACTCTGAAGCTTACACCATTTTTAAGGAGATAGAGCCCAAATGCGACAAAGAAGATACAATATATACCTACATTTTATGGTATTTTGTGAATGCTACTTCTGAACTCGAAAGACAAAACAGAATGAATGAAAAATTTGATACTGCTTTACAATTCGCCGCAGAAGCGTTATCACTGATAGAAAAAGGGAAACCATATTTCGATGAAAAATTTGCTTCCAGAGAATTCTGGATGGAAAAAAATATAGTAGTCTCTTATTTTGGTCTTGGCGACCTGGAAAATGCGCAAAAACATAAAGACATTCTCTACAAAGCATACAAAGAAAAAAAATTGCCTGATGGCCTCGATGAATATTTTAACTTTGCCTATTTTAAATGGGAGGATAAAAATATCTGGGGTTACGAATGGTTTGAAGAATTGCCGGAAGATCGATTTTCCAAAAGTTTTTCGAAGATCATTTATTACGTTTATAGCACTAAAAAAGATGGTTCAGATAAGGATCAGCTTTACCGTCTCGAGGTTTTAATGTTTCATAGCATGGATAAGACACTTAAAATAGATTACGTTCTAACAAAAAGGCTGGAAACTGCCAAAAATGAAGTGAGCGGAACTCTTTATGCATATACCTACACCGAAGATATAGACTATGCAAAACTGCAAGCTGACATAAAAGAGGTGCTGAAAGGAAATTATGAACCGGATACGAAATCAATAAATAAAAAATAATTGACCATACTGTCTAATTTAACTTCAACTGCTCACGACTCTCTGAAAAGTAATAAATATACTGGAAATCAATTAAAATATCATTAAACTTAGTTTCCAAATTTGGAAACTTTTTATATCTTTGCCCCGTTAACCCTTAACAACTATTTAATGCGGTATTTTCAAACTCGGTTTCTAATAGAAGCGGACAAGTTTATTCGAGGACTTAATCAAAAAGATAGAATTAAAGTTTTATACAATATTGATTTAGCAGAAAAGTCAAAAGATCCTCGAATATTTAAAAAATTGGAAAATGATATTTGGGAGTTTCGCATAAATGCGGGAGGTAAACAGGTTCGATTATTGGCTTTTTGGGATAAATCAAATAATAAAGAAACCCTGGTTTTTGCTACACATGGTTTTATTAAAAAAGTGGATAAGGTTCCTAAAAATGAAATCGATCGGGCTATTGCAATTAGGAGTAAATATTTTGAAATTAAATTAAAAAGTTAACAAATGGCAAAGAAAGCAATGAGATCATATTCCCTTGCAGAAATGAAGGATAGATATATCGGTAAAGTGGGAACCAAACAAAGGGATCTATATGAATATGAACTTCAAATGGATGTGTTAGGGAGGATGATCAGAACTGCCCGGTTGGAGAGAAAATTAACTCAAGAGCAATTAGGAAAATTGATTGGAGTACAAAAATCTCAAATATCTAAACTCGAAAGCAGTGTAAATAGCGCAACAATTGATACTATCATTAAAGTATTTAAAGCTATGAAAGCCGAAATACATTTTAATGTGAAACTTGAAAAACAGTATTTGCAAATTCTTTAGAGAATATTCGTGCGGATTTAAAATAATAATTTCAAGCTACATATCACCACTCCATCAATTCCGTAATTACCTCCCCAAACCTCTTACTCGCCAAAAAATTCCCCTCCAATTCCAAACTAAAAGGCACCGGTGTATCTAAACTCGCACAACGTTTTACAGGTGCATCTAAATTATTAAATAAATGTTCAGATATGTATGCAGCAATTTCAGCACCCACTCCGCCTATTAAAGTATCTTCGTGTAATATTAACACTTTGCCTGTTTTTTTCACTGTGGTATTAATGGCTTCGTAATCAAGTGGTAATAAAGTGCGCAGGTCTAAAATATCGGCATCAATTTTATTTTTTTCGCAATAATTTTTTGCCCAGATCACTCCCATTCCGTAAGTGATGATGGAAATATCATTTCCTGCATTTACGAGATTTGCTTTACCAATTTCAATGGTATAATAATCGTCGGGAATATCATAGGTTAAACTTCTGTATAGTCCTTTGTGTTCAAAAAACATGATGGGATTCGGATCATCAATGGATGCCAATAATAATCCTTTGGCATCATAAACAGAACTTGGATACACCACCTTTAATCCCGGAGTGTGAAAAAACCAGGCTTCGTTGCTCTGACTGTGAAATGGTCCTGCACCAACTCCTGCGCCTGTTGGCATACGCACTACGCAATCTACATTTTGCCCCCAGCGATAATACATTTTCGCCATGTTATTTATTATCGGATTAAATCCGCTGGTAACAAAATCGGCGAATTGCATTTCAATTACCGACTTCATTTTTTTAATACTCAATCCACAACCCGCACCTAAAATTGCACTTTCGCAAATGGGCGTATTTCTGATTCTATCCTTTCCGAATTCCTGTACAAATCCTTCCGTAACTTTAAATGCTCCACCATATTCCGCAATATCCTGACCCATTATAATTAATTCGGGATATTTTTTTAATGCCAATTGCAAAGCATCACTTATGGCATTAATGAATTTTTTATTCGATGTTTTATTTACATCCCCCGAAATTATTTTTTGTGTATTTGGTGCATAAACATCATTTATTTCCTCTTCTGTATTGGGAATAATATCAGGTTCGTTAAATGCAATTACCAGAGCATCTTCTATTTCTTTTTTTATTTCCTGACGGAATAACATATTTAATTCTTCCGATAAAATTCCCTGCTCGCGCAACCACAATTCGTAATTTACAACTGGATCTTTTTTCCCCCATTCTTCAAAATATTCCGATGGAACATATTTAACTCCACTTGCCTCTTCATGACCCCGCATGCGGAAGGTCATACATTCTAACAAAACAGGTTTTTGTTCATGGATGCAATAATTTCTACACTCATTTAAAGTATTCACCATTTCAAGAATATTATTTCCGTCAACGGTCAACGACTTCATTCCATAACCAATTCCTTTATCCGCAATTTTTTCGCATTTAAATTGTTCATTAATCGGAGTGGATAATCCGTAACCATTATTCTCTACAATAAAAATTACGGGTAATCCCCACACTGCAGCAACATTTAATGATTCGTGAAAATCACCTTCACTTGTTGCACCTTCACCGGTAAAAGCTACAGTTACTTTATTTTCTTTTTTTAATTTACAAGCAAGTGCAATTCCGTCGGCAACCGCTAATTGCGGACCGAGATGTGATATCATCCCCACAATATGAAATTCATTTGTTCCGAAGTGAAAGCTGCGTTCACGACCTTTTGAAAATCCACTTTTTTTGCCCTGCCACTGATTAAATAATTTTAAAAATGGAATATCCCTTCCGGTAAATACACCAAGATTTCTGTGCATGGGTAATATATATTCATCCTTATCCAAAACAAAAGGAACAGCACAGGCAATTGCTTCCTGCCCAATTCCGCTGAACCATTTGCTCACCTTTCCCTGACGCAAAAGATTAAGCATCTTTTCTTCTATCATTCTCGGTTTAAGAATGCGTTTATACAGGTCGAGCAACTGTTCATTGCTCAGATATTTTCTATCATATTGCAGTATTCGCTGAAACCCATTGTTAACCATTTCCATGCTGCAAAGTTACGGGAAAGGAGAGAGGAGAAAGGAGAAAGGAGTTTAAATTTCTGGCGAAATTTTATTGGGTGGTACGTTAGTGAGACCTTCGCTAGGAGCGAAAGCCTCACTAGATTTGCCCTAATGCATATCACTCATTTTGTTTTCCTGATACTTGATTCCCGATACCTGATACGCGCGCAGCGCTCGTCCTTTGTCCTGATTCTTGTGTCCCATTTAAGGCGAAAGGTGTTTAAATATCTGGCGAAATTTTATTGGGTGGCACGTTAGTGAGGCTTTCGCTCTTAGCGAAGGCCTCACTATCGGTACTATCCACTCACAACTGCGTTTGTTTTCCTGATACTTGATTCCTGATACCTGATACGCGCGCAGAGCCAGTCCTAAGTCCTTTTCCATTATCCTTTGTCATGTCATATGTCCTATGTCATATGTCCTATGTCATATGTCCTATGTCATATGTCCTATGCCCTACGTCCCCGTCTCGTGAAAAAAAGGGGCTGCCCTCCTCAAGCAGCCCCTGCACTATACAAGTATGAAAAAAGTTATTGGATTGAATATTGCACTGCAGCAACAGGGGAGGTAAGATTTACCTCATTGCCCTCCATATCCACTGCGGTTACCAAAATAGTTTGCAATTCGAGATTATCTGCATTGGAGGAAAAGGAATAAAGTCCGTTTTCGAAATATTGAAAAACAGGTTTATTGGGTTCACCATCCCAGCTGCAAAGAGCAACCATTTTCTGCCCTTTAAAAAAGGAAATGGATTGAATGTAGGCAACCGGAAATGTCAAGGCAATTCCTGTAACTATTCTGGCTATGGCGTGATCAATATTTTTAATGTGGAACATGTGCGTTGTATTAATTGTAAAATTGCTTCTGCTCAAATAACTTATCAAATACAAAATTGATGCACTATCAAAGTGCTGTTTATCCTGTAAATCAGTGTTATTGTCAGCATTTTATCATTATTTACAGCATATACGATGTTTTTCCGGTTTTGATTTGGTTTTGATACGACAAAAATTGTTGTGTATCGAAAAAAGCATCAAACGGGCTGATGTTTCGAAACAAACAACAATAAAAAAGGCATGGATCGCTCCATGCCTTAACCTACTTTCTCAACCCAAATTAATTAAAATGTAACCACCCGTTTATCTGTCTGAATAGATTCACATTTGCCATTATTGAAATTACACCTGTGGTACTTCATGATGCACGTCTAAGCTCTATAAAATGTGCAAGCGGGAGAGATACAATAAAATTTCTCCCTTCTGTATCTCTTCCAACAATTTCAACATTGGAACTTTCCATGGTCGCGTTTGAATTATATATATAACATCCCGGAAAATTATTTTTACCAATCTTTAATTGATGCATTTGCGATTTTTCTTCTTTTGGAATTCTCCAAAAACAAGAGGCAATTATTTTATTGCAGCTTAAAAAAGAAATGGATTCGATATAATCGAATGGATATGAAAGTGCCGTTCTGGTAATAATACCCGGTATTAGTTTTTTGATATATTCTGCGTTCAACATTGTATTTTCTTTTTGTTGAACCAAAGTTGTGGCGATTCATAACACCCTACAACTACAGATTAGGTTGATTTCCAATGTATGAACATATAATTTTGTCCGAAAATGCAGGTCTGAAATTCCAAAAATGACAGAAACCCTTATAAATAAAGGGTTTCATAACCCGACATCTATAAAGGTTTCAGGACGGATTTTAGTCCGTTTCGCGATTTAGTGCCCTAAAATCAGGCCTTAATTATATCCGGAAAGTTGATCCTGGATATTTTTTATTGTGGTTTCTTCAAAGTTCAACGTTACATTTTCAGCAGAGGTAACGAATTCTTTTTTAGTGAAATATAATTTTCCTTCTCCTGATCCAATTCCTGCAATGGTAACATTTTCTCCCTTTGGAACATTATCAAATTGTAGTTTTCCCATAGCATTTTTTGTTGGGGCTATCATTGCTTTTTTATCATTAAATATCATAACGATCTCCGAACCAACAACAGCTCCTGTTTCCACTATCAGGTCAATTGTAGTTGCATTTTCTTTCATATAAATCTGATCACAATTGATCCAGCCTAATTTTGTTGCCTGCAAAATAATTTTATTGGTATTGATTGTTTTATCTATCATTAAAGTATCCATCCACTTACCTTTTGTCTCCTCCCAATGTTCTGTAACTTTAATGCGTTGTCCAAAATTATTGTAATCAAATTTACTTCTCCATTTTTCAGTGGTATCTGTCAAAAATAATTTGGAACCATGAATGGTCCATTCTTTATCTATCATGGAAGGATTAACTGCAGGTGTCCAATTTGCAACATCTCCATTACCATTTTCACTGCCATAAAATATTCCGAAACCATCATTTTCTTCCCGTTCTGCAAAACCTACTTCCATTGTTTCGCCACCCTTTAAACGCAGTTGTTTATTATTTCTTGTTGCTTCAATATTTATCATTCCATCAGAAATAATAAGCTGACCATTATAGGTAGTAGATAATTTATTATCAATGATATCCATCATGGAATAATATTCTGTGATCTCAATTTGTATATCACCCAATGGCACAGAACCACCTTCTTCATATACCAAAGCATTGGCGGGAATTTTAATTTTTGTGCCTTCCGCAGCTGTAAATTCAATTGTTCTATTTGGAGCAAATGTATATATCTGCGATTTCTTTTTTTTCTGGGAGAGTTTATAATTTGTCCAGAAAATAACATCAACACGCCTGTTCAACGATTTTTGTTCTTCCGTTTTATTTTTATTGATCGCTTCCTTTTCTCCATAAAATTTTGATTCAATTAAATATTTACCATTATTTAAAAATTGTTGTACTGCCGTTACTCGATTTTGCGATAATTCCATATTAGATTCATCGCTGCCATCAATATCGGCATATCCCTTTAAAAAAATTGCATTATACCCGGAATCCAGTGTTAATTCCTTGAATTCCTGCAATTGCAATTGTTGGGCAGGTGATAAAAAATAATCCGCCTTTTCAAAAAAAAGCGAAATAGACATTGGTTGTGATTGCGCAGATAGAGTTACAGAAATAAGTAAGAGGGAGTAAAAAAAGAAAGTACGCATATGTGGCTGTTTCCCCTCAAAACGAACATATAAAATTATTTATTGCTTGAAAGCAGATATCATTCCGTTGGAGGGTGTTTCTCCATCCACATTTTATGGAAAGATTTTGGAGCTATTTTAAACATCTCTCTGCGTTTGCCCCAGGAATTTTTAAACAGCATATTTAAAACCATATTCTTAATTCCGGGACTTGGTTTTTCCATTCTTTTGCGGCTCAGCATCGATCTTCTCCAAATTTTCCAGCTCATTCTCTCTGTAAATGTGCTGTAACCTTTTTCCACCGCTTCATTGCGATTGTATAATAAAAGACTATGTAGTTCAATATTAATAGGACACACTTCAGTACAATTTCCGCATAATGAACTTGCATTGCTCAAATGTTTAAATTCTTCCATTCCTTTAAAATGCGGGGAAATAATAGAACCGATAGGGCCTGAATAAGTAGTGCCATATGCATGCCCACCAATATTTTTGTAAACCGGACAAGCATTTAAACAGGAACCACATCTGATACAATATAAAGCTTCACGCTGTTTTTCTTCTGCCAATAAGGTGGAACGGCCGTTATCCAACAAAATAACATACATTTCTTCCGGGCCATCCACTTCAATTTCTTTTTTAGGACCGGTGAAAATGGTATTGTAAACAGTTACTTTTTGACCGGTGCCATAAGTAGATAATAATGGCCAGAATAAACTCAGATCGTTGACACTCGTTATCATTTTCTCTATTCCAACAACAACGATATGTGTTTTTGGAAAACTGGTGCTTAATCTTCCATTACCTTCATTTTCTGTAATTGCAATTCCTCCGATATCCGGTAAAATAAAATTAGCGCCGCTGAATCCAACATCTGCAGTAACATATTTTTGGCGCAAATTCACTCTTGCTACCAGGGTTAATTCTTCTGCGGTAAGATCGAGACTTGTTCCCAATTTTTCATGAAACAATTTTGCTACATCATCTTTGCTTTTATGCATTGCGGGCGTAACAATATGATATGGTGCCTCTCCATCCAGTTGCTGAATATATTCACCGAGGTCGGTCTCTATGCTTTCAATTCCGTGATGTTCTAAAAATTCGTTGAGGTGAATCTCCTCCGTAGCCATGCTCTTGGCCTTCACTGCTGTTCGGGCGCCCTTTTTCTGCATGATCTTTAAGATCTCCTGTTGGGCTTCTTTCTCATCATTTGCCCATATTACCTTTCCTCCGTTTGCAGTAAAATTTGTCTCAAATTCGATCAGGTATTTATCGAGATTTTCCATTACTTTCCACTTGATATTTTTCGCTTTTTTGCGAACATATTCAAGATCGGAGTACTGTTTTTTACCCTGAACTACTGTTGCATTGTACTTTCCGATATTAAAGAGCAATTTTCTTTTATGCTCTGCATCGAATGCTTTAAGCTCCGCTTTTTCTAAAAATGTTTGTAGTGTATCCGACATGCGTTAGTGCAACTGCACAAAAATAATACATACGAACTCATGCGGGGCATTACATTTCCACATGTTGATTTAAAGAAGTGACATTAATGGTTACTTTTGACGAATTAAAATGAATCATACATGATCAAAAAATTAGTTTTTACTCTTTTTATTCTTGCAGCACCAATGATGACCTTTGCTTCCGGTACAGCCGAACCAATTACCTTTTCGGGTATTCCGCTGGAGTTTATTTTATTTGGACTAACCTTATTGGGTGTTGCAATATTCCATAAGTACACGCTTAGGGTTGCCGTTATTGGTTTAACTTCTATCCTTATATTAAAACTGGGTTTTCTGAATTTTGATCTGCAACACCATTTATGGGAAGAATCTTCTATTTTGTTGAATTTACTCGGGCTCCTATTAGGTTTTGCCATACTGGCCAACTTGTTCGAGGAATCGAAAGTACCAAAGTTATTACCCAAAATATTACCCGACGATTGGAAGGGACCCTTTTTCCTCCTCGTTTTTATTTTTGTATTATCTGCCTTCCTCGATAATATTGCCGCCGCATTAATTGGAGGCAGTATTGCACATACCGTTTTCCGCGGTAAGGTGCATATCGGTTATTTGGCAGCAATTGTGGCTGCCAGTAATGCAGGAGGAAGCGGGTCGGTTTTGGGAGACACTACAACAACCATGATGTGGATAGACGGGATAAATCCATTGGATGTAATACATGCATATGCAGCGGCTATTCCGGCCTTGGTGTTTTTTGGCATTTTCGCCTCTGTTCAGCAACATAAATATCACCCTATTTTAAAAGGGGCCTATGCATCTCCAAGCATCAATTATAAAAATCTTATTGTATGTATATTGATACTTTCCGGAGCCATTATTACAAACTTTGTATTGGAATTCCCTTCTGCCGGAGTTTGGGCAGCAATATTAATAGGGTCGTTTTTCCTTAAAATCAAATGGGAAGAATTATTGAAGGCTTTACCGGGATCTTTGTTTTTACTTTCTTTGGTTTTATGTGCATCTATGATGCCGGTTGATCAATTACCGGATGCAACCTGGCAAACAGCATTTTCACTAGGATTTATTTCTTCCGTATTTGATAATATTCCACTTACAAAATTAGCCCTCGATCAGATGGGATACGATTGGGGCGTTTTAGCATACGCAGTCGGTTTTGGAGGAAGCATGATCTGGTTCGGATCGTCAGCAGGAGTTGCTATTTCAAATTTGTATCCGGAAGCCAAGTCGGTTTCCAATTGGGTTAAAGGTGGATGGCATGTGATAGTTGGGTATATAATTGGATTTGCAGTTTTGATGTTGACCATAGGTTGGCATCCACACCCAAATCATAAAGCTGATGGATCGTCTAGCAATTCGGTGGAAAACCAAATAATTGATCCGGCAGAATAATTCAAAGCCTGAGATCCCTTTCAAGTGTATGAAAATGCTTCAAAACCTGCCAATAATTAGATACTTTTGAAGCGATTAGCGTTTTTATATAATTATTGAAACCACCTGTGCTGCAATTATTTTTTTCAAGGTCAAAAAATGTGAATACCCTCGACGACAGTGTTTTGATCGCCGAATACAAACGCACGGGTGACAATAATTATGTTGGTGAGCTTTTCAAACGCTACGCCCACCTGGTTTTGGGGGTATGTATGAAGTATTTGAAAAATGCGGACGAAGCGCAGGATATGACCATGATCGTTTTTGAAAAACTGCTCAGCGACCTCAAAAAACACGAGGTAGAGCACTTCAAATCGTGGTTGTATATGGTAACTAAAAACCAGTGTTTAATGCTGCTCCGCAAACAAAAAGGCAAGGAAACGGTTGAAATAAATATCAATTCGAGTGAGGATGATGATGAAAAATCTGTGGAAAATGACCTCGTGGGGCATCTTGATGATGTAGATTTGAAGGAAGTAAAATTGCAGCAGTTGGAGGAGGGGATAACAAAATTGAATTCGGAACAAAAAATTTGTGTGGAGTTATTTTACCTGCAAAATAAAAGTTATGTGGAAGTAGCTGAAATTACCGGATATGAATTAAATCAGGTGAAAAGTTATATTCAAAACGGAAAACGCAATCTGAAGATCTATTTAGAGAAAAAAAATGTCTGATCATAAATTACATATTGAACAAGGTGGTTTTATAAACAAAGAAAAATTGTTCGCCTATCTGCGCAACGAATTAAATGATTCGGAAAAACAGTATGTCGAAAAATTAATCGCACAGGATCCTTTTTTACAAGATGCCGTGGACGGGCTAAAGAACGCTGATTTAAATACCATTGATAATGTATTGTCCTCAGTTTTTGAAAAGGTGGATGTGGCAACTGTGAGCCAAAAAACGAATACCTTCTCGGCAAATATTCGCAAATATGCCGCAGCTGCAAGTATCCTATTAATTTTAGGAATGTCGTGGGTGATCATCAACAATTTAAATAATAAACAAGCGGAGACACAGGCAATTGCTTCTGAAGAAACAATAATAAAAGCAGATAAGAACAGTGCCGTGCCTGCACTCGACGATAGCTCCGACATGGGTAGCGGAAGTGCCGCAAGTGATTCTATTTCCATGGATGAGTTGGCAAAAGAATCTATTTCTTTCAACAGAAAAAAAATTGCAGAACAGGAAACAGAAAAACTGGATGAAACATCTTATGACTTTAGTTATACAGAGGATGTTAAATCGGAGAAAATAATTACTACAGAAATGATCATTGCTCCCCCGCTTATTGCAGATGAGAATATAAACCTTTTATCAAATAATGAAAAGGATGACCAATTTTTAGATGCTGACAAAGTAGTAACTGCCGGCTCTGTTGCTACAGAATCAGTTACTCTGGAAGAAATTGATACGGGCGGCGACAAAGACATGGTGATAAGCACTAAAAAAGAAAAAAAAGTAAAAACCAATGCTTCAAAATCAGAAAAGGTAGCAGATTATACTGATCAGAATATAGCACCTGCTTCAAGAGATGACATTGCAACAATTTATGCCTCTGTTGAACAAATGCCGTCGTATCCGGGAGGAACTGATTCCCTTAATTTATTCATCCTGAATAATTTAAACACCAATTGCGATGGTGATATTGATTGCATACCCGGAAATGTTTTTGTAAAATTTATTGTAAATGAGGACGGCTCCGTTTCAAATGCACAAATACTTAAACCTGTTAGTCCGCAATTCGATCAGGAAGTATTGCGGGTAATTTCCATAATGCCAAAATGGAACCCGGGAATTAATAATGGCAGCATGGTGAAAGTGTGGTATACTTTAAAGGTGCATATTGATTATAAATAATTCTTATTGTTAAATCTCTTACTTTTATTAAAAATTCTGCTCAATTGTATAATTGTATTAAATTTAATCCGTGGTTAGATCCGGAATTATAAAATTTATAGGTTTCACATGCGTTTTTTTTGTATTGTTATCATTAGGTGCGGATGTACTTTTTACAAAAAATTTCACCTCAAGTGTTCAGGAGAGTACTTCAAATAAAATACAGCGATTATTTTATGAATCGCACACCGGTGAAATACCAATTTTTGGCAGTTCCCGTGTTGAAAAAGGATATTATTGCGATTCCTTAGGCACTGATTTCTACAATTACGGCATGCCCAGTGCAAGTTTCGATGTTATTCAATTACTGTTGAAGCCGGAACTGAAAAAAAATAAATCCACCCCAATAATAATTGATGTGCATCACGATTTTTATAAACATGATGCTAAAGACAACATAAACATAACAACTTATCTCCCCTTTATAAATAAGAATGATACCATAAAAGATTTTTTAGCCATGAATGGGCGGTTGAAAAATTATCAGCAAATTCCGGGCTTGCGTTATTACGGATCTTATACCGATTATTTAAGACCGGTGCTAAACAACAAAAATGAAAACACGGTATATATTAAAGGAGGTGTTTTTGATACAAAGGTGTCTTCCACTGAATCACTTCAAAAAAGAATATTAATTCGCGAAGCAAAAAATCTACATTTTGAAATTGATACCACTTCGCAAAAAAACTTATTGCAACTCATAAAACTCAACCCTGAAAGAGATTTTATTTTTGTAGTGAGTCCTTATCATAAAAGTGCTAAAAAAACAGTAGATAATTTTGAAGAGATGTTGACCTATTTTAATGATCTGGACACTCAATTTGAAAATGTGATATTCATTTATTTTAATACCAATAATTATACCGACGACCTCTGGAAAGATACCATCCATTTAAACATTTACGGAGCAAAAAAATTCAGCGGTGAATTGAGACGTGAACTTGATGCAAAGAATGTAATTTAAATTCACCCGGTGCTTGCACTTGATCATTGACTCCTGACAGGTGAATGGTGAGTGCTGAGTAAGTGAGTAAGTTCTCGATAGCCGGAGCTTTTTACACCTGACTAATGACCATTGACTCCTGACGGGGGAATGGTGAGTGCTCAGTAGTGAGTAAGTTCTCAATAGCCAGAGACATCCCGTGTCCCTTGTCCCGACTAATTAACCATTAAAATCTTCGCAACAAAAGTCTCCGACCCATCTTCATTTGAAGAATACACTAAATATACACCGGTTTGAGCTCTATCCCCGCCATACCCTTTTCCATCCCAAATTGCTTGTCCGCCGAGAGCGGTTGTTTCGTATATCATTCTGCCGGCAACATCGGTAATTTTTATTTCTGCATTTTCAGTTAATCCGTTAATTGCAATTAACCCTGTGTATTCCGGTCGGACTGGATTTGGGAATACTGTTACTTTATCAATTTCTTCCACACCTTCGGTTGCTGTATATCGGTAAGAAATAATTCCATTTGCAGTTCCGAAATAAACATCTCCGGTAACATCATCAATTTCAATATTAATTACGCTGTTTGAAATTAGCGGAGAATTATCCGTATTAAAATATAATAATTGTTCTGTTCCGTCAGCACTGATCAAAAATGCTCCGCTGTTGGTTCCAACCCATTTTCTGTTTGCTCCGTCAACGGCTATGGTATTTACAATATCATTGCGCAATAACTGCTCATAAAATCCTCCCAAACTTACTAAAGGTTGTGTTGCATCTCCTGCAGTATTTCCTGAAAAAGCTTCTGAAGGATTATAAAAAATAGTTATTCCTTCTGCGGTTCCAACCCATACTTCTCCTTGTTTATCTACTGCAAGACAATTAATATAATTAGTATGTAAATTTCCATTTCCGGCACCGGAACCTAATACTTTTATAAGATCATCACTATCATCGTCTAATGTCAGATTTTCATTGTACACTAAAATCCCATTTCCCCTTGGCAATTGAATCCACTTGGTATTAAATTCATCAATAACAATTTGTGCTATCTGATTTCCAATATCCACTGGCATTCCGGGGTTAATATATTTCCAGGTGCCATCGGGTCTTTTAACTACCAATGGATCTACTGCACCAAAATTCGAGATCCATAAATTTCCTGTTGCATCAAGGGCTAATCCTGCAACACGATAGTTGGATGGATCTCCCGGAGTTCCGGAAAGATATCCCTGTTCAAATATCTTTATTGAATTTGTTGTTTTATTGTATTCCAATAAACCACCACCATAAGAACCAAAATATACTAAGTTTTTAATAGGGTCAGGCTCTACTGTAACAAAATCAAGTGTAGTGTCTAATTCCGGAAAAATATATTTATTAATTGCCGACCAGTTTCCAAATTCATCATACTGAAAAAATCCATCGCGGTTGTATAAATATATCCAGGTTGCATCTGTTTCTCCGGGAGCTACATATAAAGTGCCATTAAAACTTGCCATGTCCTGCACCCTGCTGGAAGCAGGACCATTCGGTTCGTAATAGGAATAATTATTGTCATGATATTTTACAAGCCCCCTGTAACTGTCTGCTATCCAAAGAACTCCTTCCTTATCAAGATCCGACTGAGTTGTATAAGATAATTGTGTTGACGATTTAACTTCTGTTATAGCTCCTTCTGCATCCATCATTAATACTCTGCAACTGTCGCCCGGTTCATCAATTCCTGCAATTTGGGTAATTAACAATTTATTGGTGGTGCTTTTTAATTGTTTCGTTTTCCAGTTTGCATCAAAAAAGAACTGCTCCCAAACAACACCGTCAAACTTATAAATTGTATCTCCAACCATTGCATATAATACATCCTGAAAATTGGAAACATATTTCACATCTCCTTTAGGTAGTCCGTTGATGCCGCTCAAACTATCCCATTTTGAAAAATCCTGTAAATTAGGTTCATTTAGATCTCCCCGGAATAAACCCGAAACAGAAGCTGCATAAATGGAATTATTGTAAACTGTGGATTGGTTTACCTTCATGTTCGCTCCCACTGTATCCGTAAAAAAATAAGTAGCCGGGCTTTCCCTTTTTTCCAGATCAAAAAGTACTATTCCAAATCCACAACTTAAAATTGCAGTATCACCTATAAAATAAGCATGATAAATATTTTTATCGCCATTAATATTTCCTGATTTGATAAAGGGAAAATTAAAAATTTCGTTTCCGAATAAAAAATCGATATTGCTGTTTGTATAAACTATTACAAGTGTTTCGCTTACCTTGTCGTAATGAATTCCGCGAATACCAACCTCTGAAAATCCGGCAGCGGTGCTCAGGCGCTCATAACTATTATCGGTTTTATTGTAACTGAAAACAGAAATGGAATTTGCACAATACACTTTTTCATCGGCATCCGAAACAGATAGCACGCCATTATAAGGCAGATGCGATTTCCACTGACCAATGGGCACATTTTGACAGAATGAGGAATTTATGGCAACAAACGCAGAGAGAACAAGAAAAATTGACTTCATAATACAACTGCAAATTTCAGAAATAGCGCTGCTATAACGCAGGATTTGCCAAAATATTTCGACTTGAGAAGCTTGGGGTGAAAGCAGGGCCTTTATTTTAGTATCTTTGCCCACCTTTTTTATGGTTTGGAGAGCACTTGGAAGGATAATTTTGCGAAATCGCTGGGCATTTCTTGCCGGATGGGCTGTCATTACAGCTTTTATGACCTACGAGACCACCAAAGTGAAACTTAGCTACGAGTTTTACAAGACCGTTCCTGAAGACAACAGTGCATACAAAGATTACGAAGATTTTAAAGCAATTTTTGGTGAGGAAGGCAATGTTCTTTTCCTTGGAGTACAGACGGAGCAGTTTTTTGAGTTGGAGTTCTTCAATAAATGGTGTGCACTCGAAAAGGAGATCAAAAACACTCCTGATATTGAAAGCACCTTATCAGTGCCTAGTTCTTATAATCTCATCAAAAATACAGCGGAACGAAAATTTGACATACATCCTTTGGTTGTTTCGCAACCACAAACACAAGCGGAACTCGATAGTTTAAAGGATGAATTTTTAAGCTTGCCTTTTTACAAGGATCGTATTTACAGTGCCGATTCCAACACCTTTGTAATGTTGATAGCCATTGATCGCACAGTGTTGGATTCTCCTCGACGTATCACCTTAATTAACGAACTCAAAGAAAAAACAGAGGCTTTTGGGGCTGAATTTAATGTAGATATCAAGTATTCCGGATTACCTTATATCAGATACTATCAATTATCTACCATTACACGTGAAGTCCGGTTATTTTTATTGCTTGCCATATTTATTACCATAGTTGTTTTGTATATTTTGTTCAGAAGCTGGGATGCCGTTGTTTTTCCGCTATTGATCATTGGCAGTGGCGTTGTAATTTCCATAGGTTTTATGGCTTTGATGGGATATGAATTTACTGTTCTTACAAGCCTGATCCCAAGTTTATTGATCGTAATGGGCATTCCGAATTGCGTTTACCTGTTAAATAAATATCACCATGAAGTGCGCCGCAATGGCAATAAGATCAAGGCACTCAGTATAATGGTGGAGAAATTGGGTTTTGCCACTTTCATTACAAACATGACCAAGGCAGTGGGTTTTGCCGTGTTTTGTTTTACTAATGTGCGTATTTTAGAAGAATTCGGTTTAATTGCAACAATAGGAGTATTGGCAACCTTTATTATTTCTTTGATCGGAATTCCAATTGTTTATAGTTTCCTTCCCAAACCAAAAACAAAACAAACCGATTATCTAGAAAGCAAACAATTAAAATATGTTTTGCACAAACTGGAATTATGGACCTCCGGTCATCGCAAACAAATTTTTGTGGTTGCTATCATTATTATCATCATTTCCATTTTCGGCGCCTCGCGATTACAATCACGTGGATTTATTTTAGATGAGGTAAAACACGATACAGAAGTGTATCAGGATATGAAGTTTTTTGAAGGTGTATTTAAAGGTGTAATGCCTTTTGAAATTATGGTCTCCAAAAAACAAAATATCAGCTTTGTTCAGGATACAATTGTTAACGAGCAACTCGATATCATTGAAAACGACACCACGATATTATACGATACCATCATTGTAAAGCGGCCTGATACTTCAAGCACCAATGTAATGGGAATGGCTTCTCTGCAAAAAATATCGCAATTACAGGATACATTGAGCACATATCCTCAATTATCTTCTTCCCTGTCAATTTTAGACGGAATGAAATTTGCGCGTCAGGCTTATTATAACGGGAGTCCGAGATATTATTCCCTGCCTGATTTTAATACCCTGACCTCCAACGATATGAAGGTGAAGGACTATCTCGAAAATTCCGGACAAAAAGGAGTTCTCGAAAATCGGTTTGTTGATTCAAAGGGGGAGATCGCAAGAATAAGTGTTCAGGTTGCCGATATCGGAAGTGATAGTATGCCAAAATTAATGGCCGATCTTCAACCTAAAATAGATGCCATATTTGACAAAGAAAATTACGATGTAAAGATCACGGGAACCAGCGTGGTTGCTTTATCAGGTTATAAATATTTAATTGATGGACTATTCGAAAGTTTATTGCTTGCACTTATCGTAATTTCTATTATCCTTCTTTATCAGTTCCGCAGTCTGCGCATGCTGGCAATTTCATTCTTACCGAATTTAATACCGCTTTTCATTACAGGTGCAATTATGGGTTTCATGAATATTGCAATTAAACCATCAACAGTATTAATATTCAGTATTGCTTATGGTATGTGTGTGGATTTCACCTGCTATTTTGTGGCAAAATACAAACATGATCTGATACGCAATAGTTTTGATATTCCGAAAACTGTAATGAGTAGTTTACAGGAAGCAGGAGTTAGTATGATCTATACTTCACTCATTTTATTCTGCGGATTTTTCATCTTCGTTTTCAGTAAATTCGGAGGAACAGCGAATATGGGAATTTTAGTTTCCATCACATTATTGGTAGCACTGTTTAATAATTTACTTTTATTACCTGCATTAATTTTGCTCTTCGAAAAAGGATTAAATAAATCCAACAAAAAAATGCGCGCCCGTGTAGAAATAAAATCTTCTCGTCCGTTCACTGATCTTATAAGCGAGAATGATAAAGATTCGTTGAAGGATTACAAGGAGGAGTGAGGGGAGGGGAAAGGAGAAAGGAGAGAGGAGTAAGGAGTTTAAATTTCTTGCGAAATTTTTTGGGTTTAACATTAGTGAGACCTTCGCTAAGAGCGAAAGCCTCACTTCCTCCGAATTTAATGTAAAGCCCACCATTTGTTTTCCTGATACCTGATTCCTGATACTTGATACCCACCACGCGCGAAGCGCCAGTCCTATGTCCCTTTCCAATGTCCTATGTCAAGTCCCGTGTCCTACTTCCTGTGTCCTACTTCCTATGTCCTACTTCAGAACTGAAAATAAATAAACGGCTGCATTTCCGAACTCACCAGTTGATAAATAATAAACACGATCAAAACGGTTGCAATTACCATTTTGGGGTATGATAAATTAGAGAACCAATTGCGATAATTTAATTTTATGGATTCAGGTATCCAGTGAATACAATAGCCCAATAATATTACAAGCAGAACAAACCAATATCCGCTTACAATTTTAAAAAATAATTCCCCTCCGAAGTGATAACTTATCCTGTCAAAAATAACACCTACCGTTTCTAAACTATCGCTTCTGAACCAGATTCGGGTGAAACTGATAAATACCAAGGTGAGAAAAATTGCAAATGCGCGATACCATTTTGAATTATTGTTTTTAAAAGGGCTAATTCTCTCCCACCCTTTATGAATCATTAATCCAAGTCCGTTCAATCCGCCCCATATAATAAACATCCAACTGCTTCCGTGCCATAATCCTCCCAACAACATTGTTACCAAAATATTGATATTGGTATTAACACTGTGCTTAAATTTTGGAAAGAAACGCGCAAGAATTACCAGCAATTTTGCACTTCCAATCAATACATAGATCAACCATATTTTTCCGGTTAACAACACAAGAAAAAAACATAAGATCAAAATAGAAATATAACTTCCAATTGTTCCTTTCCGGTTTCCTCCCAAAGGGATATACAAATATTCTTTCAGCCAACTCGATAAAGAAATATGCCATCGTCTCCAAAAATCACTCGTGCTGGTTGCTTTATAGGGAGAATTAAAATTTGTCTTTAATCGGAATCCCAGCAATAATGCGATACCTATAGCGATATCAGTATACCCTGAAAAATCAGCATATATCTGCAACGAATAACCAAATATTCCCAAAATAACCTCCACGCCGGAATAAAAACCCGGATTTTCGAAAATGCGATCTACGTAATTAATGGCAATATAATCTGCCATGAATTTTTTTCCAAGACCATTTAATATCCAAAATAAAGCAAGTCCGAATTCGGCTTTTAATAATTTATAGGGTTGATAGATCTGAAATAAAAAATCATGTGCCTTAACAATTGGTCCTGCAACAAGATGCGGAAAAAAACATACAAAAAAACCATAGTCGAGTATATTTTTTACCGGTGTTATTTTATCCCGATACATATCAATGGTATAGGAAAGCGATTGAAATGTAAAAAAGGAAATTCCTATCGGAAGTATCAATTTATCAACGGAAAATTCGGTTCCAAACCAGGTATTGGTAAAATGCGAAAAATGATTAAAAAAAGTGATATCCGTGCCGGAAAATTGATTGATACTTTCCGTAAAAAAATAGGCATATTTAAAATAACACAACAAAGAAATATTGAGAATAACACTAATGGTAAGATAAATTCTTTTATGAAGATCTGACTTGCTTTTATAAATTAATCTTCCCCAGTTATAATCGCTTATTATGGTAAAAATTAACAAGAGTAAAAAAACGCCGCTCGTCTTGTAATAAAAAAAGAAACTTACGGCAAGCAGGAATACTGTGCGAAGTGCTTGTTTTTTATAAACAAAAGAATATATCCCCAATACCACCGCAAAAAATCCCCAGAAAAAAAGTTGCGTAAATATTAAAGGATGTTCTGGATCGTAAGAAAAAATTTGTTGTATTTGTTCAAAAAAGGTATTCAATTGGAGGGGAATTTATTTTTGGTTGTTGGAATTTGCTTTATAATCTTTTGAAATTGCCTCAAACATCAAACTACCGATAAGTTTATATCCTTCTGTATTAAAATGTATTTTATCTGCTGAAGCAAGATCGTTTTGATACCAGGTATAAATACTGCGCAACCCTCCCATAATTGTAAACATGTCCCACAAAGCAGCATTGTGTTTTTCCATCAATTGATAAATAGCAGCATTGGTTGCAAGGCTTCTGCTATTTGACGTTTTTCTTTTAATATAATTATCGCTGATGGTAGTAAATAAAATGGCACAATCAGGAGACACTTGTTTTACGATGGCAACCAGAGAATCATATCTTTTAATAAAATCTTCCGCATTAAAATCAAGGTCTTGTGCGTCGTTCACACCAATGGAAAAAATAAAGAGGTCGGGTTTAAGCGACATTAATTCTTTAGTGAATTCACTGCAGTTGATATATGATTTTGTGCTCGCTCCATTAACGCCCATCGAGGCAAAATAAAATCCGGGTTCTTCATTTTGTATGCTGAACCCACGTAAAATAAAATCTCTTTGTTTGTTGTCGATTTTATGTAATTTGAAATTTACAGAATCCACCGGCACAGCAAATTCAAATAAGGTATAACCCATCTCCGGCACTTCAAGACGTTTTGCGGGAACCGGAAATCCACTGCCAATATCAAAAGTAAAACTCGGATTAAAATTATGGTAAACTCGAATGGAAGTAAATGATTGGATATGCCCATTCGTTTTAAGTTGCATTCCAAAACTTGCATCTAGATCATTGTTTACCGCTACTATTCCTGCCATGCCTAAAGGCGCACATAATTCGCTCGGCACACATCTGCAACGCGTCCATGTTCCTGTGCTTAACGATCTATAAAAAGGGGGGCCATTTGTATTCGCTATGCGATATGGAAACGCAAATGCTCCTCCTCCTCTGAAATTACCCAATGCCTGAAAACTATCTGCAAGTACTTCCGTCCATTGCCCGGCCTGAATATGTGATCCACCATAATGCGCAATGGTCACTTTTTTTAAACTGCCGTTTTTTAATCCATCAATTTTATTATAGAATGCTATAAAGTCAGAACTATCCGTTGCGTGTATAATTTTATTGGAATCGTACTGAATGAACGGATATTTTTTCTGCGAAAATAATTGCAGCGCACAAAATTGAAAAACTATAAAAAATACTAGGTTTATTTTATTCATTCGTAGGTTGCCGTTTGTAAATAATTATTATAATCACTAAATAAAGCCTGATAAAGCAGCACTGCAATTTTGCGGGATCCCGATGGACTGAAATGTATATAATCTTTAGCTGCTATTCCCTCTTCCACCCAACTCACCATCGAGTTTTTTCCTCCCATGCATGCATACATATCAAAAAATGCAGAATTAGTATCAAAGGCCACTTGTTTTAATTGATCCCTTACTGTTTCAAGCATAGGATGCGTAACATATTTTGTTCCCTCTTTTACACTCATGTCGGCAGGACCAATAATTAAAATACTTGCATCCGGTGCAATTTTTTTTATTGAATTAACCTGCGCTTTAAAAGCATTGGTATACCACGTGCAATACTGTTCATCTTCCAAACCCGGTAATGCGTTTCCACCAAATTGAAGAATAATGAGTTTCACATGCATGTCATCATAAAACCGTTTCAGGTGCGTTAAATTCATCCGGTTATAAAAGAGTCCGAGACTTCCGCGCAATCCGAAATTATCTACCATAACACCACCATCGCCTTCTAAGGAAAAACCATAAATATCAGGACTATCCTTTCCTCTGAATTTAAATTCAAATTCTCCGGGGCCAGCATTGAGTGGATATTGTTGTATGTGATTATAACCACCTTTAGCAAGCGTATCAGTTTGTTTTAATTCGCCGTTTTCATAAAATTCCACTATGGTATTATCTCTGCCGCCCGCATAATGCATTTTTACCTTGTTGTATCCCAACAGATTCTCGCCGGCTGATTTAAATGTTTTCACCTTCAGCCATGCTGTTTGTTCGGCATGAATAGAATCGTTTGCCGGCCAATAATTGCGGAACCTGCAAAATCCGGCCGCAGGACCAAAATTTGAATGGGAAACGCGTTTGTCTTTTACATTAAAAATATTGTACCTATCCCAATTTTCACTCCAGGTATTTGTTATTCCAACACTTTCTGCAACAGGCATTGGGGAAATAAATCCTGTCCCCTTTCCGCCAAATCGAAATTGCAATTTTAATCGCAAATAGGCCGTAATTCTGTCGCCTTCAATTTGTGAATCGCCATAATGCAAAATTCTGATGCCCTCCGACGAATTTTTCACCCCATGAAGTGCTTCAAAAAATTTATCGAGCGCATTTTTTCCTTCAGGACCATATTGAATGGACGATAACAATTTTACAGCGGTATCCAGCTCCACCTTATCCGCGTTAATTTTATCCAGCCTTATCGAATCTGCCTTCAGTTCCTCGTCAGTTTTAATTGCTGTGATGGCAGAAATATCTGTTTTTTCTTCGTCACCATTAAATATGGATGCCAGTGTTGGAAATGTAATGTAGAATTTGTCTGTAACCTTGATCCCCTTTTCCGGAAAAACAGCACTTATCATTGCCAATATTAACAGACAAGAACCTAAAAAAATTAAAATCTTTAACGGGGTGAATTCGCGCATGCCTAAGAAAGGGTAAAACTAAGAAACGCCTCCCATGATTAATAAGTATATTTTAAAACAATATTTATTGAAGCGTCCGCTTACCACTACACAAAAAAACAATTAAATTTGGATTCTTATGTTTAAACCCCTAAGCACCAATTCCCTTTCGCAAAAAATAATAACCCTCTCCATTCTAAGTTTCCTCCTGCTATCCATCACCGGCTGCACTATGGTCTATTATATACTTATCGCCGATGCTATTGATTGCAAATTGGAAGTCAACAAAAATTATATCAAGAACGATTGCGGACTAACCAATGGAGTTCGTTTTGAGAAACTGTTGGTTCTCGCAAAAAATGAAGACAGTATACCCATAGATTATTACACAACCATCAGATTTGAATGTAAACACTACTATGAAGATACTGCAGAAATAAGAACGCAATGGCCCAATAAATTGTATTTTACTAAAAAAAATGATCACTATAATTGGTCGATGGACACTGTATTTTTTCATTATGTGAAAAAGGAAAAATATGGCTCTCGTCAAAGAATTTATGAAGATTCCATTATTCCGACTTATAGCATATTGGGATTAAACGATACTCTACCCCGGATCTACAATGGGAACCTGAGTGAATACTTTATTTTCAACAATACTGATTATGACCTTTGCCCGGTGCAGTTCGAAAAACAAACCTGGTATTACATGGAATTTTTCGACCCGCATTTTATAGATGCTTTTTTATATGTGGATGAAAATAATAAATTCTATAGTTACGGATTTGACAGCGGAGTATCGCCATTCTGAGGAAACCAACCATGATATTTAACCTCTTCCTCCATTGAGGTATTGCGAGAAAAACAAATAAACCATAAATTTACATTGTAGACATTACAGAGGCTAAAATTAAATCGTATTTGTATGCTATATCTAAAGAAAATAACAACAATTGCAGTTGTATTGATTACAATCAGTTCAACATCTGCACAACAATTGAAATACGATTCGGTATTAACAGAAATTACTAATCACATCAAAACAAAATACATAGAGCCCATTAATATTGATTCTATCATCAATCTAATGATAAACGAATATTTATCGCAACCCGAAACCCTACAAAAAATATTTGCGCAATTAGATCCCCACTCCAATTATATGAATGCAGAGGAATATGCAGATCTGAAAACCGGACTCACCGGTAATTTCTACGGCGTTGGTGTTGTGCTGAGTTTTATAAGGGATACTGTTTACATTGTAAGAGTTTTCGATGGCGGACCTGCACAAAGATCAGGTTTGCTTCCCGGTGACAGAATAATAGCAATAAACGATACCTCTATAACAGGTGAAAAAGCAAATTACGATTACGTAGTAAAAAGATTAAAAGGTCCAAAGGGAACAACAGTAAATATTCAATTGTTAAGAGATAATGATCAGATACAAAAATTCACTTGTACCCGCGATCAAATAGATCTCAAAAGCGTGGAGGCGTATTTTATGCAGGACAAAACCACCGGATATATCAAACTAACTTATTTCGGAGAAACTACAACTGCAGAAATGCAAACTGCACTTGCTGCTTTAAAAAATATGGGTATGCAAAAACTCATTCTTGATCTTCGGGATAATTATGGCGGATTGATGAGAGGAGCACTTGGCGTTGCCGATGAATTTATTTCGGAAAATAAATTGCTAGTATACACTGAGGGATATTATTTTGAACGCGAAAATTATAATGCATCAAAACCCGGATTATTTGAACAAGGCGAAATGGTTGTTCTGATAAATGAATACACTGCCAGCTCCGGCGAAATTCTTACCGGTGCATTGCAGGATAATAAAAGAGCAACCATCATCGGAAAAAGATCCTACGGCAAAGGTTTGGTGCAAAATTTATACGTGCTCTCCGATTCTGTTTCAGCATTAAAATTAACTACACAACGATATTATACTCCCTCCGGAAAATGTATTCAGCGACCATTTGACGATGGCACAGAAGCGTATTTTAATGATCAGAAAATTGCTATGAAGATCAATGGGGAAACCCCTGCAATTTACAAGAACAACGACTGGGGAATTCACCCTGATATTTATTATGCAGAAGATACCCTCTTTTCCAACAGATTATTTACCGAATTTTTTTACCGTTCCTATTTCGACCAGCCCGCAAATTATTATTATGCACATCACAGAGAGGAGTTTAAATCATTTAAAAATGATGATGACTTTTTGAATAAATATGCAGTTTCAAATTCTTTATACGCTACATTTTATGATTTTTTAATACAACAGGAAAATAAATTGGAACAATCAGAAAAAATAGTTTATACGGAATCAGATATCACTGCAATAAAAAATAAAATTGAAAATGCTCTCAAAGCAAATATCGCCAGAGGTATTTGGGGTGATGATGCCTTTTTTAAAATTTTAAATGTGGAGGATCAGGAAATTACAATTGCTAAAAAGCATTTAAAATGAATTATAATTTTTTTTCATATCAATAACCAGAATGTAATTCTCCGTTGTTCTATATCCCAAAAACACATTCATATACCCATTAAAACCTTAATTTTGCCCCTTCAATTGCCACCAAACAGGCGTTTAAGGGAGTTAAACAATGAAAAAATACCAGGAATACAAACAATTAAACCTGCCGGAAATAGAAAAGGAAATGCTGGCTTACTGGAAACAGAACCAAACATTTCAAAGCAGCATTGAGGAACGCAGCACCGACAATCCCTATATTTTTGTGGAAGGTCCGCCGAGCGCCAACGGTTCTCCGGGTATTCACCATGTACTTTCCCGCACGCTCAAAGATCTTGTTTGCCGTTACAAAACCATGCAGAATTTTCGTGTGGAACGCAAAGGCGGCTGGGATACGCACGGCCTTCCCGTAGAATTGAGCGTTGAAAAAAAACTCGGCATCACCAAAGAAGATATAGGCAAAAAAATAAGTGTTGAAGAATACAATGCCCTTTGTCGCAAACAGGTTATGACCTTCAAACACGAATGGGAAGAGCTGACCGATATCATGGGTTATTGGGTGAATATGGATGATCCTTATCTCACCTTCGACACAAAATATATCGAAACACTTTGGTATCTCTTAAAACAAATGCACAGCAAAGGGTATTTGTATAAAGGATATACCATACAACCTTATTCACCTGCAGCAGGTACCGGATTAAGCTCTCACGAACTCAATCAACCGGGCACTTATCAAATGGTGAAAGACACCACCATTGTTGCGCAATTCAAATTAAAACAATGTGATCATCCGCTTACAAATAAATTATTCGCAGGCCATGATGAGATCTTTTTCCTCGCCTGGACCACTACTCCCTGGACACTTCCAAGCAATTGCGCACTTGCGGTTGGCAAAGGAATTAATTATGTACAAATAGAAACACATAATCAATACACAGGAAAACTCATCAGTGTAATTCTTGCAGAAAATCGTGTTGCAGCATATTTTAAGGAAGAAAATAAAGTGCATGAATTTTCAGGAGAAAATAATGCGGAATGGAAATTATTATCCTCCTTCAAAGGAAAAGAATTAGCCGGTTATGAATACGAACAATTATTGCCCTATCAGCAACCCGAAACAGGCGATGCATTTAAAGTGATCATCGGCGATTTTGTCTCCACCGAAGATGGCACCGGAATCGTACACATAGCTCCAAGTTTTGGTGCCGACGATTTTCGCGTTGCAAAACAAAATAATATCGGCACACTAACTCTTGTAGATAAACAAGGAAAATTTATTGATGGAGTTGGACCTTACAGTGGCAAATACGTAAAAAATTATACCGACGATCCCAATTGGGAAAATCCCGATGTGCTGATCGCCATCCAATTAAAAGAAGAAAACCGCGCCTTCAAAGTTGAAAAATACGAACACAATTATCCGCACTGCTGGCGCACCGATAAACCTGTAATTTATTACCCGCTCGATAGTTGGTTCATTAAATCAACTGCAGTTAAGGACAGACTCATAGAATTAAATCAATCCATCAACTGGAAACCAAAATCCACCGGTGAAGGCCGTTTTGCCCAATGGCTCGAAAACCTCGTCGACTGGAACCTTTCCCGTTCCCGATTCTGGGGAACCCCGCTCCCCATCTGGCGCACAGCCGACGGCTCTGAAGAAAAATGCATAGGCTCCATCGATGAACTCCGCGAAGAATATCAAAAAGCAGCCAAAGCAGGAATCAACGACGGCTCCCTATTACCCCGTTTCGAAGCTGCTGACACACTACTGACAAGTAATGGATCAAACCCATTGCCGTCAGGCAATGAAACTTCTCCACTCCTCACCCCAATTCCGCAAGGAATTGAAACTCCTTCCTCCTCTCTCCTTTCTCCTTTACCCCTGGACCTCCACAAACCCTTCGTCGACGACCTCGTCCTCGTTTCCGATTCCGGCCAACCCATGACCCGCGAATCCGATCTTATAGATGTTTGGTTCGACAGCGGCGCCGCGCCTTACGCTCAATGGCATTATCCATTTGAAAACATGGATGTGTTCAACAAAAGCTTCCCGGCAGATTTTATCGCTGAAGGAGTGGATCAAACCCGCGGATGGTTTTTTACCTTACACGTTATCGCAACTCTGATCTCCGATTCAGTGGCTTATAAAAATGTTATTTCCAACGGTCTCGTTTTAGACAAAAAAGGAAATAAAATGAGCAAACGTTTGGGAAATACTGTCGACCCATTTCAAACAATTTATAAATACGGAGCAGATGCCACGCGTTGGTATATGATATCCAACGCACAGCCCTGGGATAATTTAAAATTTGACGTGGATGGTATTGCTGAAGTGCAGCGAAAATTTTTCGGAACACTTTATAATACCTATACATTTTTTGTTTTGTATGCCAATGTGGATGAGTTTGAATTTGCAGAAAAAGAAATCCCATTAAATGAACGGTCTGAATTAGATAGATGGATAATTTCTCTTTTACATTCATTAATTAGAGATTGTACTGCGAGTTTGGATGATTACGAACCAACTACGGCAGCTCGCATGATCCAAAATTTTGTCGGTGACCATTTGAGCAACTGGTATGTGCGTTTGAGCAGACGCCGTTTCTGGAAATCGGAGAATAGTCAGGATAAATTAGCGGCATATCAAACATTATACACATGCCTCGAAACCGTTGCCAGACTAATGGCTCCGGTTGCACCATTTATGAGTGAATGGTTGTTTAATAATTTAAATTCCACAACAAAAAGAATTCCGCATAATTCGGTTCATCTTGCATTATATCCTGTTTGTGATGATAAATTAATTGATAAAGCATTGGAAGAACGCATGTTAATGGCGCAGGAAATTTCCTCCACCGTTTTATCGTTGCGCAAAAAAGAAAATATAAAAGTACGTCAGCCACTTTCTAAAATTATGATTCCAATTTTAAATCCTGCAACACAAATTCAAATTGAAAATGTTGCAGATCTTATTAAATCGGAAGTAAATATTAAACACATAGAATTTATTTCTGATGATGCCGGTATTGTCACCAAAAAAATAAAACCGAATTTCAAAACCTTAGGTCCAAAATTGGGTCCCGATATGAAACTTGCGGCAGCTCAGATTGCGGCATTTGATCAAAAACAAATTGCAGAACTGGAAAAAAACGGTAGTGCGGAAATAAGTATTGCCGGAAAACCGTTCGAAATAGCGTTAACAGATGCCGAAATTTCCAGTGAAGATATTCCGGGCTGGTTGGTGGCAAATGCGGGTTCACTCACCGTTGCCCTCGACATCACCTTAACACCTGAATTGATCGAGGAAGGAAATGCCCGTGAGTTCATCAGCCAATTGCAAAAGATGCGTAAAGAAAAGGGCTTTGAGATAACTGATAAGATAAATGTTAGTTATTCAGGCGGCAATGGTTTAGGTTTGTCGTTGATTAATTATAAGGCGTATATTTGCGCCGAAATTTTAGCAGAATCACTCGAAAAACAGGAGAATCTGAAGGAATTTGATGAGATTACAGTGAACGAAATTTTGCTAAAAGTCCTTATTCAAAAAATCTAAAGCAATGGCAAAAAAACCAGCTAAAAAGATGATGAAGGCAGCAAAACCTAAAACAAAAGTTGCCCCAAAGGCTAAAATGAAGCAGCCAGCAAAAAAAGTAGCGAAAAAAGTAGCCCCAAAAGCTAAACCAAAGGTTGTGGCTAAATCTGCAAAACCGGCTAAAAAAGCTGCAAAACCCGCTGCTCCTAAATCTACGGCTAAAAAAACAGCCTCAGGTAAAAAAACTGTTGCTCCTAAAAAATCGGTAGCTCCTAAAAAAGTTGTTGCAGTCCAAAAACCAAAAGCAGCAAAATCAAAGGCTCCCGTAGCTAAAGTGAAGGCTCCGGAGGTTAAAAAGTCGATTCCCGTAGCTAAAGTTATAAAAAAAATTGAACCAGTAATAAAACCTGTCGTTATAAAAAAAGCAAGTAAAAAAGTTGCAGAACCGGTGGTTGTGAAGAAGGAGATCAAGCAGACCGTTAAACCTTATTTTGCAAACAGAGATTTCACAAAAGTTGCAAAACCTCAGGTGAAAGTATTGTCTTCCACCGATAATCGCAACAGATATAGCGATGAGGAGCTTCAGGAATTCAGAGAACTCATCTCCGGTAAATTGGAAATTGCTCGCGGCGAGTTAAAATATCTACAAGAGCAGATCAGCAGAAGCAGTGAAATGGGCGACGATTCTGATGCGCGTTTCAAAGGTTTGGAAGACGGAACTTCCACCTCCGAACGCGAATATCTGAGCCAGATGGCTTCCCGTCAGATTCAATATATCGGCCACCTGGAAAAAGCGATGATACGCATCGAAAATAAAACGTATGGCATTTGCCGTGAAACGGGTAAACTCATTTCCAAAGAGCGTTTGCGTGCTGTTCCACATGCTACTCTAAGCATTGAGGCTAAACAGGGCAAAGGATAAATACGTGAAAAGATCCTGGCTGGCAATAGGCATCATTTTTTTAGTTCTACTGATAGATCAGGTGGTAAAGGTTTGGATCAAAACCACCTATACCTTGGGTGGAGGATTTGATATCCTTGGCCTGTCCTGGGCAAAAATTCATTTCGTTGAAAATGAAGGAATGGCATTTGGAATGGAATTAGGAGGAAGTTATGGCAAATTGGTATTGTCCATTTTCAGAATTATTGCCGTTTTTTTTATTGGATATTATTTGTACACTCTAATTAAAAGCAAAGCTTCCAATGCCTTAATTATCAGTATTGCATTGGTGTTTTCCGGTGCAATGGGAAATATTCTCGACAGCATCTTTTATGGCGTTCTTTTTTCCGCATCAACCTATACCACAGTTGCGCAATTTATGCCGGAGTCAGGTGGATATACAACCGTATTGCACGGTCATGTTGTCGACATGTTTTATTTTCCATTAGCACAAGGTCATTATCCCGAATGGATGCCATTATTAGGTGGAAAATTCTTCCTGTTTTTCCGACCGGTATTTAATGTTGCAGATAGCGCAATTACAATTGGTGTATTATCCATTTTATTATTTCAGCGAAGTATTTTCATGCAAAGTTCCGCAGAAGAAAAAGAGGAAGAAAAAAATACGAACGATGTTGAAGTAAATGACAATTCTTCTCAGGAAATAAATAATCAATAATAATTTATATTCAACTTCTGATCATCTTTTTTCGTTTTTAATTATTTACCACACAATGAAAACAGTAGAAGAATTACAACAATATTATCAGCAGGAAATTGTTCCGCATCTCGCCGCTCTCGAAACTTTGCGCAAACAACAATTAAAACGCGTTATGTTTATGTGGATAGCAGGTTTTGCCTCTCTGCTGCTAGGTTTCATCACAATGATTCCAATGCTCATTCTCGTGTTTTTACTCATCTCTCTGTTGATGTATTTTTTTATTTTCGGCTTTAAAAGAAACCGCACTAATTTCAGAACAGAATACAAAAGAATAGTGATCGGAAATCTCATGCAATTTATTAATCCCGATCTCGCATTTACACCTAATTTATTTATCACACAAAACAAATACGACCTCAGTAAAATATTTTTATCCAATCCCGATATTTATTCCGGCGAGGATCTTGTTACAGGAAAAATTGAAAAAACACAAGTGGAATTTTGTGAATTACATACACAGGACCGCCAAACCGACCACAAAGGAAGAACACATTATGTAACTATTTTTAAAGGATTATTTTTTATCGCCGATTTTAATAAACACTTCTCCGGACAAACTTATGTTTTAAGTGATTTTGGCGAACGTTTTCTCGGATTTTTCGGCAAACTCATGCAAAATATCAGCGTAGGAAGACCCGATGTTGTTCGTCTGGAAGATCCCGAATTTGAAAAGATATTTGTTGTTTACAGTTCCGATGAAGTGGAAGCAAGATATATTCTTTCCCCATCATTTATGGAGCGTTTAGTAGAATTCAGGAAAAAAATGAATTCCTCCGTTCAACTCTCCTTTGTCGGTTCCAATTTATACATGGCAATTCCCATGAAAAAAAATCTCTTCGAACCCTCCCTCAGAAGAACAGTTATGAATTTTGAAGACATCAAAGAATACTACAAACAAATCCTCTTCTGCACCTCAATAGTAGACGAAATGAACCTCAACACCCGCGTCTGGACGAAAGGTTGAGCGCTAGGTTTACAGGGTTGGCAAGGTTTGCAGGGTTAGCAGAGTTTAGTTCGGAGGAAAATCTACGAATACTTCAAACTGAGACTGAGACTGCAATTTGTTGAAAGGGTTGAAGGAGTTGAAATGGTTTAATACGAAGGATGATCATTCGGCTGTCAACCTCACTGCTCCCTACTCACCACTCCCACAGAGTTTAGTTCGGAGGAAAATCAATTGGGAGTCGTCCGGTTAACTCCTGTCAGACTGCTGGCTGATTCTTTATTCCTTGTTCTATACCTGTCCTACCACTGGCGGATTTTTTATTCATAAAGGAGGGTCAACAACTAAAAAAGTATTTAGTAGTTAGTATATAGTTGTTAGAGCGCTCAGAATTGTGAGAGAACTAATTTAGGGTTTCTTTAGCCCAAAGCAACCTTGTGGTTTTTTATATAGCGAAATGCGGAACCCTTTTTGTTACCTACGTTCGGTTGGTTTAACAATTTTTTCCGAGTATTTAATTGTTCCCAAATTATCCAATATCTCAATAATATATACACCCGATGCAATTTCCGATAGATCAATTGTTTCCTTTCCAATAAATTTACCACTCCTTATTTCACTCCCAAAAATTGTTTTAAGAGAATAATTTAATTCAATATCGCTCTCGCAATTTAAATACAACTCATCATTTGCAGGGTTTGGATATATATTTATTTTAGTTTTTTCTAATAAATTTTCTACAGATGTTTCAAGTGTATCACATTCGCTGCCCACCAATGCACCCAGATTATAATTTGGCATATTGGGAAGGCCTACAAGTACTCTCCGAGTCCCTAATGAAACTGTGTTGGTGTCAAAATTACATAAGGAATATATTTCATTTGGATTATTAATTACATTTAGGTTTTGGGTTATTGGATTAAAAACATCATTGGGAATCTCATTAAAACCTGTTGCAATATAGATTTTTCCATCCGGTCCTAAATGATGTTGCGCTAAACAAAATTGTCCAATGGGACCATCGTATATTAATTCCTTCGTGGAATCAATTGGTTCACCATCACAAGAAAGGCAATATTGATATAGTTTTTTTTGACAACCTGCATTTAAATAAATTTTTGAAGCATCCGGTGAAATAGAGCATCCATAAACGGTTATTTCATGTATGGTAGCAAATTCTGATAATTCACCTGAACATCGGTCGAATCCATAAATATTTAATTCATTGCCTCTGGCATAGATCATTTTACTTCCATCCTGAGAAAAAACCATTTGACCCCAGTTATGATCCATATCCGAATCATATTCTGGTCCTATCTCCTGATAAAAAGGGCCTGATATACCTTTAGATGTGATTAAAAATTTAACAAATGTTAATTCAAACTCTTCCAGTGCAATTTCTTCACGCATTCTCACCACAAGCCACCAGTCTCTTCCATTCCCATGTTTAACTGCTTGCATTTTTTCTTCGAGTTCAGTATAAAAAAGTTCTGTGTTTTTTTCAATAATATCTCCAAATCCTCCGTCTTGTTCCATATCAATCACTGAATATTCCAACCCATAATTATCACTAAGCAGGTCAGCCTGTATTTGGAAAATGTAAAATAGCGTTTCACTTCCCGGGACGGGTAAAATAATAACTCCCTGGGTGATACTTGAACCGTAGCCACTTGTAGATAATTTGCCAATATGAAGGCTATCGCCATTCGGCATTTCTAAATGCAGTTTGTTCCAAACATTTTCACCATTTGTATAAAACAATAAATTTCCCTCCGCATCTGAAATTGAAGCACTTGCTTCATACGACATCATGCCACTTACAAAACTCACTGGGGCTCCTCCATTAAAATCTAGTCCCGCAGAATCGCCAAACACCCACACATTGTTATAACCTTGTGAAAATGCATTGCAGTAAATCAATACTGCAATGCATACTAATAATTTTTTCAAATCAATTTAATTTTCAGGTTTAAATATAACAATTTTTTGACTTTCTTTAATAAAACCTGAGGCTTTAATTTCTATTTGATAAACACCTGAGGTAATTGCAGATACGTTAATTGGATCGGCAGGATTATGTTGCTGTATATTAATTACAGCTCTTCCAAAAATATCAAAAATGGTCAAATCTATCGCTTCATAATTAACTAAATTAGTAACAATGTAAATAAGATTTGATGATGGATTGGGATAGATGGTAAACTGTTTAACCAACCCGATGCTTCCAATTTTCTCTTCAATTTCTAACGGTGAATTAATCACTGTATCAAGCATTTTCCATGCATGGTAAACACCTGGACCATAAGTATATCCGGGCAACAATGCGATCTCCTCTAATATAGTTCTATGCTCTATAGACAATTCCCAATCCCCCAACTCACTAAAACTTTCATAATAAATCAAATTGGTAAGCTTAAGTGTCTCTTCAATGGTATTTTCCGGTTCGATCAGATCATTTAATTCAAGTCCAAACACAACATTTTCTTTTCCGGGAATACGCCGAATCTGATCAAATAGCGGAATGTTAGAATTTATTACCAATTGAAACGCATCCTCTAATTTACCATCAAGTTGCTGCTGTAGGTTCTCATTATATTTCAGAAAGTCATAGTAATTCCAAGCTTTATTATAATCGGAATTATTTCCTATAATATCTGATTCTGTAACGCGTTCAGCCCAACTGCCAAAATAGTATTCCAATATTTCCAATTCATCTATACCTAAATCTTCTAATCTAAGCGGCTGATCACAATAAAATCCGTCTTCTTAATCAAAAATGATCATATCAGTTCCCAATCCTTCTATGACGTCTCCTGGGTCAATTTCTGACCAAGTTTCATCATTGTCGAAATACCATACTGATCCCGAGGCATCTGTCACCCCTCCACCCGTAAGCTGAGTTCTTACTCTATTTGCAGTTGTTTCAGGATACCATCCGTTATCACTTGGCTCACCGGGTGTAGATTCAATCGGCCCAATTGGATCTGAATCTCCGATATTCAACAGTAAAACACCAATTGGACAATCATGAATTTCATTGCAAGTTAGATTTCCGAGGTTCACATTATTTTCGCACCAAATGGCAACTGAGCAGTCGTAAATTATATTTTTGTCACTAACAAATTCCGGACAACCATCTAATTTAATACCCCTTACATTACCACTACAACTACCGGTGGTGCAATTACCCGTAATTTGATTTTCAGCAATTTGGGCATCTTCACCATTCAATACATGAATTCCATATCCTGGTGAAATAAAACCACTTGGACTGTAAAATTCAATGATATTTCCTTCAATTAATGGCGCATCAATGCCATTGACCAAAATTCCGGTAATGGCTTCATCAATTTCATTAGCAATTATCGTTGCTTCAACTGGAGTGCTACCGACCAATTTAATTGCATTTTCTCCAAATAAGCCTGTAGTAGTATTGATTAAAGTATTTCCCTCAATGTTCACAGGTCCAAAATCAATATTTAATAATTCTATACCATCTTTAACATAATAAGCAATGTAATTTCTTTCTATATTATGGCTGCTATTTTCTTCTGGGTAATCCACAATTTCGATTGCATTATCCATTATGAATGTTGCAGACGAACTTGTTATTTCATTTAAATGGATCTCTGTATTTACGTATTCCTCTGCATATATGGCGTGTCGGACATTATAAATTATATTATTGGCATCGTCAGAAGTTGCCGTACCTACCTCTAAAACATATGCAGGAATAGAAATATTAGCTGCTCCCGTTGCCATTATTCCAAAACACTCATCAATTGTTTCTGTGAAAGGACTTCCGGAAGGAAAATTAAGCGCTCCGGAATTATAATCAATTTCTTCAATTTTACAATTTTGAACTTTAAGATCTGAATTCGAAGCTCTGATTGCCATGCCGATATGGTGGAAATAATTATCATCGGCAGGATCATATTCATCATCATTGCCAATTTGAACTCCATATTCGTGATCCGTTAAATAAACTAATACTCCATAGTCTCCAACTTGGTCAGCCAATTCATCCACAAGATCCGGCGCGTGGAATTCCGTACTTTGAATGCTTAGTTCAGATTCTTCTATAAGGCGATTGGGTCCAAAATAAACGCCTATCTCATTGTTCTCAAAACAACTTGTTTCGATATCAATAAAACTTTGAAGGTCGGAAGAATTATTTCCCTGGATTGCAATTTTTGCATAGAAAATTTGAGAATCATCCATAGTAAGAATTCCTTCACCTTCTACCAGAATTCCATCCCACAGTCTATAACTGCTCCCTCCGTCTTCTTCACCATAAATATCTGTATCACTGCTTATATGCAGTTCACCGCCGGCTTGCACAAATATCTGTACATCGTTAGCCACTTTAATATTTGAAGAGCTAATATTTAATATTCCTGATGACGAAATAGTAATGTCTCCAACGATATACTTAAAGGAACTTGTCCAATTTACGGTGGTGGAAATTGTTCCGGATTCATTTGTTGGTGTTCCCATGCCAGGTGTTAATCCTGTACATTGTGAAAACACATTATTTATAATAACACCAGTTAATATGCATAGCATTGCTAACTGTTTGAATAATAGAGTATACATAACAATAAATTTTTAAAATGAAATAAAATATTGAAAGCCAATTTTTGAATAGCCAAAAAAATTGTTTTATTCGGCTTCAGATCATTTCAAATCGGTCTTTAATTTTTGCAACCGAACATTAGAAGTAGATCGGTATGCAACAATTATTTTTGATAATTGGTGTAGAAAATATAATAAAGTTAACTTTTTCACACGATTCGTATTTATCGTGTGTTAGGATGGGAAAGTGAAAATAAAATACTAAATTGAATCAAAATATAATGGAAAACAACAATTATTTATTGGAGGCTGTCACAAATAAATTATTTTGTAATTACGATGAAAAATTATTGTAAGATTAAATAACAGAAAATCAGATTCATACATTAATAAATTTTCAAATTAGGCACATTTTTTATTCATAAACATATAAATTGCCTGTAATAAATTATTGGTATTTGAAATGTTTTTATGTTCGAACCAACCCTAATCTTTCAGATTGACACTTGAAAAGGTTAAAACGGATTGTTTTTTATGAGAACACACTATTTTCTTAATAAATGATTTATATAACTTCTATGAAGGCTTTACTACCTGAACTCCTCAGGAAAACCTTTAGTGTTTCATACTTTGTCGGTGATTACTACAGACCCTCAGGTCCTAATGGGAGTTTGTTTTACATTAGTGGAAAGTCCATTTCGGAGGAAAACCGATCAAGGTCTCACTCATAGACAATGGCTTAATTGAGACCTTCGTTTAGAGCGAATGTCTCGCTAGCGGTAATGCCCAAAAAATCTCCAATTTTTCAGCCTGCTCACTCTTGACTGAGACTTTTTGATAGGGTTGAAGGGGCTGAAATAGTATACTACGGAGGATAATCATTTGGCAATCGACCTCACCGCTCACTACTCACCACTCACCACGAGGTCTGGCAGGGTTTTGTCCGAAGAAAAATCTATTGAGACTGTGACTTGTTGAAAGGGTTGAAGTGGTTGAAATAGTATACTACGGAGGAGAATCATTTGGCTGTCGACCTCACCACTCACTACTCACCACTCACCCCTGTTTAGTCCGTATGATAATCACTTGGCCGTCGACCTCATTACTCCCGTCCGACCGGGTCATCCGGGCGGGCATTACTCATTACTCATTTTTTGCTAAATTTACCCTTTCAATCTCTAATTAATGATGCAAAGGATATTCGTATTCTGTTTCTTGTTGATCTCTGCAGTTGTTAGCAATGCACAAGAGTCGCTACTTTGGAAAGTAACCTCCCCTGATGGCAAACAAAATTCCTATATTTTGTGTGCCACCGAATTGCCCGGTGTGGAAAATTATGATATTGCAACTCCGGCCGGAGAAATTATGAATATTGTAAATACCGTTGCATTTTACAATGTTCCTGATGCTGCAGAAGTGCAGAATATCCCGGTATTTATGAAATCAACCGGAGATAATACTTTAAAGGGATATTATAAACGGGAAGACCGGATACCATTCGAATTAATGATCAGCGATAAATTAAAAGGCAATGTAGAAGATTATTATACCTACAAACCTTTTTATATTCTCCAATTATTCCGCGATAAAGACCATGCTGCGGGTAAGGATTATCAGCAAACAATTTTATTGGATATTGCATTACAAAAAGCAAAACCAACATTATCGCTGCTCACAATTCGTCAGATCGCAGCAACCATGGACGAATCAGATTTTGCAACACAGGCTGTAGTTTTAAGCCACTATGTAAATAATCCGAAACCGTATTTGGATGCCGATGCAAAAAAATTCATCGCGTATTCAAAACAAGCAATAGCAGATTATGCAACATTGGTTGCCAATACAGAACAGGTAGCTTATCAAAATGTAATGATCAATAGAATAAATGATCTGTTGATCAGAAAAATGGAACCGCTCAGTACCGAACAATCTGTTTTATATATTTTAAATACAGATCTTGTTGGAGGAGAATCGGGCATTATTAAAAAATTGCGATCCAAAGGATTTGCAGTAGTGGCGCAACCTTTTATCTATAATTTATATTCCGGGAAGGCAAATCAGACAACCATCACCAATACAAATAACACTGAAGTAGCCTCTGCATTTCCCGACGACTTTCCAGTATTTGGCATTCCTATTACCACTACAGGATATATAAATCCCGAGGAAATAAAAGTTGTTTCCATAAATGATATTAATAATAATAAACCGGCATACAAAGCTTTTAGCGATCCCTTCGGAGATATGTTCGACATGGCTGCGGCAGATACATTATTTATGGAATATTGGTTCGACCTGAAAGGTGATGGCGCTAATTTTAAAGTGAAAGTTCCGGTTAAAGGCGATTGGGAAAGATCAGAAACACCCTGGAGTGACGGTGGTGTAATTAAAAAATATATTTACCAGAATAACCATTCAAAATCCGATCTTTTTTATTCGGTGGGATATACTGTTTATCCTCCCAATTTTAAACAAAATAATAAAGACAATTTCTTTAATCAATTTATTAAACAAACAGAAGATCAGTTAAACGGAAAATTAATTTCCCAGCGAATTATCTCAACACCAAGTTATACAGGAAGAGAATTTACTGCTTTGGTCGGCGATTCTTTTTTCGTGCGCTCTCAATTTATTTTACAGGACAATGTGCTTTATCAATTACTGGTTGGCGGCCCGGGCAATAATGCATATTCCGCATATGGAGAAGCGTTTTTAAATTCCTTCCGCATTGCATCCAACTCCATGGTGAATTGGCATCTTTTTGAACAACCTGCCTTTAATTGTTATTTGCCAACTCCGCCTTCAAAAGCAAATAAAACCTACACTCTTCCGAGCGGACCAATGACGGTTAGCACTTTCACTTCCGACGATTATAAAGAATTGGTTGCCTATTCTGTTATCGTAAGTGCATACCCTCCGGGTCATAAATTTGGCAATAAAAAAGCCTTTTTCGAAGATCTGATATTGAATGCAGAACGCCAGTATATCGGCAAGGCATACAAAACGGAAACCGTGGAAAAGAACGGTGTTAGCGGTCGTTACGTTGAAATGTTATTGATGAATAAAAAAACATATCGCATGTATTTCTTCTTCGATGGCAACACGGTCTACCAGTTTGTTGCAGGTGGTGATGCTCAGATATTGCTTTCACTAAATGTGAACCGCTTTTTTAATTCCATTAGTTTCATCGGCAATGAATAGCGGATTTGGTATGGTTTTCGAATGAAGTGAGGGAAATTTATTTGCATGAAAAAATTAGCTACTTCCATAATTTTCCTTTTTGTTTTATTCAGTACGTTCAATGCGCAAACCTTTCAGTTCGATTCCATCAGCTTTAAAAGCATGGAGATCGGCAAGGTGATGATAGAAAATGATTCATGGATAATTCGTGTTGATAAAGGTTATGTAAGCAGCGATTACTGGCCGGTTAATCTTCCCGAAAAATTTATGACTCCCGGACAGGAAGTGGTATTTGAAGGAGCTATCGGAAGAATTCCGCAAAACACAAAACTTGCAGGCACTCCCATCGAATTAAGTATGATCCGGATTTTATATCGCACAAAACCTAACGACACGAACGGCGATAAAGTAGTTACGGAAAATACAGAAAATACTATTGTTGAAAAAGATTCGGTTGGATATGTAAATAAAGAAACCGGAAAAATAATTTTGATCGGAGATGTTTATCTCATCGAACAAAACAATAAAGGAGAAATAAAACGTTTCGTCCCCGATTTTTTACCCGATGATTTTAAAGTAGAAAATACAATAATAATATTCAGCGGAACCATCGGAAAAATTCCGCCCAATGTGCGGATGATGGGAACACCGTTAAAAATTAAAGAATTAATGATAGAAGAAGAAGTTCCATTTGACAGATCACAATTACAAGAACCCATTAAAGAATTTTATCCCTTCGATTCCGTTGCCTTTTTAAATCCCACAAAAGCAACAATTAAATTAATGGCCTCCGATCCCGATGTATTTATAATTGAAATTGCTGAAGAAAATAATTCCGTAAAAAGATATCTCCCCGCAATACTTCCCGATGCATTTAAAAAAGATGGCCTCTCCATAACCGTAAGTGGCAACATCGGAAAAATTCCCGCCAATGTTCGCATGATGGGGACGCCGTTGGATGTAAAATCGATTACTTTGAATACGAAATAATTTCTACAATTTTTAAAATTAGTTTCTAATTAAAATCCTAGATATCTATTACTAATGGCTGTTCATTCGTGCATTCGTGGCAACTTTTTTTTAGCCGCAATATGGACAAAAAAAGTTGCCACGAATGCACGAATAAAATACTGTATTATTTGTATTAAACTCATTCTCCTGCTGTTCATTTGTAACACAACTTACCACAAATAAAAAAAGCGGGAATTTCTTCCCGCTCAATATAAATATTGTTTGTATCAATAACTCTCCACAACCGTCATCCTCATCTTCACATCCGAAGCGGGCCTATCACCTGGCATTGTATGAACTGCAGCAATTTTATCAATTACTTCCAAACCTTTTACCACTTCACCAAACACCGTATAATTATTATCTAAAAACGGAGTTCCGCCAACTTCGCGATATATTTTTTTGGCTTCCGGCGACATTACAGATCTTGTTTGCATTTCCATTTGCTGTAATTCTGCATCGCTGTATTTTTTTCCCTGCACAACATAAAATTGTGAACCGGAAGATTCTTTTCTCGGATTAACCTGATCACCCTGGCGAGCTGCACTTAATGCGCCTTTTTTGTGATAAAGGTTGCCTTTAATTTCTGCGGGAATTGTATATCCCGGTCCGCCGCTTCCAAGTGGTTTTTGCATACTGGCTCCTCTTGATTCGGGGTCTCCGCCTTGCACCATAAAATCTTTAATTACACGATGAAATAAAAGATCATCATAAAATCCTTCTTTCACAAGTTTTAAAAAGTTGTCGCGATGTTTTGGTGTTTCATTATATAATTTAACAACCATATCTCCATACGTGGTTGAAATTTTTACATAATATTGTTTGTTGTCTGTTTCGTTTGTCATTGTATCTGTATTTATTTTATCAATTGTTTCCGGTGTTGTTGCTGTTGTTTCGGTAATCTTTTCCTGTTCGGGTACGATAGGTTTTGCTTCCTTTTCTTTACAAGCAATTAAAGAAAAAATTCCGATCATTAAAATAAGTGTATACTTCATATCATTTCATTTAATTCAAAATAATGTATTATATTTTTTTTTAATAAAGTTTCCTGTTCTCTCGTATCCATCTCCGGCATTGCAGCTGATATTTCCCACATCGGCCAACCCTCATCATCCCAACCCGCTAATTTATAAAAACCATTATAACTTAATAATTTGCATACCGCAATATGCATCAGATCCTGTTTTTGTTCCTTGGTGAATTTATCGCTGAGTTTTCCCAATTCATTCATCCCAATTAAAAACAAAATGGTTTCCAACTCCGGTTTATTTCCAAACCTATCCTTTATCATTTGCAAAACCCGTATCCATCTCGGATCAAAATCAATCGGTATTTCTTCCTTCGTAAGATCAGCCACGCTGCAAAATTAAACATCAATTATTTACTTATTATGGGTCAGGGATAAAATTTGGGGACTAGCTGATAAAAAAGTGAATTTACATTAGTAACCGAAATCGAAAAAATTAGATTTATTTATAGCAAAATGTATAAAGTGTTAAATCCAAATTAATGGTAAAAGGAAATATCCCTCCAAACTAGTTTATCGGAGCTCGATATGGGCCTCAGCATGTAGCTGTGTGTTCCTTATGCGCAGCCACAACAAAATAGAACTCCAATGATTGCAGGATTTGAGCGAAAATAAGCGCCACCATTTTGAAAAGAATTAATTTGATACAAACAGAAATTTACCATTGAAACAAGGAATAAAAACTTAAGTGTGGCGCCTTTTTCGCTCCGGGTGGCAAGCATTAGGGACACAAAGCTGCATGGTGAAGCCCCCGCCTGAATGTCTTCGTCGGGCAGGCTTGACTTTTGGCGCTACCTTTTGGTTAAGTCATTAGTAAACACATTTACCAATCCAATGAAGTAACTTTCGTAAAAAAAAAGTGGCTCTGTCCTAAAACCGAACCTTTTGTTGTTGCTTAGAGCACGAGGTCAAGTCTGGTATTGCATTCTTTTGACAATCCTTTTGGTGGTAGCTAATGCTTACCCCGTTTAAGAGCTTACTATAATCAGTAGAATGCGAACAGAGTCACTTATAATTAATTGTTCACTTAAAATTAATTAATTATGAAAACAAAAAAGGCATTCAAAATTATTCATCCTTATGCTGCAGGGATAGATATTGCCAGTAAAGAACATTTTGTTGCAGTGAATCCTGAATTAGAAGACGAGCCAATTCAATCGTTTGGGGCACATACAGAGGATCTCTACGCTCTTTCAAAATGGCTTAAGAAATGCAAAGTCGATACTGTGGCGATGGAGGCTACCGGTATTTATTGGGTGAGTTTATTTCTCATATTAGAAGAAGCCGGATTTGATGTGGTACTTGTTAATGCCCGGCATGTAAAAAATGTTCATGGAAAAAAAACTGACGTAAAGGATGCTGAATGGATTCGACAATTACATAGTTGCGGATTATTAAGTTCCAGTTTTCAACCGGATAATTATACCCGTACATTAAGGTCATATGTAAGGCATAGGAAAAATTTAACCGACATGGCGGCCACCCATAAAAACAGAATGCATAAGGCATTGGAATTAATGAACATTAAAGTGCAACATGTCATCACTGATATCACAGGTAAATCAGGGCAGGAAATTATTAGAGGAATCATTAATGGAGAAAGAAATCCGGAATTACTTGCCAAATATTGTGATGGAAGAATTAAAAAAAGCAAGAAGCCCGAGATTATAAAATCACTGCTAGGAGTTTGGAAAGACGAACATATTTTTGAACTCCGTCAGAGTTTTGATTTATATTATATATATCAAAAAATGATCAACGAATGTAGTGTTAAAATTGATGCTCTATTAAAACAAAAATTAGCCGAAGATATTCAGAGTGTACAAGTCCAACCTCAATTACAAGAACCCCAAATGAGTGATCCAAAAGATGTATTGAAAAGTATTTTGGGTGTTGATATTACAGCATGTTATGGATTAACCGAAAAGAATTCTGTTGAGATACTAAGCGAAATCGGGTTTAACGTACACAAGTGGCCCACTGCCAAACATTTTACATCGTGGCTAAATTTAGCACCGAATAATAAAATAACGGGTGGTAAGGTAATAAAAACACGCAGGGACAAAAAGCGAAATTACGCCGGTCAGTTATTTAAAATAGCAGCAAATTCAATACAAAGAAGTGATCATTGGCTTGCTCATTTCTACCGCCGCATCAAAGCTCGTTCAGGAGCGGGGAAGGCAAATGTAGCTACCGCAAGAAAATTAGCCGTCATTTTTTACAATATGCTTAAACATAAAATGGAGTTTAATCCACTCCCCAATGCTGAATATATCAAACGGCAAAATCAACAGCAGCTGAAGAGGATGAACAAACAAGCAGTAAGATTAGGAATGATACTGGTACCCATCCCAACATCCTAAAATTATGGCAGTATGGTAATATTCAAATTTATTGAAAATCAACTGATTAGAATAGAGTTACTTAAGAGCAAAAGGTAGCAAACTTGACTTACCCGTTATTAACCAATCGAAGCGTGATTTTGATTTTTAATATAACCCAATCTATTTAAATGTTACTACCAATAAAATGAAAGAGAACCCCTATTATGCAAATTTGCCTTCTTTTGAATCTTAATGATTGAAACTAACGAAAGTTAAATTTCGTTACACCCACACAAAATTGGTATAATTATCGTTAATATTGTTGAGAGGTAAAGTATGGAAAGTAATAGCAACTACAATATATTGATCACAAAGCTGGATGCCTTCATCCGGAAGTATTATTTAAACCAGCTAATAAGAGGTATTTTATTCTCCGCTGCCATACTTCTAAGCGCCTATTTGCTGTTCAGTTTGCTCGAATACCGCTTTTATTTTTCAGAAGCAGTTCGAAAAGTGCTTTTTTATAGCTTTTTACTTGGTTCGGCTTTTATTCTCTATTCCAGAGTATTCACGCCCTTGTTTAAATATCAAAAACTAGGAAAACGCATAGATCATAAAAAAGCTGCAAGTATAATCGGCGATCATTTTAGCGAAATTCAAGATAAATTGCTCAATATCCTTCAACTTAAAGAGCAGGAAATTGGAGGAGCAAACGAATTGCTCATTGAAGCAAGTATCAACCAAAAAATTGAAAGAATTAAACCGGTGCCATTTACAATGGCTATCGATCTGAACAAAAACAGAAAATATTTAAAATACACTTTACCTCCACTTGCCGTTTTTGTTTTTATATTGTTTGCAGCTCCTAACATATTGAGAGAGAGCAACTTCCGATTAATAAAGAACAATACCGCCTTCGAAAAACAAGCTCCATTTACCTTTAGTATTGTAAATAAGGAGTTAGAAGTTGTGCAATACGACGACTTTGAATTGTCGCTTAAAATGTTGGGAGATGTATTGCCCGAACAAGTGGTTATTGTTACTGAAACGGGCTCTTATACCATGGTGAAAGACCAAAAAGATGTTTATACCTATGTATTTAATAAAGTTCCGGAAAAAACGGATTTCCATTTCCTCGCAAATGGTTACGATTCAAAGGAATACACACTTGAAGTGGTTCCGAAACCAACCCTGTTGAACTTTTCCATCAATGTAAATTACCCTGATTATACCGGTATTAAGGATGAAACGCTTCAAAACACAGGTGATCTGCTGATTCCCGAAGGAACAAATCTGGAATGGATCTTCAAAACTGAAAATACTGATCATATTGAATTATTTTTCCCGAACGGCAAGGTTAATGCTGCCAATAGCGGAGGTTCCACGTTCAACATCAGCCGAAAGGTTATGGTGAATGAGCTTTATAAGATAGGAATCGCCAATGGCAAGGTGTATAACAGAGATACCATCAGTTATAATATTACTGTAATCCCCGATCTTTTCCCTGAAATCAGTGCCGAACAATTCAAGGACAGTCTCGATGAAAAATTTCTTTATTTCCTGGGGGAGATAAACGATGATTACGGATTTAAAAACATGCTTTTCAAATACAATATCGAATCGCTGGATGCCGGTAACAACTATTTTATTAAGGAAGAGAATTCAACTCCAATTGCAATTCCCAAAGGAATAAAAAATAACCGCTTCACACACGCCTTCGACCTGAGAGCTAAAACACTACAGCCCGGCGATCGTGTTACGTATTATTTTGAAGTTTGGGATAACGACGCAATTCACGGCAGCAAGTCGGCCAGAACCGCTTCCATGCAGTTTCTGGTGCCTACCTTGGAAGAGCTTGAACAAATGAAAGATGATGCAAATTCCTCCATAAAAGATAAACTCGATAATATTTTGGATGATATTAAAGACATCCAGAAACAATCGGAAAAACTCGAAGAAAAACTGTTTGATAAAAAAGAGCTGAATTGGGAGGATAAAAAGGAAATTGAAAAACTCATCCAAAAAAATCAAAATGTGCAGCAGTCGGTGGAAGAGCTTACTGAAGAGTTCAAGGATAATCTCGACATGCAGAAAGAATACATGGAGCCCAATCCCGACATCCTCGAAAAACAAGAAAAATTAGAGAAGATGTTTGAAGAAGTTGTACCGGAGGAAATGAAGAAACTGATGGAGGAATTGGAGAAACTGATGGAAAAACTCAACAAAGAGCAGAGTTTGGAGGAGATGGAAAAAATGCAAATGAACAACGAACAGGTTGAGAATGAATTAGATAGAATGCTCGAATTGTTCAAACAAATGGAAATGGAGCAGAAAATGCAGGAAACTGTCGACAAACTCAACGAACTGGCAGAAAAACAAGAAGAACTCAGCAAAAAGACCGAGGATAAAAAATCCGATAATGCGCAAAACCTTGAGAAACAGGAAGATATAAACGAAAAGTTCGACGATATCCAAAAAGATATGGAAGAAATGCGGGAAATGAACAAGGAATTGGAACAACAGAAAGACATGGAGAATACCGAACAACAAGAGCAATCCATTGAACAAAATCTCGAAAAATCGTCAGAGCAAATAAAACAGGACAATAAAAAACAAGCTGCACAAAGTCAGAAAAGCGCTTCGCAACAAATGAAAGACCTGGCTCAAAAAATGCAACAGCAAATGAGTCAGCAAAGCATGGAACAACAGCAGGAAGACATGAATGCGCTGAGTCATTTACTCGACAATTTGATCAAACTATCTGTCGACCAGGAAAAATTGATGAATGATGTAAAGGGTATCAAAACCAACAATCCGAAATTTGTTGAGTTGATGGCGGAACAACAAAAAATTAAGGAAGACACCAAAATGGTAGAAGATAGTCTGATGGCTCTCGCAAAACGCGTTATGCAGATCAGTACTTTTATTACAAGAGAAATAACTGATGTAAACCGCAATCTCGATAAAAGTGTGGAGCAGATGGGCGAACGTCAGGTAAACGAATCCAATTTATATCAGCAACTTGCCATGACAGGTTATAACAATCTTGCATTAATGCTGGATGAAGTGATGCAACAAATGCAGGAACAAATGGCGAAGTCGATGCCAGGTTCTCAAATGTGTCAGAAGCCCGGAGGAAGCAAACAATCGGAAATGCCATCCTTAGGAGAAATGCAAAAACAACTCAACGATCAGATCAATAAAATGAAGGGTGATATGGAGGGAGGAAAACAGAAGGGAGAAAAATCCGGTATGAGTAAAGAACTGGCTGAAATGGCTCAAAAACAAGCAGCTATTCGCGATGCTATCCAAAAAATGGCGGAGCAAATGGGTGGGGGAAATACGGAAGAAGGAAAGCTCGCGAAGCAACTCCAGCAATTGGCTGATCAGATGGATAAAACAGAGGAGGACATTGTAAACAAACAATTGACCACCGAAACGTTGAAGCGCCAGCAGGAGATATTAACCCGTTTGTTGGAAGCCGAGGAATCTGATCGCAAACGCAAGATGGACAACGAAAGAAAATCAAACACTGCTAATGAAATCACGAGACCGCTTCCACCGGCAATTGAAGAATATCTGAAAAAACGCAACGCAGAATCAGACCTTTATAAAACCGTTTCGCCGGAATTGAAACCTTTTTACAAAAATTTAGTAGAAGAATATTTACGGTCGATAACCTACTAAACACTGTAAATGTCGGTAGAACAAATTACGAAACAAATCTGTCTAAAGTCACAACCAGCAAACATCGTCCTTATCGAACCTTTTATTGAAGAGGTGCGTAAGAAATTGGAAATTGCTGATGAAGTTTATGGCAATATTCTGGTATGTATAACAGAGGCTGTCAACAACGCTATCCTGCATGGCAATAAGTCTGACAGTGATAAAGAAGTAACCGTTTCCATTAAAAGAGAAAGCAATAAGCTTACCTGCCTGATCAAGGATCAGGGTTGTGGATTCGATTTTTCTAATCTTCCGGATCCAACTGCTCCTGAAAATATTGAAAACGCCGGTGGAAGAGGTATTTTTCTGATGAAACACCTCTCCGATCTTGTAGTTTTTTCAAATGATGGCAGTAAGGTTGAAATCCAATTCCGTCTCTGATGAGTTCCGTTTCCTTTGTTTCTAACCAAACAAAATTCAAACTAAAGGAAGCAGCCAGGCACCGCACCTGGGTGGAACGTATTATTATTGCAAACCACAAATTTCCATCCCAGATCCAGTTCATATTTTCTACCGACGAGTTTATTGCCGATCTTAACCAACAGTATCTAAAGCACAGCACGCTAACCGATATTATCACCTTCAACTACAATTCAGGACACTATATCTCAGGCGATATTTTTATAAGCATAGACCGGGTAAAGGAAAACGCTGAAAAATTCAAGACCGATTTCAATACCGAACTCCAGCGTGTAATGATACACGGAATTCTCCATCTGCTTGGTTTCAACGACAAAACAGAAGCCGAAAAAAAGAAGATCCGAAAGAAAGAGGATGAATGCCTGGAAATTCTGAAACACATTTCGTGAATCGACAATCGTGAGGCGTGAACCTGCCTGACGGCAGAATATACGCCGTGGTTGTGTGTTTTCACCATCCACCGGAGGGGAGGACGACGCAAGAATAGTTCCACGTGGAACAAATCTCCAATCCAAATTTGAGACAATGCTGTATTTTTTCTCCTAAACCAATTCCCGGACTCTGACTGCCGTCAGGCAGGCTCACGATTCACGCCTCACGATTGACGATTCACGAATTGTTCCACGTGGAACAAAATCTCCCGTCCAAATTTGAGACAATGCTGTATTTTTTCTCCTAAACCAATTCCCGGATTCACGATTGCCGATTCACGAATTGTTCCACGTGGAACTTTCATCGCCTATAAAATCTTTACCTTTGTATCAGCATGTTCAAAGAATACGATGTAATAGTAGTTGGTGCCGGTCATGCCGGATGTGAGGCTGCAGCCGCAGCAGCAAATATGGGTTCGTCTGTGCTGTTGGTTACCATGAATATGCAAACCATTGCACAAATGAGCTGTAACCCAGCAATGGGCGGGGTTGCAAAGGGACAGATCGTTAGAGAAATAGATGCTTTAGGGGGATATTCGGGAATTGTTACAGATAAAACCATGATACAATTCCGCATGCTTAACATATCAAAAGGTCCTGCAATGTGGAGCCCGAGGGCGCAAAGCGACAGAATGCTTTTTGCCGGGGAATGGCGCAGTAAATTAGAACAAACACCTAATGTAGATTTTTGGCAGGATACTGTGGCGGGTTTAATTGTAAAGAATGGAGTAGTGGGAGGAGTTAAAACTTCCATGGGAATGGAGATCCGCTCGAAATCGGTGGTGCTTACCAATGGAACCTTCTTAAATGGATTGATCCATATTGGCGAAAAGAATTTTGGTGGGGGAAGAATGGCGGAAAAATCAGCGACAGGCATAACAGAACAATTGATATCACTGGGTTTTGAAAGTGGGAGAATGAAGACGGGAACTCCACCCAGATTAGATGGAAGAAGTCTTAATTACGATCTTATGGAAGAACAAAAGGGAGATGAAAAACCTGGAAAGTTCTCTTTTACAAATACTACCGCCCTTTCTAAACAAAGAAGTTGTTTCATTACCTATACCTCAGAAGCAGTGCACGCTGAATTAAAAAAAGGTTTTGAAAAGTCTCCTATGTATTCCGGGAGAATTAAAGGTCCGGGCCCAAGATACTGCCCTTCCATAGAAGATAAAATAGATCGTTTCGCATCAAAAGACAGGCACCAGATCTTTGTAGAACCAGAGGGCTGGAACACTGTTGAGGTTTATGTAAATGGATTTTCAACCAGTCTGCCCGAGGAGGTACAATACGCGGCTCTCAAAAAAATTGTCGGTTTTGAAAATGTAAAAATGTTCAGACCCGGTTATGCTATTGAGTATGACTATTTTCCTCCCATGCAATTAACCAATACACTAGAAACCAAGTTGGTTAAAAACCTCTTTTTTGCGGGCCAGATCAATGGCACCACCGGTTATGAAGAAGCCGCCTGTCAGGGACTTATGGCCGGTATTAATGCACATCTTGCAGTGTTTGAAAAAGAACCATTTGAAATAGACAGGAGTGAGGGATATATTGGGGTATTGATTGACGACCTTATCACCAAAGGCACTGAAGAACCTTACCGTATGTTTACCTCACGAGCGGAATACCGGGTATTATTGCGTCAGGATAATGCTGATATAAGGCTAACGGAAAAAGCACACAAAATTGGTCTCGCCTCTGATGAACGAATGAAAAGGGTAAATGAAAAATTAGCTGCTACCGCTAAACTCATTGATTATCTAAGAACAACCAGTGTTGACCCTGATCAGATAAACGGATTACTGGAACAAAAAGGTTCTGCTCCAATCAGGCAAAAATCAAAAATAGCAGCCTTACTTGCACGGCCACATATAGCATTAATGGATTTTAAAGGGATTAACCCGGCAATAGACGCCGTGTTTGATTCGTTTGAGGAGGAGTTTTTTGAACAAGCCGAAATAACGGTCAAGTATGAAAACTATATTACTAAAGAGAAAGAACTGGTAGATAAAATGCTTAGGCTTGAAAATATTTTGATCCACGACACCATTAATTATAGTCTTATTCACTCCATTTCCCTGGAAGCAAGAGAAAAACTTACTAAAATAAAACCTAAAACTCTGGGACAAGCAAGCAGAATCAGCGGCGTATCTCCCTCAGATATTTCAGTATTGATGATTCATATCGGACGATGAGAATAGCTGTATATTATTTTTACCTGATTTTTGCCATTACTATTTACAGTTGTGCAAATGTTGTGACTCCCACTGGCGGACAAAAAGACATTACACCTCCAACCGTTTTACAATACACTCCCGATTCAAATACCCTTTATTTTGATGCCACCGAAATTCAGATTCAATTCGATGAATATGTAGTATTAAATGATGTATTTAACCAGGTAATTATTTCCCCGCCTTTAGATGGAATTCCTGAATATAGAATAAAAGGAAAAACACTTACCATAAAATTAAATTCTACACTTAGAGATTCCACTACGTATACAATTAATTTCGGACAAGCTATTAAAGATAATACCGAAGGAAACATATTAAACAATTTTACATATGTATTTTCTACAGGTAGTTATCTTGATTCTTTGCAGATATCCGGAAAAGTTACAGATCTGTTAACCGGCGTTCCATCCGAAAAAACTTTTGTAGTATTATATTATGAACCAACCGATACTTCTTTCACAACAAGCAAACCTTATTATTTCACAAAAACAGATGAGACCGGAAATTTTAAGATATCAAATATCAAAGCCGGAAACTATAAATTGTATGCATTAGAAGATCAAAACTTTAATTATTATTACGATCTTCCAAATGAGAGAATTGCATTTCAACGTGAAACAATTTTTATAGATTCTAATATATCAGATCAAAAACTGCAGATATTTTCAGAAGAAAAGATCAAACAAAACCTGTTAGAAACCAAATCACAACGTTATGCTCAAACGCAAATGGTATTTTCAAAGCCAACAAACGATGTGATCATTAATTCACTTAATCCCATTTCAGAAAACATTTATTTCACTAAAAACAAAACCAAAGACACTATAATAATATGGTCGGATAATTTTAAACTCGATACGTTCCGACTGAAGATAAATTACGACACCTCCGAAATAATTAAGAAAATATATCTAAAATCTATACCCGTAGATTCCAATTTTCAATTAAATAAAAATACATTCACCAGTAATGTTATTGCAATAAACAAAGGTGAAGACGCCCGTGCGGACTGGGATCCGGAGAAGGTAATAATACTCAAATTTTATAATCCGGTTTTAACGTTCGACACTACTATGTTAAAAATTTGGAGTGTGAACGACAGTATTTTTATGCCACATCCGATAATAAAAATTGATAGTCTTGATTCCAGAAAAGTCTATATTCAATATTCCTGGAAACCGGAAAATGCTTATGATATTATTCTCGCTAAAAATTTCACGAAGGATATCTTCGGATTAGAAAATAAACCTGATACCTTAAAAATACTTTTGAAAAAACAGGATGCTTATTCTTTACTCACAACTACAATTAAAAATTTGTCGGGACAGAATATTATTTTTCAACTTATGAAATCTGATCTTTCACCCGTTGAAGAAATATATATTGATGAAGCACAGTTTACAAGCGAAGAAAAAAAATATGCAGTAACAATTAATTATCTCGTTCCGGGAATTTACAGGATACGCGCTATAATCGATTTGGATAAAAATGGAAAATGGTCGCCAGGTGATCTTTCGAAAAATACACTTCCGGAACCGGTAATTCTTTTCCCAATTGATCAAAATTTACGCGCAAACTGGGAAAATGAAATTGATTGGGTGATAAAATAAAGTGAAAAAAATATAAAATCAACAAAGAAAAACGGCCTTTATATTTAAACGCTGTGCAATTATTTTCCCTTTTCTGACACGTAGTTTCAAAACAATATTGAGTGCCTCAGAATTGATTAAAATCGAAAATTCAGCTTGTTACTTTACAAACCAAATTCCGGGACAGCTGTTTTACAATAATTCCAGCCAAAGGTTTCTATACACCATTTTTTAAGTTCAAGGGCTTCATCCACCACTAATTCTTTAATTGCTTTATTTAATTCTGTGCGAAACAGACCGGGATCAAAACTCACCTTCACGAGGATCATTTTGCAATACTCAAGCATCGTCATAAATTTCTAAAATTATCCTATCACTAAAACGGGTTACAATTTGCAAATGTTGCGAAAAAATCAGATTTCTTTTTCCTAAGATTTTAACACCCCCAAAATGCCTGCACTATCTAAAAGACATTTTATTTTTCTAACTTTATTTCCGAATTCGAAAGTATCTAACTTCTCAAAATCATGAAGAAACAAATTATCCTATTAAGCAGCCTCCTCATTTGCACATTAATTGGTAGAACTCAAATAACCGCTTATCCGGACACCAGCATTTGCCCGGGTGATGATGTA
>JBGAWP010000023.1:0-53676 GCA_044227505.1 Chitinophagales bacterium | reverse complement strand
AATTAAGATTATCTGAGATCAAAGCAACAAATTCTCCTTTAAGTGATCATTAAAAAAATTCTGCCTAAAGCGACTCCTTCAGATTCGGAAACCCTCGTTACAAATTTCGATTAACATTATAATTTCAATTATGATTTATTCAAATTAAAATCATCAGATATCAAAGCAACAAATCCTCCTTAATGTGATCATTATAAAATATCTTACATAAAAGCGACTCCTTCAGCGTGAGAAATTCCCGTTAAAAATTTCGATTATTATTATAATTTCAATTATGATTTATTCAAATTAAGATCATCTGATATCAAAGCAACAAATTCTCCTTTAAGTGATCATCAAAAAAATCTTGCCAAAAATTTGAAGAGGCTAATTTTAATTTGTCCCTCCAATTTTAATTCCCAATGAAAATTTCCACCACCCCTCTGATCCCGAAGGGATCACATGTTTATAGAAACCCAAAACAGATTATTTACCGACCCCGAAGGGGTCGCATGTAAAAATCAATAATATTGACCTCGTTGCTAATTAGGATTTAAAAAAAGCTGCAAAGAATTTAATCCTTGCAGCTTTTTAATAAAATATCATTCCTTTTAATAAGGCAATGTAATTTCGGTTGTAAATGCACCAATGGTTAAAGTTGCGTTGTTATCACAAGATCCGTCACCAAAATCGAGTTCTCTGGTAGTGAGTCCCTCAGGAGTAACCTCCAAAATTCCGCTTACTATCCAAATACAATCCATTTCCTTAACCAGAGGTTCAGCTATATGTGTAGTAAAAGCAACGCCATTTCTATTTATTCCCGAAGCTGCAAAATCGGCGCCTATACCATCGGAAATTGCATAAATATCATCTTCTAAAGCCAAGGTTCCTTCACCTTCTCTCCATTCACGGGTGCGGGTTGCATCCCAGGAAATGGTTTCGCCCGTTTCGAGGGTAATTAATCCATCAACAACAGCTACTGAAAAATAAATATTTCCATCGTCATTCAGTCCTTCATTAACTAATGTTTTAGTCCCTTCGATCTTGTTTCCATTCACGTAATAATTATCCGTGGTAACTGTAATAGTCGTTCCGGCAGTGGCATACGGACCGGTAAAGGTTGCCATAATGATACCTGAACGCTCTAACCCGAGGTATCCAACACAACTTTCCCCAAAATCGATGGTCATGGTGTTCGGAAACTCGCCCAGAGGTGCACTAAAGGTAGTTGTAGGGCAATCATCGGCCACTTTACCGTATGTTTCGCTCAAAAGACCTGCGAAACCATTTTCAGCAGCCTGCTGGTTCACAACTGCCTGAAGATCGTTGAACGACCCATCTGCAATGGAGTTATCAAGGGACGCGTAAATGTCGGTGTCGGCTCTTTCTTTTTTACATCCTGACAGCAATGCAACTGCGAAAGCTGTGATGCAGGTGGTTTTTGCAATGAATAGTTTCATATTAAACACAAATTTAACCTATGACTTCAGGAATCAAAAAGGGTTTAAAATGCCAGGGAAACGATATTTGGAATTTAAGAGGTAAAACACCTATCTTTGCAGTCCATTTATAAAAAATCAAACAAAAACAAATGAACCAGTACGAAACAGTCATCATTTTCACTCCTGTCCTCTCAGATGACGACGTGAAGAGGACCGAGGAAGCCTATAAGGATTTCCTTCGTTCGAACGGAGGTGAAATAGTTGCCGAAGAGCACTGGGGCCTTAAGCAGTTAGCTTACAACATCAAGAAAAAAAGCACAGGAATTTATTACGTGCTTGAGTACAAAGGCCCAAGTGACATCACCGGAAAATTGGATATCCAGTTCAACCGTGATGAGAATGTGTTGCGTTTTGCAACTATTCGCCTCGACAAGTATTCCATCGACTACAACGAACGCAAACGTCGCGGTGAAATTGGCAGAAATGCTAAAACCGGTGCACATGCAGCTAATAAGTTAAACAAAGAAAAAGAAAAAGCAGAAGCGTAATCATGGCAGCAGGAAAAAACATCAGATACCTCGCAGCACCCAAATTAGGGATGATGCGCAAGAAATACTGCCGTTTTAAGAAAAGCGGAATCAAGTATATCGACTACAAGAACCCTGAATTCTTATTGAAATTTGTGAACGAACAAGGTAAGATCTTACCTCGCCGTTTATCAGGTAACAGTCTGAAATTTCAGCGCAAAGTAGCTCAGGCTGTAAAACGCAGCCGTCAATTGGCGTTATTGCCGTATGTTACTGACCTTTTAAAATAACGAACAATGGAAGTAATTTTAATCAAAGACGTAGATAATCTTGGCGATTCTAATACACTTGTAAAAGTTCGTGATGGTTATGGTCGCAATTACCTGATCCCTAGGGGATTTGCAGTACTTGCCAACGAAGGCAATCGTAAAATAATGGCGGAAAGAATAAAAGCTTCCGACAAACGCGAAAAATTATTACTGGATAAAATTCAGGAAGTGATCGCGAAATTGCAGGCAACAACAATTAAGGTTGGAGCTAAAGTGGGACAAAATGACAAGATCTTCGGATCTATCACAAACGTTCAATTAGCAGAAGGCATTAAAAAACAATTAGGTTTGGTTATCGACAGAAAGAAAATTGTTCTTCCTGAAGAAGTAAAAACCTTAGGCACTTACGCTGCAACAATAGCACTGGATAAGGATCATAATATTCCGGTGAATTTTGAAGTGGTGGAAGGTTAAATCAAATTGACAATTGACAATTGACAATTGACAATTTTAACAGCCTGGGTGAATTTGAACTTTAGTTCACTTCATCAAAAAAGAAAATGGTTGGATAATATAAATAGACCTCAGGGCGAAAGTTCTGAGGTTTTTTTTTTTGAAAGTATGTTTTACCTATAATTTGTGGGAGTCAGCTTAATTATGTTGACATTTTTCCCCACTCTAAGGCAATTGACCCTAGGTACAAAAATTATTCATTTATTTTAATCAAATACCATGATGACCGAATGTTTAGGATTTCAACACTAACTCCTTCTTTTACAAACACTTAATAATTTCAGATAGTGCCTGTGGAATAAAAATTGCCCCACAATCTAAAACTATCTATATGATCTACATAAGTATAGTATTATTCTGTATAGCCGGAATACTCGGAACATTTATAATTACAAAAGTGGTTGGCGGTAAACCTATTTCCAAACAAATTAAAAATATACATGCGCTAATTGCATTTACAGGATTGATAGTACTCACTATTTATATCTTTCAGATAGAATATGTTTCTTATTACCTGCGATTTAGTTTAGGGCTTTTTATTGTTGCTGGATTTTTAGGATTCTTCGCTTTAAAACCATACAAACCCGAAGACAGAAGACCACAAATTTTTGCATTGCTGCACGCATTAATGGCAGTGGGAGGATTGATGATGTTGTTTGTATACTGGGCGCTGTATTTATGAAGGAGGGAGGAGAAAGGAGAGAGGAGAAAGGAGTGAGGAGAAAGGAGTGAGGAGTGAGGAGTGAGGAGTTTAAATTTCTTGCGAAATTTTATAAAATCCCAACGTTTGTTTTCCTGATACCTGATTCCTGATACCTGATTCCTGATACCTGACACTTAAAATCCTACCGTTTGTTTTCCTGATACCTGATTCCTGATACCTGATACTTAAAATCCTACCGTTTGTTTTCCTGATACCTGATTCCTGATACCTGATACTTAAAATCCCACCGTTTGTTTTCCTGATACCTGATTCCTGATACCTGATACTTAAAATCCCACCGTTTGTTTTCCTATGTCCTATGTCATAGGTCATAGGTCCTCCTACCCCCGTTCCCTATCAACAACACTCACCTTATTGTCATTTAAAAACCAACGATCATTTACGAAGTCGTAACTGAATTTGATATTGACTGTACCCTTGGTACCAACTGCAGATTTAGCATCAGAATTATTTTTATTAGAAATAATTATATCATCCACTGTTTGGGCAGATAATAAAAATTCCGTGTTCTTGTTATTGTCCTTTAATGATGGCAAACCATCAATAAATTTCAACATCAATTCGTTGGAAATAGAGTAACTTTTTTTCGGAGCTGTTCTGTTTTCTGTGTAAGACATCTCCAAATTTACAATTAATAATTGACAATTGATAATTGACAATTGATAATTAAACAGCCGGGATAACGAAAAATTTGACTTTTACATCTTACCTGAACAATAATATAAGAAAAAATAATTGAGAATAGATATTTGAGTATTCAGCGATGATTAAACTATTGTAAGTTTAATAATTATAGTGAATTAACAATTCGAAGCAACAGGTTCCAATGTTACTGACCGCCCACTGTTTACTGTTGACTGCACTGCCACTCTTTTTGACTTAATTAATTCATCAACTGAAACGAAAATTATCAGGCAGTGTATCATTGTCAATTATCAATTGTCAATTATCAATTACTCGTACCGTAGCGCCTCAATCGGATCCATCATAGATGCACGGCGTGCGGGGATATATCCGGCTGCTATACCGGTGATCACGCAAACTATCAAGCCGATAAATATCCAAAGCCAGGGAAGAATAAAATTTGCATTAAGCGCAAGGGCAACCATGTTACCGATGAAAATACCGAGAATAATTCCGCAAATTCCACCGAGAATACAGATAACGATACTTTCAATTAAAAATTGACGCCGTATCGTTTTTCGGTTTGCGCCAATGGCCATGCTCACTCCAATTTCGCGCGTGCGTTCATTTACCTGAACAAGCATAATATTCATCAATCCTATTGCCGCTCCTATTAAGGTAATAAATCCGATAAACATCGCACCAATCGCCACATATGATAAACTATCGAGCATTACACTTACAACAGAATCACTTTTGGAAACATTAAAATCATCCTCCTCCCCTATTTTTAATTTGCGCACCTGCCGCAGCAATCCTGTTGCATCACCAATTGCCGGTTCCATGTCCTGGGCGTTGCTCACTCCTACAGTGATGATGTAATTATCGGGTCCTGATTTCGGAAACACACTTCTTGCAGAGGTTAGAGGAATTAAAACACGAGTGTCCGATTGCATGAAACTGCTTCCTTTCGGTTCCAAAATACCGATCACCCTATAGTATTGATTATTTATTGAAACAGGTTTATCAATGGGATTATCCTTTTCGGTAAATACTTTTTTTGCAACATCACTTCCTAAAACCACTACCCGCGATGCGCTTTCCAATTCCTGCGCGGAAAAGCCCCGGCCCTTCTCAATTGTATATCCCACCACAGAAATAAAATTTTCATCCACCCCAAAAACATCCACATTGGGATTGGTTTTTTTATCCGCCTGTTTTACAACACCCGAGCCCTGAATAAATAAACTCGAAATAGAAACATAGGAGCCCGGATAGTCATATTTATCCTTGAAATTACTCGCTTCCTTATAACTGATAGGCGGTTTTGGTTTTTCATCACCATCCGACATCTCATTAAAATTGCGAATGGAAAAGGAATTTGCTCCAAGCGTGGTAAAATTTGAATTGATGGAAGATTCCAATGCATCAATTGCAGTAAGAATTCCGATCAACGCCGTTAAACCGATAGCGATTATCGTAATGGTGATAATGCTTCTAAGCCGGTTCGCCTGAATAGCACGTAAGGCCAGACTGATATTTTCTTTTAAGGTCAAATTATTTTAAGTTTGTCTAAATTATTATTTTTACTACTTTAAATAAACTACTTCTGTCTTTCCTGTGTTACCTTTGCAGAAGTTTTACAAAAATACACGAATAACAATGACCATCCGCAACATCTTAACACAATTTGAGAAATAAAATACATTTGAATTATGGCTTTCGATATTGAAATGATTAAACAGGTTTATGCAAATTATCCTGAAAAAATTGCAGCTGCACGCAAAATATTAAATCGCCCCCTTACCCTTACCGAAAAAATTCTTTATACCCACCTGACTGAGGGTTTGGCGACAAAAAATTATGTGCGGGGTGCCGATTATGTAGATTTTGGTCCCGATCGCGTTGCAATGCAGGATGCAACTGCCCAGATGGCACTTTTACAATTTATGAGTGCCGGGAAAAAGAAAGTCGCCGTTCCATCAACTGTGCATTGCGACCATTTAATCCAGGCAAAAATAGGTGCCGATGCAGATTTGATCACTGCTATGGATACTAATAAAGAAGTGTATGATTTTCTCGCTTCGGTAAGTAATAAATACGGTATTGGATTTTGGAAACCGGGAGCGGGTATCATTCATCAGGTTGTTTTGGAAAATTATGCGTTTCCGGGAGCAATGATGATAGGAACAGATAGTCATACTGTGAATGCAGGCGGACTTGGTATGGTAGCTATTGGAGTTGGAGGTGCAGATGCAGTGGATGTAATGGCGGGATTTCCCTGGGAATTAAAAATGCCGAAATTGATCGGTGTTAAATTGACGGGTAAAATGAGCGGCTGGACAAGTGCGAAAGATGTGATCTTAAAAGTGTCCGGAATATTAACAGTGAAAGGCGGAACCGGGGCTATTTTAGAATATTTTGGCGAGGGTGCCGAAAATATTTCCTGTACGGGAAAAGGGACCATTTGTAATATGGGTGCCGAAATTGGTGCAACAACTTCTCTTTTTGGATATGATGATAGTATGCGCCGCTATTTAAATGCAACCGAAAGAAATGAAGTGGTTTTATTGGCAGATAAAGTTGCTGAACATTTGACCGGTGATGCAGAGGTTTATGCAGATCCTGCAAAATATTTTGATCAGGTGATTGAAATTAATTTAAGTGAATTGGAACCACATGTGAATGGTCCATTTACTCCGGATCTTGCATGGCCAATTTCAAAATTAAAAGATGCTGTAATAACAAATGAATGGCCTGAAACTTTAGAAGTTGGATTGATTGGAAGTTGCACAAATTCAAGTTATGAAGACCTTACAAGAGCTGCTTCCATTTCACGTCAGGCTTCTGCAAAAAAATTAAAAGCGAAGTCAGAATTTACCATAACTCCGGGTAGCGAATTAGTTCGTTTTACCGTGGAACGCGATGGCTTATTAAATGATTTTGAAAAAATTGGCGGTGTTGTATTGGCAAATGCCTGCGGACCATGTATTGGTCAATGGGCGCGACATACTACCGATCCAAACAGAAAAAATACCATCATTACTTCTTTCAATAGAAATTTTGCAAAAAGAAATGATGGCAATCCAAATACACATGCCTTTGTTGCATCGCCGGAAATTGTTACAGCAATGGCAATTGCAGGTTCTATAACATTTAATCCATTAACCGACTCTTTAATTAATGAAGACGGAGTTTCCGTTAAATTTGATGAACCTACCGGAATTGAATTACCTCCAACCGGATTTGATGTTGGTGATGCAGGATATCAGGAACCTGCTGCGGATGGCTCAGGAGTTAGTGTTGTTGTTGATCCTCAATCAAAACGTTTGCAATTATTAGAACCCTTCAAGAAATGGGAAGGCACTGATCTTACAGGATTAAAATTATTAATTAAAGCGAAAGGAAAATGTACCACCGACCATATCAGTATGGCAGGTCCTTGGTTAAAATTCAGAGGACATTTAGATAATATTTCCAATAATATGTTAATTGGTGCTTTAAATTATTTTAATGAAAAAACGGATTCTGTTAAAAATCAATTGACAGGAGAATATGAATCGGTACCGAAAGTTCAGCGCGATTACAAAGCAGCCGGAATAGGAAGTATCGTAGTGGGTGATGAAAATTACGGGGAAGGTTCAAGTCGCGAACACGCAGCAATGGAACCGAGATTTTTAGGTGTAAGAGCTATTTTAGTAAAATCATTCGCTCGTATTCACGAAACAAATTTGAAAAAACAGGGAATGTTGGGTCTGACTTTTTCTGATAAAAATGATTACGATAAAATTTTGGAAGATGATACTATCGATATTTTAGGTTTAACCACATTTACTCCCGGAATTCCACTTAAAGTGAGATTAAATCACAAAGACGGAACGTCAGAGACTATAAGTGTTTTTCATACTTATAATGCACAACAAATTGAGTGGTTTAAAGCGGGAAGTGCTTTGAATTTGATCAATGAATGAGTAAAGGAGAGAGGAGAGAGGAGAAAGGAGTTTAAGTTTCGGTAAACCGAAACTTGAGGTGGATGGTGTGGTATAATTTAAGAATTGTGCAAAATATTAAATCTGAACGGATAGAATTAGTTTATATTAATTCTGATTTGTTCAGATTTTTTTTATTTGGTTGGATAAAAAGACCATATTGTGCATCTTCTTTATATGGCAACCACCAAATATCATCTGAATTACTTACCCGGCATGATCAGTTTGATCATACTTCCATACCTCATATCCTTTTTGGCTATAAAATATTTGGAGATACCGCAGGAACGAGTGATGACGGTTCGAATACCGGATAAGTATAGTTCCGAACCCAATTTTAAATTTGACCAAATTGCAGCTGAAACAAAAATTGATTTCTTAGTAATTAACCTGACCGGTAATGATATTGAAGATAAGGTAAAATTGGATTTTGCAGCATTGGAGACCAGGAGAATTTTAAAAGAAAATGACTCTGTTCATGGAATAAAAATAATATTTGAAGATCTTGCAAAATATAATTCACTGGTGAGGATATTAAACATCATGGACCAGGAAATTGCAAGGTATTATGTGTATGAGGATCAAACATTTTGGTTCTATCATATTCCTGAATATTTTTCCCCAACATACTTAAAAATAACACCATTTGCATGTGGAAGTAGTTCAAATAACAAATCATCGGAACCCGTATTTCCGCACTACATTTTTAAAGACAGATTAATTTGTATACCCATTACTTTGGCATTGTTTACACTTTTCAGTACTGTTTTGATATTACGCAGAATAAAATCCAACCACTGATTGCGCAAAAATGACAATTACAAATTTGCCTATAACAACTATTGAATTAGATTTGTAATTAAAGCTGTTATAGTAGCCACATCCAACCGAAATCTGATGTCAAATAATACTTACCGTTTAGTTTATGTTTTATTATCGTTGATATTCAACATCAATTCTTCATACACCCAATCCGTTTATAAGGCTATTCTACTTGAATCAGAAACAAATCAACCTATTGCTGATGCGCTTATTATTTTGGATAATAATATTGAATTTACCACAAGCGACTCAACAGGTTCATTTCAATTTTCAGTTTCTGGAAATACGAAAAAATTAAATCTGCAAATAAGTACTTTAACCTGTCGGCACAATATTTCCGTGTCGGTTTATATAAACATAACCGATACCATTCGTGTGATATGTCCTCCATATAAACTCGACGAAGTAGTGATAACCTATAATGATCCGAAGCAGATCGTTTTAAATGCAGTAAAACGAATTCCAGAAAATTATCTGGATACCACTTTTGTTTTAAATGCGTTTTACAGACATTACCAAAATATCAATGGCAATTACACAAATTTAACGGAGGCTCAAACCACTACCCTATTCCGAATTTCGCCAAAACGCAATGCACTTTTTGCCGACGAGGCGATCGCAGTGCACGCGATACGAAGATCTGATCGATATCATCTTCCAGATGAATTTCACGGAGATGATTATAAAGATATGCTCTATCAAAATCCGGTTTATCACCTTTTTACCAGTTCCTTAGATCCGGAAAAGGTGGAGGATTGCAAGTATTTTATTTCTCCTTTAACAAATGACTCTATTTGGGTAATATATTATATCGCAAAAAATTATTCGTCCGAAAATCATGGAATATCCGGTTTTTATCCAAACGATTTTTATGGTGAGGCCGATGAAAGCGGAACCTATATCATAGATAAAAAATCCCTTGCATTTTTAAGCATTGAACGCAAGGCTTTGAGAAATAAAAAGTACGATTATCCCAAATACAATAATTTTTTATATCCCGATAATAATTATACCGGCGAATTTATTGATGGATATTTATTGGTACTATTCGAAAATCATCTTGATAAATACTATCCGAAACAAATTTTACATTCCTACACAAATGAATTTTTTGCATCAATCACCTACGAACGAGCATACAGGATAACTGATTATTTTGAATGGTTTGCACGAAATCCCAGTTCCATAGTATCAAAAGAAACTATGCAGAAATTTATTGATTATCACTCTATTCGCGAGAGTTCTGCGAAGTATATCCCGGAGCAATGGATATTGCCGATACCGGAAATTCAATTGCTCTCACAAAGTGAATTATTTGAAGCCTTGGAAAATGACAAAACCCTGGAAGATCAATTCCAGCAAAACGGAAAATAAAAACTTATTAATTCTTCCTTTAAAAACCTGATACTTTCCGGTTGACCTTAATCATTTAGTTGTGTAACAATTATCACACTAAATCTTCCTTTTCCTATAGAACTTTACAATGGAAAAATTTAATTCATTGAACAATTTAAAACTTTATTTATGAAAAAGGGACTATTAATTTTATTTCTGGTTTCCGGGGCAATATTGACGACGAATGCGCAGTGGTCAATTGACTCTACTAACACAGCTGGAGTAAATATGTATGCCGCTTCCACTTCCTCGAGAGCGATATTTTCAAACGGTACGGAATGGAACATTTATGACGCTTTAACGGGAGTTCATACCTATGGCAACCTAACAATTTCCAGAAGTATGATAGAAGTGGTGAGTTATGGCGATAAAGTATATTTCGGAGGTGGAAAATATGGTTCATTTGCTGACCCTCAATATACAAAGACCGTAAATGTTTACAATAACCCTACTAATACCTGGTCTACTTTAAATTTATCCACCAACCGTGAAGTTGGAGGTGCCGGAGCTGCAGGGGGCAAAATTTTATTTGCAGGAGGAACCGGTCGGGTTGATATTGCAGGACCAGTTTATATGTATAACAAGGTTGATATTTTTGACGCAGTTACAGGTGCAAAAAGTAACGGCAAGCTATCTAAAGCACGTTCAAATATTGCAGTTGGCTCAAGCGGAAATAAAGTTGTTTTTGCAGGTGGCTGGTATTGGGATATGATGTACAGCGTTTTACCTTCCAATAATGTTGATATTTACGATGCTTCAACCGGCTTATGGACAAAAACAACACTTTCAAAAAAACGGGAAAATATTGGTGTTGCTACCGTTGGAAATAAAATAATTTTTGCCGGAGGAACAGGTACTATGGGCGATTTGAAAAATGTGGATGTGTATGATGTAAGTACCAACACATGGCAAACTTCCATGCTGCCTGTTGCAAGATCTGGAATGCGTTCTGCAGTTGTAGGAACAAAAGCATATTTTGCAGGTGGACCTAGCGGTGCCGTAAACGCTGTTTATGTATATAATTCCCTAACAAATACATGGAGCACCATAAGCATGCCGACATCGCTCACCGGTTTTTCAATGAGTGTGATCAATAATAAAATATATTTTGCGGGAGGAACTATTCCCGGAACTTCTACCTATTCAGATCTGGTTCAAATTTATGACCCTGCAAGTGGAATATGGACAAATGAATATCTTTCCATTGCAAGAACAGGTGTTGCTGCAACTACAGTTGGTTTAAAAGGTTTTTTTGCAGGTGGAACAATTGTATACGGATATCCATACCCGGTAACTACGAAAAGAGTAGATATTTATGCAGCTCCTCCAAGAATGGAAAATGATAATTTACTAAATACTAATTTTGATTTTACCATATTTCCAAACCCTGTTTTTGAACAGTTTAGTATTCATATTTCAAATTTAGATGTTTTACCGGCCTATGCTGAGATTTTTGATCTGAATGGAAGATTAGTAGATGCTTTTGAACTGACAAATGAAACTCAACTTTTTAATGTAAATGCCTTGCCTTCCGGAAGTTATATTATAAGTGTTACTGATAGTTTTGAGCATAGATCAGTTAAAAAAATAATCAAACAATGATTATATATTTATAGGAAAACGGCAGCTTGTCTGCCGTTTTTTTTTAATTATTTTTACCGGCCAGCTCACTAATTCTGCCCATTAGCACCCGGAGATCCATTTTTTTCATCTCTTCACCTGAAATGCACATTTTCATTACATCTCCATTAATTGCAAACACAACCGGAAATGCAGAGCTCGCATCCGGGTATTTTTTTTGAAATTCATCTTTGTGTAAGAATTCAGATTCCACCGGAAGGCTCTTAATAAAATCCTCCCACTCCTTTTTAATTCCAAAATTTCCATGGGTAATTGTGCAGAGTTGGCAAGCATAAGTGGAGGGACTTGCGATCTTATGCATAAAATCGAGTGCAGTACTTATTTTATCGGATTTTGCATTATATACAAATAATAATTTCATAGGGAAATATTACAGTTTACTACCTGTTAATATAATTTTGTTTATTTGAACTTTATCCTTATAATTTAATTTTACAAAATAAATGCCGGATTGTTAATCCGAAATGTCGATACTTAAAATCAATTCATTATTATATAATTGCTCAAATATTAGTTTGCCGTTTATATCAAAAATATTGATATTCAATGGATTGGTTTGCGCTGCATTATATATTTGAAAGACCCCGTTATTCGGATTTGGAAAAACTTGAATATCTTCGGTTACCTCTAAACTTTCCAGACCAGTAAAATAATTTAAAGTGATCTTTCTAATTCGTCGGTTCGTATAATCACATACATATAAATGTTCCTTTGCAGCATCTAAAACTATACCTCTCGTGAATTTAAATTCAGCCAGAGAATCAACCCCATCCTCATACCCGGCTTCACCATTTCCTGCAACATCAAACAACGATTCATCAACTAATAATCGCACTCTGTAATTATAAGTATCTGATATATATATCTGCCCGTCAGATGCAACAAATAATTCAGTAGGCGTATTTAATAAGGAAGTTAATGCATCTCCATTGGAATAACCTCCAACGCCGGCTCCAATCGGGCCACTGCCTGCAATGGTAGAAACCATTGCATCAGGGGTAATTTTTCTAATACGGTGATTATAAGCATCTGCTACATAAATATTATTCTCCTCATCTATCGCTAATCCACTTGGAGTATAAAACCTTGCCGTTGTATCACTTCCATCAATATGATCGCCAATACTTGAAACACCCATATTAATTCCACCGCCTGCAAAGGTGCTTACTAAACTATCAGTTAAATTAATTTTTCTGATGCGATGATTCCAACTGTCGCTGATAAATAAATTTCCCTCACTATCCATTACAATTCCTCTTGGATAATCAAATTCTGCATCTTTATAATTTCCATCTGCATACCCGATGTTACCGTTTCCCGCTATAGTGCTAACATTTCCCGATATATCAATTTTTCTAATTCGTTGATTTTCAAAATCTGAAACATACACATTTCCTGCATTATCAATACAGAGATCGGAAGGTGCTTTAAATTGTGCAGAAGTTGCAGCACCGTCAGCAAATCCTGCCACTCCTGTTCCGGCATAAGTTGTCACGATACCTTCAGATGAAATTTTCCTGATACAGTTATTATCCGCATCAGCAATATATAAATTATCGCCTGCATCAATACAGATACCGAATGGTCCGGCAAATTTTGCAACAGCCGTATCTCCATCCACAAAACCTAATGTAGAACCTGCATAGGTGCTCACATAATTTTGTGCTGCACTTTGAAATGTAATTACGGAAAATAAAACGACAAATAATTGACTTATAATGCGAATTTGAAATGACCCCATAGTATTTGATTTAAGCAAATATAATATCTTTTAAATAGTAACTTTTTGATTGAAAATTAGAGTTTTAATCCCGAGTGACAAACAACATATATAATATTATACAATATGATTACTGAATGGACTTAACCCAGGGTTTACATTCTCTTTAAATTTTATTAAATTAGCACCATGAAAAAACTACTCCTCTGTTTCTTTTTAACATCCATAGGGTACATGAATGCACAGATTGTGCTGAATGAGATATCTTCCACCAACAAGGAAATTATTATGGATGAAGATCTGGAATATCCGGATTGGATCGAAATTTATAATGCAGGACCAACAGGAGTAAACCTAAGCGGCTATGGAATTACCGATGATTCTGATATCTGGAATAAGTGGGAGATAGGATCCAAAGATCTTGGGCCCAATGAACATATAATAATTTATGCCTCCGGTAAGAATCGAAACTGCAACACTTGTGGTGTGGCCTTGCTTAATCATTGGGAAACTGCAATTTTTGATGATGATACCTGGGAGTATTTTATCGGGGCAAGCGAACCGGATGCAAATTGGAATGATCTGGATTTTGCAGGAGTATGGTCAACCGGACCCGGAGGCTTCGGTTTTGGAGATGCAGATGATAATACTACTATCCCTACCTCAGCCCGCAGTGTTTATTACCGAAAAACTTTTAATGTAATTGATAAATCGAAATTAATTGCAACTGTTTTAAGTATGGATTACGACGATGGTTTTGTTGCATATTTAAATGGGGTGGAAATTGCGCGTCAAAATATGACCGGAACTCCTACATATTCCACTTTTGCAACTGCAAGTCACGAAGCCGTAATGTATACCGGAGGAAATCCCGAAACATTTGAATTAGATTCTGTTTTAATGGAAACATTATTGATTAATGGAGAAAATGTTTTGGCTATTCAAGTGCATAATCAATCTACCGGTAGTTCGGATATAACCGGGAGAACTTTTTTGCATTTTGGAATTTCTACTGTTGATGAATTTTATTATGATACTCCTGTGTGGTTCGGAATGGGAGGAACAAGTGAGAATCTGCACAGCAACTTTAAAGTTTCTAACGGTGAAACAATTTCATTATATAACAGTTCAGGTGTATTTCTTGATAGTATAACTGTTCCAGGTTTACAAGTTGCCCACTCCCTTGCAAGAATATCGGATGGTGGCGACTGGTGCATTGTGGAAACCCCGACACCGGAAAATATTAATGCCGGAATTTGTTATTCCGAGTATGCATCAAATCCAATTATTATCACTCCTGTTGGATTTTATGATGATGAAGTGGATGTTACAATTTCAGGAACAGGAGTATATTACACAACAGATGGAAGTGCTCCAACTGAATTGTCGGATGATTATATTTCTCCAATAAATGTAGATCAAACCACAACAATTAAAGCAAGAAGATTTGAAGCAGGAAAATTACCAAGTGCAGTAGTTACCGGAACTTTTTTAATTGACGAAACAACTACTTTACCGGTAATCAGTATTAGCGGAGATCCATGCGATCTTTTTGATGAAGGTGCAGGTTGTATTGCAGCATATGATGATGCTATCGGCTGGGAACCGGATAATCCGCAGGTGCCTGTAACAATTGAATTTTTTGAAGCAGATAAAACCCATAAATTCACTTCGGATATGCGTTTTGAAGTATGTGGCAATTCATCTATAGCATATAACGAACAACGCAGTATTGAATTTACCTGCGATGAAGAATTTTATAACACCGGCGATATAGAATATAATTTATTTTATGACGATAAACCTGTGTTGGAAACACTTAAAGGTTTTAGAATCAGACAGCAGGATCAGGATGCCAATGGTGCCAGAATGAAAGATGTAATAGGAAACAGAATTGGTTTGCCTACTTATAACGTTGCCGCGGGATATCAAAATGTTGCAGCTTTTATTAATGGAGAATATTGGGGTCACTATTGTGCCAGAGAAGAACTCGATCAATATTTTATCAGCGATAATTTTGGTTGTGATGCAGATCAGATAGATCTTATCCGCACAGGTTATGGCGCCGATGTGTGGTACGAAGTGGAATCCGGAACTGATACCGCATTTTTTAACCTTGTTGATTTCATCACTTTAAACGACATGACCGACCCGGTGTACTATGAAGCTGCACTCCAAAAAATTGATATGCTCAATTGGGTTGATTATTATGCACTCCAAATATTTATTGAAAATGAAGAATGGCTCGATCTGCTTGAAAATAATATCCGAATGTTTAAATCCTATGCACCCGAAATGAAGTGGAAATATATTTTGTGGGATCTGGCATACGGACAAAGTTGTGCGAATTGCAATACTTTACAGGGCAGTTTATCAAATCCGCACAATTCTGTTTATTGCGACATGTTTAATGCAATGTTGGAAAATGATGAATTTGAAAACTATTTTATTAATCGATTTGCCGACCTGATCAATTATTATTTCACAGCTGAAATATCCGGCAACCTGATTGATGCAAATAAAGCTGAAATGGAATCGGAAATACCTGCACAACATGCACGTTGGTATACAGGTTCACTGGCAACATGGAGCAATAATGTCACCAATTTGAAAACCTTTTATGCAAATAGAATTCCAAATCAACGGAATCATATTGAAACATATTTTGGGTTAAATGATCAGATCGATGTAACCATCAATGTAAATCCACCCGGTGCCGGATTTATTAAAATATCAACAATTATTCCTCAGGAATTACCTTGGACCGGAGTATACTTTGATGGAGTTCCGGTTACACTTACCGCTATTGCAAATCCCGGATTTACTTTTGTTGATTGGGACGATAATATTTTTATTGATGATGAAACATTAATATCCTTTACGAATAATTTTACGGATAATACTTCATTTACTGCTAATTTTACAGGCACTGCAATAGCAAATCCTATAATAATATCTGAAATAAATTATAACAGCGATATTACTACAAATAGTGGCGATTGGATCGAATTACACAATAATTCAGATGCTCCTGTTACAATTACAGATTATGTGTTATCAACGCGTTTGTTTTATAATTCATTTAGATTTCCTGACAATACCATAATTCCGGCTCATGGTTATTTGGTTCTGGTGGAAAACAGTACATTATTTATGCAACAAAATCCTGATGTAACCAATTTTATAGGTGATTTTATTTTTGATCTTGACAACGGTGGTGACTCAGTAGTTTTAAAAGACTTTTCAGGAAATACAATTACTAATATCAAATTTGATGACGTGAAACCATGGCCCATAACTGCTGATCATTTCGGAAGAACGATGGAGCGCTCCTCTCCCACTGATGATCCGAATTCTCCTGATTCATGGTTCAACGGATGTATGGGAGGATCTGCCGGTGAAGCATTCACACCATGCAATGAAAATCCATTGGTAACAGAAATAAATTATCATTCATCAGATGCACAAAACGCGGGTGATTGGTTTGAAATACATAATTATCATCCATTCGAATTTGATATTAGTGGTTGGACAATTATGGATAAAAATGACAATACCTATATTATTCCTAACGAAACAATTATCGACATTAATGGATATATCGTAATTTATCAGGATGAAAGTCTGTTCTTTGAACAATTTCCAACCATAAATAACAAAACAGGTCCCACAATTTTCGGATTGAGTAACGAGGATGATGTGATAAGAATTTATGATGAAAATGGAATATTATATCAATCCGTGCATTATTACAACCAGTCTCCATATCCATTATCACCGGATGGCGGTGGAAATGCTTTACAGATTATTGATATTAATGAAAATTTGAACAACGCCTCAAACTGGATGGAATCCTGTCCTGAAGGAACTCCCGGAACTATATTTGTGAGTCCTTGTGTCGTTACAATTGAAGAAGAATTTATTTCCCGGCAAATTATTGTATACCCCAATCCTACTAACAGTATCATTACCATTCATATTCCTGAATCTTACTTATCTTCAATTATAAATATAAGTCTATTCGATCTTGCAGGAAAAGAAATAACCTCCATAAATAATATCGCATATCAAAACCAACAAGTGGACCTTTCTTTTATTTCTTCCGGAATGTATCTATTACAAATAAATTCAGGCGTGAATAAAACATTAACCACCCTTATAAAACAATAATACAAAATACTTAAATTAAAAAAAATGAAAAAACTCCTCCTCGTTCTGATTATTATTACCCCTCTTTTTACAAATGCACAACTTCTGATCAATGAAGTTGCTCCAAACAATATAGGACCCTTCGATGATGAGGACGGCGAATTCTCTGATTGGTTTGAGATCTATAATAATGGTCCTTCTGTTATTAATGTTGCGGGATATGCTGTTACGGATAATAAAAGTATTTGGAATAAATGGCTGCTTCCATCCATCGATATTAATTCAGGTGGAAGAGAAATTATTTATGCATCCGAAAAAAATCGGGATTGTTTAGGTTGTGGAGGTATCGTTAATTACATGCATACAAATTTCAAATTAAGTGTTGACGAAACCTTATATCTATTTGATGATAGTGGAAATTTGCTTGATTCTATTATTATTCCTTTTATCATGGAAGGTGATGCGATGGCCCGAATCCCCGATGGAGGACCCTGGTGTTTTGCGGATACAAGATCTGCTGATGCTTCCAATAGCGGCACCTGTTACACCGGTTATGCAACAACACCAATAATAATTACCGATGCCGGATTTTATACCGGGTCAGTTGATGTGGAAATTTCAGGTGGTGAAATATATTATACTACGAATGGCGACTGGCCTGATTTTACAGATGCACTTTATACAACACCAATTAATATTACTTCGAATAGTATTATTAAAGCAGTGCAAAAAGAAACAGGAAAATTACCGAGCAGACCTGCTACAGGCAGTTATTTTATTGATGAAGAAACATTATTACCAGTAGTGAGTTTAACAGGAAGACCCTGCGATTTTTTTGATATTGCTCCGTGTTATATTGGTGCTTATGATAATGCTAACGGTTGGGAACCTGATAATATCCAAGTAAAAGGTACTGTAGAATATTTTTCTGCTGATAAAACACGTCAGGTAAATGAAGATATTAAATTTGAAGTTGCCGGAAATTCTTCCATAGCTGTTTATTCACAGCGCAGTTTGCAGTTCACATGCGATGAGGATTTTAATTCCGATGGTGAAATACAATACAATATTTTCCAACATGATAAACCGGGATTAGATTCATTGCAAGGGTTTAGATTGAGGTCCAATTTAGACTGGGGGAGTTCTGCTGCACGCATGAAAGATCTTATAGTAAATCGGATTGCATTACAAACTGATGCAGGTGCCGCAGCATATCAGAATGTAGCAGCTTTTATCAACGGAGAATATTGGGGACATTATTCTGCTCGTGAGGAATTAGACAAATATTTTTTAAGAAATAATTTCGGATGTGATCCTGATAAAGTAGATCTGATTCGCAGCGGAGCAGGGGAAGATGTTTGGGATATTGCAGAAGCAGGTTCTGATACCTCCTACTGGAATTTGGTTGATTGGATGGAAAGCACAGACATGACTGATCCCACAAACTATGCGCAGGCTTTGGAAAAGATCGACATGGAAAACTGGATCGATTATATGGCAACACAGGTTTATGTGAACAATGATGAGATGGCTTATAATATTCGTTTCTTTAAATCGTATGAACCGGAAATTAAATGGCGATTTATTTTATGGGATGCCGGAGCAGGTTCTGAAGGAGAAACTGCCAATAGTTTGCAAGCATTACTTAATTTCCCTTATTTAAGTGAAGAAATTAATTTATTCGATTATATGATGGATAATACCGATTTTAGAAATCATTTTATAAATCGATATGCCGATATCATGAATTATTATTACACTCCCGAAATTATTTTAGGCATGATAGATGAAAATGCCGCGGAAATTGAAGCAGAAATAGAAGCGCAACATGACAGGTGGGGTACTGGCACACCGGCAACATGGAGCAATGGCGTAGATGTTCTGAAAGGATTTTATGATAATCGCAATTATTATCAGCGCAATGAAATTGAATCCTATTTCGATATGAATGACCAGGTGGATATAACCATAGAAGTAAATCCACCCGGTGCCGGTTATATAAAAATTTCAACAATTATTCCACAAGAACTTCCGTGGACAGGTGTTTATTTTGATGGGTGTCCTGTTACCATTTCTGCTATTGCAAATCCCGGTTATATTTTCACTAACTGGAGTGATAATGTTTTTATTGAAGATGAAACTGCGCTTTCATTTACCAATAACATTTCAGATAATACCACTTTCACGGCAAATTTTAATGGGAGTCCTATTGTTAACCCGGTAATAATCAGCGAAATTAATTATAACAGTGCAACTACGATGAACAGTGGTGATTGGATAGAATTATACAATAGCTCCCCTACTCCAATTGATATCAGCGACTACATTATTTCGAATAATAACTTTTACGATAATTATAAAATACCCACTAACACTATTCTGGGAGCAAACGAATATCTGGTGCTGGCGGAAAATTTAGATGAATTTGAATTAATGCATCCTGCTGTAACTAACGTTATCGGAAATTTTATTTTTTCTTTGGAAAATGACGGCGATTCCATTACTTTAAAAGACCATCAAAACAATATTATTAAAACCTTTAAATTTCATGATGACCAACCCTGGCCTATTACCGCTGATGGATTTGGCAGAACAATGGAAATAGTTGCCGACATTGCAAACCCATCTTTTTCGGATTCATGGTTTGCCGGCTGCATGGGAGGCTCACCCGGTGAGGCATTCACGTTGTGTTATGAAAATCCTGTTGTGGAAGAAATTAATTATAATTCCAATGCAGGTGCCGATGCAGGTGATTGGTTCGAAATATATAATTATACAGCCACCGATTTTGACTTGAGTGGATGGCAGATTCAGGATATGAATAATAACAGTTATACAGTTCCTGCCGGAACTTTTGTACCTGGAGAAGGTTATCTCGTTTTTTATCAGGATGCCACAAAATTTAATGCGCAATTTCCAACAATTACAAATAAAGTGGGTCCTTTAAATTTTGGCTTTAGTACAGAAGGTGATGTGATACAACTTTTTGATGGAACGAATACAATATATCAAAGTGTCGGTTATGATAATGTTGCACCCTATCCATTGTCACCCAATGGCGGCGGAACAGCTTTACAATTGTTAAATACTGCTTTAAATCTCAATACTGCAACAAACTGGACAGAAAGTTGCCCTGAAGGCAGTCCGGGTTCAGAATATTTATTGCCTTGTGCAACAAATATTGATGAGGAAACAATTTCTGCCTTTGCAATTTATCCTAACCCAGCTGAAAATGATATTACAATTCTATTTCCTGAAATGTTAACCGGGGAAACTTCCATAATGATTGTTGACCTTACCGGAAAAATTTTAATGGCCAACAAGGTAATACAGGCAAATTCAATACAATTAAATATTGAAAATTTTGCCCCGGGTATTTATTTTGTCCAAATTCAAAACGCAAACGATTTTGTTGCAAAAAGTTTTGTAAAAGAATAAACTAACAAATAAATACTGTTCCGCAAAAAAATTGAATGAACCAATTATTATATTTTAATCAACCTCCTCAAATCTAAAAAATGAAAAAAGTTATTTTTTTACTTACTTTTCTTGTAATAAAAAATGTAAATGCACAACTTATTATCAATGAAGTTGCGAATACCAATAAAAATATTTTTGAAGACGAAGATGGCGATTTTCCGGATTGGATAGAGATCTATAATGCCGGTGCAACTTCCGTTAATTTAGCAGGATATACCCTCACAGATAATATAACAGATTGGAATCAATGGGTTTTTCCCGATACTGTTTTAGCTGCCTCTCAAAGGTTGATCGTTTATGCTTCCGGTAAAAACAGGAATTGTTTAAGTTGCCCTGAATCTCCGGTCGACCACTGGGAAACTGCAATTTTTGAAGATGATATCTGGCAGTATAAAAACGGCACCTCCGCTCCCGGCGCAGGATGGAATGATATTGGATTTGCAGGTGCATGGAGTACAGGTCCGGGTGGATTTGGAAATAACGATGGCGACGACAACACGGTAATTGCCGGTTGGGCTGCTTCTTTTTATTACCGAAAAACATTTGATGTGGTTGATAAAACCAAGATCATTAAAACCATAATCAGTATGGATTATGATGATGGATATATTATTTATTTAAACGGTGTTGAATTGGCGAGAATGAATCTTATTGGTTCACCTACCTATAATACTTATGCGAATTATTGGCACGAGGCTTTAATGTACCTTGGACTACGACCAAAAACAATTGAAGTTGACTCCGCATTAATTGCAGATAATTTAGTAGATGGTGAAAATGTTTTAGCAGTAGAAATTCACCAATACGGAGCGGATGATGCTACGGGCAGAACCTGGTTGCATTTTGGAATATCCACTCCTGATATTTTTTATAGTGACAATCCGGAATGGTTCAGCAATCCCGGAACAGCGCCTGATCTGCATACCAATTTTAAATTAACGAATGCAGAAACTGTTTCCTTGTTTAATAATGCAGGAATATTATTAGATAGTATTAACCTGACAAATATGCTTGTTAATCATGTGCGAGCAAGAATTCCTGATGCAGGAAGCTGGTGTTATGCTGAAAATGCAACACCTGCAGCACCAAACAGCGCCACATGTTATTCAGGTTATGCAAACACTCCCGTAATTGTAACTGCCCCAGGTTTTTATGCAGGCTCTGTAAATGTTGAAATTACCGGAACTGAAATTCATTATACAACAGACGGCAGCACTCCCGACGCAGGATCTGCTTTGTATACCGGTCCTATTTCTGTTACCAATACCAGTGTGATAAAAGCAATTAGTACTGAAGCAGGTAAGTTACAAAGTGATGTTGCAATTGCAAGTTATTTAATTGACGAAACAACATTATTACCTGTTGTAAGTGTAAGTGCAAATCCATGCGATCTGTTTGATGAAGGTCCTGATTGTATCGCTGCTTACGATAATGCTGAAGGGTGGTTCAATCATAATCCCAACGTATCTGTTTCAGTAGAATATTTTGATACAGAAGGCGTAAAACAATTTGGAGATAATTATAAAATGGAATGTGTTGGCAATTTCTCTGTAAGCTTAGCGCAAAAAAGTATGCGGTTTTTAGTGGATGAAGATTACGGTAGTAAAGGAGAAATACTGTATAATATTTTCGAACATGATAAACCGGAGATCACTTCTATTCATGGCTTCAGAGTCCGAAATCAGGATCAGGATTATTACGATACCAGAATGAAGGATATCGTAATAAACAGGATCGGCTTACCTACTACTTCCATTTCTACTGCATATCAAAATGTTGTTGTATTTATCAATGGCGAATATTGGGGATTGTACGGAGCAAGAGAAGAAATGGACGAATATTTTTTACGTGATAATTTTGGAATTAACCCCGAAAAAGTAGACCTGATAAAAACAGGTTGGGGTGGAGAAGAAAAAACAATTGCTGAAGCAGGAAGCGATACTGCTTTTTATAGATTGGTGGATTTTATTACAAATAATGATATGTCTATTCCGGCAAATTATGCTCTGGCAATTGAAGAAATTGATGTTGATAATTGGGTTGATTATTTTGCTACCGCTATTTTCACCGACCATGAAGAATGGCTGCAAATGTTGGAAAACAATATTCGGTTATTCAGATCATATGAGCCGGATATTAAATGGAAATATATGCTTTGGGATTGTTCAAATAGCCAGTTTTCTTCGAATGCCAATACTTTACAAGGCAGCTTGAGCAATCCTAACAATAGTAAATATGCAGATATGTTCAATGCATTATTGGAAAATCAAACTTTTCATGATTACTTCATTAATAGATTTGCAGACCTCATCAACTATTATTTCACAGAAGATAAAAACGACGCCATTGTTGCCGAATTAGAAACTGAGATGGGCACTGAAATTCCAGCGCAAAATTCCAGGTGGTATACCGGAAATTTTGCTGCATGGTCAAATAATGTAGATAATTTATATGATTTTTATGATAATAGAAATTCAAATCAACGCAACCATATTGAAAATTATTTTGACTTGACCGACCAGGTGGATATAACCCTCGAAGTAAATCCTCCTGGTGCGGGATATGTAAAAATATCAACCATTGTTCCAACAGAATTGCCATGGACAGGAGTCTATTTTAATGGTGTTCCGGTGCAGGTAACAGCTTTACCTAATCCGGGATTTACTTTTTCTGACTGGACTCCAAACGGATTTATTTTAGACCCCGCTCAGATTAGTTTCACTAATAATATTACGCTTAATACCACTTTTACTGCAAACTTTACAGGATCTGCCATAACTAATCCTGTTGTGATTTCTGAAATTAATTACAACAGTGAAAGTACGATCAATTCGGGTGATTGGCTGGAATTGCACAATACCTCCGCTACTCCTGTACATATCAGTAATTATACTTTATCCAATAAATATTTTAACAACGATTTTAAAGTTCCTGTAAATACAATTATACCAGCAAATGGGTATCTTGTAATTGCCGAAGATGTGGATTCATTTATGGTGCAGCATCCCTTCGTTACAAATGTGATAGGAGATTTTCATTTCAATTTAGAAAATGAAGGCGATTCGGTGGTATTAAAAGATTTTACAAATACAATAATCACCTCGCTTACCTATAAAGATATTCGTCCATGGCCATTTACTGCCGACGGATATGGAAGAACAATGGAAAAAACAAGTGATATTGCAAATCCTAACTTACCAAATTCATGGTTTGAGGGTTGTGTAGGTGGTTCACCCGGAACTGCTTTTTCACCATGTTTCGAAAACCCTTTAATTGATGAAATTAATTATAATTCGCTAATTACCGAGGATGCGGGCGATTGGTTCGAATTATATAATTATTCTGCGGTAGATATTGATTTGAGCGGATGGAAAATAAAAGATAAAAATCAAAATGAGTTTATTATTCCTAATGGAACAACGCTGGAAGCTGAAAATTATATCGCATTTTTTACCGATGATATTAAATTCACTGCACAATTTCCTTCTGTAACCAATAAAATAGGTCCTGTTGATTTTGGATTTAATGGAACGGGTGATGTTATTTTGTTATATGATGCAAGTGGAAATTTATTTCAAAGTGTAGGATTTGACGATGATGCACCATATCCGCTTGCTCCCGATGGCGGTGGTTATACCTTACAAATTGTAAATGTTTTTAATAATATTAACGACCCCTTAAACTGGATGTCGGCTTGCCCGGAAGGATCACCGGGAACCGCTTATGTAACGCCTTGTAATACTGAAATAATATCGGAACAGATTAACGGATCCATATTTGTTTATCCAAACCCGGCTTCAGAAATTTTACATGTTGTGTTGCCGGAAAATATTGATGGAACAACTTGTGTTATTGCGGATATCAGCGGAAAAGTTGTCTATAACACAATTTCTCAAAGTTCGGGGATAATCAATATTGACCTCACTAAATTCACATCAGGATTATACATTATAAAAGTAATGGGAGATAAAACACAATACAGTGCATCCTTTATTGTGAACTAATATCTAATTGACTTAAAAAACAAACGCAACGCATTAAAAAATGCGTTGCGTTTTTCAACCTATGAAAGTCAAACTTAGAATCCAACTGATGCTTCAAACATCACACCTTTAAATTCAAGTCCGTTTCTGGAATCAGTTGTTTTGAAATTATCATATTTCTGATCCACATATTCAATTTTAACAAGCAAGTTTTCTGTTGGGAACCAACCTGCTGCTATTTGTATACGATTAACATTGATGTCACCATCATCATCTGAATATCCGAATAAACGACCGGTTACGGTATTGTATCTGAATCCAACATAAACCTGTTCGTCTTTAAGGAAACGATAAAGAACCTGAGCTGCTAATTGATTAAAATCGCGATCAACTGTATCAGTTTTGGTTGCTGAACCTAAACTTCCATTTCCACTTGCCATTTCATAGGTTCCGAAAACTTCCAAACCATGGAACTTAACAAATGGGTTGATCATGATCGCCATTACCTGACTGGAAAAACCCGGATTAATTCTTCCTGAAAATGCCTGAGCAGTTGCGGTTGCTGCAGCTATTCCTGTTCCTGATGTAACATATTCCTGTTCACCTGCTAAATAATAACGTGAACCGGCACGGTCACCACTATATAATGTATTACTTGATGTTCCCGCATTGGTATAAATGGAACCTGTAAGTCTAACTCTCAGATCATCATTTAATTGTTTGTCGTAACCAAGTTTACCATAAATAGATGGTTTTCTGCTCAAAGTATCTGTAACATCATTAGGATCAGTAAATACTTTGATATTCGCATTTAATAGTCCTGATGATAATCCTAACATAGCTATGATACCATTGTCAGGTTTGTAATAAAATTCACCGGAAACTTCAGTTGCAAATGCATCCATAATATTTTCGCCAACAAAAGGATTGTAAATACCATTTGCATTATCGGTTCTGTAATAGTGAGCATCACCGTAATTATTTTCCATTTGTCCGATCTTAACGGTAAAATTCTTAGCATACCAATCAGGATTTCCGAAAAATGGCAATTTATCAACTTGAATATATCCGCCTTTTACCCAAAACTCATTGTGGTGACGAGCTGACATATAATTTTCTAATTTAACACTGATACCGTCAGCTAATTGAGCAGTAAGTATAAGGTTAGCAGTTGCAAGATTAAATCCATTTGTGATCGGATATAATTTGTTGATGTTAACGGAGTCACCAGCTGTAGTGGTAAGGTTATTATCCTTTAAAACTACATCCGCTGTATTGGAATGTGTTAAAGCCTGGTACTGCTGAGTGAATCCACCGCTAATCTTTAATTGAAATCCAGTGAAAGGAACTAAGTCATCTTTTGTGGTTTCAAAAATGTTCAGACCTGCTTTATCGTAAGGCCTGTCGTAATTGATCTTGTTATTTTGATTGTTTTGAGCATTCATCATGATCGCTGAACATAAGAAGGCTGCTAAGATCATTGTTTTTTGAATTATTGACTTTTTCATTTTGTTTTAATTTAATATAGGTTTATTGAATTTATGATTTATTTATTTATTTCATTAAAAAATTTAATTTGAATTTAATGGTGATCTCATTTCCCACGGTCATTGCTCCCATCATTGCAGTTGGAGGATCAATTCCAAAATCTGTCATTTTAATTGATTTCGAAGTTTCAATATAGAGTTTGCCATTTTCTTTCACGTAAACTGTTCCATTAATATCTACATTTTTTGTAACCCCGGCTATGGTAAGATCACCATTCACTTTAACGGTATACCCTGTTCCTGATTTAACCATCGATTTAATGGAACTTAATTTAAAAGTGATATATGGATGCTCATCACCTTTCAGAGCATCATACGTTTTATTATCCATTATAGAACCCTTATCACTTTTTAAAGATTTTACTGTCACCTTTAAGTTAAGTTTTTGAATATTGAAGGTTGCGTCCTGATTCCATTGTACAACTCCATCACCTGAAGCGGTCTGCGCAACTTCTTCCCAATCATGCACATTGGAAGTACCCTGGATTGTTATCTTATGGTCACTAGCCAAGGTATATTGATTCTGACCCAGCATAACGGAAGCAGATAAAAAAAGTGGTATTAATATTAAAGGCCTGAAGATTTTCATATATCCTGATTTTATTTTTGTTCTTAACTTATGCAAAGTAATTTCAATCACCGCAGCTGATAAATGATTTTAATACTACCTCAAAGTGATTTAAGTCATCTTTTAAAAAAAGACACTCCCTAACTTTGTGTCATTAAAATGGAAAGTAGAAAAGGATTGTATTGAATTCCGAAAGAGTATAGTATATATAAAATCCTTTGAGTAACAACAAAAAAAATTAACACCTAATAAATTTATAATTATGAAACGAGTATTAACAGCTTACTTCACCGCGGTTGTCGTTCTTTTTGCATTCAGTTATGCAGCCTTATATTTTTCTATCTATTTCTTTCCGAAAATAGCAGAACAATATTTCGACCCTGTTTTTTCCTCAAGTGAAAAAAGAACATGGTTGTATTTCATTCACCCATTTATAGTTGCACTTGCACTTAAATATTTTTGGCAACGATTCAGACATATGTTCAAGGGAAATGCCATAAAACGCGGCATTGAAGTAGGGTTAGTGTATGGTTTGATCGCAATATTACCCGCAATGTGGATCACTTTCAGCGGCATATCAATTTCCATATCCGTTGTTGCCACATGGATACTTTACGGTGTATTGCAAGGTTGCATAGCAGGTGTTATTTATGCTAAAATGAACCCTTGACAGCTTAAAAATTATTAAAAAAAACGCCCGAAATAATTCGGGCGTTTTCAATTTATTTGTTCTTCTCCTTCCACTTGGTTACAACCTCTGCATCTTCTGCGGCTGGAACAGACTTTAAATAATTATATATCGCTTCCAATTCCACATCTGTCATTAAACCTAAAGAAGGCCATGGCATATATTCGGGGTTCAGCTTTTTATTTTCAGGTGTAACGCCTGTATGCATCACATCTTTAAATTGATCAAGGCTCCATTTTCCGAAATTTCCACCCGGAGTAATATTAGCACCAGGAGGAGATGCCGGATCAGGTGATTTGTTTCCGTTCAGCTTTTCTCCGTGACAGGTCCAGCAGCCATGAATTCTCAAAGAATATTCGCCATACGCTACATCCGTACTTGGATCAGGTGCAACAATCGACTTATTATTCTTCAGGTCTAATAATTCTGCATTATATAAAGTACCAAATAATCCGGCACCGGCCATTATTTGCGCCATGGTTGTAAATTTTGGGTCAGGCCAGGTTTTATCGCTGGAAGGAACAGATTTTAAATATCCGATCAAAGCCCCCAGATCGGCATCGCTCATGTAATTAAAATCTTCAACAGGCATTACAAATATGCCATGTCCATCGGGTTTTACGCCGTATTTGATCGTTCTTACATAATCAATATCAGAATAATCCTTAGTTCTGCCGCCTCGGGTAATATTTGGGGCAGGAACTATACCTAATTCAGGTACATTAAAGAATTCCTTTCCTGCCAGATCACCGCCATGGCAGCCTGAACAAATTGATGCAGCAAGTGAAGCCCCCCGAACAAGAGAGGCAGAATCAGTGAGCGCTGTTATAGGGGTGGGATTCGCTTCATATTCCACTTTGGCCATTTTCTTATACTTATTTACCATAATGAAAGAAGCAATAACAATAATGAGAGCAAGGCAAAGAATCACAATGCCTGTCCATTTGAAAAATTTACGCATGATTTCGGGTTGTGGGTTTTGAGTGAATGATTGATTTTCAGGGAAAAGTTAGTAATTTTTTTGAAATCAGTATAATTCAGGATGTTTTTTTTCACATCCTGCGCACACATTTATAACTTTTATGCCTTAAGCATTGGTAAAAAAATCACCTTACCTTTGCCGTCATGTGGAAAAACAACATTTTAGAAGCTATTGGCAATACGCCGCTCATAAAACTGAATAATATCGTTAAAGACATTCCAGCAACCATTCTTGCTAAGGTGGAAACCTTTAATCCCGGTAACTCTATCAAAGATCGCATGGCGATTAAAATGATAGAAGATGCTGAAAAAGACGGCAGACTTTTGCCCGGAGGAACCATTATTGAGGGAACTTCCGGAAATACAGGAATGGGCCTTGCCATAGGCGCTATCATTAAAGGTTACAAGTGTATTTTCACCACAACAGATAAACAAAGCATCGAAAAAGTAAACGCCTTAAAAGCATTTGGAGCTGAAGTTATTGTTTGTCCCACCGATGTTGACCCTGAAGATCCTCGGAGTTATTATTCCGTTTCTTCAAGATTGATAAAGGAAGTTCCCAATTCCTGGAAACCGAATCAATACGATAATCCAAGTAATTCTATTGCCCATTATGAAACCACCGGACCCGAGATCTGGGATCAAACGGATGGTAGGATCACGCATTTTGTTGCCGGTGTTGGAACAGGCGGAACAATTAGCGGAACAGGTAAATTTTTGAAGGAAAAAAATCCGGATATTAAAATATATGGGATCGATACTTATGGATCCGTATTCAAAAAATATAAGGAGACTGGCATCTTCGATAAAAATGAAATTTATCCTTATGTAACAGAAGGTATCGGAGAAGATTTTCTTCCTGAAAATGTGAACATGGACCTAATAGATATGTTCGAAAAAGTTACAGATAAAGATGCAGCAATAATGACCGCCCGTATCGTAAGGGAAGAAGGAATTTGGGTGGGAAATTCATCCGGCTCCGCATTGCAGGGATTAATTCAATTGAAAGATAAATTCACAAAAGATGATGTAGTTGTTGTGATATTTGTTGATCATGGCACAAGATATTTAGGAAAAATGTTTAACCCTGATTGGATGATGAAAATGGGCTACCTGGATAAATCGGGATTAACTGCAAAAGATCTTATCTCATCCAATCAAAAAGGCGAATTAAAATCTGTTGAAATAAATACAACTGTTGCACAAGCACTGCAGATCATGATGCAACATGATTTCTCTCAATTACCGGTTGTTGATGGAGGAAGAATTGTAGGATCAATTAATGAAGCGTTATTATATAATGAAGTATTAAAAAATCCGGAAATAAAAAATGATAAGGTGGGCACTATTATGAAACAGGCGTTTCCCTTTATTGATATTTCCACACCTGTTGATGCATTGGGAAAAATGCTTAACAATGATGTACATGCTTTACTGGTGCGCGATTTCAAGGTGGACAAAACCTATATTATAACTAAACATGATGTGATGAGTGCTCTGACGAGATGAAATAAAAAAAAATTCAAATTGGAGTTATCCCCTCCAATTTGAATTTAGAAATTATACTTTTTTAATCCTTAAAAACAAACCAATGAGAAAGAAAAATCTTGCTCTAATTCCGCCGGATGAAATTATTCAAGGAAAAATTTATTTGATCAGAGGCGAAAAAATAATGCTGGATGAAGATCTTGCTTTATTATATCATGTTGAAACTAAAGTTTTGAACCAAACTGTTAAACGACATCTTAACAGGTTCCCGTCTGATTTCATGTTTCGATTAACCGAAATAGAATTTGCAATCTTGAAGTCACAAATTGTGACCTCAAGTAAAATACCCGATAAACAAAAACATGGCGGAAGGAGGACAATGCCATTGGTTTTCACAGAACATGGAATTGCAATGCTTTCCGGTATTTTAAATAGTGATACAGCCGTTAATGTAAATATTCAAATAATACGAGTTTTTACAAGGATGAGAAAACTGCTGCTTACCCATAAGGATATTATGCTAAAACTTGAGCAAATGGAAAAACAAGTAACTGCAAATAGCGAGGATGTGATCTTGATTTTTAATACCTTAAAGAAGCTTTTACAGCCCAAACCGGTAAAACGAGAACTAATTGGTTTCAAAGTGAATTCAGCGAGAAAAAACAAAACAAAATAACACCATGCAATTCGCTGATCAAATTTTTAATTCCATTGAAATTCCATCTCTCCCAAAAAAAATAATTTCTTTGGTGCCATCACAAACTGAATTATTATATGATCTGGGTCTTGAAAATAATATAATAGGCATTACGAAATTTTGTATCCACCCTGAACATTTAAAAAAAACAAAACAGATTATCGGAGGAACAAAAAATTTGAATCTGGAAAAGATCAGACAATTAAATCCGGACCTTATTATTGCAAATAAAGAGGAAAATGAATTTGAACAAATCAATGACCTGGCTAAGGAATTTCCGGTTTTTGTGAGTGATGTAAAAAACATGGATTCGGCATTAGAAATGATTCGACTTATCGGCAGAATAACAAATACAGAAATAAAAGCGGAAGATCTGATCAATACCATTGTTTCAAAACGTACAGAATCATCCTCAATTCCTCTCCGTTCCTGTATTTATTTGATCTGGAAAGACCCATATTTAACGGTGGGTGGAGATACTTTTATCAATGCTATGTTAAAGGAAGCAGGATTTGAAAACTGTTATTCCTCAAGCGAAAGATATCCGGAGACGAATTTTGACGAAATAAGAGAAAAAGAACCTGAATTCCTGTTTTTATCCTCCGAACCTTATCCCTTTAACGAAAATCATGTGCAGGAGTTTCAGAAGATATTAACAAAAACGAAGGTTGTATGCGTGGATGGCGAAATGTTCAGTTGGTATGGAAGCCGCATACAGTATGCGTTTCCGTATTTTAATACCCTCCGGAACTTGATTTCTCCACAGATTTGAGATAATTCTTCCAAAATAGGGTCTGTTTTGCTATCTTTGCCGCCTCAAATCTCTGTATCGCAATGGTTACCAATGATGTAAAATTATTTTCAGGAACTACCAGCCGTTATCTGGCTGAGAAAGTTGCAGATTATTATGGGCAACCATTAGGAAAGATCGCCATCGATCGCTTTAGCGACGGGGAGTTTCAGCCAAATATTCTGGAAAGTGTTCGTGGAAGTTATGTGTTCTTTATTCAGAGTACTTTTTTCCCATCCGATAACCTGATGGAACTTCTGTTGATGATTGATGCAGCTAAAAGAGCTTCAGCATCTTATATCACAGCGGTTATCCCTTATTTTGGGCTTGCTCGTCAGGATAGAAAGGATAAACCAAGGGTATCCATCGGTGCAAAATTAGTTGCCGAATTATTATCTGCTGCCGGTGCAAACCGAATAGTTACTATGGACCTGCACGCTGATCAGATCCAGGGATTTTTTGACATACCGGTGGATCATTTAAGTTCAACGGCGATTTATGTTCCTTATATTGAAGAAAATTTAGATACAAGCAATGTGATATTTGCTTCACCGGATGTTGGGAGTACAAAACGAAACAGACGTTATGCAGTTCATTTTAACACCGAACTTGTTATTTGCGATAAATACAGAAAGAAGGCAAATGAAATTGCAGAAATGACGGTGATTGGAGATGTTGCAGGTAAAGATGTGATCATGATCGATGATATCGTAGATACAGGAAATACGCTTGCCAATGCAGCAAATCTGATGAAACAAAAAGGTGCCAAAACAGTGAGAGCTTTTTGTACGCATCCCGTTTTAAGCGGAAAAGCATATGAAACAATTGAAAATTCATCATTGGAAGAAATTGTGGTTACAGATACTATTCCATTAAAACGCGAAAGTGAAAAGATACGCGTTGTTTCTTCTGCAAAATTATTTGCAAGAGCGATAAGAAATACACATGAACACAGAAGTATCAGTTCATTATTTATCAATAATTAATTAAAGATTTTTCAAATAAATTCAGTAAACAATTAAAATTAAATTCAATTAAAATGCAAACATTTGAATTAAAAGGGAAACTGAGAGATCACGTAGGCCGCAGAGCATCCAAAGATGCACGCTCGGGCGAAATGGTTCCATGTATTCTCTATGGTGATGGCGAAAATATAAATTTCGAAGTAGCCAAAACAGCACTTAAAACTTTGGTTTACACACCAAATGTTTACAAAGTGATTCTTAACATCGATGGAACAACCTACGAAACTTTAATGCGTGAAATTCAATTTCACAAGGTTACGGATGAGATTCTGCACATCGATTTTTTGAAATTAAATCCAAAGAAAAAAATCACATCTGTTGTTCCGGTTAAGTTAGCAGGACAATCTATTGGTGTAAAAAGTGGTGGTAAACTCATTCAACGTATCAGAAAGGTAACCATCAAAGGTTTTCCTAAAGATCTTGTTGACAGTGTTACCATTGATGTAACCGATCTTGATGTAAGCAATACCATCAGAATGGGCGATATCAAAATAAAGAATATTGAGGTACTCGGTGCTAAAAGCATTCCGATAGTTACCGTGATCTCTCCGCGCGCGCTTAAAGCAATTGCTGATGCCGCTGCTGCTGCTGATGCTGCCGCTAAAACTGCTGCTCCTGTTGCCGCAACTGCTGCTGCTCCTGAGGCTGCAAAAGAAGAGAAGAAAGATTAAATTAATCACCTTTTTAACGAAGCAATTTCTAATTTTAAAGAATATGAAATTGCTTCGTTTTTTATTTCCACGAAAATCCACAAATAAAGAGCAACAAACCCTTGAGATGAAATATTTAATTGCAGGTTTAGGCAATTTCGGTATCGATTATCAAAATACAAGACACAATATCGGTTTTGATGTATTGGAATATCTCGCAGAAGAAAAAAAAGTGGTATTCACTTCTAAAAGATATGCTGACACGGCAGAATTTAAGTTTAAAGGAAAAACCTTCCTCCTGATAAAACCAACCACCTACATGAATTTGAGTGGTAAGGCAGTTAAATATTGGATGGAAAAAGAAAATATTCCGCTTGAAAATATTCTTGTTGTTACCGATGATATCAATCTTCCTTTGGGCAAATTGCGCATCCGAAAAAATGGCAACGACGGTGGGCATAACGGATTAAAAAGCATACAGGAATTATTACAAACAAATCAATACACCCGCTTGCGTTTTGGTGTAGGAAATGATTTTGGAAAGGGCCAACAGGTTGATTTTGTTTTGGGGAAATGGACTACAGAAGAAAAACAAATTGTATCAGAAACTACAAAAAAATGTGCTGAAGCAATTGTATCCATCGTAATGGAGGGTGTTGAAAGAGCAATGAATAAATTCAATTGATAGCTCTTCCATCTATGGCGTATTTATTAAAATTTGTGATTAAATATTTAGCTAATTATTATTATTTTTAAAAGTTTTTTTAGACGACTCTTGTGTTTAAAAAAATAAACAGTTAATATTATTTTCGTTCAAATAAGTTAACGAAGCAAGATATGTGCCTCAGCATGTGGCTTTAATGTCCCTTATGCGACGCCACATCACTATATATTCTCAATGGTTGTAAAATTTGAGCGAAAATCAGCGCCACCATTCAGAAAAACATGAATATCATTCATGAATTAAATTCCATACGAAGCAGAAAGTATTATGTTAGTTGTGGCGCCTTTTTCGCTCCGGGTGGCAAGCATTAGGGACACAAAGCCGCATGGTGTAGCACTTGATTTTTGGCGCTACCTTTTGATCAAGCAAAAGGTAGCAATCAATATGCAATGATTGAAAATCAACCGAAGCTAAGTTTTGACTTACCGAATTGAAGAAAGCTCGTGCAAGAAAATAATTAAAATGTAGTAAATGTAATTCCTGTGAATAATTGAAATGTAAAAAATATAAATCCTATTTGAATTTAATAGTTTCCTCCACCTCCGGATCATAAAACGGTTTAGAAAAAAACTTCGATACAGCATTATTAAATAACATCGGTGTTTCACTCATAAAATAATGCGTTGCTCCCGGAAATATGGATAATTGTGCATGAGGCAATTGTTTATATAAAAACACAGTATGCTCAAGTTGAATGATATCTCTGTCGCCACCCATAACTAAAACAGGTGCTGTAATATTTATTAAAAGGTCTTCATCAATTTCGGGATGATGCAATACCAAATTCGTTAACTGTAATGCATCTTTATATATAGTTTTTCCTGCCTTAACCGAATCGCTATACATTTGTTTATATACTTTCACAAGATCAGTGGAAGCATCAACTACAGTATTAGGTTCTGCATTTAATCGCGCACCGTAAATTGCAAGCATCTTTACCTTTTCAGGAAAATGCATTGCAAGCATTAATCCAACAATTGCTCCATCATCAAATCCAATTACGTAAGCACTATCAATTTCCAATTTTTCGAGCAGTGCATTATAATCCTCCAAAAGTAATTCATAGGTAAGGCTATCAGCAGTATTGTTTGTCTGCCCCTGCCCTCTTCCATCGGCAACTATCACGCGGTATTTTTTGGAAAAATAATTGATCTGACTGTTAAACGACTCCACAGAACCTCCGTTCTCATGTAACATCAATAAAACAGGTCCTTCCCCATATTCTTCGTAATACATGTTAATTCCGTTCACCGCAATAAAAATACCTTCCACATGTTCAAAGGAGCCGACCTTATTGTTGCCGAGGTTTTTACCGGGGGAAACTGTACGCTGTGCAAAACAATTTCCTATAAAAATGAAACTCAAAATATATAAACCAAATATTTTCTTCATACCTAAGATTATAAAGATCCAAAGATACGAGAAATTAAAAAAACAACCCTTTTGGGGAAAAACAAGTTTGTTTGGGCTTACTTAGGTTTTAATCATTTCATTTTAACTAGTGTTTCCATTTCTGGAAGGTTCCCTTCAGAATTAATAAAAATAGTATAAACACCAACCGGTAGATTCGATACGTCAACCATTTCGCCTTCATCCACTAGTTGGGAGGAAACAAGATTTCCTTCAATAGAATAAATATTAATTTCTAAGCCAGATTCATCTTCATTATTGTATTCATTTTGTTGGATAACAAAACCGGTGGATGAGGGATTTGGAAATATTCTGTAAACATCTTCCTCTTGACCTAAACGAGAGCTTGGGTTAAAGGAAAATACAAAATATCCTGCCGAATATGCAGGTACTGTTACACACATGGAATTGCTGCTCATATTTTCAGGACATACCCCCATATCAACATAGGGTGTCCTTTCATTACTGATTTCAAACCAGTTTTCAGTAGTATATGGGAAAGCACAGCCTGTATATGCATTATTAATATTAAACAGCTCGCTTTTGCCGGAGTTTGAATAGAGTTGTTTAGCATCAATACAATGTATTTCACCATGTTTTCCGTCAAAAGAAGTTCCGGTTAAAGTGCCCGGGTTTATAATATAAGTTTGTGTTACACCTTTAATATTTGTAAAATAACAATATACATCAACTGTTGCAGGAATACCATAACTCGTTTTAATAAATACCGTCGGTGGTTGATTGATATTGGAACTATAGATAGTTTTTGTGGTCTTTAAATATTTAAGATCATTTAAATGGATCTGATTACTTAATTTATAATTGTAATAGGTCGTTCTTGCTAAAAAAGGAGTAAAAACGTCCCAGGAACAATTGTCTATCAAGCCTAATGCAGCAAGATCCATGTTATTAGCATTTAAAACAAGGTCAGTGGATGAACCACCCATAAAATTATTAACTGAGGTAATCTCGATAAATTCATCTTGAAATTCAGTTTGAAAACTCAATTTGATGTTGTTCATTAATTCTTCTTGAAGCACATAGGGATGCACAAAGGAATTATCATAAACATCGCGTCTGATGTGTTTGGTAAAAACCAGGTCTTCCAAATCGTCCGGAGTGCCTCCGGGTGTATTATTTTTAATATTCAATTCTGTAATCCAACATTCTTTTTCGTGTGTTGCAGTGCCATCTAATTGTAATTCCAGGGCAAGGTCTTCCATGGATGTTTTTTGCCGCTGTTTTACAAAGCGCACAAAACTGCCCTCTATTGCAGGATCAATTATTCCTTCAAAAGCACATGTTAATCTACTGTCGGCAGATGTATAAGTGTATTGAGTAGTATTAAAATTATCGTGCAATTCTGTAACTGTATTATTATCCAGACAATTTGATTCTGGCGCCGTAAATTTTCCGATCGGAATTTCACCCCAGTTTGTATTAAGATCAGGATCAGCGCTGTTTTGTGCTGCAAAATAAAGATGGGGAACTACTGCATCAAAAATATATTTGCTGTATTCATTTTCACCAAATCCTGTTGCGCCATATTGAGCGACCACTCCCTCGTTCCAGGTCAGATCGCAGTCTAGTACTATCTCCTCTAATACATCGGTATTTATAACAAATGCACCTTTGGTTTGCGGAGTTTCTACAGGAATACCTATCTTGATATCATCATATAATTCATCTGATCGCAAAACGCCAATATAATCATGGCGATTAAATTCATCTGCATCATCCATTCCCATCATCAAGTCTGAATCTAAAACATCTTCCAATACAAAATCATTTTCTGTGATATCCAATTCAAAATAATCATCATAGTTATCTATACCATTTATGTAAGCCCAATAGTGATCGAATGCAGAATTATCATATTTGCAGGTAAAACCCATGGACCGACCGAAAAATTTAAAATAACATTCGTTCCCAAGTTCAATACCTGTAACATTTACGGCATACTCATGATTTAGCGTTTCATCGCGCAGATAATCTATCATTTCTTTTACCATAAGTGCCGGTTCGCTTAATACATTAATTGCGCAAATTACATCTATGGTATATTCTTTTTCTGTTTCTATTTTCTCGATCAGCTCAATAAAATTATTGATATAAAGTGGTTCCTCCCATATTTGTTCAATGCCTCCAACAGTAAAATCTTCAGGTTCAAATGCGGGTTGTTCGTCCCACTTTTTATAAAATGATTCGAAATCGGCTTGATCATCTTCATGCATCCATAGATCATTATTCACTTTCCCATTATCTTCCATATCAGCGAATAAAACCGTATAATTTGTATAATTACCTAATTCATCATCAGTTTTATCATAATACCTAATAATCTCCTCAATGCAATAACCATAACCGCCGTTTTTTAAATCGGCTTTAGGATTTGCAGGGTCGGTCGAATTCATCGATCCGAAAGGGTGTTGAAATTTGCTGGATGAGCCACTCGGGTGTCTTAAAACTTTGGGAGCCAATTCCGATAAAAGCTGATAAGGATTTAAAGACCCTAATGCAATATATTCATCCTGTTCAGCTATTGTGTTTGTATATTTCGCAAAAAAACCTTCCAGATTAACACCATAAACGCCATGGTTAACGGTTCGAACATTGTCTTTTAGCGTAATAATAATATCATCGGAAGTGATCATTCTTTCCTCCAAATCATTTTCATCATTGTTACCTTCAGAAAGTATATAAATTGTATCCATGCCGTCAATAATTACCTCCAGTGTATCACCAAATACATCACCTGTGTAAGTTGAATCTGGAAAAGCAGAATCGGATAAAAAGGAATAGAATGATTTATCAATTGCATTTTCCGTTTTCTTAATTTCAGGTTTATCAATATTGGAACTAAAGGAACAAAGCAGGATGAAGAAACTGATTATGGTTACATTAAAGAGTTTAAGGTTAAAATAATTTTTAGCAGGGCATTTTTGTGGTAACATAATTATAATTTATGAGGTGAAATATACTAAATGAAATACCTAAGTATCGAAATATACACTTAAAACTAACTAAAATTTTTAAGCTTTTGCCCAAAACCTATATTTTGTTGTAAAATTAACAATTAAGTCATGAAAATAAGGCTAAGTTATTGATTATCAAACAATTAAATAATTTTTGTATTAAATCAATACCAATTTTTTATAATGCTTAAAAAAAAGTATCTTTGTTTATAACAAAGATTAAAGGGTATGCAATGAATAAACAGCTATTTTTTACAGTTATAATGTTTTTTGAATTCAATTATTGTTTTGGTCAAATGGTAGAAATCGTATGGGAAAAAAACTATGGAGGATCATCCTCAGATGCACTTTTCGACGCTATTCCAACATCTGATTCAAGCTTTATTTTTACTGGTTTCACAGAATCTATAGATGAAGATGTTAACACATTCCATGGAAGTCTTGATGTGTGGATTTGCAAGATTGATTCCCTTGGAATGATTCTATGGGAAAACTCTTATGGCGGCACAAATGTAGATTATGCAGGTTGCATTGTTGAATGCACAGATCATGGCTTTATTATTTCAGGTTACAGCTATTCCAATGATGGAGATATAGTTGTAAATAATGGCAGCGCAGATTGCTGGATATTAAAAATTGATAGTATTGGCAATTTAGAATGGCAAACCTCAATTGGTGGGAGCCAATTTGAAAATGCTACCAGTATAATACAAACAAGTGATTCCGGATTCATTTTTACAGGCTATTCCCATTCAGAGGATGGTGACCTTAGCGAACATTTTGGTTCTTCTGATGTTGCGGATTTAATCGTTTTCAAATTAGATAAATTTGGAAATATACTTTGGAATAGAGTGTTTGGAGGTGTATATGATGATTTTGGAACATCTATCACAATTACAAATGATGGCGATTACCTAATTTGCGGAACTACTAATTTATATGATTATTTTGACTATTGGGTAATCAAACTTGATTCAGAGGGCAACCTCATTTGGGACAAAAGTTATGGAGGCAGTGAATATGATGTAGCATATGCAATTCTGGAAACTACTAATAATAATATATTAATTACAGGAGAGTCGTCGTCTGATGACGGTGATGTTGAATTTCATCATCCGGGTGAAAATAAGGATATGTGGACATTGCTATTAGATTCCGTTGGAGAAATAATCTGGCAACGCAGCTTAGGCGGCGCCGGTGCAGATGAAGGGCATAGCCTATTGGAATGTAATGATGGCACTTATATTATAGCTGGCAATACAACTACACTTGATGACGGTGATGTGAGTGGGCATCACGGTGGAATGTTTTATGCTGATTATTGGGTAGTAAAATTGGATAGCAGCGGTGTAATTAAATGGCAAAAATGTTTAGGAGGAAGTAATTCTGATTTTGCTTTTAGTATTAATAAAAGCTCTGAGTCATCTTATTTAATTTCTGGTTATGCATGGTCTGACGATGGAGACATAACTGAGCATTATATAGGAGATATTCCTGCAACAGATATTTGGGTAGTACAAATATCAGAAACATGCGATCAAATTGTTTATTACACCGATTCAGATAACGACCTTTTTGGAGATGCAGAAAATTATATTTATAGTTGTTATGATACATTGGGTTATGTATGGATTTCCGGTGATTGTGATGATACAAACCCGGATATTTATCCCGGAGCAGCGGAAATATTAAATGGCTTGGATGATGATTGTAATGGGTTGGTGGATGATAATGTGAGTGTGGATGATTTAATGGGAGGATTTAGTATTTATCCGAATCCGGTAAAGGATGTTTTATTTATAAATAACAATTCCGGTTCAGAAGCAACGTTTACAATTTCAACACTTACAGGGCAAATAATTTACAAATCGGATCCATTTTCTTTTAATACCGATTTAAGTTTAAGTTCCTATTCTTCAGGACTTTATCTAATTACAATTTATACAAAAAATAATAGATTTTTGATTGAATTGATTAAGGAATAAAAAAATATATTATCAGTTACATTTTAAAATTCCTTTGATGATAAAAATTAACCATTAAACATTTTACTATATCTCCTACAATAATGCTTAAGTTGTTGCGGAAGGAAATTTTTTCTCTCTTAGATTTATTTGAGAGATGACTGTTTATGTAATCTGCCTTTTTACCCTCTCTCTATGCCTAATAACAAATCTATATCCCCTTTCGTAACTTTGCCACCAGTTATGAAAATATTCTGCATAGGCCGCAATTATTCCGAACACGCAAAAGAACTCAACAATGAGATTCCCGATGCCCCTGTGGTATTTATGAAACCTCCAACGGCATTGCTCAAAGGAAAAGATTTTTATATCCCTGATTTTTCGAGTGATATACATTATGAATGTGAATTGGTATTTCGCATTTGTAAGAACGGAAAACATGTCGGGGCCGAATTCGCTCAAAAATATGTTGATGCAGTAACAGTAGGAATTGATTTTACTGCACGTGATGTGCAATCAGAACAAAAGAAAAAGGGATTGCCCTGGGAAATTGCAAAGGGATTCGACAATTCTGCTGTTATCGGGGAATTTACATCGCTTCAAGATCTTGAAAATTCCAATGATATCTCTTTTCACATGCTTAAAAATCAGGAAATTGTGCAAACAGGTTCCTCTATGGAAATGATCAATAATATCGGCCAAATGATAAGTTATATCTCCAGATACTTTACCCTGCAGCAAGGTGATCTGCTGTTTACCGGCACTCCAGCAGGCGTGGGCAAAGTAAACCCGGGCGATAAACTCGAAGGATTTCTGGAAAAGGAGAAAAAATTTGAAATAAATATCAAATAACACCTCTTTCGGCTAAAAGGGCACTCAAATCCTTTATAGCTTTGCAGCCGAATTTAAATCCACTTTAAAGCGTGTAATGAATCAAAAGGAGACTCTCGAACTGGTTGATAAAAAAATACTCTTGGATGCCTACCGTATCATGTTTACGAGTAAGGTAATGAGTGAGATTTTCAATGAGAATAGGCAAACCTGCATTTTTGTGCACGCAAATTCAAGAGGCCATGAGGCAATTCAGATCGCCATGGGATTGCAATTAAAAAAATGCGATTGGGCGAGTTTATACTACCGGGATGACTCCATGCTTATGGCAATGGGCTGGAAACCGGAGGAGATCTTATTACAATTGATGGCAAAAAGGGATGATCCTTTCAGCGGTGGTCGCAATTATTATTGTCATCCGAGTTATAAAGGAAAAGATTATCCCCAAATGATACATTCCTCCTCTGCAACCGGTATGCAGGCTATTCCTACAACCGGTGTGGCACAAGGGATACAATATTTGGAACAACAAAATTTATTGGATACTGCCAAAGAAAATCCTTTAGTTGTTTGTTCCATCGGTGATGGTGCCATGACGGAAGGTGAAGTTGCCGAGGCGTTACAATTTGCCGTTTTAAAAGGTTTGCCCCTCATTTATCTGGTGCAGGATAATGATTGGGGAATATCCGTTTCCAAAGAGGAAGCCCGAACCATGGATGCCTATGAATACGCAGCCGGGTTTAAAGGATTGAGAAGAGTGAGGGTGGATGGAAGCGATTTTACGGAGTGCTGGAACTGCGTAAAAGAAGCAATCGGATATGTTCGTGTAAACAGAAAACCGATTCTGATTCATGCCAAAGTTCCTTTACTTGGCCATCATACCAGTGGTGTCAGGATGGAAATGTATCGTTCGGAAGAAGACCTGATGGAACATCACAGCCGAGATCCATTGCCAAAATTGAATAATTTACTCCAGGCGGCGGGTTTCAGCAGTGAGGAATTGCTCCATTTGGAGTCAGCGGTCGATAAGATGACCCGTGATGCCTTTGCGGCAGTTGTTGCCTCCCCGGACCCGGATCCCTCCACAGTGGAGCTATTTGAGTTTGCAGAATCGCCAATTCTTGAGGAACAAGGAACCCGCGAACCCATTGGCGCCGAGCAAGTTATAATGGTGGATGCCGCTTTATTTGCCATGGATGAAATTTTGACCAAACACCCGGAGGCATTGTTATATGGGCAGGATGTTGGGAAGAGATTGGGAGGAGTTTTCAGAGAAGCCGCAACCTTAGCTGTTAAACATGGTGATCACAGAGTTTTTAATACCGCAATTCAGGAAGCATATTTAGTTGGATCAACTTTAGGAATGAGTGCCGCCGGTGCAAAACCGGTAGTGGAAATTCAGTTTGCCGATTACATTTGGACAGGTGTGAATCAATTAGTATCCGAATTATCAAAATCATTTTATCTCACCAATGGAAAATGGAATGTGCAAACAGTAATTCGAATTCCGATTGGTGCATATGGTTCTGGAGGACCTTATCATTCAGGTTCCATTGAATCATCCATCACAGCGATAAAAGGAATTAAAGTTGTTTACCCGAGTAATGCTGCGGATATGAAAGGATTATTAAAAGGAGCTTTTTATGATCCGAATCCTGTTGTAATGTTTGAGCATAAAGGTTTGTATTGGAGCAAGGTTCCCGGGACGGCTGCTGCCAAATCAATTCAACCTTCCGATGATTATATTATTCCTTTAGGTAAAGCAAGAATATTTCAACATGCCTCCGAAGAAAAAATAGAAAACGGAGAAAGTATAGTTGTAGTAACATATGGAATGGGGGTTCATTGGGCATTAAATGCAAGTAAAAAATATCCCGGTCAGGTGGAAATATTAGATCTTCGAACCTTATCTCCTTACGATTGGGAAGCAATTGAAACTTCCGTAAAACACCACAATAAATGTTTTGTCTTAACTGAAGAACCGATAATGAATTCTTTTGCGCAAGCAATAGCGGGAAGAATATCTTCTGAATTATTTAAATATCTCGATGCTCCCGTAAAAATGCTCGGAGCAAAAAATCTTCCTGCAGTGCCGTTAAATTCAGGATTAGAAAAAGCGATGTTGCCGAGTGCGGAAAAAGTTGGAGTGGTGATGGGCGAATTGCTCGATTGGTGAGTGGTGAATGGTGAATGGTGAGATTGCCCGCATGGTGGTTTCGGTTCCAAATTTAAATTCCGATTCAGGATTAAGGTATTCCGGATTCATGCCTCACGATTGATGATTCACGAAAATGAGTGATGAGTTATGAGTAATGAGATTGCCGCCTGGAGCTTTGCGTTTCAAATGAAATCCCAATTCTCGATGAACGTATTCCGGACTCATGATTCACGAAAATGAGTTCAATCCAACTCATGTCCCCACAGTGTTACCCGAAGGGAACGCTGTGGATTCGGAGGCAAATACTTCATGCCAGCCGAATTCACGCCTCTCGATTCACGAAATGAGTAATGAGTTATGAGTAGATTTTCGATGGCCGTATAATTTTCCTCCTGACTAATGACTTTTGACTCCTGACTATTGACAAAAAAAACCACGAACACACTTAAAAATTCGTGCATTCGTGGCTTTATTTTTATTAAATTTTATTCGAAGCTATATCCTCTAATCCTTCATCAACCGCACAATTATTTCTCCCTCTTCATTTTTAATCTTCACAATATAATTTCCAGATATTAATTGCGAAGTATTTATTTCAACTATATTATTGGAATTATATTTATAAGCGGTATTTATTTTTTGTCCGAGAAGATCGTAAATTTCAATTGTTTGAGGATTAAAATCCATTAATTCAATTATTACAAATTCATTGGCCGGGTTTGGATATACATTTAATAATGCTTCCTGAATGGTATTAATTCCTGTAGTGGAAATTACTTTACAATTTGTATTTTCTCCATACGCATTGGATGCAGTTAAACACACATTGTAATCACCATCCACCGGATATGCATGAGTAGGATTTTGCACTGTAACAGATGCTCCATCACCAAAATCCCATAACCATTCGGTAGGACTATTTGTGGAGATATCTGTAAAATTTGCAATTAATCCACTAAAGGAAACTGTAAAATCGGCAACAGGTAATAAAAATTCTGTGCTGTCAATTACAACCGGTAAACAATATACTTCAAAACCCAATGCATTTGTTGCAGTTAAACAAACTGTAAATGTTGCTTCTGTTAAATAAGTATGTACTGGATTTTGTAAAGTGCTTGTTCCACCGTCACCAAAATTCCAGCTCCATGATGTTGGAGAATTTAAAGTAAGATCAGTAAATGTAACAACAGGATCACCTGAATAGGTAAATGCCGCATCAGGCGGTAGAATAACTGTAACAGAAGAACAATAGGTATCAGAACCATATGGATTATATGCTGTTAAACATACATTATAAGTTCCAGCCATTGCATAATCATGAATAGGATTTACTTCCGTTGCAGTTGTTGCATCACCAAAATCCCATAAATAACATCCATAAGAATTTGTAGATAAATTCGTGAATGTAACTTCGCCTTCATCAGCCACATAACTGAAATTTGCATTCGGCATTGTAGGTACAAAACTCTCCGCGTCCCATGCGGCATAGCGGATATTATTTTCAACTATCGGATCACCCTCAATAAATATTCCCGGCTCCGCATCCTGTTGCCAGATTGCCTGAATTTTTCCGCCATTCACTCTGTCGTTCACATACACATAAAAATTTTCTTCTCCATCTTCTGCAGTCTCAGTTAAATTAACCGGTGGCGACCATGTTACTCCATCATCATCAGAATACATTCCAAAAAGATCGCGGAACGATTGCGCACTAAAATTTAATGGATCATCAAAAATATCAGTGTATTCAATTTTCATTGCAAAAATTAAATATAATCTTCCTGAAATTGCATCCCATGTTCCACCGGGTGAACTTGAAATTCCGGCGCTTCGATAGTTAAATGTGCTTAATCCGATTCCTGCATAAGGATCGGACAAACAATCATCATTATTCCAATCCAATTCTGTATCAATTACTTCAGCACCAGCCATTCCGTTTGTCCAATGCCAAATACCGGAAGTTCTCCAATTTACAGTCCAGAATCCTGCAAAAGCATCACTGTAAATTCTGTAATATCCGGAAAATATATGCAAGGTTCCATCATCCTCCATTATCATATCGTGATAACCATCATTTGTTGCAACGGTATCAGTAATTCCATCCAGATCAACATCCGTTTGTACTGCTCCGGTATAATTATCATAAGGAAAATCAATAACAGTTATTTTTTCCCAGGAACCATCATTGCCATAATCATCGGAATGCAATAAAAGCAGATCAGAATTTATCATCCCGAATAAAACATAAACATCAGAACCATAAACAGATATCTGATAAGAATCGGCTCCGTTGGTTATTGCAGGCATACCATCTGCTGCTGTTAAAAATGGCAAAGTATAATTTAAAATTGCCCAGGTTAAACCACCATCATCTGAACGGGAAAAATTTAAGTTTGTGATAAATTGTGTATCGGCATTTACAACATAAATATCATCAGTACCATCAGGTGAGCATGCTACCGGCCATATTCCTCTAATATCATCAGAGCCATCCAATTCTGTCCATACATTAGAACCAATTGCATCGTTTGCAAACAATTGCATTCTGTTTGCAGCTGCATCGTGTGCAACAACCACTTCATGATCTACCACTTTTAATAATTCACCGAAGCCTGTCCGAACAGTTTCCAATCTTGCTGTTGGGGTTGCAGCCCATGCAACTCCATCGTAATGCTGATAAAACATGCCGCGATCAAGAAATGCTCCGCCGAAATCGGTAGACCCTGTCCATATGGCAGAAATTGTTCCATCATCATAAACTTTGATGCGGTTTTTTGATGCATTGTTCGACTGAGCATCATAAGTTGTTGTGCCAATAATTGTTTGTGCGGATAACATGGCACTTAAAAAAATGATAGAAATAAGGAGTGAAAGTTTTCTCATACTGATGTGTTTTTATTGCCCGCCATTAGACGGACGAGTTAAGAAAAATAAATCCGATAGTAATATTAATAAATAATGAACAATTAAACAATTCAGCAAATATTTAAAAAAAGAAACCCTCCATACGATGCATCGTACAGAGGGTTTTAGGTTTGGTTTAAAATTAATTGATCATTACTGTTTTTGTAATTACATTTCCATTATTAGAAACCATTACATAATATATCCCTGCCGGAGCATCACTTAGATCGATCGGTAACTGATAATTAAATTCCATTGGAGTAGCTATACTTTCATATACAACCTGTCCTGTTGAATTTAAAATAAGCGTATTGGTTTCTGATTCTTCAAAACCATTTAATTCCAGATTAAAATTACCATCGGTCGGATTTGGGAACAGATCAATAGATTGTCTGCTTTCCCCTTCTCTTAACGGCAGTGTAGTGAAGTATGCAATTTCAGAATAAGGTGAAATCATACCATCTTCATAACAAACAGTTTTAACGCGGTATCCGTATGTAGTTTCAGGTTCTAATTTTCCTTCCGGAATTACATACATATTTACACTTGGGCGTTTTTTACCAACTGTTGCAAGATCGTCGGCCATCCAGAAAGCAACAATATATTGTGCTGCTTCATCCACGGCATCCCAATGCATAGTTGCAGAAGTAGAAGTTATTCCATCAGCATATAATCCACCGGGACCAACAATATAATTACAAGTCATTGGCGTTACACCAAAATCTTCCGCAGTCCAACCATTGTACATGATATTGTTAACTCCAATCGGATCCAGATCTGTAATGGTAGTTCCCGGATAAACATCTTCCTGCCATACCATATGCACCTTTCCTCCTGTAAATTCAGGATAAACCGATGTGTAAACATTTTCTTTCCCCAATCCTGCGGTATTGGTCAGGTTAACAGGCGTTGACCATGTTGCTCCATTGTCGTCGCTGTAAACTCCAAAAATATCCCTGTAAGATTGAGCAGATACATTTAATGGGTCATCAAAAAGATCGGTATACTCAATTGCCATTGTATAAATAAGATAATACCTGTTTGTTAATGGATCAATTGCACCACCAGGCATAGAAACAATACCAGGATAACGATAGTGAGAGCGGAATGCACCAATTCCTGCTAATGGATCATTTAATCCATCGGCATTATCCCAATCCAAGGTAAGATCAATTTTTTCCGCTGCATCCATACCGGTATGCCATTGCCATATTCCCATAGCATCTTCATATTGGTATGACCAGAAAGCACCTATTCCGTCGTTGTAAATTTTTACATAACCTGTGTAAATATGAACATCCCCACCTGCATCTATAAACATATTGTGATTTCCATCGGTAGTTTCAATTACATCAGTAACAAAGTCGCCGTCAACATCGGTTTGTGCCAGTCCATCATAGGTGTTGATCGGGAAATCATGAATTACTGTGCTGGTCCATGTTCCAACAGCGCCATTGGAAGGAGAATGAATTAATACAAGATCTGAGTTTGGCACTCCATATAGAATGTACACGTTTGTTCCATAAACTGCAATCTGATAAGTTTCGGCAGCAGCTACAAGTCCTGCAGATAAACCCGGAATACCATCAGCGGCTGTTAAAAATGGAACAGTAGTATTTAAAACTGTCCAGGTTAATCCACCATCATCAGAACGCGAAAAACGCAATTCTGTTGGAGGGTTTGCATTTGCATTCAATACATAAATGTCATCTGTGCCTTCCGGACAAACAGCTGCAGGCCAGAATCCAATTACATCATCAGAACCACCAATTTCAGTCCAGGTTGTACTACCTATGGCAGTATTTGCATAAAGTTGTTGAGAAACCACAGCTCCATCGTGGGCTATCATCACTTCATGATCCATTACGGTAATAATCTCTCCAAAACCGGTTTTAGTAGTTTCAACGCGTGCTGCAGGAAAAGCACCCCAGGTTGCACCATTGTAATGGTTAAAGAACATTCCGCGGTCAGGATTAGTTGTTCCAACAGCATAGTCAGTAGAACCTGTCCATGCAGCTGAAATTCGTCCATCATCATATACGGAAATTCTGTGTTTAGCTCCGTTATTGGTTTGCACATCATACGATGTGGTTCCAATAATCGTTTGTGAGATCATTACTGAGGAGGCTATCAGTAACATCGGGAGTAAAATTCCTTTTTTCATTTTGAATATTTTTGGTTAATAAAAGTTAATATTAGGGAATATGCATGACAAATTCAAAGCAAAATTCAAAGAATATTTATCATTCCCCGAAATTATTTTAAAAGAGCAGAACTGCGTACCTTTGCACCGTTTATTGAGATTTCACCCGGCCTGCAACCGGATACAAAATTTCTTTTATGGCTTTATTATACAATAGAATTTCTCACATTGAGTTGAAACAGCAAATGCTGGAATCCAACGAAAAAAGAATTACCCTTTCTTTTTACGAATATTTTCCGATAGATGACCCGCAACAATTTCGCGATATGTTGTTTGCACAACTTACTATATTAAATGTGTTTGGAAGAATATATGTTGCGAAAGAGGGAATTAATGCACAGATAAGTGTACCAGATCACAATATGGATGCATTTACATTTTTTATTAATTCCGTTGTTAAATCAGAACAATTTACCGATCCGGAAACAGGAATTAAAAAATTGCGATTAAATATTGCTGTGGATGACGATGGAAAATCTTTTTGGGTATTAAAAATAAAAGTGCGCAATAAAATAGTTGCCGATGGAATTGAAGATCCCACATTCAGCATGGCCGAAAAAGGCAAATATGTGGATGCCGAAAAATTTAATTCCATGACCAAAGATGAAAATACGATTGTTGTTGATATGCGCAATCACTATGAATTTGAAGTTGGTCATTTTGAGAACGCAATAGAAATCCCCAGCGACACATTTCGCGAACAATTACCCATGGCCGCAGAATTATTAAAAGATAAAAAAGATGCGAATATCATCATGTATTGCACCGGTGGAATTCGCTGCGAAAAGGCCAGTGCTTATATGTTACACAATGGATTTAAAAATGTGTATCATCTTGAAGGAGGAATTATTAATTATGCAAATAAAATTAAATCAGAAAATCTTGAAAATAAATTCTTAGGTAAAAACTTTGTTTTCGACGACAGACTTGGTGAAAGAATTGGTGACGAAATTATTTCCACCTGCCATCAATGCAACAAACCCGCCGATACCCATACTAATTGTGTAAATTCCGGTTGCCATTTATTATTTATTCAGTGCCCCGAATGTGCAATTAAATTCGGGGGATGTTGTTCACAAGAATGTTACGACATTATTCAACTTCCTGAAGAAGAACAAAAACTTTTGCGCAAAGGAATTGATAAGGGGCAGAATATATTTAATAAATCCAGATTGCGTAAGCGCAATGTTAATTGACAATTGATAATTGACAATTGACAATGAAACAGCCAAAACCTAATTGAGAGTTGAGAATTGAGAATGGGGAAGCTATTTAATTGTTTAATTTGCTTCCTTCCAAAAGTTTTTAACTAATAATAAACTTAAATTGAATAAACTTCATCAAAAATATCAGCTTTACCACCTGCCATAAATTCCTTATAATTTACAATTTACTTTTCCCTCTTAGAAAGGAGATAAATTATCCTCCCAACTGCTAACCCCAATTGTCAATTATCAATTGTCAATTATCAATTATATTCAATTTAGCACAATTCACCAAAGGGCACTACACCTATCCTCACCACCACTTATCCCAATTGTCAATTGTCAATTATCAATTATCAATTGTTTCCTATCTTTGCACCCTAAATTTTAAACCAAACATGTCATTTTTATTCACTTCAGAGAGCGTTAGCGAAGGGCACCCGGATAAGGTTGCGGACCAGATTTCAGATGCATTAATTGATCATTTTTTAGCTTTTGACCCTGAAAGCAAGGTAGCTTGTGAAACTTTAGTAACTACAGGTCAGGTTTTTCTTGCCGGCGAAGTACGGTCGAAAACGTATTTGGATGTGCAACAAATTGCAAGAGATGTGATAACCCGAATTGGTTATACTAAGAGTGAATATATGTTTGAGGCTAATTCTTGTGGAATTTTATCTGCAATTCATGAACAGAGTCCTGATATTCATCAGGGGGTTGTGAGGAAGAAAAAAGCAGAACAAGGTGCAGGCGACCAGGGCATGATGTTTGGCTATGCGAGCAGGGAAACAGATAATTATATGCCGCTTCCTCTTGAGATCGCAAATTTATTATTGCGGGAACTTGCCGCTATCAGAAAAGAAGGAAAGATCATGAAATACCTTCGTCCTGATTCAAAAAGCCAGGTGACGATAGAATATGATGATAATAAAACTCCGCTGCGTATAGATACTATTGTTGTTTCCACACAACACGATGATTTTGCAGAAGAGAAAAAAATGCTGGACGCAATTAAAAAGGATGTGGAGGAGATCTTAATTCCCCGTGTTAAAAAATTATTGCCGAAACGCAACCAGAAATTATTTGATGGCAATTTTACCTTACATGTAAATCCGACAGGAAAATTTGTGATCGGCGGACCGCATGGTGATACCGGATTAACAGGAAGAAAGATCATTGTTGATACTTATGGCGGAAAAGGTGCACACGGCGGTGGTGCTTTCAGTGGAAAAGATCCTTCCAAAGTTGACCGTTCTGCGGCTTATGCTGTTCGACATATTGCAAAAAATATGGTTGCAGCCGGTTTATGCGATGAAGTTTTAGTGCAGGTTGCATATGCTATTGGTGTTGCTAAACCTGTTGGATTATATATTGATACTTATAATACAGCTAAAGTAAAAATGAGCGATGGGGAGATATCTAAAAAAATAGAAAAGATATTCGACCTCCGTCCCTACTCTATAGAACAGCGTTTTAAATTGCGCACGCCTATCTATGCAGAAACTGCAGCATACGGCCATATGGGACGCGACACGAAGATCGTTGAAAAAACTTTCAAAGACGGCAGCGGAAGAAAGATCAAAATGAAAGTGGAGTTATTTCCATGGGAGAAATTGGATTACAAAGACGCGATCAAAAAATCGTTCAAGTTGTAATTTTTTTTCTCGCAGAGATTGCTTTTGTTTCCTACCGGCCTATGGAACAGAGATAATACTTTGCAAGCAAAGAAAATGCACGCAAAGACACAAAGGCGCAAAGGGAATATAAAATTATATTAATCCTCTACACATCCTACAACTTTGCGGCTTTGCGGTTTTGCGTGAAAAAAAAATAAATTATATTGCAATTAAAATTTATTAGCATTTATAATTAATTGATTCTGCAAATAAAATTATTGTCTTCTATTCTTTTATAGAAAAGAATGCAATTTTTTTACCCACTTATTTACGTATTGAAAATCGCATTTATTAATAAACCTTATTTTTTGCAACAACACTGCGAGAAACACACTCATGTTTCTTTAGCAGGAAGATGTTTTTAACCCAAATATGGCTTCAGAAAATCGCTGGTAGTGGCTTTGCGAAGACGTCGAATAGCTCTTTCTTTAATTTGACGAACACGCTCACGGGAGAGGTCGAATTTTTGCGCTATTTCATCAATGCTCATCGGTGTAAACCCATTAATTCCGAAATAGGCTGCAATCACCTCTGCTTCACGGGGAGCTAATACTTTAAGCGCTGTTGCGATCTCATTTTTAAGTGATTCATTTATCAGTGATTTATCAGGAGTATCTTCATTTTTATCTTCTAAAATATCAGCCATACTGCCATCCTCAAATTCCCCGTTTAAAGGTGCATCCATCGAAACATGTTTAATATTACTTAAAATAATTTCTTTTACATCACTATCCTTCAAATGTAAAACTTCTGCAATTTCCTCTGCGGTAGGTTCACGCTCATTTATTTGTTCAAACTGATTCGACATTCTGTTCATCTTTGAAACATTTCCGGCTTTATTTAATGGCAATCGGATTAATCTCGAATGTTCCACTATTGCAAGCATAATAGATTGTCGTATCCACCAAACGGCATAAGAAATAAATTTAAATCCTTTTGTTTCATCAAATTTTTTCGCTGATTTAATTAATCCTACATTTCCTTCATTGATCAGATCACTTAATGTTAAACCGTGACCCTGATATTGTTTTGCAACAGAAACAACAAATCGCAAATTTGCCATGGTGAGTTTATCCAATGCTTCCTCATCTCCTTCACGAATTTTTTTTGCAAGCATGGCTTCCTCTTCCGGAGTTATCATTTCAATTTTTCCGATCTCCGTTAAATATTTTTCAAGTGAGTCGTTTTCTCTCGAAGTTATGGAATGTGATATCTTCAGTTGTCTCATACCGAATATTTAGTCCAAATTACGAATTTTAAACTAAATAGTTCCGGATTTATTAAACGTATTTCTGAACATGACCGAAAGATGAGTAATGAGTGATGAGTAATGAGTTTACAAAGTGTAGAACGCTAAATACGATTGACCTTTTTTGTAAAGTTAGATAACAGATTTGGTTTTATATATTAATTCAAATTGATTAGGTGTTAATCCTTTTGCCCCTTGATGTGGTTTACCTTCATTATACATCCAGACTGCTTTATTAATCATAGCTTTTAATTGAATGAAGTTGCTTGGATTATAGTAATGGACATAATCATTCTTTATAGTTCTGTTCAGCCTTTCTGCATATGGATTTTCATAAGCCGTTTTACCCATGCTATTGATGAACCGGTCTGCTGTCAGCGCCAGAAAGCTCTTGCTGTAATATTGACCACCTCCATCTGAATGAAAAATTATTTTATGGGCGACTGATAAATTTTTTGTCGCAATCAAAAGAGCAGCAATAGTGGTATCCTCCGTTCGTAATGTTCTGCTGACACTATATCCTTTTATTTTTCTGCTGAACTGATCCATAATGAATGTGATATAATAGAATCTACCATCGATTTCATAATAAGTGATATCGCTGACCCATAACTGGTTGACACCTGTCAACTCCAGGTCGATCGTACGATTGGCAAAACGGATCACACCTGAGCTGTCAGTTGTCCTGC
>JBGAWP010000022.1:0-53901 GCA_044227505.1 Chitinophagales bacterium | reverse complement strand
TTCCCTAATAAAAGAAGTTTACAATCCGTAGGACCTTCATCCTTCACGCGGCATGGCTGGGTCAGAGTTGCCTCCATTGCCCAATATTCCCTACTGCTGCCTCCCGTAGGAGTCGGGCCCGTGTCTCAGTGCCCGTGTGGCTGATCATGCTCTCACATCAGCTACCGATCGCAGACTTGGTGGGCCGTTACCCCGCCAACTATCTAATCGGACGCACGCTCATCTCTAACCATCTGAATTTTAATTGTAGAACCATGTGATTCCGCAATGTTATGGGGAATTAGCTCCAGTTTCCCGAAGTTGTGCCCCAGTTAAAGGTAGATTGCATACGTGTTACTCACCCGTTTGCCGGTTTCTGTAATCCGAAGACTACTTCTCCCTCGACTTGCATGTATTAAGCCTGCCGCTAGCGTTCATCCTGAGCCAGTATCAAACTCTCCATTGTAAAAAAATTTGTAATTATACTATTGGGCTCCTTATTTTTCCTGAACTTGCTACTAGTTGTTTCTCCAATACTTCAAAGAACTTATTATTAATCTCCGTCTTTCCGACGACCTATTTTTTCAAATGGGACACAAAGGTAATACTTCCGAAACTATTAATTCAAATTTTTAAACAAAAAAATTAAATCTTTTTTTAGTTTCCCTCCGAAGCCCCGCCATATCTGAATTTCACACTAGAATTATTATTATTACATAATTCTTTTTCTGTTAAGTGGAAGTTGTAATTTTGACCCGCTTCTTCGGTTTAAAATGTTACATAAAGAACAAATTGGGAGCGCAAAGATAACTGTAATTATTACATCTTCAAATAAATATTAAAAAAATATGAAAGTTCACAATTTTAACGCCGGTCCAGCCATATTGCCTGAGTCCGTTTTGAAACAGGCAGCTGCCGCTGCCATTGAGTTTAATGGTTCAGGAATGTCAATATTAGAGATCTCTCACCGCAGTAAAGATTTTCAGGCTGTGATGGATGAAGCCACTTCTTTGGTTAAAGAAATAGCCGGATTGACCGACGAATACAAAGTTTTATTCCTCCAGGGTGGTGCAAGTACGCAATTCGGAATGGTTCCAATGAACCTTTTAGATACCAGCGAAACAGCGGGTTATTCTAATACCGGCACTTGGGCTAAAAAAGCACAGAAAGAGGCAAAACTCTTCGGCAATGTTTCAGAACTTGCTACCTCCGAACCTCAGGGTTACACTTTCATTCCAAAAGGATATGCTATACCTAATGATCTTAAATACTTTCATATAACCTCTAATAATACTATTTATGGCACTCAATACCATGGATATCCCTCAAGTCCGGTACCTTATATAGTAGATATGAGCAGCGACATGTTTTCAAGAACGATGGATTACACCCAATTCGATCTTATTTATGCCGGAGCACAAAAAAATATCGGACCAGCAGGTGTTACCCTTGTTATTATAAAGGAAAGCCTGCTCGGAAAAGTAAACAGGCAGATCCCAACCATGATGGATTATCGCACACATATTAAAGAAGGCTCCATGTTCAATACTCCACCTGTTTTTGCTATTTATGTAACCATGCTTACATTACGTTGGATTAAAGAAACCGGCTTGGCAACTATTGAAGCACGCAACAAAGCAAAGGCAGAACTTTTATATTCGGCAATTGATGCTAATCCTCTTTTTAAAGGAACCGTAGCCGTTGAGGACCGCAGCTGGATGAATGTTAACTTTATTATGGAAAACCGCGAATGGGAACCCGAATTTTTACAATTTGCAAAAGAACATAAATGTATCGGTCTGGCAGGTCATCGGAGTGTGGGCGGAATGCGCGCGTCATTATATAATGCACTTACCATTGAAAGCGTGCAATATCTGGTTGGTTTAATGGACGAGTTTAAAATAATGAAGGGGAGTTGAGATGGGGGAAAAATTGACAATTGACAATTGACAATTTTAACAGCCTCAGAGCCCTCTAACTACTATATACTAACTACTAAATACTAAAACATGAGTTTAATTTTATTGGCAACAGAAAAACCATTTGCTAATAACGCAGTGGAGATGATAAGAAAAGTTATCGTTGATGCCGGACATGAAATGAAATTGTTGGAAAATTATACGGATAAAACACAGTTACTTGAGGCATGTTCAAATGCTGATGCAATAATAGTTCGAAGTGATATAGTTGATCGCGAGGTTATTCATGCTGCACCAAAATTAAAAATTGCAGTACGCGCGGGAGCAGGATATGATAATTTAGATCTGACTGCCGCATCCGAAAAAAATGTTGTTTGCATGAATACTCCCGGACAAAATGCAAACGCAGTTGCTGAATGTGCCTTTGGAATGATGTTGTATATGGCGCGCAAACAATTCAGCGGAAGTTCCGGAACTGAATTGCGCGGAAAAAAATTAGGCATTATCGGTTATGGAAATATCGGCCGTTACATGGCACAAATAGGTCGTGGATTTGGAATGGAGGTTTTTGCATATAAAAGAAATATGGACAGACTTGCATTGCAAATAGATGGTGTTACTCCGGCTAATAGTTTTGAGGATATTTTTGAGCACTGCGAATATATCTCGTTACATATCCCATCCACGCCGGAAACAAAAGGTGTGATAGATTACCATCTGCTCAAACTTTTGCCAAAAGGTGGAATGTTAGTAAACACCGCGCGATTGGATGTGGTGAATGAAGATGATCTGTTAAAATTGATGGAAGAAAGAAATGATATCACCTATGTAACTGATTTTGTTCCTAAAAAAGAAAGTGATTTCAAAGAGAAATTTTCAAAACGTATATTTTATCCCGCAAAAAAAATGGGAGCCCAAACGGAAGAGGCTAATGTAAATGCAGGCATTGCAGCTGCAAAACAAATAATTGATTTTCTGGAAAAAGGTATTGATACATTTAGAGTGAATTGAGCTCCAACAAATTTCTTCAAAAAAAAGCAAAAAAAAATGCGAAGTTTTCACTTCGCATTTTTTATAAATATTAAATGTATTTAGTTGATATATACATTTTTGCTTGCAACACCTTCTTTACTAGTGATTGTTACTACATAATTACCGGAAGCAAATGCGCTCAGGTCAATTTGAGTTGAACCATTCGTTAAAGTTTGGCTAGTGATCATTTTTCCTGTAAGATCGAAAATTTGAACAGTAGCATCAGCAAGATTAACATTGTTGATCACATTTACTGCACTGCAGAAACTGTAAATATTTACAGAACCTGCAGGTAATTCAGCAACTGCGGAACCAACTGTTGCACCTGCTTCAATTGATTGATCAGCAGTATTTTCGTATGCAAAATCCATAATGGTAACAAATACATCACTGATATCAGATTCTAAACGAACCCAACCATAATGAATATCACTACCAATTGCGAATTTCACTCCAAGGAATTTTTCACCTTCGCCAGGGAAATTACCATAAGTTACACCATAGAAGTTAGATGCTACAACAGCAACGTTTCCAAGGCTTGGGTAACTTAAGAAAGAACCATCAGGTCCGATCTCATCACCTGCATCAAGAGCAGAAGCATATGGATAGTATGGTCCAACAGTTCCGATAGCCTGATTAGATGGTCCACCAATTCCTAAAGACCCAACGCTGCCAAATGCAGATGCAAATGACCAAGTTCCGTTAGAACCGGTTAAACTTGAAGCTGCAATAATGAAATCCATAGTGCCATCACCGTCGATATCCATCTCGAATGCTTCTCCAAGACCGATTGTAACATCTGTAATGTCAGTATAAACCACTTCTGCGTTCAAGGAAGAGGTTCCGGCAGTCAAAGCAGCGGCCATAGCTGAATATGCCTTTAATTTTGAACCAGTTAAATTTTTGTAAATCTTATTCATAATATTTTTTTTATTTGATTGCCCAAATATACAATTTTTTTCAAATTCAAAATTAGTTGGCTTTTTTTTAAAAGAAAAAATAAAATTTTTAAGGTGTGGTACTTTCGAGAGAATCCAACAATAACGGCACTTTGCAGATAAAATTCTGATTAACAAAAACAAAGACAAAACACTTTCTATCTTTGCAAAAAAATAAATGTATGGCAATCATTAACCCATTCAGAGGATGGAGACCAAAACCGGAGCTTGCAGAATTAGTGGCAAGTCGCCCCTATGATGTATTAAACAGCGAAGAAGCCAGAGAAGAAGCTGCTGGCAATGCAGTAAGTTTTTTACATGTTTGTAAACCGGAAATTGATCTGCCGGAGAATATTGACCATTATGATGATGCCGTTTATGCCAAGGCAGTGGAAAATTGGAAAAGGTTTCAAACCGATGGAACCTTTAGTCAGGATGGCACCCCTTGTTTATATGCATATCGCCAGATCATGAATGGCCATGCACAAGTTGGATTAGTTGCAAACTCAAGTATTGAGGACTACTTCAATGATATTATCAAAAAACATGAGTTCACCAGACCGGATAAAGAAAATGATAGGATCAGACATATGTTTGAGTTGCAATGTCACCCGGAACCGGTTTTTTTAACATATCCGGATGTAAACGCTGTTGATGTCATAATTAATAATATAGTGGAAACTACTGCTCCAATTAATGACTTTACAGCAGAAGATGGAATTCAACACACTTTTTGGGTTATTGACAATGAGCAACAAATAAAGGAACTCGTCCGATTATTTCAACAATCTGTGCCATTCACCTATATCGCAGATGGTCACCATCGCAGTGCTTCAAGCGCAAAAGTTGGCAAAAGGATGGGAGATGCAAATCCGAATCACACCGGAAAAGAGGAATATAATTTCTTTTTGAGTGTTATTTTCCCTGCAAGTCAGTTAATGATCATGGATTATAACCGTGTTATAGTTGATCTTAACGGACACACAAAAAACGATATCATAACAGCTTTAGAAAATGATTTTATCGTTGAACGCAAAAATTCCACGTACAAACCTGAAAGTTTACACAACTTCGGAATGTATATTGATAACGAATGGTATAAACTTACCGCAAAAGAAAATACGTACGATAATAATGATCCGATAGCAGTACTTGATGTTACAATTTTATCCAATCATATATTAGACCCGATATTTAATATTAAAGATCAGCGCACCGATAAAAGAATTGATTTTGTTGGTGGGATAAGAGGATTAGGTGAGCTTGAAAAAAGAGTGAACAGTGGTGAAATGAAGATCGCATTCAGTTTATATCCCGTTTCTATTCAACAATTAATAAATATTGCTGATTCTGGAAATGTAATGCCTCCTAAAAGCACTTGGTTTGAACCGAAATTGAGAAGTGGTTTGGTGGTTCATACTTTTTAATAAAAGAACGGAGGAAAAGGGGAACCTGCCTGACGCGGTCAGCAGGCAGGCGCGGATGACGCGGATCGGGCGGATAAAAAAAGAAAGAATGAATGAAGGAAGGAATGAAAGTAAAGGCCCTCGACCTCACAGGTTTGGGAAACCTGTGCAGGTCTGAGGGAGGATTAAAATATAGAATGAAGGAATGAGAGAATGAAATGCATTTGGTAATTTGATAATTTGGTAATTTATAAATTGGTTATGAAATTTAATACGAAGGTTATACATGCTGGGATAGAACCGGATCCATCTACGGGGGCAATTATGACTCCAATTTTTCAAACCTCTACCTATGTGCAAAATGCACCGGGTGATCACAAGGGTTACGAATACGCACGCACGCAAAATCCAACCAGAGATGCATTACAAAAAAATCTTGCCGCATTGGAAAATGGAAATTTCGGAATTTGTTTTGCAAGCGGATTAGCAGCAACGGATGGAATTATTAAATTATTCAGTCAGGGTGATGAGATAATTTCTACAAATGATCTTTATGGCGGATCTTACCGGGCATTCACAAAAGTATATGCACGTTTCGGAATGAAATTTCATTTTGCAGATCTAACTAATCCGGAGAGTATAATTCCACTTATTAACCCGGCAACAAAAATGATATGGATTGAAACTCCAACAAATCCGATGTTGCGTATTGTAGATATTGAAGCCATTTGTAAAATTGCGAAGGCACATCATATTTTAGTTTGCGTGGATAATACATTTGCATCTCCTTATTTACAAACACCACTTGATCTCGGCGCTGATATTGTAATGCATTCTGCAACTAAATATTTAGGTGGTCATAGTGATGTTATTCACGGGTGCGTAATTGTAAAGGATAAAAACTTAGCCGATCAATTATATTTTATTCAAAATGCTACAGGTGCAGTACCGGGCCCACAGGACTGTTTTTTAATTTTACGGGGGATCAAAACATTGCATTTACGTGTTCAACGCAGTTGCGAGAATGCTGAAAAAATTGCTCATTTCCTGCGCGGACATGCAAAAATAGAAAAGGTGTATTGGCCTGGTTTTTCCGATCATCCCAACCATGTAATTGCAGCAAAACAAATGCGGATGTTCGGTGCAATGGTTTCCTTTACTTTAAAGGGAGATGATTTTACAGAAGCGACAAAAATTCTATCCTCGACGCACTTATTTTCGCTTGCGGAAAGTCTGGGAGGTGTAGAAAGTTTGATCGGTCATCCCGCCAGCATGACACATGCATCCATTCCGAAGGAAGAGCGATTGAAAAATGGTTTGGTTGATTCACTTATTCGATTGAGCGTTGGTGTTGAAGATGTGGATGATCTGATTCTGGATCTTGAGAATGCTTTGAAGTAAGTTATTTTAACACCCTATTTTATTGGATTATTGAAGAAAGCGGTATTTTAAGTAGAAATTTTGCTTATTTTTTTTTATTCTTGTTCCATATTTAATAATCATGAATCTCAATACCCTCGCATTGTTTTTTCTTGCCATTGGACCGGCAGCGGCTATAATTATTTTTTTCTACGCAAAAGATAAACATGACCGAGAACCTTTTGGTGTTTTATTGCGCAGTTTTCTTGCAGGATGCTTTAGTGTTTTGCCGGCGATAGTTCTTGAAAGTGCACTCCCAATGTTTGTACCAGGAAGTAATGGCACTTCTGTTATCTCTATTGCAATTTATACATTTATAATTATTGCTGCCAGCGAAGAATTTTCAAAATATATTTTCCTTAGATATTACGCTTATAAAAAACCATCCTTCAATGAACCATACGATGGAATTATTTACGCAGTAATGGTGGGAATGGGTTTTGCAACAGTTGAAAATCTGATGTACATTTTTGGAGCTGACACCTTAGGCGCGGCATGGGGGACAGCAGGTTTAAGAGCTGTAACAGCAGTTCCGGCGCATGCCACATTTGCTGCAATTATGGGATATTATATTGGACTGGCGAAATTTAATCACGCGAATGAAAGATCATTAATGTTTCGTGGATTTTTGATGGCAACCATACTACATGGATTTTATGACTTTTTCCTTTTCCAAAATTTAACGGTCGGATTATACATTGGAGCTGTAGTTTCTTTAATAATAGGTTTGCGGTTCTCCGTAAGAGCTGTGAAATTGCACAAACAAAATCCAAATGCATTTAAACAAAAATCTGATGCGCTTGATTCAATATCATTCGAGTCAGCGGAGACTGGATTTGATTCGCCAACAAAACCAAAATAGGCGAAAAATAATGAATCATAATGCCTTAAAGGATTTTTTAAACCGTCAATATCTATTATATAATCGACCTGATTTTATTGTAAACGATCCTATATCAATACCGCATCAATTTAACAAGCTACAGGATATTGAGATAATGGGTTTTTGGACAGCTGTACTTGCCTGGGGGCAACGAAAAACCATCATCAACAAAACAAAGGAACTCATTCAATTAATGGATGGAGCTCCCTTTGATTTTATATCAAATCATGATGAAAAAGATCTTAAACGATTTTCAAATTTTAAACATCGCACCTTTAATTTTACTGATACTTTATATTTCATACACTTTTTTAAAAAATTTTATTCTAGACATTCTTCCCTTGAAGAGGCATTTATTTTTCCCGGCTACCAAAAGGAGGAAACTGTGGAGAATTTTCTCGTTCATTTCCACAAATTATTTTTCGATGATCCGCATTCTCCTCACAGAACAAAAAAACATGTTCCAACACCAAACTCAAAAAGCACATGTAAACGGTTGAATATGTTTTTGCGTTGGATGGTTCGGAAGGATGATATGGGAGTGGATTTCGGACTTTGGAAATTATTGCGCACGGATCAGCTGATATGCCCCCTGGATGTGCATGTTGAACGAATTGCCAGACAATTAAATCTTATTAAAAGAAAACAAACCGACTGGCTTACCGCAAAAGAACTTACATGGAGTTTAAAACAATTTGATGCTGACGATCCAGTCAAATACGATTTTGCATTATTCGGAACCGGGGTGATGGAGAAAAATGGCATGATATTTTAACGATGTTGGTTATTCAAACACATTTTAGATGACCTCAACCAAAAACTGGATGGAATCCATGATATCCGAAATCGCTGAAATGAGCGAAATTGAACTTAAGGATAACATGATTGAAATAAACGATCAGGAAGTTTTGAAAACAAAACTAATGGAGGTTATTTCTTACCTTATGGATCATAATTTTGAAAAGTTGATATTAATACTCTACCGCATAGATGTTGACGAAGAAAAAGCAAAAACGCTTTTAGCAAAACATTTACCTGAATCAGCTCCGGAAATTTTAGCAGACCTAATAATTCAGAGGCAGATCAAAAAGGAGGAAGTTAAAAGAACTTTTAAACAACCTTCTCCCGAATTTAGCGACGACGAAGATTTGCGATTATAGTTCAAATTGCGGTAATTATGATAAAATGGACGTTGGTATAATTATATTTACCTCCGTTAATAAATGAAAGCCCTTTTTTTATATCTCAAATTGCATCAATATTGGATCGCATTGTTTGCTATCTCCATTATTCAAATTTCCATTATCTTAATTTACCAGTTTAATGGGTATTTCGGCCAAGACAGTTATGAATATCTTAAGACCACCCGCGAGTTAATTCAATATTACAAAGGTGGACCATTGCCAACATATTCAGTATTTCCGGGCATGTACCCTTTTATTTGTAGTTTGATCGGATTGCTCATTCCTGATACCTTATTTGTATTACAATTTGTTTCCCTTATTGCCCTGATGGTTTCCTATATTCTATTGCGGAAAATAATACTAATGATATATAAAACAGATAAATATCTTGATATTTATTTGTTCTTGTTTTTTGCGCTTTCGCCTTACATTTTAAGGTTTAGTATCATAAGTATGAGTGATATTACAGGAATAGTTTTGTGGCTTACCGCATTGTATTTCAGTTTACAATTTCAGCTGAAGGGGAGAATAAATTCGCTTTTATTTGCCTGTTTATTTAGTGGCTTTGCCATTATGACACGTTATCCTGCTGTGGTAATTTTAATAATGCCGGCAGTTATCTGTATCCGACAAATACTTAAACAAAAAAAATATCATCTTTTCGTCATTGGGGTTGTTTTTTTTCTATTGGGAAGTTTACCCGATTATTTCCTGAAAGGCCGTTTTTTCTTTTGGGATATAACAGGAAATGAGTCAACTTTCAGTTATTTCTACTTTTTAGACCAATACTCGATTTCAAATTTTTTTAGGAGGGATTTTTATAATCTGGATGGATGGCAGCATTACAAATATCCAAATATTGTATATGTGTTTCAAATATTCGTCCATCCGGCCTTTATATTCACCGGATTGCTATTTATCATATTCGCCAGAAAAAAACAATTTGCTCAAAAAGAGCAACAACTTACACTTTTGACCATTATTTTGTATCTCTGCTTTTTAGCGGGCAATGCCTATCAAAGCGACCGATACTTAATGTTTGTATTACCCCTCCTACTTGTTTTTTATTATGCGTCATTTTTAGAGATACTGAATAAGTTTGAATTTACCAATAAAAAATTGTTCTTATTCATATTCATGATCACAGCAATACAACTTGCACTCTTTATTTACTCTTTCAGAGTAACTTTAGAAATGAACAAGAATGAAAAAAATATTGCCGATACCATCTCTTCATTACCCAAAGGCGTTATGGTGTATACCTTTTCTATTGATGGTGCAATAAAGGCCTATTATCCTGAAGTTAAAATATTTGATATTTACACTAACAGCTTAACGGATTCGACAATACAAAATGGTTATCTTTTATTTAATTACGAGGCTTTTTCAAATCAATTTACAGACCTGAACCCAATGGAAAACTATCAATTTCTGCATTCGCACTACACATTACAAAGTGAGAAAAAATTTGAAAACGGTTGGGAATTATTTCAAATTAAATAAATTCTCTCACAAAATAGATGGCCATAACTATTACAGTTACCACTTTAATAAAGGTCCCTACCAAAAATCCAATAAAACTACCCCAAGCACTTCTCAATGCCCTTTTTTTATTTTTATTATCGTGTAAGATCTCACCCAAATACGCACCTGCAAATGGACCAATAATCAAACCTAATGGTTGCGGGGGAATAAAAATCCCTAGAAGTGTTCCAACCATAGCTCCTTTTTGCCCGGCTTTAGTACCGCCATATTTTTTAGTCCCCCAGGTTGGGATATAATATTCCAATATCCCTTGTATCACAACAACTGCCGCCCAAATGATGAGAAATACGTTTGTAAATTCTCCAAACTGTGAAAAATGCAATAAAATAAACCCACCATAACATAGAGGAGGACCAGGTAATATCGGCAATATGCTTCCGAGAATTCCCACAAGCATAAAAAGTATCGCTAATATCAGTAAAACAATTTCCAAGGTTTTCAAAATTAATGAGGGAAAGCCACTGTTGTTGTATTTTTGTAAAATAATATTGATTTATGGAAGTGGATTCAAATGACCCAAAACTTTCGTCCTGGGTTCCGGTAGATGCCAATAGTGATTTCCCAATACAAAACCTTCCCTTTGGAATTTTCAGAAAGGAGGATGAACATCCTCGTGTAGGTGTCGCAATTGGGAATTTCGTATTAGATCTTTATGCTCTGCAGAAGGAAGATTTTTTTGGAGCCTTATTGTTAGAAGATTCTGTTTTCTACAATTATTATTTAAATGATCTTATAAAAACCGGAAAATATAAGACAAGAGCATTGCGATTCGCAATATCACTTTTATTAAGACAGGAAAATACTTCACTGAGAAACAGACCTGATGTTTATACCAAGTTTTTAATTCCGATGGAGGAAGTTGAAATGTTGCTTCCGATAAATCCAGGTGATTATACCGACTTTTATTCCAGTGAGCAACATGCAACCAATATAGGAAAAATGTTTCGTCCTGACAATCCATTATTGCCAAACTGGAAACACATGCCAATTGGATATCACGGGAGATGCTCCTCTATTGTTAAAAGTGGAACAGAAATAAGAAGGCCAAAAGGACAAACTATTGTAAAAGAGGGCGACAACCCTACATTTGGTCCGACAAAACAATTGGATTTTGAATTGGAAATGGCTTTTATCACACATGAAGGCAAGCCGATGGGTGAAAGTATCACGACCGATGAAGCTGATGATTTTATTTTTGGAATGGTGATCTTTAACGACTGGAGTGCTCGTGATATACAGCGTTGGGAGTATGTTCCCCTCGGTCCTTTTTTAGCTAAGAATTTCGCATCGTCCATTTCTTCCTGGGTGGTTACACTAGATGCATTGGAACCATTCAGAATTCCAGGAACAAAACAAATACCGGAGGTACTTGATTATTTAAAATTTGAAGGGAACAAAAATATTGATATTAATCTCGAAGTTTATATTGCACCTGAATTCACAGAAGCAAGTTTGATCAGTAATTCCAATTATAAATACATGTATTGGAATATGGCGCAACAACTTGCACATCAAACATGTAATGGATGTAATATACGGGCTGCTGACATTTATGCATCGGGCACCATTAGCGGAAATGAACCAAATACTTATGGAAGCATGATGGAATTAACCTGGAGAGGAGAAAAACCTCTGATCATGCATGATGGCAGTGAAAGAAAATTTATAAATGACTATGATACTGTTATAATGAAAGCATGGTGTGAAAAAAATGGTATTCGTATTGGATTTGGCGAAGTGCGCAATAAAATTTTTCCCGCACTTAAATAAATCCTGTATTATAAAAATATTGATCTTTAAAAATTAATCTGCAATATTAATGTTAAGAATAAATCCAGCTGAAACTCCGATGCCTAAAATGCATCAGTATATATTAGGCTCCATTTCTCCGCGGCCAATTGCATTTGCGAGCACAATGGATGCTGAAGGAAATCCCAACCTATCGCCGTTCAGTTTTTTTAATGCTGTTGGATCAAATCCGCCGACTGTGATTTTTTCTCCTGCACGAAGCGGAAGAGACAATACAACAAAAAACACACTTGACAATGTTGAAGCAACGGGTGAGGTGGTTATCAATATTGTTAATTACGCCATAGTTCAACAAATGAGTCTTGCAAGTTCTCCATTTCCAAAAGGAGTAAATGAATTTATAAAAACCGGTTTGACTCCAATTACATCTGAAATGGTTAAACCTTTTCGGGTAAAAGAAAGCATTGTTCAAATGGAATGCAAGGTTAAGGATATATATTACACCGGAAAAACCGGTGGAGCAGGAAATATCATTATTAGTGAAATTCTGTTAATGCATATCAATGAAGATATTTTTGATGAGAACGGCAGAATGGACCCTCGTAAAATGGACCTTGTAGCCAGAATGGGTGGAGATTATTATTGTCGTGTAATACCTGAGTCTTTATTTTTATTACCACAACCCAAAGATACCTGTGGCATTGGTGTAGATGTTTTGCCATTTTCGGTTCGAAATAGTAAAATATTATCCGGAAATGATCTGGGGCAATTAGGAAGTTTATTTGAATATCCCGAAAAAGTGGAAGTTGAAAAAATTAAATCCTCAGTTCCATCAAATGCAAGCGAAGAAGAAATTCATCAAATTGCAAAAAATAAGTTATCGCAAAATGAAACAAAGGAAGCTCTTAAAATTCTACTCCTGAAAGAGTATAATTTAATTTAAAAGCTTCCTTTAATTTATTTAATTAAACAAACACGATATGTGTTCCTTTTCCTGCAGCCCGTTGATAAAAATCGCCGATAGTAATGATATCTTCAACACCTTCATAAAGTTCATCTTTACTAATTTTGAACATATCTGCAGCTAATTTACATCCATGCAAGGTTACACCTGAGGCAGTAAGAATATCCAGAAACTCGTGTATAGTTGGAAGGTCCATAGCTTCCATTTGTTTTTTCATCATTCTCGAAGCATAACTTTCCATTCCCGGCAATCCACCTAAAAAAGTTGGAATATGCATTCCGGGATTTCCTACGGTTGCAATATGTAAATGTTCAAGGCGTTTTTTATGAACTGCATCTAATCCAAAAAATGTGAAAAATATTTCAGCTTCAATGCCTTCCATGCGCGCGCCATTGGCCATAATAAAACAAGCATACACACTTTCAATACCTGCTTTTGACAAGATAAAACACATTTTTTTAATGGGTTCTTTTGTTTCCACACCGTTAATTGCCGGTGCGTCTTTCATTAATAGGTCTTCCATATAATTAATTTTAACTGTGAATTAAATACAACTAACAGGTTTTGGTATTCCCGCAATTTTGGAGGCTTTTTTTAATGGCCCGTTTGGAAACAAAGAATAAAATTCTTTGATATCCGTTACTCCGCTTGAACCAACTTTACGGATTGTAATAGGAACATTATTTTTATGTTGTTCCTGCAAATAATTGATCACAGCCCAGTGTTTTGTGTCCAGTACATTAACACCTTCCTGTTTTGCGATCTCCTCTGCTATTGTTTTATTCCACTGAGTAAAATCGGTGAGATAGCCTTCCTCATTCACCTTGATTGTTGCTCCATTGATTACCTTTTCCATTTTGTCATTTATTAGTTTGTTAATTTATTAATTTGGTAATTTATTGTTCGTGCACGGGAATATGTTTTCCTGCCTTCGACATTTGTGGATGTATAAATGGAATTGTTCGTCCGTGCATTAATACATTCCAATATATCCATTTAAATCCTAGTTTACCCATATGATTTAACATTGATTCCTCCATTAACGACATAGGTCCAATACCCGCAAATGGAAATGATCCATCCACAGGTTCCTGATCGTAATTAAAATCAATTAATAATGCTTTGTGATTTCCGGTTTCAACAAAACAATTTGCATGGCCGTCGAAATGAGCTGATAATTCCTCTCCCTTGATATAGTGCAGAATATTTTCTGTGAGTATTTCCGATTCGAAATGCGCTACTGATCCTGCTTTTGAAGCCGGCAAACTGGTTGCATCTCCTATTGCGAAAATATTATCTTTTATATTTGACTGCAATGAAAATTTATTTGTTGAAACATAATTCAATTCATCACCCATACCTGATCGCCCGATAAATTCTGCACCTTTATTTAATGGAACAGTAACTAAAAGATCAAACGCAACTTCAGTTCCCCCATAATCAATTATTTTTTTTGCTTCATTATCAATTTTCTCAACATTAAAATCTGTTACGAGTTTAATGTTTTTTTCTTCGATAAGGTGTCCAAGTTTTTTGGATGCAAAGGGTTTTGTAAAGGCACCGCTTAAAGGTGTAACATAAGTAATTTCCACTTCATCCCGCATACCCTTATGCTTAAAATAATCATCTGCCAGAAAAACAAATTCCAACGGCGCAACCGGACATTTAATCGGCATTTCCGTTATATGCACAACAAGCCTTCCACCTTCCCAGCTTTTTAATTTATCATGCAATGCCTTTGCGCCTTCAAATGAATAAAAGTCGAAAATATCTTTATACCATAATTTTCCTTTCATTCCCTCAGTTTCTTCAGGTGCAATGCTACAACCGGATGCAATGATCAGAATATCATAGGGCACCTGTGTATTATTATTTAAGAGAACACGATTGTTGTCGGGTTCTATTTTTTGAATTTGAGAAGATATAAATTCCACACCATGTGGAATATATTTGGTGATCGGTTTTTGAATCTCATGTTCATCATAAATTCCAAAAGGGAGAAATAAAAATCCGGGTTGATAATAATGTGTTGTTGCTTCATCTATTATTGTAATTTTCCAATCATGATCGTGCAACTTGTGTTTGAGGTGATTCGCCATCATTGTCCCAGCTGAACCAGCTCCAAGTATTACTATATTTCGAGTTGCCATAATAAAAATTTATAAGGCAAAATTAGTATTGATGTTAGCACAGGAAATATGAGTTAGGTTTGAGTTTGGGGTGATATATATCACTGGGTGGGGAGGGGTGAGTGGGTGAGTGGTGAATGGTCAGTGGTGAGTGAGTGAGTGGGTGGGGAGTGGTGGGGAGGAAATTTGTCCTTCGATTGAAAACTTTGATGAATGAGTAATGAGTAATGAGTAATGAGTAATGAGTAATGAGTAGTTTATCGTTTGCATGATAATGTATCCTCCGAAATTAAATTTCTGTGAGAGTATAATATGTGAGAGTGTAAATTTTCTTCAGCGATCAGCGTAAACTCCTTTCTCCTTTCTCCTTTCTCCTTTCTCCTTTCTCCTTTCTCCTTTCTCCTCTCTCCTATTTCCACTCCGGAAGTTGCGCCGGCATATTGCGTTTTCGTTTTTGCCATTGAATAGGTTTAATAACCTCTTCATAGAAGAATGAAATTGGATTCATTATCGGGGATGGTGGTTTTGGCACCGTATCAATTTCACCGGGTGATTTTAATCCCGGGATAGGGCCTACGGTATACTGTCTGTTTTCCTGATATGCGAGAAAGGCATCCCTGAAGTCCTCAGGACTTGGCCAGGGGTATATTTCAACCACGTCAAGCGTAATCGTATCTTTTTTGAGAAAAACAGCAATGGAAGCGATGTTATCTGATCCAGTATCAGGAACTACATAATATTTCGGTTTATAGCCCAGGGCAGAAAATTGTAGGGTGTCATTTCGCGCCACAACGATGGAAAAAAATCCTTCCATTGTTGCATTTACGCCCCTGTATTCACTTTCAACAATAACTGTTGCGTAGGATACAGGTAAATTTGATCGTTCATCTGTTATAATTCCGGAAAGTTGAATCAAATTATTCTGTGCAGATGCCGTAAAAAACGAATAACAGGAGAATAAAAGGGGAACCAGAAACCGAAACTTTCTTGTGTGCAGCGACATTAATTTAGTTAACGAATATTGACGCAAGTTATGATTTGTTAGCGAATAATTGCTAAAATTTGCAGTGAAATTAACTTAACTTAACTGACATGCAGCCTGTTGAAGGAAATATACATCATCTGAGAGAAAATTACGAAAGCGGCGAACTGGATATCACAAACATGTATCCGTCACCATTATTGCAGTTTGCTTCCTGGTTTGAGGAGGCAGGTAAAGCCGGCATTCCCGAACCAAATGCCATGGTTTTATCTACAGTATCGCCGGATGGAAAACCTTCATCAAGAGTTGTGCTTTTAAAGGAATTTAATGGCAAGGGATTTATTTTTTTCACAAATTACCTGAGTAAAAAAGGACATGATCTGGAACAAAATCCGAATGCATGCTTGAATTTCTGGTGGGGCGCATTGGAAAGGCAGATCAGAATAAGCGGTAAAATTGAAAAAATTTCAGAAAAAGAAAATGACGAATATTTTTATAGCCGACCTATAGGAAGTCAGGCAGGTGCTGTTATCTCTCCCCAAAGCAGGGAAATTGAAAGCAGAGAATGGCTTGAGCAAAAATTTATCGAAATACAGTTAAAAGGAGAGATAAAAAGGCCGGATCATTGGGGTGGATATATTTTAATGCCCGAAACACTGGAGTTTTGGCAAGGAAGAAGCAACAGGCTTCACGATAGGTTGGTTTATGAAAAAATGGAAGGTGAAAATTGGAAGATAAAACGGCTTGCGCCATAATAGTATATAGTATATAGAATTTAGTATTTAGAGGGCTCTGAGAGAGGCTTTAGACTGGTACTGACATGGTTAAAAGGCTATTTCTACCTCTGTTTGGCAAAAAACCTGTACCTTTGCGGTAAATTACCTCAAGTGGGAGCTATTTTAACAGACGTAAGAATTGATGTTGACGAATTCATCGGGGATATAACCGGTGCGAGATTAGTTGTACATAATGACGATGTAAACACTTTTGAATGGGTGATCGAAAGCCTTGTTGAAATTTGCAAACACACTGCTGAACAGGCAGAACAATGTGCGTTTATAATTCACTTTAAAGGGAAATACGCTGTTCAGCAAGGAATGCGCGAAATATTAAAACCGATGCGCGAACAACTTGTTGACAGAGGTATTAATGCTACAATAGAATAATTTCCTATGCCTGTTTGGCAATTAGATGAAAGATTACTTTTTCCGGATCCGCAATTTGCAAATGAGGATGGACTGTTGGCAATAGGTGGAGATTTATCAAAAGATCGGTTATTACTTGCCTATGCTTCGGGAATTTTTCCATGGTTTATTGAAAATGAAGAAATTTACTGGTTCAGTCCGGATCCAAGGTGTGTGCTTATTCCTGGGGAATTAAAGGTTTCGAAAAGCATGCAACAGCTAATTAAGAAACAATATTTCAGGGTTAGTTATGATCAACAATTTATTAAGGTAATTAAAAATTGTAAAACTGTTAAACGCAAAGGTCAACAGGAAACGTGGATAGATAAGAATTTTATTGAAGCATACACAAAACTATTTGAGGCAGGCCTTGCACACTCTGTAGAGGTTTATAAAAACGAAAAGTTGGTTGGAGGATTATATGGCATTAGTTTAGGTTCTTGTTTTTTTGGAGAAAGTATGTTTAGTAAGGTGAGCAATGCAAGTAAATATGGATTTATTTTTTTAGTAAAAGCCTTGATGGAAAAAAAATTCACATTAATAGATTGTCAGGTTTATAATGATCACCTTGCAACTTTGGGCGCTAAAAAAATGGAAAGAAATATCTTTCTTGCCCTATTAGAAAAAGGATTACAGGATAACACAATTACCGGAAATTGGAATGATATTTTAAATCTTAATGCAAATCCGGTAGTTAACTAAGTTAAAAATATAAATAATGGGACAACAATTAAATCTTAAACAAAATAAATTCAGATCCAACCTAACCAATAAATGGTTGTTTAAATTATATTTATTACAAAAAATGCCCATTGCTTTATTGGCAGGTTTACAGGTGAGAGAATTGTCGAAGGAAAAAAGTATAGTGAGTGTACCATTCAAATGGTTTTCACAAAATCCGTTTAAAAGTGTATATTTTGCAACACAGGCAATGGCAGCAGAAATGAGTACAGGTGTATTGGGATTGATGGCAATTCAGGGCGCACCTAAAAAGGTATCTATGTTAGTATTAAATGTTGAGGGTAATTTTATTAAAAAAGCGACGGAACGAATTTATTTTACCTGCGAAAGCGGAAACGAAATATTTGATACTGTTGACAAGGCTATTTTAAGCGGTGAAGGAGTGACCGTTAAAACAAAATCTACAGGTAAATTAAAAAACGGCACTATTGTATCCGAGTTTTCCGTTATATGGTCGTTTAAATCTAAACAATAAGTATGGTCAAAAAAATTTCATACCTAATCCTTGTAACGGGTCTTGTTTTTTTCAGCTGCAACAGGACCACATCAACAACTGAAAAAGAAGAAGTATTTGTTTCGAGTTCTGATGAAGTTTCCGATAATTCAGATCCTTCGAATATTACGGAAACGGAACCATTCAGAAACCAACCCAATGAATTCTGCACCATCATTCGTAAATTAGAAGTGGAGTATTATGCACCGGGAAAAAAGCTGGATGAAGATACATCGTATCCCGATAAATATTGTTTGCTGGATGTTTGCCTTGAAAATATAACGAACAATGCATTAATTATTAACCTCGGCGATTCCACCGAAATTGCCAATGCTAATTATGCAATAATTAAAATTTTTGAATCGGAAGAAGAAACGAGGGCTTATGAGAGTAAATTTGGAATTAAGGATGTGCTTTATGTGAATGAGTAATGAGTTATGAGTAATGAGTTGAATCCCGTATAACCCTAAGTTATGCCACCTGACCAATGACTAATGACTCCTGACCAATGACTATTAACTCCTGACTTGGCCATTTTTTTCCAGCTGTTCCATTCTCAACTCTCAACTCTCCATTCTCAATTCCCTTACCGTATCGCAATATTCATGTAATCGCGTTGGGTTTTTCCGGTATATATTTGACGTGGGCGACCGATTGGTTCGTTTGCTTCACGCATTTCTTTCCATTGCGCCAACCAACCCGGTAAACGGCCTAAGGCAAAAAGTACAGTAAACATTTCGGTTGGGAATCCCATTGCGCGATAAATAATTCCGCTATAGAAATCCACGTTTGGATATAATTTTCTTTCTACAAAATAACTATCCTTTAGTGCCACTTCTTCCAATTGTTTTGCAATATCCAAAACAGGATCATGAACACCCAATTTATTCAACACATTGTCACATGCTTCTTTAATAATTTTTGCACGCGGATCGAAATTCTTATAAACTCTGTGTCCAAATCCCATTAAACGGAAGTTGTCGTTTTTATCTTTTGCTTTTTCTACAAATTTTCCAACATTTCCACCGTCAGATTTTATGATCTCCAGCATTTCGATAACCTGCTGATTTGCGCCACCATGCAGTGGCCCCCATAAAGCGGCAACTCCAGCAGCAACGCTGGCATAAGTATTTGCCTGTGAAGAACCAACCATTCTAACTGTAGAAGTAGAACAGTTTTGTTCGTGATCGGCATGTAATATTAAAAGTTTATCTAAAGCATCCACAACAATCGGGTCCGGAGAATATTCTTCTGTTCGCATCCCAAATGTCATGTAAAGAAAATTAGTAACATAATCGTATTTATTCTGAGGATACATGATAGGGTGACCAACTGATTTTTTATGTATCCAGGAAACGAGTGTTGGCATTTTTGCGAGAATACGAACCAAGGTAAGGTCAATTTCCTCCTTAGATGCATTTGGATTTAATGAATCAGGGTAAAAACTAGACAAGGTACACATCAATGAACACAATTGACCCATCGGATGCGCAAAGGAAGGAAAGCCATCAAAGAATTTTTTCACATCCTCATGTACCAAAGTATGATTTGAAATATTTTCGCTGAAAGCCACATATTGATCATTGGTAGGTAATTCCCCATATAACAGTAAATAAGAAACTTCTAAAAAGTTCGATTTTTCAGCAAGCTGTTCAATAGGGTAACCGCGGTAACGCAAAATACCTTGTTCACCATCTAAAAAGGTGATGGCACTTTTTGTTGCACCGGTATTTTTATAACCACTATCGAGTGTAACATATCCGGTAAGATCGCGCAATTTATTGATATCAATCGACTCTTCCCCTTCGGTACCCACATAAATTGGTAATTCAATCTCTTTTTCACCAAGTTTTATAAACGCTTTGTCTGACATAATTCTGTTGTGCTCTGCTTTTAAATTCGTGCAGCTCGCAGGACAAAGATAAATAATGTCTACACACATTTGTAATTTGAGGGCACAGGAAAGTGCTATTTTTTACAAATAAATAACACGAACCTTCTTCTTTTGCTTTTCTTTCAATAAAAGCACAATTCAAACCTATAGGGTAATTATGGGAAATTTAAGCTCCTATTGCGAAATGGTGCATGTTGTCGATCAAATAATAGATCATTACAATATACAATACAGCCACCACAGCAAATTTCAACCAGGATGGGGCATTTTTTAGGATTTTATATGCAATTACTCCGCATATCAATCCCACAAGACCATATGTGATAAGAGCCAATGGATAATACCTATCGAAGGAAAGCGCCTTTGGTGTATAAGGAATCAGAACAATGCAGAAAAACACAAAGAAAGTGAGGTAATAAAACCCCTCCCAAAACATGTTCGGTTGGAATTTTTGTTCTTCCTGTATTTTTGGTTGATTGTTATCCATTGGCACAAAGTTAATACAAGGTTTCAGAATAAGTAAAATTGAGCTTGGGAACTTATTGATGGTGTAGGTTCAAAATAAAAAAATAGCTTTAATTTGGCGCTTATATGAAGGTATGCACACACTGTAAAAAAGAAAACCCCGACGACTTCAAACATTGCAGATATTGTGGGGCAGAATTGGTTGTTGCGACAAATTTACAATCCGGGTCATTTTGGAAGAAATTGCCATCCTGGGTTTGGATTCTGATCTTTGTTGGAGGATTAATTATTGGATTAGGGGTAATAATCGGTTCGTTTGTGGCAATTGCCACCATTGAAGGCATAGCAAGCCTGGTTTTATTAACACTTGGTATGATAGGTTTTGGAATTTTACCCTTGCGTAAACCACAGACTTCAGGTGCAATAGCCAGAGCAATAGGCATTAGTTTTTTCGCGTTGATGGGAGCAACCGTTGATCAAACAGGTAATTACCTTTATAATAAACCTGTAGAAATTTGTTCTTGCCCGGAAGGCTCCTCCCTTGATAGAATTGAAAATGTTTCTAATCCAATGCCTGGAACCACTATCATTCAGCAGGATTTTACGTGTTATGATAAAGCCGGCGCTCCCGTTAAAAAGATCAATATGTTTGCAGTAATGGGCATCAGATTTATTGAATATGTATTGCTTGGATACATTTTATTGGGTGTACGTCGTTTTCTTTGGAACATAAAAAATAATGGCAATAGGTCAGGCGTTTGAATAAAATAATTATGAAGAAATTCCAAATTATCGTTTTATTTCTGCTTATAGGAAAGTATAGTTTCGCACAATTTATAACAGTTCGAGGCACTCACGCTTCTCAACTTTTAAATGATAACCTTTTCGACAGTGATATTTCAACAGCTTATGGTGTTGAGTCCTATTTTAGTAAATCCTTTGATTTTATTCCACTTCCAATAAATTATAATATTGGAATTGATTATATGACCAATTCAGCTATACAGGAAATATTTTTAGTTACCGGGTTAACCTATGTTACCTTAACACCCTCCGGATTTAGTGCAGCCAATGCAGAAAGTGTTACCTATACCACCAGCAATTGGTTGAATTATGCTGATATAAATATGTATAACGGGGTGCAGATAGGCGATTCTACTGTGAATTATAAAATGGCAGCGGAGATCTGTTACAATATAGGTTATGTATTTGGGAAAAGTTTTTTCATTAACAGTGGATTTGGAGGTAGATATAATTACCTTCCTGCGAATAAGGGAACAGAATTACAAAGCAGTTCAGTTGAACTTATATTAAAATTTGGTATCCTCTGGAAATTTAAGAAAAAATATAAACCATAACAACGGGTTCAGTCCTTTTCTTCCTGTTCAATTCTTATATTGAATTGTTTCATTTTATTGTATAATGTCTTTCGATCTACATTCAACATTCTTGCAGCTTTGGATTTGTTGTATTTCACCTTTTTTAAAGTTTCAGAGATCACCTTATGTTCAGCATCAAAAGCCGCAGCTTTAAGGTTATTGGGTTCTATCACATTATTAATCGTTTCTTTATCGCTAAAATTATATTTATCTGCATGAATTAGCTCTTGCGGTAAACTTTCCAATTCAATAATTTTTCCATCTGTGAGCAGTGCTCCTCTTCTAACCACGTTGTTTAATTCTCTTAAATTGCCCGGCCATCCATACTTCAAAAAAATAATTTCCACTTCTTCTGAAAAGCCATGTATTCTTTTTCCCAATTCTTCGCAGGCATTTTTCAAAAAGAAATTTGCGAATTCCATGATATCAATATTTCTATCCCTCAAGCTCGGCATTACAATGGTAAATTCATTAAACCGATGATATAGATCTTCTCTGAATTTCCCCCTATTTACGGCATCCATCAAATTTTCATTAGAGGCTACTAATAATCGTACATCAAGGTCAATATCTTTTATTCCACCAATTCTTTTCATTTTTCTTTCCTGCACAACTCTGAGTAACATGATCTGTACATCGTAACTTAAGTTAGCAACTTCATCCAATAATAAGGTTCCCCCATTCGCTAATTCAAAACTCCCCATTTTAGCACTCATTGCACCGGTAAAAGCACCTTTTTCATGTCCAAACAATTCGCTTCCTGCAAGTTCTTTTGATAAAGCGCCGCAATCAACAGCTACAAATGGTGCATTTGCTCTTTTGCTTTTCTCATGTATCCTTCTCGCAGCTAATTCTTTGCCGGTACCACTTTCTCCATATATAATTACACAATAGTTTGTAGGCCCAACAATATCAAGTTGTTTATACACTGTAACAGATTCTTTACTATTTCCTTTTATATACTTAGGAGTTACCTCTGACCGCTCATTTTCGTTTTCACTATTAACTGAATTTCCTTCAGAAATAGCCTGGACTATATTTTTATTTGTGTTACTATTATGATATCTAATTAGGGCATTTTTTACATTAATTAGAATTTCTTCGGGCAGCAGTGGTTTTGTAACGTAATTAAAAGCACCTGCTTTTATAACTTCAACTGCGATCTTTACATCTGAATACCCTGTAATAACAATAATTTGAGTTCTGGGATTAATCAATTTTGCTGCTTGCATAACCTCTCTGGCATCCATGTCACCGAGTCTGAAATCACAAAGAATCAGTGCAAATTCCTCAGCCTGTAATTTTTTAATTCCGGCAGAGCCACTTACCGTTGTTTGTACCTCATAACCATTTTTAGTTAAAAAATGCTTCAGTAAAGTACAGGTATCAATATCATCATCAATTATTAATATTTTGTTCATTGTTGGGTTTTATTTCGTCTTTTGTTAACTCATTAATGATATCAATCACCTGGTTTTGTGTAAATGGCTTGCTGAGAAAATAATTGACACCTAATCCAAACGCTTTTGATCTATCAGACGGTGTATCGTATGCACTTATCATCACGATGATGGAGGATTTGTCATCATGTTTAAATTTTGAAATAAAATCCAGCCCATTTCCGTCAGGTAGATTCATATCTAAAAAAACTATCCCGGGTTCATGATCGCGAACCATTTCTAACCCATTGGTGATATTATATGCATAATCTACGTTCAAATTAAATTTAATTAATAATCGCCTTAATAATAAACAAATATCCGGTTCATCATCCACAATTAAAACTCTTTTGGCCAGTCTGGTTGGTAAATTCATCATTCCATATACTATTATTTGTAATTACTAATATGAAAAATAAGATCAATGGTTAATATTGATCGATATTTAAAACATAATATACAAAAATGAGTCCATCTCGAAATTGTTACTGAATAGTGATTTAATGTAATAAAGTTACAGTAAATTAATGCATTATTGAGGTATTTATAGCCACATGTAGAACTATTTCCCCATCTTATTTATAATATTCATACCCAGAGGCCGTTTCAGAGGGACAATTTTCATGGTATGACTATTGACAAAATAGTGAAATGTCACTAGCTGTTAACACGTTTAGAAGTGCTTCAAAACCCATGTCGAATATCAGAATGGGAATAATTGTAGCTACGTTAGTGCTTATTGCAAGTTCCATTTTAACCTTTGTAACCTTTACAAAGTCGATAAATGAATCAGATCTCGCCAAACATAATAGATCAGTAGAAAGCAAGTTAGAAAAGGTTTTTGCGCTCGTAAAAGAATGTGAAATTGGTTTAAGTGGGTATTTACTCACGAACGAACCGGTATTTTTAGAGCAATTCTCAACTGCCAAAGCTAAACTTCCCGATGGCTTTTTTGCGCTCGGCGGGCTAATTCAATCGAATTCTACGCAAGTGAGCTCCATGATAAAATTAGAGGAGCAGATTTACCAAAGGATCATGGATTTAGATACACTTAAAAGTATATTCGAAAATGGAAAATTAAATTCAGAAATCACACTGTTTTATTTAAATCGGGGACTTAAGTCTATGGAACAGATCTCAATTTCCATCAGCGAAATGCGAGAAACCGAAAATGCATATTATGCTTCCAAATACAATAATTCCAAAACATTTACACAAACTGCGCGAACGGTAATCACTATTTTCTCCATTTCCTCTTTATTGATCATAATTTTCACCTTTTATATTTTGTTTAAAAATCAAAACGACATAGCTGACAGAGAAATGAAATACAGGAGAATTTTCGAGTTAAGTCCGGACATTATCTATCAGCTAGATAAGAATTTAAAAATATCAGAAGTTAGTCCTGCAATAACCGCACAGTTGGGTTATAAGGCAGAAAAACTGATAAACTCCAATTTAGGAGAATTGCTTCAGGACGAAATAAATACAAAGTTCATAGAAAAGACCATTAAACAGGGGTTGTCTATTTCAAATATGGAAATAGCATTAAAACATATTGAAGGCAGATCTGTAAGTTTTTTACTGAATTTATATGCAGATAATTCCACAAAATCATTTCAGGGGTCATTAATAAATATAACGGAAAGAATACGACTGGAACGAGAAAAAAATGCGCTGGAAAAATTTGCCGGTATTGGAAAAATTGCACGAATAATTGCACACGAAGTTAGAAATCCTCTCACAAATATTAATTTATCCGTTGATTCCTTGAAAAACAATCCCGAACTGGACGAGCTCAACGACTTTCTGGAGATCATCGAAAATAACAGCAGGCGGATTAATAAACTTATAACAGAATTGTTATATACAACAAAGGTAAATATCAATAACACTAGTCCACTTTCAATCAATACGGTCTTAGACAATACCTTGGAATTAGCCAAGGACAGAATCAAATTAAAAGGAATAACACTTCAAAAAAAATATGATCCGGATGTTTGTTCCATTGAAGGCGATGAGCAACAGTTGCAAATGGCATTTCTCAATATAATAATAAATGCAATTGAGGCTATGAATGGAGTGGAAAATATCCTGGTAGTAGTGATTCAAAAAGTACAGGCTAAATGCATCATATCCATTTCAGATACCGGTATTGGTATCAAGCAGGAAGATATTGACAATATATTTGAACCTTTTTTCAGTACTAAAAAGAATGGAACAGGCCTCGGACTTGCAACCACACAAATTATAATACTTTTACACGGAGGAACCATAGAAGTAGAGAGCATCGTTGATAAGGGTACAAAATTCAGGGTAACTCTGAATTCTCTCTAAAAAGAAATTACCTGAAACTTTTACATAAATAGATTTATATCGCTCTTCATTTTCAAACAGTTTTAGAGGAATATTTTCTACAACATGTACAATAATTGCATAAGATCAGCAATGTGTTGGCTTATATAAATTACACAATAATATTCAAACGCTTATACAACAAGGCCTTTAGGAAATCCGTATTTAGATAGATAGAATAGCATGCAATTTGCAAAATTTCATATATAGAAATAACAGCAATGAAAACTACCAAAAAAACTAAAATAGAAACAAGATCAAAAATAGAAAAATCAATATTGGTTGAAAGTATTTCGTTGCCATTTAATCAAATAAAAGAAAGAATAGAAGCGGAAAAATCAAACGCAAAAAAAAGGGTAACTGACAAAGAAAATTTACATGATATTTCTTTAACTAAGGCAGCTACGAGTAAAAATAAATTAAATGCACTAATAGATGAAGAAAATGGTGTTAGAGATGCAATCAGAAAAGGAAAGTTAAAAAAAAGATTAAATTAATCACAAAATAAACACAATGTTATGAGAGAATATTATGAATTGCCCGATGCCACAGGAAATACAAGTTCATATTGTGTTTCCGATCCCTCTATTCTCATTTCAAATGTGGTGCAGGATCTTTTAATAAGGGAATGTATGGTTACGCTGGTAAATAATATTTTATCAGCACATATAAAATTGAATAATTATATAAATTCTATAATCCCTGAAATTGAAAATACCTACCTGCGGCAACATTTGGAAATATTTAAAAGCGATACTCTTTATCAAACGCTGGAGTTAAATGCATTTATAGGCGAGATAGAAGATGACTTTACTTTCAACGAATCTAAACACAAGAATAAAAGCTGGAAAAGAGATCTGTCCTTTGTAAGATCTATGCAAATAATGACCGGTTACATACTAAATTTTTATACTCCGGCAGAAAAATTATCTCAGAACCTGAATTACAAAACAATTTTTAATGCAATATTATCCCTACATAAAAGCACTCAGATTTTGCATAATACCATTACCCAAATTTCGATACAGTTAATTAACAATAAATTCATAAATTAAAATTAACCAATATGACAAACAAAACAAATGAGGCAATGATATCCGCGTTAAATAGTTTAATAACTATAAATAACGATCGCTACGAAGGATATACAACGGCGGCCAAGGAAAGCCAGGATATGGAATTGGACAAAATTTTTCTTGAAAGTGCCGGGAAAAGCAAATTGTATGCAGGCAAACTCGCGCAATATGTTCGTGAACTTGGTGGTGAGCCAACTGAAGGCACAACTAATTCCGGTAAACTATATCGTATATGGATGGATGTTAAAGCAGCAATTGCTGCAAAAGATCGCGCAGCAATTTTATCGAGTTGTGAATTTGGCGAAGATGCCGCATTAAAAGTATATGAGGAGGTAAAAGAAAATGTTGACTTGCATTTCCCAGCTGATTATAATGCAACAATAAATTCTCAGGAAATGGAAATAAGATTGGACCATGACCGGATAAAGCTTATGCGTGATGCTGCTGTTGAAAGTAAATAATCTATTTTTTCACAATTAAATTAAGAAATGTTTCCCCGGAAACATTTCTTAATTTTATAAAATACAATAAAATGAAAATTATTTCTATAATATTAATTATCCTTGGTATCTCCATGATATTTATAAACCAGGTTGAATTTACTCAAAAAGAAAAGGTAATAGATCTCGGCTCCGTGGAGGTTAACAAAAATGAAAAAAAGGAAGTGAGTTGGCCTTTATATACAGGAATTATAATAGCAGCAGCTGGTGTAGTTATGCTGGTGAGCAGTAAAAAGAAACTAAATTAATACTAACCAAATTAATACTACTAATATGAATAAGACTTCAGAAATGACAACCTTGACACATATACTTGAAAAATTACGTGTGAAACGTTACGACAATGAATTTATCATGACACCTTCCGGATTTGATGTAGGTAAAGGCAAAGCATATGCTCCGGAGGAATTAAAAATAATTAAAACCTACAGATTTGAAGGTGATTCAAGCCCTGATGATAGTTGTGTTTTATATGTTATAGAAGCAAATGATGGTTTGATTGGATATACCATGGATGCCTATGGAGTTTACAGTAATCATACTGACGACGGTTACGATGAATTTCTAACCAAAATACCTGTGGAAAACCGCGATGAACAGATGATATTTTCGTGAATTTCAATATACCTGGTATTGGCCTGAAGAAAGGCTTTCAAACATCCTCTCTATTAACCAAAACTAAAACAGCGAATGATCAATCATCCGCTGTTTTTATTTATATCCTACTTAAGCAAATTTAAAATATACCTTTGTCGTCGTACTTTTCCTGTTTCCGGCTAAATATTCCTTTCACGGAAGCTACATGTTCATCAACATTTTTAGAGACTACATACTTAGTAAACTGACCAAGTCCATATCCTATAAGAGATCGAAGTATCATCCTTTTTCCGCGGGCAGCAATTAATCCACCGGCAACCAAAGGCAGGGCTACTTTTACTGCAGTATTTAGATAATTTTTTGGTTCATCATTATTCTGATTGCTTTCATTAATTCCAAGTTTTTCTTTAACCCTGGAAATCAATCCAAAAATCCGCGTAACAGATTTTACCTTGTCAGCAATTTCTTGATAATGTTCCTTGAGATCAATTTCAAGAGCATCAATTTTTGCACGAAGCTTCGCCCTCTCCAATTGTAAATCTTCAATATTATTTATCTTAGGTTTATATTCAGTCGTCATCATTATTAAAATCCTTTATAAACATGTTAGTTAATCCTGGTTTAACACTTCTCTTGCTGATCAACTTAAGTAATAATGCGATTAAAATAAAAAAAACTGCTACAGAAACAAATCCCAAAGCAATATTATTAAAATAATTGCCCAGCCAATAAGCAGCACCTATAGCTGCAAAAACAAAGAACAGTAAAACGAAGATAACAACAGCACCGGTTGAAATAAAATTAGCCAGTGCGGTTGCGATCTTTTCAGTAATATTGAGACGAATCACCTGAACACGTAGATTCAAGTACTCTTTTGCATCATCAGTAAGATCACGTAAATCAATTTTTGATTCATCCAAATTACCATTTTTCATAGTTGCTTTACTGTTTGTTTCGCATCGTGATTTAATTTATTTGCCTCACCATGTGTTTTTTCAATAAAATCCAAAACCTTTTGTTTCCCTTCTTCCTTCATGTCTTTTAAGGCATACATAATTCTGTCCTTCATCGAAGCGCCTTTGTCTTTTAATTCAGAAGCTCTTTCTTTTAATTCAGCAAATTCATTCATTAATTTTTCCTGAATTTCTTCACTTACATTACTAAGCGCGTTTCCGATTTTTTTTCTGAGTTTATCGTTCCGTTCAGATGCGAACCAATAACCCAACGCCACCCCGGCACCTACACCGGCTAATAATGCTAATACTGTTTTTCCGTTGCTCATAATTTTTAATTTTAGTAGTTAATTAATTGTAATAAATTTAGAATAAGTTATATACTTAAATAACCCATTTTCAGCCAAAATAATTCCAAATATCAAACCATTTGTTTGTTTATGATTCGAATACAACGACATGGCGGTATACCTTGATTTATCCATACATCCTGCTTTACCTATTTGTGGATTTTTTTCCCTGTTTTTACTTGATCTTGTAGAAAAATTTGCGAAAGGTTTCTGCGAAAAACAAGATACCCCCTTTGAAAACCGTACTTTTATGGTATAGAGATTGTCATTTCCACCTTAAATATGAGATATGTTATTAAAATACCTACTCCTTAACTTATTGATTTTAGCAATAACAGCAACAGGATTCAGTCAATATGTCACTTTTGGGCGCGCATTTAGTTTTGGACATGCCTTTATTACGGAAAAAGATGTACAACATAAATTCTTTTTTAGCCTGACAGGTGGACTCTCCATCACCTATGCAAAACAAGAAAATTATGGTTTTGCCGCTGACCTGGTTTACTCTACTGAAGGGAGTAAAACTGAACAAAATCTAGGCGGAGTAAATACTGAAAATAAAATTAAATTATCCTATATCCGGGTTCCTCTCAAAGCAATATATTTTTTAGGCGATTACGGCGACAACATACGTCCCAAGTTAGTTGCCGGTCCTTCCTTTGCATTTCTGGTAGGCGCCGATTCCAATAAGGAAAACTCCTATGATGACTTTAATAAAATAGATGTGGGTGTACATTTAGGAGTAGGTGCCAACAAATTGATATGCGATAGAATTTGGCTCAACACAGATATCACTTATACCCAGGGTTTAGTTGATATAAAAGAAGGGAATACCGGAAACGGAATCAATCTCAATGGAAATATTCGCATGAACATAAGTCTGCTTCTGGGAACTAACAGAGACTGATTACATATATGCGCATATGGGGAATATTTTCTACATAAGTAACTTATTTTACCCTGATTTCGTAAAACAGTGATACTAAATCATGTTGTATGCTCAGTTGGTACATTTATGGAAGTTATATTTCTGAAAATTATTAATAAACCTTAAAATTTAAAATTATGTTACGTTGGGCCCTGATATTTTTTATCGTTGCTATTATAGCAGGTGTATTTGGTTTCGGTGGTATTGCAGCAGGTGCAGTTTCCATAGCCAGAATATTGTTCTATATTTTTATTGTATTATTTATTCTCAGCCTGATAGGCGGATATACTATTGGTAAAAAATCGTAGTGAGATATGAAATTTCTCAAAAATTCGTTCTTGGTTTTATTACTTTTTTTTCTTTTGGGTGTAAAGAAAGACATTTTGACCCTCAATTAAAAGAAGAACATCCCGTGGATTCATTAATGGAGAAAGGTGGTGAAAACGTTCGCGATGCGAACGAGGGTATAAAAAAAGGATTTGATGAATCAACAGAAGAATTAAAAGAAAAAACCCAAGAATTATTGACTGATACGATACCGCATTAAATTAACGCTGAATTAGATATAAAAAAAACCGTTTCCGGATAAGAAACGGTTTTTTTATTGCCTGAAAATTACTCATGCTCTATTTTATAATACATTGTAAGCAAATATATTATAGTCAATCAGCTTTCTTTTTATCCCTTTTATCAAATATTTTCTCTATAAATCCCTTTTCTTCCACTTCAGCTTCTTTTACTGTATTTATATTGATAGTATGTTCCAGCGAAGGATATAACGCTTCAACAAATGCATTGCGCAAGGTTTCACCAATAATACTCCAAACATTTATTGCAGGATCTTTTAATTCACCTTCAAACTGAATTTCAGTAGCAACCTGGTCTTCCGTCCTGTTTTTAAATATCCATCCGCCCAAGCCAATTACGCTTTCCAGTAATTTTTGCCCTAGAGGATCCTCTTTCTCGTCCTTCCATTCAATAACATCCAGATCCTTTATAATAGGTTTTGTATAACCTATTATTTTACCATCCTTTGCGGCTGCTTCTGTATACACTCCAAAGGTTCCCTTCTGCACATCAAACTTACCATATGCTTTTAAAAAGTCATTCACCTCTACCAGATTTAAACCAATCATTTCTGCATTCATATCAAAGGTTGGAGTTTTATTTAGAGCATCCAATTTAATATTCATTTTTGCTTTCCCTCCGTAAATATCAGCACTGCCGATAACCGTAGATGGGAGTAAATTAGTTGAATCTGTTACATTGGAAAGATTTTCAGCCAGTATATAAATGTTGGTTGTAAAAACATCAATTTTTGGTGAACTGTTATAATCCAAATAGTGAATTTCACCCTCCACTATTTCAAACCTGTTGAGTTTTAATGGCATTAATTCATTTACGATATCCTGCCACTCTTTATCAATTTTAGTTTGTGATGTTTCTTCCGTTGGACCTTTTACAAAATTCAGGATTGGACGTCTTACCTCTATTTCCCCAACAAGGCCGCCTTTAAACAAAGCTTTCCATTCAACGGAAAGATCTATTACTTCAGCAGCAAAAAATGGAACGGGAATTTTACCCCCGGTTTTCTCCAGTTTAATATCTTTTATTTTATATGACCCCACAATAAGAGCCAGGTCGATATCTCTGACATGACCGGTATAACCTTCGAGTTTTGCCAATTTATCATTTACCACCCTTAATATAATGTATGGCAATAATATCCTGATCACGATCAGCAATACCAAAAATACAAGCAGGATTTTTTTGATCCGTAGTCTTTTTCTTCCTTTAGATTTTGAGGCGTTTGTCACCATTGGCTTATTTTTTGAATTCATATTAATTTTATAGCTCACTATAATAGATTAAAAATACCATGCCATTAAAAAAACAATACCTGAAAAGCATTTGGTGGGTGCTTGTAGCAACTTTTAAAGGATTCAGGCAAGACAAAGTTTTGAAGTTGAGCGCATCCCTTGCTTACTATACCGTGTTTGCTTTGCCCGCTCTCGCGCTTGTATTAATTTCAGTTACCGAAATATTTTTAGGGGAAGATGCAATGTCGGGTGTCCTTTATAAGGAACTTGATGGTTTAATCGGGCAAAACGCAGCTTTACAAATTCAGGAAGCCATTAAGAATACTCATTTGGCGGGCACATCTGTTGCCGGAACCATTTTAGGAGTAATTACACTTTTATTAAGTGCTACGGGAATATTTGGAGAAATTCAGGATAGTATCAACAGGATATGGGGCTTGCGGGCAAAACCTAAACGTGGATTACTAAAACTATTGTTGAACAGAATAATGTCCTTTTCATTAATACTAAGCTTAGGATTTGCCATGTTAGTGTCGTTGATCATCAATGGCATATTGGCCGCTCTAAAAGAAAGACTGCAGGTTGAATTTCCGTCACTTAATGTTAATTTATTATTATTTGTTGATTATGCAATTCAGTTAATTACCATTACTTTATTGTTTGCCATTATTTTTAAAATGTTACCGGATGCTAAAATAAAATGGCGTGATGTATCCATTGGTGCACTGGTAACTACTTTACTTTTTTTATTAGGGAAAGGTATTTTGGGGTATTTTATAGCAAGAAATGCTTCCATAGAAGCCTATGGAGCGGCAGGATCGATTATACTTATTTTATTATGGGCATATTATTCCTCAGCAATACTTTATCTCGGGGCTGAATTTACACAAGTTTATGCAAAAAAGTTTGGCAGCGATATACAACCAAATAAATATGCGGTATGGGTAGAAACACAAACGGTGGAGGTTGTAACACCAACAGCTGAAAAGGGGGGGACTGTGGTATAATTTGGAACAATTTTTTCTACCATTACAATAAAGAAAAATTAAAACAAATAAATCGAAAATTATGAATAATTTACTTTATATTATAGCGGTAATACTTATTATTGGATGGGCTTTAGGCTTTTTTGTATTTGCAGCTTCAGGATTAATACATGTATTGCTTGTAATAGCTGTAATTGCAATAATATTGCGTCTGATACAAGGGAAACCTGTTGTTTAAAAAGAATTAAACAGGTTTTTTATTCTCAAGCCAATACCGGTAATCAAAAAAAGATTGCAATGCTTGTTGCTCATACATATCCTCAGAGGCTGATTGAAACTGCAGTTTGAGTTTCTCAAATTCCTTTTGCAATCGATGTGGCTGTATATGCTTTAGTATTCTCCTGAAAAAATTGAGAATAATATTCTCTATCTCAAATTTTAATTCCTGCTTTAACATAAACCGATAAGCGTTTCTGATGAGTGGCGGCAATAACATTGTATTATTAAGTTCATAATGAATTAAAATATTGAGCAAACGAAGATGCAAAGGAAATGTTTTAAGTGTATGTGATATTTCCTCATTTAATAACTGATTGATCATACCAAGTGCAGCACTGAAATTACCCGTGTGTATATAATAAGCAACCAAACGTATTCGGGTATCGTGGTAAATTCCTTTAACAGGGTGTGACCCTTTTAAAAATAATTCTGTTTCCACAATGACGGCAGTATTTTCAAAATTTTTACTGAAAATAATATTGTCCAATTGAAGTTGTAAAATTAATGCGTGCAGATATCTTTCCTCTGCTTTACTTATTACCGGTAGTGTTCGCATTTTTTCCAGAATGTTTCTAAACCCATTATAATCACCTTTATATAAAAACAAAGAGCCATAGTTATAATAAGCAGAGATAACAGGAATATTTCTGTTTAGCATTTTAGTATCCAGTTGTTCCATGATAAACATTGTTTTTTCCTGATATAAAATCGCGTTGTCCCAATCGTTTAACAACCGGTATAATAGTGAAATTGCAGAATTTCTTGTATTCCTCCCTCTATAGTTTTGTTTTTCCGTATCCGGAATTTCCAATAATTCTTTGAGCAATTCCATTACCTCCGTTTTAATTTTTTCATTCCGCAAAGGGAAATAAGTATTTACATAATATAAAGCCTTTGATAATCCCTTTCTCGTCTTATATGAATGAATTATACTCTCAGCAGTGGCCGTTATGGAAAAAACGATCTCTTCCGTTTTTTTCATTTTTTCCTCTTCTGTGTATAAGCGCAACATTTGAATATGTTGGGTTTGAAATAAAATCTGATATGCAGGAAGTGTAACAGGATCACTAAGTGATATTCCCTTATTGATAATTTGAACGCTTTGATCGTATAACCCTTTATCTGCTAAAATTTCTGCATGATCCAACATTTCCCTTAAGGTATATTGTATATTTTTTTCGTTGTGAAAAGCGCGTAAACTTTTTAATAACTGCTTATACAAAAAATTGCGCATGCTGTGAATATTGATGTTTTTATTGCCTAATTTTTCGCGCATTTCTTTATCAGTTAATGGCCACTCCTTTTCAAGTATATTAAATAAATTCAAGTAGCTCCTTTCTGCTCGCAGGTCAAATCCTATACGTTGTTTTTTAAAATAACCTTTTTCATTTGGAGTCATGGCTTTAATCAGGTCAGTTACTTCTTTCCAGGCTCCGTTTTTATACTCTGAATTTAGCATTTTTGATAATTTATTCAGCAATTATAACACTTTCAGACATTTTATTCAAATCCGAAATATCACTTTTTATGCTTTTTTGTATTGACTTGGCCATACTCCCCTCCTACTTTTGCCCTATTAATTCACAAAAAAACAATCGTTATGAAAAAAATCATTTTAGTATTATTACCGTTTTTGATGTTGCAGGTGAGTATCTATGCACAACTGCAGGATTGGGCTGAAACATCGGACGCAAATAACAAGTTCGACAATGCCAATGCAACAGACATTGATAATGCCGGCAACCGTTATGTTGGAGGCACATACATTGATACATTAAAAATAGAAGGAATTAGTTATCCTAATTACATCAATGATGGCAGTTTAGATGGTTTTATTGCCAAATATGATGCGGATGGCAATTTACAATGGGTGAAAACAATTAACGGGGAGGGACAGCAAGATGTAAGGTCGTTGAAAGTAAATCGCGCCACAGGAGAATGTTTTGTAAGCGGAAGTTTTAATAACGATTTCTTTATTGATGGTATCGCACAAAATTCTTATCAGTATTTCTCTGTTTTATCTTTATCGCTGAGAACATTTCTTGTTAAATTCGATGCCAATGGAAATATGGTTTGGTCGAATAATACCTATAGTTTAAGTGAGTATCCTATCGATGGTGGTCATTCAATTGCAATTGCTCCTGACGGAAATAGTATTTATTTTCATAATGCATACATCGCTGATCTGCAATTTGAATCCGGTGAATCGTTTCTACCTTCCGGATTTGGAGTACAAGGAATAATTTTAACCCGTATGGATGCAACCACAGGATCTGTTATTGTTGCAAAAAATGATATAGAACGTTATCTTGTGGATGGTGCCTTATTAGCTTGCGACAAAACAGGAAATGTAATATTTGCGGGAAGTCACAGAAGAAATTGCATGGCTGAAATAGATGCCGTTTTTGCCCCTTGTGATACCAATCCTTCGTTTGCAATTCCACAGGGATTTATATGGAAATTGACTTCGAATTTCGGGAGCCTTTGGGGAAAAGAAATATCAGGTAACGGTTTTGAAGTTGTTCAGGGAATTGCAACTGATGATAATGATAATGTTTATGCATATGGCACATTTGATTCACCAACCACTTTCGATGCAACTACGCTTACACCTGAACCACTGAAAGATGATGCATTTGTGGTAAAATTAAATTCTGCGGGTAATTATTCTTATATTAAACAATTAAATGCCAATAACTTATACATGACAAGTTTCCCCGGTGATTATGAAGCCGGATTTGCGGTTGATAAAAAAGGAAATGCTTATTTAGGTGGAAGTTTTACCGGCACACTTACAATGCAAACAAGTTCCATTACTACAGAGGCATACCCTTCTGATTTTTATTCCAATGGATTTGTGTTCAAATTAAATCCAAGTGGAAACGTGCGTTGGGTTGATAAATATGCAGGAAGTACCGGGCCTTTTGATGCAACTACCACAACAGGTTTAGCAGTAAATGGAAGTTACCTAGCTGTTTGTGGCGCATTTAGAAATTATCTCGCATATCAAGGCGATACCATTACTGCAGACATAAATGCGTTTTATTTATCCAGCTTACAGGATTGTGATGTTAAAATAAATATTACTGCAACTTCTACCTTTGTTAATGCATTAAATCCTGTTACACTTACAGCTCCGAACAAGCCAGGATATACCTATCAGTGGCAAAGAAATAATGTCAATTTACCCGGAGAAACATCCAATACACTTGTTACTACTTTAACAGGAAATTATAAATGTATTGTTACTATTGGATTATGTACAATTACTTCCAATAAAATAAAATTAAATCTTCTGGTTAAAGAAGGCGAATTTTCAGAAAATGCGTTACAAATATTTCCAAATCCAGCGCATGATAAATTCACTTTAATATTTGACGAAACTGTTACTCTTGAAAATATTGCCGTAGATATAATTGACATTACCGGAAGAAAAATATTTTCCACAGTGAATAAAAATATTGAAGGCCAATCACTATCTGTTCAATTACCCGGCAACACAACACCGGGAGTTTACTTTGTTCAGGTAAATGCAGATGGAATTAACACCACAACATCCATTGTTATAGAATAAAAAAACCTTTTGTGAATTGACCTGCAGCAGCGATGTTGCGGGTCAATTTTTTTTATTTATTTTCAATAATTCACAAAGCCATTGAAAGTGTCATTGACAATACTTTTTCTGCAACGAGTTGTTGGGTGTTGTTAAAAAATCGATAGGCCACATCCAATTGTATATCCCGATACCGAATACCGGCACCTGCGGTAAAATATTTTCTGGGTCCCTTTAATGGATTTTCATAAAAATATCCCGCCCGCACAAAAACCAGGTCATTATAAATATATTCCATTCCGGGAGAAAAGGTAATTTCTTTAAACTCTTCATTTAACCCTCCTGGTGCATCATTAAATGAATTAAACATTCCTTTCAGAATGGATTGATCGCTGTAATAAACAGTTGGAACCAACAATTTATTCATATCAAATGCGATGGTAAATACATTTAATTCATTTATTTGGGTAGTGAGCGCAAATCCGATACCGAAATTAGAAGGAATATATTGTTCGTAAGCGGAGGAGGTATAGGTAATTTTATTTGCCAGGTTTGACAAATTCAAACCAAATGTAAATACAGCAGGTTTATTATTAATTGTGATATCATTATTATAAAAAAAAGAAATATCACCTGCAAAAACAGAGGCAGGAGCCATTTCGAGGCCGTTTATGATCATCCCTTCCAATATTTTTGAATAAATATATTTTAATGTTAATCCGCCTGCAAAATTTTCACTTAATTTACGTGAATAGTGAAGATCGAGTGAATATTCGTAAGAACCCACCGTTTGTAATCCATTATTTGTTGCATAAGTGGCATTTCCAAGGTCATTGTAACGCAAACCTGCGGAGATTGCATTCTTAGCACTGAAACGATTATATGCTGAAATACTTAATAATCTGCTGCCACTGCTTTTATAATTCAGGGCAATTCCAATGGAGTCTTCCATGAAATTAATTGCAGAGCCATTGAGAAAAATTGCATTTGTATTGTATTGAGCTATTCCGGCATCACCCATGCCACTAATTTTGGAATCAGGGATTGCGCGTAAAAAAGGCAAATAGGTGTAGATGGGATTCACATAATTATTAACCAGTGTTTGCGTATGAATCACATGGTTATTCATCAACAAAACCAAAATCAATATACTATATTTGAGTTTCATCGATATACAATTAATCTGGTTGAATTAATTCTTCCGGTTTTGTTTTGCGCGATTTGAATAATTTCTGTTCACGCCAATTCATTTTATTGTTGATCAAATAATGAATTATTCGTTTTTCCACCATGTGATGCAGTGGAAGTAATCCGCACATGAGTAATATTTTTATGCCGAGAATTTTCCATGGTTCACCATGTGTAAGATGATGAATCCATGTATCGAATAACAATATCAGAAATTCGAAAAAGAAAATAAAACAAACAAATCCAACCATTTGTATCATTGTTGGCGATACTTTAAATCCCCCCAATATTAATAACAATAAAAATGCGGATGCAATTATGATGGTAATTGCTGTATACTGTATGTTATTGCGCCTTTTCGTTTCCTCTTTTGTTTTTTGTATTCGCTGTTCTCTTAACACCTCTTCATTTTCAATTTCTATAAGTTGCAACTCCTCTTTTTGTACCAGGTTGCTTAAACTATCAGCTATATTTCTGTTTATCTGACTGTATTTATAGGCATTAACATAATCGTCTTGTGCAAGGTAATTTTTTTCCAATTTATTTGTTGCTTCCAACATAAACTCATAATAAGGCAACGACGATGCAACGGTATACGCTTTCTGAAATTGGTCACTGGCTTTCTCAACAAAACCTGAGCGTTCGAGAAAATCGCCATATCGAAGATAAAAACTCGATCTCCTCAATTTATCATTCGACAGATCGATACGAGCGGATGCCATCTCATAATATTTCATGGCAGAATCAATTTCCCCGTCGTGTTCTCTGAAAAATGCTTCCAAGCGATAATAAGTTGAGGTATCATTCACCTTAATATACTCCAATTCCTCCGGATAATTATTATGAAACAAAGTATATAACTGGGCGAAATCGTTTTGTTTGATCAAGTGCGAACGAAACACTGCGATGCCATTTTTTTTGAGTTTAGGCAAATTGTTAATTTTAGCAAAATCAATGATCTTATACAATTGTTTTTCGTTCAGCGTCCTGTTATTAAAGGCAATAACTTCAAGATCCCATTTTAATGTCATTATGCGCAAGGAATCCCGATTTGTGGCGTTTTCCGCAATATTTAGTTCTTTAAGTTTATATTGTATGGACTTGTCGTATGCCTTAATGAGATTATAAAATTTCGACAAATTATTATAACATTCCATTTTCAAAAAAACATCCTGAATAGATTCGGCAATAGTAAGGGCATCAAGAAAATTCCGGATGGCTTCCACATTGTTATTCATTTTTTGTTGAATATCACCAACCACAAGATGTGTTTTTGCGGTCAGCTGTTGATCTTTTAATTGAATAGCGGTAGTGAGGGCCTGATATGAAAAATCTTTTGCCTGATCCATCTTAAAAATGAGCAGATAACCCTTTGCCAAAGCAATTTTACATTTCCAGATATCAGCAGGTTGCCTTAACTGACTGCCATAGCTTTCCAATTTATCAATTATTTCACTTATCGTTGCACTGTAACTATAATCGTCGATTACAATTAAATAATTGGCGTAGGCTTCCAGTAATTGGATATTATCATATGAAAGTTCAGCCATTTCAATTCCAGCTTTTAACAAACTATCAGCAGCGATATAGTTTGCTTCCCAATCAACATAATACGTGGCAAGTTCACCCAGAGCTGCAATCATTTCTTTGCCCTTGTTTGCTAATTCCAGTTTTTTTTCAAGGGCGATTTTATTAATTGCAGGCAAGGTGTAGTGTTCCTGAACATTTAATTCATCACCCCCTGCATCATAGCTGGCAGTTACCGGGAATATATTAATAAATATCAGGACAATAAAGACCTGTAAATTAAATCGTACAGTCATATATGAGGTGATTCTTGTGTATGTTCAAAAGTAAGGCTGTGTTATTGAAAGATTGTTATCTTTAACCGGTAATCTAATTTTTAAAACCAATAACCTCACAAATTTACGTTTTTATGGAAATTACACAAAAGATCAAATGGTACAAGAAGGTGACCATTTTGTTAACGATCAGCACAATTGTTCCCACTGCCTTATTGATGATGTCGCTTGCACCTGCGGGTGATGATAAATCAAGACCTGTATCTCAAACAGAGGCCAGAGCCAATATCAGTAATTACAGGAATAGTCCGGAAGCGGCAGAATCAGGCATCAATGGATTAAGAATTGAGTCTGGTCAACTGGAGGCGATGAACAATGTTGCACGCACAAATCCAAACACCTCGGCATTCAGGATGTATTATGGTAAAGACTCGGTTGGTACAGCTGTTTCTATAGTAGTGGGTATTACAGATGATGGCCAGGACAATACTGAAGCAATATATACCACAGGCCGCAATGGATCCAATATTTGTCCGCCGGTTTGTGATGCGAATAGTCCTTTGACCAATTGATAGGAAGTTTTAACCGGTGAAATTTTTGAGACCTATAAATAAATCCTGAAACGGTGAAATATAGGCAGGAATAAATGCGTGCGATTTTATTTCGCTTGAAATTTTATTGACTTTTTACCGGTTATATAAATTAAAGCCTTTTTTGATTCATTTTATGATGATGCTTGCTGCAAACAACTTAGAGCTTTTTGATTATCTTGTATCGAAAGTGCTTTTACTTGCAGTTGCAATTCCTATTCTTTTTGTAATATTCTACTTTATATTTTTTAGAAGATTATTTTCACATTTATTCAAGGCCTCGAGCGTATTTAACAAAATACAATATGTACTTCCCGCTTTTGTTGTTATACCGGCATTACTCACCGTTCCGATACTAGGCATTTGTGCAGAACAATATGGATATGCCGATAATTCCCCACAAATTTTTGCGAGTAATGATTCATCTTTATATGTTATAAGCTCTATGAACCATAATGGGCGTTCTACCTATAAAGTTTACAGACTTCATTATTTTGATAAAAATAGTGGTAATGAATATAACCGCAGTTTATTGCCTCGTGATTTTAATAACCGGAATTGGCAATTGATAAATAATATTTTATGGATTGACAACCCAAGATATAATAGAGTGGATGGAATTAATTTATCGGATGGAAGTAAACCCAAAATTGATATCGATTTATTGAAAAATTTGGATGAGCAAAGTAAAATCAAAGGAATAAATTCATTTCAGGTTGATTTTGCTATAAATAAAATAAAAGTGATAAGAGAAGATGGTTCAGATATATTATTAGATCCATTTACAAACAATAAAAAATCTGAAATAACATTTCGTTGGGAAGATGATAATACAATAATAAATTTTCCGTCTGATCTTCAATTTAATTTAACCGGAGAAATTCAAAAAAAATTATTTCTGAATGGCACTAATGTATTAACAGATAAATATTGGATAGACGGATTAATTCTTGCAAATCTTCCAGAGGAAAAAATATTTGTGTTATTTGGGTATGATAATATGGACCGGGATAATATTACTTTGGAGTGTTTTAATTATGCGCTTGAACAACAATGGGTGCTTTCGTCAGCTCAACTTCCAAAGGGAGAGTTGAAAGATTATATTATAGAAGGCGGGAAATTATTTGTTGTGATAGATGAGAGTCTGGTATGCATAAGTATAAATGACGGCAAAATTGCATGGCAGAATAAGTTGTGAATGCAGGATATGTAAAAAATTAAAAATGCTTTCCTTTTGAGTATTGCGTAATATTACTTTTCGAAATATGTCTTCCCTTTTTATACTTTCCTATATTAAAACCCACTACTTTTTATGTGGTTTATTCATGATTCTTTAAGGAAATTAACAATTAGCTTTCAAACGGGTCAGATTCGATATTTACGATCAATATTTAACAATTTATCAATTATCTTTATCTGCAATTTTATTTAAACAAAACAAAAGATATGAAACAATTACTCCTCGTTGTTTGCTATCTAACGACCAGTGTTTCGTTAATAGCACAAACAAATACATTTCCAACTACTGGAAATGTTGGTGTTGGAACCTTTACCCCAACACAATTATTTCAGGTAAATGGCGGCATAACTCAATTAGGCGGAATAGCAGACTACGCGCGCTTTGCAGCCGATGGCGACCTGAGTTTTACCGGTAATGCAGATTACCTGGTTGGGGGCGATAGATTTGCATTTCGTTTTCAGGGTAATCCGAATTTCGGGTTAGTTTTCAGTTCGACCAATAGCCGATATGAATTCCGCGATGGCACGGGAGCTCCTGTATTTTGGCAGGGCGGAAATGGCAATGCCTATATTAAAGGTTTTTTAGCAATTGGTTCAACAACAACACCAAACGCGGCATTGGAAGTAACTTCAACAAATGCCGCTGCCATAAAAATAAATCCATACGGCATATTAACAGGAAACACAGGAAGCCTGCGTTTTCAGGAACTAGCAGCAAATGGTGTGAATTATGTCGGATTTAAAGCACCCGATAACATTTCCAATAATAAAAATTGGGTTCTTCCTGCTACCGACGGAACAACCGGACAATATTTAAAAACAGATGGCGCCGGCAATTTAGGATGGGCGTCTGATATTGGAATAAATTATTTAGCGGGAACCGGAATCAATATCACCGGAAGCATGATCAATAATACATCACCTGATCAAATAGTTACATTAATAGGAACCGGTGCCACAGTTGTTAGCGGAACCTATCCAAATTTTACTATTAATTCTACGGATCTCAACACGATTTATACAGCCGGTACCGGTATTGATGTAACAGGAACAATAATTTCCAATATTGCTCCTGATCAACTTGTTACATTAACCGAAGATGGAGCTACAACTATTTCCGGTACTTATCCCGATTTTGTGATTTCATCCACAGATGAAAATACTACCTATAGTGCAGGAGCCGGAATTAATATTACCGATACTGTAATTTCAAATACCGGAGATTTAAATCCTGCTGATGATGCAAATCTTGGATTATCCAATTTAACAACAACTGCAATTAACCAATCATTATTGCCAAATGCCAATAATATACTCCAACTTGGCAATATTGCCAATTCCTGGAATAATATATATACTGATGAAAGTATTTATATTGACGATGTAAACTATATCAATAATAATGGTGGTTCCGTATTTACAGGCAGTAATGCAGGAAATTCAAATACCGCTGCAACAAACGCCGGGTTTGGTAACCAATCACTTTACACAAATACTACAGGCGCTAAAAATGTTGCGTTGGGTGAAACTGCTTTATATTCAAATGGCACTGGAAATGGAAATGTGGCTGTTGGTTATAAAGTTATGCAATTAAATACTTCAGGATCAAATAATGTGGCTGTTGGCCAAAGTGCATTATATTCAAATACTACTATCAACAACACTGTTGCAATTGGCGACTCTGCTTTATATAACAATGGAATAGGCGCGGGAGGTATTTTACAAGGAAATGGCAATACGGCAGTTGGTTCAAAAGCATTGTATGAAAATAATATCGGATATTATAACACGGCTACCGGATTTAAATCAATGTTATTTAACACACAGGGATATGGCAATTCGGCTTATGGATATAAATCCCTTACATCCAATACATCTGGATTTAAAAATACTGCTGTTGGCGCGCAGGCATTAAATTCTAACACAACCGGATTTAATAATACGGCAAGTGGATACGATGCTATGTATAATAATTTATATGGTGATTACAATACTGCAAACGGCCATCAATCACTATATAATAACACTGATGGAAATTATAATACTGCAATTGGAAATAATTCTCTTTATACAAATAGCACAGGAAACAGCAACGTTTCCGTTGGGCATCAAACAATGTATAATAATACTACCGGTACACAAAATACTGCAACAGGAAATGATGCAATGCGCACCAATTCAACCGGAACAAATAATACTGCAATAGGCTTCCAATCTATGTTTGATAATACCACCGGTAATTTCAATACTGCTTTAGGAAACGAATCATTGATCAATAACACAACCGGAAATTATAATACTGCAACCGGTAATATTGCATTATATTCTAATTCCATCGGTTCCTACAACAGCGCATACGGACATTCTGCGGCGAGTGTAAATGACAATAGTACATTTTGCACTTATTTAGGATATGATGCCGACCAGCCTGATGACACCGACTTAACAAATAGCACCGCGGTAGGGAGTGCGAGTCGCATAACCGCAAACAATCAGGCAAGAATTGGAAGCTCAACTGTAACAAGTATTGGTGGATATGCCAACTGGACGAATATCAGCGACAGCAGATATAAAAAGAATATTCAGGAAAATGTTCCGGGGCTCGAATTTATTAATGCATTAAAACCTGTTACTTATAATTTGGATGTTAATGGAATCAGTGAATTTCTGAAAGAAGATAATTCAGGTGATGTAATAGAAAATTCCAACTCTTCACTAAATAAAAAAGCAAAAGAAGAAAAATCCAAAACCATATATACCGGATTTATTGCACAAGATGTGGAAGCTGCGGCTAATAAAATAGGATATGATTTTTCAGGGGTTGATAAACCGGAAAATGAAAATTCGTTGTATGGATTGCGATATGCGGAATTTGTTGTGCCATTGGTGAAAGCAGTTCAGGAATTGGATGCAAAAAATACAAGCGATGAAGAAGAAAATAAATCACAGGATGCAATTATTCAAAATCAGCAAAAACAAATTGATGCGCTAACTCAAAAAATTACCGACCTTGAAATGCTACTTACGAGCGATAAATCTAATTCAAGTGACGGTTTGGTAAGGATGAGTTTAGAAAGTTCAAACAGGGATGCATTATTGGGTCAAAATATTCCTAATCCATTTGAAAATTCCACTATTATCCCATTCCGTATTCCAAAAGATTGCACGGATGCCAGCATCGTATTTAATGAAATTTCTACCGGAAGAATAGCCCGCGTTATTCCCGTTTCCTGCGGAGAAACGCAGCTCGATATCGAAGCAGGATTACTCAGCGGTGGCACCTATTCCTATACTTTAATTGTCAATGGAAATACAATTGCCACAAAGCAGATGGTGATTGCAAAATAAAATAAATATTAACTTGATAAAAAGAGGTTGCTGTTTTGGCAACCTCTTTTTTTTATAAGTAGTTTATGAGCATTTATACTGATTAATTAAGATATTAATACAGGTTTTTAGATTCATGATCATAATTTCTGAAATTTGAGCTCAAAATACTATATTTTTGAGCTCAAAGAATCCGGAAACGGAAAAGTGTCCACTATGCATTACTTTTGAAAAGTATATTTAATGAGAACCCGATCCATTTAAAATTTATTTTATGCGTTTACTAATTTATTTTTCCCTTGTTTTCACCACTAACCTTGTTGCGGGTCAAAACAATTTCACCACAGTTGAAAAAACTACCTGGTTGATAGAAAGCAAAGCATTACCAATTTTGATACCTCCTACGGAATCGGCACTTGCAACTGACGCTGCAGCGATCAAACAAAAAACAGAAAATTTAACAGAAGAAGAAATTGAAAAAATAAAATATTGGTCCGCAGGCTCACCTTCTTACAGGTGGAATGAATTTACCATTACACTAATTGAAAAGAACAAGCGCATGCTCGAAAGCAATCGGTATTTATCATTATTGAATAACGCAGTATATGATGCTATGTTGGTCACCTGGAAATATAAAGACAGTTTGAAAATTAATAGACCGGAAGTATATGCATCCGGTCTTCAACCTTTGATCGATGATATTTCAAGTTATTCCTTTCCGTCTGAATACAGTGTAACTGCTACCATTTATGCAAAGATGCTAACCTATTTCTTCCCTACCGACTCACTTGCTATAACACAAAAATTAAAGGAAGCAAATGATGCTGTTTTAAATTCCGGAATTCATTACAACGCCGATATCGATGCCGGAAATACATTGGGAATTTTTATTTCTTCCCAATTTATTGAATATGCAAAACATGACGGTTCTGATCTGAAATGGGATGGCATAATTCCGAAAGAGGAAGGAAAATGGTACGGAGAAAATCCTGGAGTTCCTACATTCGGGAAATGGAAAACATGGGTACTAACCTCTGGTAGTCAGTTTCGTCCTGCAGCACCCGATGAAAATTTTGTTGCAGCAGAAATGGAAAAATTAAAAGCAATAAAACATACTTTTGATACAGACAAAACTGCATATTATTATGCCGGTGCAATGTCAAAATTATTACTCGAAGTAGTGAATAAAAAAATCTTTGAATACGAATTGGATAAAGATCCCATTGCTACCGCAAGAATTTATTCCTTGTTGTTTATTTCTTTGTATGAAGGACAGGTTTCGGCATGGGATGCAAAATTTACATATTGGGCAACACGACCAATTCTCGCAGATCCAACCTTTGTTCCTTTGCTCCGCACTCCCAACTTTCCCGGTTATCCATCCGGACATGCTACTACCGCAGCATCCGCTGCAACTGTATTGAGCTATTTATTTCCCGCAGACAAAGACTATTTTGAAACCATCGCAAACGAATGTGCCATGAGCAGATTTTATGGTGGAATTCATTTTGATATTGATAATACTACGGGACTTGATATGGGAAAAAAAATTGGGGATGAAATTGTAAAATTTGTGAAAGAAAAAAATAGGTAGTGTTCATACTTAAATAATTTACGTCAATTTAGTATTCCATTATTTTCCTGCGAACCTCGATCATTCTTAATTTTCTTCACCTCCCCTCAGACCTGCACAGGTTTCCGAAACCTGTGAGGTCATCGTCCTTCATTCCTTCATTTTTTCATCCCCCACGATTCCAGAAATACATAAGACTTCACCACGAATTCAAAATCAGGAATATGTTTTGCGAAAGTACCTTCTCCTGAAGTTGCCAAACTGATCTTAAGGCAACCTGTTCCGTTGCCAATATAGGCATTGGCCTGCCAGTTCAATTCGCCTTTCATTAAGAAAGGAGAGAAATAAATAATTCGGGCTTCCTGGCCGCTGCTGAGAATAATAGTAGAATCGTGCAATACTTCAACATAAACTCCGGAGTTATTGCTGCCATCCAAATCACCCTGCAACACCTGCTGCACAGTTTCATAATCTTTTTCATAAGGCACATCGAGCGCATAAATAAATCTCTTACTACTTTCTTTAGTCTCCCCATCAGGAATTAACAAACTAATTCGTCCCGTTTCATACGCCGATTGAAAAAAATACCATCCCGGCGGAGAAGTGAGCTGGTAGCGCATGTTAGGTGCGTTGATGGTAGCCACGGTTTGCGCAGGGAGCGAGGAAATTAGGAAAATAAAGAGTAGAAAGGTGAAGGATTTCATTGAACGAATATAAGGATATTCTGATTAATATGAAAAAAATAAATCTACTTGTCAATCAAGTTCTATAATTATTATAAAACAATGCATTTTTGATACCAAAAAGTAATACTCCGGTTTCTAATAAGCTATGACCTTAATAATAAATCAGTTGATTTATTTGTATTTCGTTGAAAAATATGCTTCCCACTGTAGTTCAATTTTACAAAAACAAATATTCCCTCAAATAATAATGATGATCAATTAATATCCACCTTCATTTTTACTGTCCGGAAACAGCTTGCTCATAAGCATTTTGACCACCAACTATTGGAATCGAAATATTCGAATTAAGAAGGTCAATTGTTAATTCCGTACCGGGTTTAGGCCATAAGGTAAATTCTTTATCGGAGGAAAATATCATTAAACCAATTTGTTTACCCGCAGGTATTATCTGATCATCGGGCATTAGATCAAATGTCACTTGATAATAGGTATCCTTCTGTAAAATTGTACCTTTTGATAAAGAATTAAAATTCTGCGGATCGGCCCAACCTCGTGTGATAATATTATCATATACTTCCGTTTCCTTTTCATCTTCCCAAGGTAATGCAACCAACCAAACCGATAAGTTTGCCGCAGCCTTGTTTGATGACAAACGAATAGTAACTTGAGGAATACCTGAAATTCTGATATCTTGTTTTAGTGTTGGAGAAACAAATAATAATCTGTGTTCGTTGTATTTTTCACCGGATAATTCTGCACCTGTATAATGATAATCATCTTTTAAAGTATCAGGTACATTTCCCTTCAATGGTTGTAATGACAAAGCACCATTATTATTATTACCATTTTGCAGAAAGAATTTTACATCCATTGCATTTTTATCAGGGTATTCACTATAAGCTGTTGGTGTTGTTTCGTGTTCTCTTACAATTTGCACCTTTGCATCATTTTCTACGCCGTTTTCAATACCGAATAAATAATGTGTGAACCATCTGTTCATCATCGAAAAAGGTGGGTCTCCTCCATGGCTGTTTTGATGATAATACAATTGCACCGGTAAACCCTTTTCTTTTGCAGCGAGATAAAAACGATAACTTTGTTCAGGCATCACATTCCAGTCATTAAACCCATGTGCCATTATCATGGCGGCATGCATATTATCAATTTTTGATAAATAATCTCTTGAAGCCCAAAAATCATTATAATCACCTGTAATGCGATCCTGATTTTTAACTAAAATACTATCCCGATAAACTGCTGTAATATATTTGCGTTTTGATTTTTCTCCGCAATTAATAAAATCATATAATACATCCACATCTTCTCCCAAATATCCACCGGGAGATCTTACTAAACCATTAGAACGATAATAATGATAAAACGAAGTAACAGGTGCTACCGGAATAATTGCCTCGAGTCCTTGCACACCGGTTGTTGCCGCAGCAATACATAAAGTTCCATCATAGGAAGTGCCTGTCATACCAACCTTCCCGCTGCACCAAAATGCTTTCACTTCCTCATTGCCTGTTCTCGTAGTAAATGCTTTTCCTCGTCCGCACAACCAGTCGATAACTGCCTTTGGTGCCAATGCTTCATTATCCCCACCTACCGTTGGAGCTCCATCAGATAATCCGGTTCCGGGAGAGGAAGAATACACCATAACATAACCTCTGGGCACCCAGGTGGTATTCATATAAAATGACATAAATGGCCATTTATCTCCTGTGCCCAATCTGCCATGTTTATGCATTTTCGGCAATTCACCAAGTTCGCTTTTAACATTCCAAAACCTGTTATTATCAAACAAACCCAATAGAGCCCAGAGTTTAAGTCCGTAATAAGGGCTTGTAGTATACACCACCGGCAATTTCAAATTTCCCGATGCCGTTTGACCCGGACGCGTAATAAAAGTATGCATTCTATCCATCCGTCCATCCCCATCTGTATCAAAATTCGTTTCCACCCAAAGTTCCTCTTTTATCCAGGTTTCCCTGTCACTAAATTCAGGGACAATTTGCGCTTCGCCATCCCGAAAAATAGGTTGTGGAAGTGTTTGTGTAAAAATTTCACTGGGAATAAAAATGACAATTAAAAAAAGGATGATTCTGATTTTTGTAACGTGCATAAGGTAGAATTAAATGAGGGGTTGAAGGTAGGGAATGTTGGGGAAAGGAAATGAGAAATGATGTTAAAATATAAAGGATTTGGATGTGGGTTATTTCCTTCAATAACGCAAATCATTTCAAGATAATACCTTATTTAAAAAAAAACTGTAAATAATAATCTTATTTTTTTCAGACAATTTGGTGTTCCAATCGTGATCTAATCCATTCTTCCGTTTCCTTATCTACACAATATATATAACATCCTTTTATGCCTCTTGTCATCAGAGTTCGATAAGTATTTTTAACTAAAGCATTTAATGTTTCCATGCCTCCAACCTTATCTCCTTTAATAATATTTTTCCAGCCTCTAATTGATCTGTCAGTTTTTGCCCTTTTAGTTGGATCGATTATAATTTCGCCGTTTCTTACAACCATATCCTCACCAATTATTACTCCAATATATTCCACTTCAAGACCTTGGCAGGTATGAATGCAACCAATTTGGTGCACTGAATTTGGTGAATTAATATATAAACAACCATCCGTAGCTAAATTCCATTGCTTTGAAAATTTAAATTGTGGAAATTCAATATCCATTAATGCCGGATTCTTTTTACTTATCCAATCCCAACAATATCCAGCAACCAATCTGGCACTATTCCTTTTTTTATTTTTTTCGTAAATTGCCTTAAATAAGGAATTAGGGTTATCAAAGATCTTAAATTCATATTCACTTTGATTTAAAATAATATTAGCTGTTTCTCTAACTTGAAGAGTATTATCCAACCAAGATAGGTAGGCATTTGATCCTCCGCATCTGAATTGTGACTTTAATTCAAATACCTCAACCTCCGCATTATAAAATTTCGCCCATTTTTTGATCTCATCTTCAGTTCCAATATCCTTTAATGTAACTTTTTGATCTTCATCAAGAAAAAATACAGTGCTTTCAGCAGAGTTGATCAATTCTTTTACTTGATTTTCACCCAAATTTTCATATAAACCACTAAATTCATTGAGTCTGTGTGCTTCATCAACTATCAGCGTTTTGTAAACATTAGATTTTAATTCATAATAACCACCTGAACCCTTAAACAAACCTCCTACATAGTTTTTCTTATAATTTCCGAGTAAGCTATCTGAAAAAACTGCTCTTGGAGCAGCATTTTTAGTGACGTATTGAGCCATCTGCCTTTCACTGATCATTTTTACAAGGAGATTTATTGCAACGACAGATTTACCTGTTCCAGGACCACCATGTACTATTAATACCTTTTTTTTCTTTTTTGTTGATTGATGTATTAAATCGAGTGCTTTCTCATAGACGATTTTTTGATCATCAATTAAAATAAATTCTTTATTCCCTTTTAATAGACTGTCTAATGTTTCAGCCAATATTTTTGAAGGTTTTAATTCACTATTTTCAACTTCATAAAGAACATTTTTTTATCTCCGGTTTTAATTTTCTGTTTAATGAAGCTCTTTAATTCCTCTCCTTGGCCTTTACAATACAAAGGTGCTTTTTTAATATACTCATCGTAAACCAAATTATTTATTTCTCCATCCAATCTATAATTGTGCATATTATACCTACTTTGTTGGTATATATGTATGTGTTATACCCCTCCAAAAAAGAAGCATAAGACCATGCTTGATAACTTGGGTGTACATGTTCGGAATACCCATGCTGAAACCACGTTCCAACCATGCCGTCCATTTGAAGAACTTTCACTTTATTCCATTGTTTAAGTTCAACAACAATTAAACTGCCATTTTCATCTTTATCATACCCCGATATTAGCATATCTATCCTATTACTTGTTCGGGGAATATTATATTCTATAGCAATTCCGGAATCATGTGGAATTGCTTCATCATTTAGAACATGATACATTTTTTCAAGGGAATTTTCCCAACTTTTATATTCCGGTCTGCCTGTTTTTCTTAAAAATAATTTTTCCAAAGCCTCCGCAACTAGATCAGCAATTAATCCGCTTTCGACGTCCTTCAGAAATTCCATTTTCGTTTTGTGATATACGATCATAGGTCAGTATATTTAGTGGCGTTACCTTTTGCCTTTTCAACAGGATACTTTTCATCATTTTCTTTAATTTTCGCCATTACAATTTCACCCACATCCAATTTGAGTTTATGAGCCAGCAAAAAGCTGAAAGAAAGCACATCAGCCAACTCACCTTTTAATTTTTCCACCGATACATCTGCTGCATCCTTCCAAAGAAATAGTTCCAAAAGCTCTCCCGCCTCTATACTTATGGCCAACGCAAGATCCTTTGGATTGTGAAATTGAGCCCAGTCACGATCATCCCTAAAGGAGATTAAGGCGTTGGTGAGGGTTTGGATATCATTCATGGTGCGAGTTTTAATAATGCAAGTATAAAACTAAATTTTTATAGGATGAAGGTCATTTGGGCATTTGCCGTAAATTTAAGGGCGAGGGTTGTGGTTTTGGAGGATTTTGTGTGTGGGTGGAATTTGGAAGGTTACTTTCAATAAAGAATGTGAAGTGGAAAGATTTGAATGAGGTAGTTGGTGTAGGTCAATCGTGGGATAAGAACAAAAACTATACAGTTTTACAATAAATTTGCACAAAAAAATTATGACTCTAAATGAAGCTCAAATAGCAAAAAATAAACATCCCGAGATTAATGAAATACATTGTGCAATTTTGTTCATTCTTCCAGTTGAGGAAACAGCACAAAATGATTTTAGAAATCGACTAATAATGCGACTAAATAATAATGAGTCTTTGGAGGAAATTGCAGATCAAATTGATTATTTAAATCAATTATATGAGGACAATTATCATGAAAATTCCTTCGAACTTAGGTACTTGAGGGCGATGATAAATTTCATTGATGAATTTGATTTAGATGGCAAAAGGATTAATTAAGTCTTATTATTATTTGATTAACTCTGTCTCTGAATCACTAGGGAAGATTCCATTTCATCAAATGTTTTCGCAAATACGTTTTACCCTAAACGTGAGACATTAAAATTTTGGTCGCGAGATAACTCAACTCCTATTATTCCAAACTTTTTACTAATAATGAAAATTTCTTTTAAAAATCCAATTTTAAAACAAAATATTTGTTTTTTAAAGTATAACTTTTTACCATAGATTTGCAAACATTGCGCCACTTATGATTTTTAAATTTCTTTCCTGATTCCATAAGAGATGAGTATGGGAATTATTATAAGGTAATAAAAGACGCTGGGCGATTTTGGAGTTCTACAAATTTAATAACGACGGGAAGAGGACAAATAATAATGATTTAAAATCGCGATGTGGGTAACTACAATATTTGATGTACAATGAAAGGACAAATAATTTAGAATGATAATTTATAGCGTTACATTAATTCAGCATACTGAAGATTAATGTTTTTTTTACTAAAAATTACTTTAGTATTTCCATTTTGATCAATTTCAAAAGGATGGAAAATTTCTTCAATACTTACTTCGAATTTTTCATTAGTTTTCCTTATTAATTGATTATCGATTAACACCCGAAATATTTCTTCACTCTTTTCACTTGAGTGAAACTTAGTAATAATTTGTTGAATTACTTCAACGGTCAAAGGTTTTCTGTAAGCCCAAATATGGGAAATTATTTGATTATATTGGTACCCAAAATAATTTCTTTTATTAACATTTGCTTCCTTCCTTTTTTCATTTAATATATCAATGTCAATTTTATGCTTTATTAACTTTTGTTCTTCGACATCTTTCGACAGGTCACGGAATATCTTATCAAGTTGTTTTTTATTTTCAAGGCTAAGGTTACCAGTTTCAGAAACAAGCTTCTTAAACTTATCGGAATTTTTGAAATAAAATTTCCATAATTCAGCTCTTTCAATCTTACGTGCACTTTTTATTTCTTCAAAGTAAAATATAAGCCAAATTCCTAAACCTATTAAAGCAAGACGGCCTAACCAGTAAATAGCATCTTCCATAGAGGTAAAATTTTAATTCACGAATTTAGGTAAAGTAATTGAATTTCTTTGAAAAACCTGTACAACCGAATATTCAGGTCCACAAAACAGCTTCAGAATTCTTTGGATAGTGAATTATGTGTATATCATATACCAATACATAAAGTAAGAAGGCTTGATTTGTAAGGGTTTTGAGGGGGTGGGGTACTAATGGGGGACAAAAAGTTGAAAAATCGTAATTTATAATACCTTTATCATTTAAATATGAACCAAGATAATGATAATCGAAAAGCATTGCTTCTATACCTTCATGAGCA